>DASUFT010000040.1:0-81814 GCA_036274395.1 Candidatus Polarisedimenticolaceae bacterium | reverse complement strand
GTCATGACCATGATGCACAAGACGCCCGGTAACTTGCGCGGGATGGTGCAGACCAAGCTCCGCAACCTGAGGATGGGGACCAACCAGGAGGTCCGGTTCCGCTCCGAGGACGACGTGGAGAAGATCTCCCTGGACGCCCGGCGGATGCAGTACCTCTACCACGACGCCCAGGGTTATCACTTCATGGACCTGGAGACGTACGAGCAGGTCGCGCTCTCCGACGAGGTGCTGGGCGACACGATGGAGTACGTCATCCCCGAGTCCACGGTGGACATGGACTGGTACGACGGCGTGCCCATCGGCGTGGAGCTGCCCGCCGCCGTGGATCTGAAGGTGATCGAGACGGCACCCGGGATCAAGGGCGCCACCGCCTCCGCCCAGCGCAAGCCCGCCAAGCTCGAGACCGGTCTCACCGTGCAGGTCCCCTCCTTCATCGAGGAGGGGGAGCGTGTCCGGGTCAGCACCCAGGACGGCAGCTACCTGGAGCGCGCGAAGTAGGGTCTCGCTCCTTCGTGGCACAATGACCGGCCACCAAGGAGGGGTTCCCTCGTGAGAAACACCGCGATCCCTGCGCTCGCTGTCTGCCTGCTCGCCGCCACGACGTCCCATGCCGCACCTCCGGGAACCACGACGTTCACGGAGAGCTTCGAGGGTGGCCACAACACCGGGGGCTGGAGCCTCGGCAACATGGATCTGGAGGCGATCGATCCCATCGGCGGCCATCCCGGCGCCTACCTGCACTTCCCGGACCTCGACACCTACGCGCCGCAGCCCCGTACCACGGCGGCAGGCTCGGTGTTCACGGGGAACTACCGGGAACAGGGCGTCAGCGCCGTGGGCATCGACCTCGTGCTGCACCGGGTGGACTTCTCTTCCGCCGACCGGCCGGTGGCGGTGATCCTGACCAGCGACGGCGGCACGCCCGACGACTTCTTCGACGACTGCTCGATCTATCAGCTCGGGAACAAGCCGGGTCCCTCGCCCAACAGCATCTGGCGGGGGTACAAGTTCAAGGTCCCCTCCGACAGCGCCACCATGCCGCGCGGCTGGAACGTGCTGAACTGCGCGGAGAGCGACGCGGATGCGGCCTGGAACCGCGTCATCCAGGACGTGGACGAGCTGCGCTTCCACGTCGGGGACCCCACGCTGTTCTTCATCTTCCAGGTGTGGGACTTCGGGATGGACAACCCCACGATCACCTGGGGCACCCCGGAAGCCCCGGTCGCCCCCGCGAGCTGGGAGGTCGAGCGGACCGACACCTCCGGGAGCACGCGCACCCTGCAGCGGCGCTAGGGAGGCCGTTCCATTTCCCGGATCGCCACGGTGAGCAGCTCGGATCCCGGGTAGCTCGCGCGCAGCTCGTCGAGGAGCACCTTGGCCCGGTCGGCCTTGCCCTGGCGCGCGTAGGTCACCGCCAACCCGGCCAGCGCAATGTCCGAGCGGGCCGTCTTGACGTCGAGGGACTTCTCGAACCACTTCCTGGCCACCGCGGGATCGTCGAGCTTCAGCCCGCACCAGCCCAGCTTGGCCAGGGCACGCGCCAGCCTCGGGGGATCGGCCTTCAGCTCCCGGGTCTTCACGGCCTTCTCGAAGTAGTCCCGGCTCGCACCCGCCAGGACACCGGGGAAGTACGCCTCGCCCAGGCGCTCGTAGGCCAGCCCGTCCGCGCGCCCCTCGGCCGCCGCCCGGGCGTCGGCCGCCAGAGACGCAAAGTCCGCGGGGACGGCCCGCAGCAGCAGGAGGTGCCGATCGGCCCCTTCTCCCCAGCCGACGAGCTGACCGAGCCGGCTCCCCCACGGATCGAGCACGAGCACGTTGGGGATGCTGTGGATGCCGTAGCGCTGCCGGAGCACCGTGGCCGTGTCGTAGTCGGCACGGACGCGCACGAATCGGTCCGCAAGGGCGCGCACCTCGGGCCGCGGCCAGAACTCGAGATCCATCTTTCGGCACGGACCGCACCAGTCGGCCGCGAAGTCGATCAGGACCGGGCGCATCTCCTGGGCCGCGCGCTTCTGAGCGGCTTTCCAGTCGCTTTCCCAGGTCAGCTCCGGGCCGCTCTCGGCGCGGACGGCGCAGGCGGCCAGCCCCAGGATCAGCCATCCCACCGCCACCCGGCGCACCACGGGCAGATCCTAGCGGGCCCGGTGGCCTGGAGGATCGGCAGATCCGGGGCGATTCCGTCCCTGATGCGGGGGGGCGCGCGGGACCGCGCGGGTCGTTCCCGCTCCGTCATCGTGCCCGGCGGCGCGCGGTTGCTCCTCCTCGGTTTCCAGAGGACGTGCGCGCGGCCTTGCGCTTGGGACGGGCGCGCGCCACGGTCCCGCCTTCGCCCTCCGGCACTGCGGAGCGCAGCCCCATCTCCTTGCTCCCGGCCTGGGCGGCGCCGCGCACCGCTCCGGCGAGGGCGCCGGCGGCGGCGCCCACGAGCACCGCGCGCACCGCGCGCTTGGTCCTGGCCTTCACACCGGTGCCGGATCTCTTGCGGGCAGTCTTGGAGGCAGCTTTCTTTCGGGCTTTCTTGACGGCCATGGGGGGGTCTCCTTCTCGGTCGGTGGGTGTGCCGCCATTGTGCCGCGGATGCGCCTGCCCCGCTCTCCCTTTTCTTGTTAATCTCTGTCGCACCATGCCCCGTCCCCACAGCCCCCCTCCAGGGTCCGCGGCCAGCCGGTCCGTGGCGGCGGCCGCCGCGCTCTACGCCATGGCCGCCGGCACGCTCACCTTGCTCGGTTGGGCCCTGCCCAGGCCCCGCCTGACCGACTGGATGGACACGGGCATCACCATGAAAGCGAACCCGTCGCTGGCGGCCATCCTGGCGGGAGCTGCGGTGCTCGTGCTGGCGATCGCTCCCCGACAGAAACTCCTGGTCCGCATGCTGGCGGTGGTGGTCGCCCTGACAGGGGGTCTGACGCTGGCCGAGCACGTCCTGCGCATGGATCTCGGCATCGACACCCTCCTCTTCGACGAGCCCCCAGGGGCCGTGGCCACCATGGCGCCGGGCCGCATGGGCCCCCCCGCCTCGCTGAGCTTTCTCCTCCTGGGGCTGGGGCTCTGTCTGGGCGGCGGGACGCCACGGGCTCGCCGCGCCGCCAGCGCGATCGGGACGGTCGTCCTCGCCCTCGCCGCCCTCTCTCTCGTGGGCTACCTCTACGGGGTGCGCGAGCTGTACGGCCTGGCCCGCGTCACCGGGATCTCCTTCCAGATGGCCACGATGAGCGCGGCCCTGGCCATCGGCCTCATCGCGGCCCTCCCGGACAGCGGCCTGGCCGAGGTGATGCGCCGGGACGACGCCGGCGGGGCCATGGTCCGCCGCATCCTCCTCCCCATGGTGGCGGTGTCCCTGCTCCTGGGATGGATGCGCCTGCAGGGCGAGCACCTCGGGCTGTACGACACGGTGTCCGGCACGGCCGTGCGCACGCTCCTGGAGTTCGGTCTCTTCCTGGCGCTCCTCTGGTGGACGGCCAACGCCCTCAGCCGCCAGGCACGCGGCCTGCGGGAGAGCGAGGAACGGGAGCGGGCGGCGCGCATGGAGGCCGAGACGGCCAACCGGCTGAAGGACCAGTTCCTGGCCACGGTCTCCCACGAGCTGCGCGCGCCGCTGAACGCCATCCTGGGGTGGATCCACCTCCTGAGGAAGGAGACGGCCCCGCGGGAGATGGTGGCCTCCGGCCTCGAGGTCATCGAGCGCAATGCCCGGGTGCAGAGCAAGCTCATCGCCGACCTGCTCGACGTCAGCCGCATCGTCTCCGGCAAGCTGCGCCTGGAGCTGCAACCGCTCGACCTCCGGCGGGTGGTGGAGACCGCGCTGGAGGCGATGGAACCCGCGGCCGCCGCCAAGGGCGTCCATCTGGCGCAGGCGATCGACCCCGGCACCTTCCCGACTCGGGGCGACCCCGGTCGCCTGCAGCAGGTGGTGGGGAACCTCCTCAGCAACGCCCTGAAGTTCACGCCGTCCGGGGGCACGGTGGCGGTCGCGCTGCACCGGGCCGGCGCGGAGGTGGAGGTGCGCGTGCAGGACACCGGGAAGGGGATCCGGCAGGAGTTCCTTCCCCACGTGTTCGACCGCTTTCGCCAGGAAGACGCCACGACCTCCCGTGCTCATGGAGGGCTGGGGCTCGGCCTCTCCATCGTGAAGCAGCTCGTGGACCTGCACGGGGGGACGGTGGTGGTCTGGAGCGCGGGAGACGGTGCCGGGGCGACCTTCACCATCCGCCTGCCCCTGACCGCGGAGGCCCCGACGGATGCGCTGGCCCTCGATGGCAGGCTGGTCCTGGTGGTGGACGACGAGGCGGATGCCCGGGAGGTCCTGGCCGGGCTATTGCGGGAATGCGGCGCCGACGTGACCGCGGTCGGCTCGGCACGGGCGGCGCTGGAGGCGATCCGCGGGCATGCGCCCGACCTGGTGGTGTCCGACCTCGCGATGCCGGACGGCGACGGCTATGCCCTGCTGGAGGAGGTGCGCCGGCGCGGCTACGGCATGCCGGCCATTGCGGTGACCGCCTTTGCCCGACCCGAGGACCGGGAGCGCGCCCGGCGCGCAGGCTACCAGCGGCACGTGGCCAAGCCGGTGGAGCCGGACGAGCTGTACGACGCCGTGAAACTCCTGCTGGACGTGGAGAGAAGGCATGGAGCGGAAGATCCGGGTCCTGTGCGTGGACGATGATGCGGCGACCCGCACCCTCTACGGGCTGATCGTGGGCGCCGAGCCGGACATGGAGTGCGTGGCGTCGCTCCCTTCGGCGGCGGAGCTGGCGGACGTGCTGGCGGCGGAGCGGCCGGACGTGGTGCTGCTCGACCTGCGCATGCCGGGGCCCGACCCCATGGACGCGCTGCGCCATGCCTCGCGCGCCCACCCCCAGGCGCGGGTGGTGGTGTTCAGCGGCCTCGACGACCCCGACACCGTGGAGCAGGCCTATGCCTGCGGGGCCGCCGCCTACCTCTCGAAGGATGCGCCCCCGGAGGAGATGCTGGCGACGATCCGGAGACTGGCAGCGAAATAGGGAGGGTCCCATGCTCCACCTGGCCGCCGCGCTGACCGCCGCCCTGCTCGCCCCATCCTCCGTCTTGCCCCTGGAGCAGGGGTTCGTGGACACGGGAGAGGTGCTCGTCTACTACGAGACGGTGGGCCGGGGTGAGCCCCTCGTGGTGCTGCACGGCGGCCCCGGAGCCTCCCACGACTACTTCCTCCCCTACCTGATGCCGCTGGCGCGGGGGAACCGGCTCGTCTTCATCGACGAGCGCGGGTCGGGGAAGTCGGAGAAGCTCGACGACCCGCACCGCTACACCGTCGCCGCCATGGCGGACGACGTGGAGGCGGTGCGCAAGGCCCTGAAGCTCGGGCCCATCCACGTCCTGGGCCATTCCTACGGCGGCGTCCTGGCCCAGGAGTACGCGCTCAAGTACCCGAGCGCGGTGCGCAAGCTGATCCTCTGCAGCACCTTCCACAGCACGGCCGCCATGAACGAGGTGTTCGAGGGCATGAAGCTGGCCATGCCTGCGGAGCTGCGGGAGCGCATCACCAGGATGGAGAAGGACGGGCTCTACGGGCACGGCAAGGACTACCAGAAGGGCCGCTACACGGACGACTACATGACGGCGGCCTGGGGCGAGGGGTACTTCCCCTACCTATACGTGCGCAAGCCCGACCCCAACTTCGACCCTCTCGCCTCCGGCAGCATGTCCTGGGACCTGTACCGCGAGATGTGGGGCTCGCACGGCGAGTTCGTCATCGACGGCAACCTGGCCTCCGCGGAATACGCGGACCGCCTCCCCTCGATCAAGGTGCCCACGCTGATCACCGTGGGCGACCACGACGAGTGCGCCCCCTCGATCTCACGGACCATGCAGACGCTGATCCCGGGGTCGAAGCTCGTGGTCTTCCCGGAGGCGGGGCACATGACCTTCGTGGACCAGCCGGCGCTGTTCGTCTCGGCCGTGAACGGGTTCCTTCATCCCACGGGGGCGGGCAAGGCACCCTGAGCCCTGGCTCGAATTTGACAACGGGCTCGCGCTCCTCCACCCTGCGCGCTGTCGCTGCACGAGGAGGACGTTGGGCACGGTCCAGGTCGCGCTCCTGCTCCTGGCGGCCGGAGGGGTGGGAGCCCTTGCGGCATCCTCGCGACCGCGCCTGGCCAACCTGATCGGTTGCGGCGGCTGCGTCGCCGGCTGCACCGTCGGTCTGTGGAGCGCGCTCTCCTCGTTCGGGGAGGCACCGCTCGCCTGGCGGCGCTCGTGGGCTGTCCCCTACGGCGAGCTCGCCCTCGGCCTCGATCCACTCTCGGCCTTCTTCCTCCTCCTCGTGTTCGGTCTCGGTCTGCTGACCGCCGTGTACGGGGCGGCCTATCTCGCGCACAAACGAGCCCTGGGGGCGGCATGGTTCTTCTTCGACCTGCTGATCGCGTCCATGGCCCTCGTGGTGCTGGCCCGGAACGGTGTCTTGTTCCTGCTGGCCTGGGAGGGGATGGCGCTCGCCTCCTTCTTCCTGGTCACCCTGGAGGACAGATCGCCGCAGGTCAGGGACGCCGGTTGGCTGTACCTGATCGCCACCCACACCGGGACCGCCTTCCTCTTCGGCCTCTTCGCGTCTCTCATCTCCGCCACGGACAGCGCCGACTTCGGGCTGTGGCAGGCCGCGGCCTCCGTGCGCGCCCCCGCAGGGGCGGGTCTGCTCTTCCTGCTCGCCGTCGTGGGATTCGGCACCAAGGCGGGCCTCGTGCCGTTCCACGTCTGGCTCCC
This sequence comes from Candidatus Polarisedimenticolaceae bacterium, assembly GCA_036274395.1. Lineage (GTDB taxonomy): Bacteria > Acidobacteriota > Polarisedimenticolia > Polarisedimenticolales > DASUFT01 > DASUFT01. Next base: position 75,082 of record DASUFT010000040.1, on the reverse strand, counting down.
CGAGGCCCATCCCGCGGCGCCCAGCCACGTCTCCGCGCTGATGTCGGGCGCCATGATCAAGATGGGGATCTACGGGCTCCTGCGCGCGCTCTCCTTCCTGGGCGACCCCGCCCCCTGGTGGGGGGTGGTCCTGCTCGGCCTCGGGCTCGTCTCCGGCCTGGTGGGCGTGCTCTTCGCCGTCATCCAGCAGGACATCAAGCGCCTTCTGGCCTACTCGAGCGTGGAGAACGTCGGGCTCGTGACCGTGGGGATCGGGATCGGGCTGCTCGGCCGCAGCTACGGGCTGCCGGCGGTGGCCACCCTGGGCATGGCCGGTGCCCTCCTGCACGCGGCCAACCACGCCCTCTTCAAGGGCGCGCTGTTCCTGGGAGCGGGCGCGATCGCGCACGAGACCGGGACGCGCGAGATCGATCGTCTGGGCGGCTTGCTCGCGCGCATGCCCGTCACCGGCGCCTGCCTCCTGGCCGGCTCGGCGGCCATCGCCGGCCTTCCGCCCTTCAACGGGTTCGCGGGGGAGTTCCTGCTCTTCCTCGCCTCCTTCCGCAGCGTGATCGACCTGCCCGGCGCCTCCGGTCTGCTCGCCCTGGCCGCCCTGGTGGGCCTGGCCCTGGCCGGTGGACTGGCGGCCGCGTGCTTCCTGCGCCTGGCCGGGCTCGCCCTCCTGGGGCGCCCCCGCAGCGAGGCGGCGGTGGAGGCACGGGAGCCCTCGCCGTTCATGCAGGCTCCGATGGTGCTGCTGGCGAGCGCCTGCCTGCTGTTCGGCTTCCTGCCCGGGCTGCCGCTGCGCCTGGTCGGTGCCGTGGTCGGCGCGGGAATCGAGGGTGCAGCGCCTCTCGCGGGCACCATCCCCCGCCTGTTCACGCTGCTGCTGGCGCTGGCTGGGGGGCTGGCGGGGATCCGGTGGGTCCTGCTGAGGCGACGCCGTGTGGCCGTCGCCCCCACCTGGGATTGCGGGTACGAGAACCCCAGCGCGCGCATGCAGTACACGGCCTCGTCGTTCGCGCAGCCCATCCGGGAGATGTTCGCCGTCGTGCTCCCGGTGCGCCTCCGGGTCGTGCTGCCGGCAGGGCTCTTCCCCCTGCGGGCCTCGCTCCGTTCGGAAGTGACGCGACCCTTCCAGGAGCAGCTCTACGGCCCGGCCTTCCAGACGATCCGCGACGGCATGTCGCGTCTGCGTTGGCTCCATCACGGGCGGGTGCAGCTCTACGTCCTGTACATCGTGGCCACGCTGATCGCCCTGCTGGCCTGGTTCGTGTCCTCGCAAGGGGCGCTGCGGTGACCGCCCGGGTCTGGATCGGACCCCTGGCCGCGCTGCTCCTGGCCCCCATCGCCCAGGGGCTCGTCACCCGCGTCAAGTCGGTGGTGGCCGGGCGTTCCGGACCGCCCCTCCTTCAACCCTGGCGCGATCTGGCCAAGCTGCTCGGGAAGGGCGCGGTCTACAGCGACACCACCACGGTGGTCTTCCGTGCCGGACCGGTCGCCTCCCTGGCGGGGGTGCTCGGTGCGCTGCTGCTGCTGCCCTCCCTCGGGCAGAGGGCACCGGTCGCCTTCGCCGGCGACCTCGTCCTCCTGGTCCTCCTCCTGGCGGCGGTGCGCTTCGCGACCGTGCTGGCCGCGCTGGACACGGGATCCAGCTTCGAGGGGATGGGCGCCAGCCGGGAGACGACCTTCTCGGTGCTGGTGGAACCCGCGCTCCTCCTCTGCCTGGCCACGCTGGCCCGGGGGACGGAGAGCCTCTCCCTCTCGGAGATGGCGGGCCCCCAGGCCGGCCACGCCTGGCTCGTCATGGGCGCCTCTCGCGCGCTGCTGCTCGCCAGCCTGTTCGTGCTGCTGCTGGCCGAGAACTCCCGCGTCCCCGTGGACGATCCCAGCACCCACCTGGAGCTGACGATGATCCACGAGGTGATGGTGCTCGACCACAGCGGGCCCGACCTCGCCTTCTTCGAGTACGCGGCGGCGCTGAAGCTGTGGCTGTTCGCGGTGCTGCTGGTGGGGATCGCCTTCCCCGCGGGGACGGGTAACTCCCTGGCCGATGCCGCGATCTTCCTCGCCGGTATCGGCTGCGTGTGCGTCGCCGTGGGCCTGCTGGAGTCGACGATGGCCCGCCTGCAGCTCCCTCGCGTTCCCCAGCTCCTGCTGGGGGCGACGGTGCTCTCGGCCTTCGGGCTCGTCCTGACCCTGAGGTGAGCGGGGCGTGAGCATGGCGCGGGTGCTGGCCGAGGCGACCGAGCAGCTCCTGATCCTGGTGGTGCTGGTCGACCTCTTCGCCCTGGCCGCCAGCCGTCTGGGGGCGCTCATCCGCATCGTCGCCCTCCAGGGGATCGTGCTGGGGATCGTGCCCCTCCTGGCCGACCCCCACGCGCTGACGGCCCGCGCCGTCCTGCTCGCGGGGTTGAGCCTCGGCCTCAAGGGGTTCGTCTTCCCCATTCTCCTGTTCCGGGCCACGCGCGACGAGGCCGTGCGCCGGGAGGTCACGCCCTACGTCGGCTACAGCCTCTCCATGCTGGTGGGGGCGGTCCTCATCGGCGGCAGCTTCGTCCTGGGAAACCGGCTGCCGCTCCCGTTCCCCGCCATCTCGCCCTTGCTGGTGCCGGTGGCGCTGTCCACGGCCCTGATCGGGATGTTCATCATCGTCAGCCGCCGCAAGGCCGCCACGCAGGTGCTGGGATACCTGGTCCTGGAAAACGGAATCTTCGTCTTCGGCCTCACCCTCTCCGGAAAGATGCCCTGGCTGGTGGAGATGGGCGTGCTCCTGGACATCTTCATCGGGATCTTCGTGATGGGCATCGCCCTTCACCACATCCACCGACAGTTCGACTCCATCGACGTCGATCATCTGACGAACCTGAGGGACGTTCCGTGAGGTTGCTGGCTCTCGTGCTGGTTCCCGCCGCGGCTGGCCTGCTGGCCGTCGCGCTGCGCTCGGACCGGATCCGTCGCGCCCTGCTGCTGCTCACCGCGATGGCGCACGCCGGCACGGTCGCGCTTTGCTGGGTGGCGGGCGGCGGGGGGCGTGTGGCGGGCGGCTGGCTGCAGCTCGACGCGGTGGGCCTGGTCTTCCTGGCCATCACCAGCGGCCTGTTCCTGGTATCGGCGTTCTATGCCATCGGCTACCTGCAGCGGGAAGGGGTGGGGCCACGCCGCGACTTCGAAGAGGGAGCGATGTTCGCCGACGCGCCCGAGCGCGTCTTCGTCGGTTGCCTCCTCTTCTTCCTCGCCGCCATGAGCCTGGTCGTCGTCAGCCACCACATGGGTCTGCTGTGGGTGGCCATCGAGGCCACCACGCTGGCCAGTGCCCCACTCATCTATTTCCACCGGCACCACCGCTCGCTGGAGGCGGTCTGGAAGTACCTCCTCCTCTGCTCGGTGGGGATCGCGCTCGCCCTCCTCGGCACGTTCTTCCTCGCGGTGTCTGCCGCGAGCCCGACGGAGGGCCAGGTCCCCATGGTTCTGGGAGACCTGATCGGCGCCGGTCCTCACCTGAACCCGGTATGGCTGCGCGCCGCTCTCATCTTCCTGCTGGTCGGCTACGGGACGAAGATGGGACTGGCCCCGCTGCACGCGTGGCTCCCGGACGCACACAGCGAAGCCCCCTCCCTGGTCTCCGCGCTCATGTCGGGGGCCCTGCTGAACTGCGCCTTCCTGGGGATCCTGCGGGCCTGCCAGATCAGTTCCGCCGCGGGCGACGGCCGCTTCGTCGCCCGCCTGCTGGTGATCTTCGGGCTCTTGTCCATGACCTTCGCGGCGGGCCTGATCCTGGGACAGGCGGACTTCAAGCGCATGCTCGCCTACTCGAGCGTGGAGCACATGGGGATCCTGGCCCTCGCCGTGGGACTGGGGGGGGCCGGCCGTTATGGCGGCATGCTCCACGCGGTCAATCACTCCCTCACCAAGGGCGGGCTGTTCCTCGTGGCCGGCAACGTCCTCGCCGCCTATCGCACCAAGTCCGCTCACGAGGTGCGCGGGCTGCTGGGCACCCTTCCCTGGTCGGGTCTTCTCTGGGTGGCCGGCTTCTTCGCCATCACCGGCTCGCCGCCCTTCGGGACGTTCCTGAGCGAGCTCTTGATCCTGAAGGCGGCGCTGGACGAGGGCCGCACGGTGGTGGCCGTCCTGTACCTCGGGCTGCTGACCACGATCTTCATCGGCATGGCCACCATCGTCCTGCGCATGGCGCAGTCCGGGGAAGCGCCCGGGACGCGGCGGAGCGAGCCGCTCACCGCGGTGCTGCCGCCGCTTCTCCTCATCGCCGGAGTGGCCGTCCTCGGCATCTACGTGCCCCCCGCGCTGTCCGCGGTCCTCGAGCAGGCGAGCCTTGCGCTCGCGGTGGCGCCGTGACGCTGCGGAACGGCTCCTCCGTCCCCGAGGCCTCGGTCCCCCGGCTGGACCCGGGGGAGTTCCGGCGCGCCGTGGTCCGGGAAACCGCCGCGGGGAAGAGGATCGTGGCGCTGTTCGGCCGCGAGGTCGATGGGGCCGTGCGTCTGTACGCGGCGCTGGGAGACGACAGGGCGGGGACGCTGTCGGTCGTGGCCACCGACGTCGCCGGGCGCTTCCCTTCGCTCACCCCCGACTGCCCGCAGGCCCACAACTTCGAGCGCGAGGTGCACGAGCAGCACGGCCTGCGTCCCGAAGGTCATCCCTGGCTGAAGCCGCTGCGCGCCGGCCACGACGGTCTCTACCCGTTCTTCCCCGTGGAGGGGAACGAGGTGCACGAGGTCGCGGTGGGGCCGGTCCACGCCGGCCTCATCGACCCGGGCCATTTCCGGCTCCAGTGCCACGGGGAAAAGGTCTTGAGCCTGGAGATCCACCTCGGGTATCAGCACCGGGGCATCGAGCAGGCGCTGGCGGGCGGGCCCGACAAGCGCTCCCCCATCCTGGCGGAATCGATCGCCGGCGATACCGCGGTCGGGCATGCGCTCGCCCACGCGCAGCTCATGGAGGCCCTGGCCGGCTGCGAGCCGCCGCCCAGGGCCTGCGCGCTGCGCGCGGTGGCGCTGGAGCTGGAGCGGGTCGCGAACCACGTGGGAGACCTTGGCGCCCTCGGTGCCGACATCGCGTTTCTTCCCACGTCGGCCTGGTTCGGGCGCCTCCGGGGGGAGTTCCTGAACCTCCTCGTGGCCCTGAGCGGGAACCGGTACGGGCGCGGTCTCGTCCGGCCCGGTGGGGTGCTCCAGGATCTTCCCGCCGATGCCGCCGCCGACATGGTGCGGCGGCTGGGGGACGCCCGGCGCGAGCTGTCCGCCGTGGCCCGGTACTTCTTCGGAAGCTCCTCCGTGCGGGCGAGACTCGAGGGGACCGGGGTTCTGGCGCACGACACGTGCGAGGAGCTGGGCCTGCTGGGACCGGTGGCGCGTGCTTGCGGCCTCCCCCGGGACGTCCGCACGGATCATCCGGGCGCCGGCTGGCGCCCTCGGCCCATCCCGGTCGCCACCGCGAGCACCGGCGACGTGCTGGCCCGGGCGCAGGTGCGCTGGGTGGAGACCGAGCGCTCGACCGACTTCCTGCTCGACCTGCTCCCGATGCTCCCGGAGGGGCCCCTCCGCGTCCCCTGCGGACCGCCGGTGCCCGGTGGCCTGGCGGTCAGCCTGGTGGAGGGATGGCGCGGCGAGATCGCACACGCCGCGGTCGCCGGCGAAGGGGGGCGGATCGTGCGCTACAAGGTGAAGGACCCTTCCTTCCAGAACTGGACCGGGCTGGCCGTGGCGCTGCGGGGGATGCAGGTCAGCGACTTCCCCCTGTGCAACAAGAGCTTCAACCTCTCCTACGCGGGGCACGACCTGTGAGCCTCCTCCGGATCCGATGGCAGCAGGGGCACCGGACGGTCGCGCTGCCGGAGGCGGTGGCCTCCCTCCCCTCGAGGTTCCGCGGCCGGCCGGCCCTCGATCCCGGCCGCTGCCCGGACGGCTGCCGGTCGTGCGCGGACGCCTGCCCCACGGACGCCATCCTCCTCGGAGAGGGGCCGGCGAGGATCGACCTGGGGCGGTGCGTGTTCTGCCAGGACTGCGTGGAGGCCTGTCCAGAAGGAGCGATCCGCTACACCGCCGACCCCCGCATGGCGGCGCGCACCCGGGAGGACCTGCGGGCGGCGGAGGGAGTCCGGCTGGCCACGGCGCTCGATCGCCAGATGCGCAGGCTCTTCGGCCGCTCCTTGAAGCTGCGCCACGTGTCGGCGGGCGACTGCAGCGGGTGCACGGCGGAGCTGACCGCACTGGGGAACGTCGTGTTCGACCTCGCCCGCTTCGGCGTGCAGTTCGTGGCGTCGCCACGCCACGCGGACGGGCTCGTGCTCTCCGGTCCGATCCCCGACAACATGCGCCTGGCCGTGGAGAAGACCTGGAAGGCGATCCCCGCGCCGCGCCTGGTCCTCGCGGTCGGGGCCTGTGCCGTGAGCGGCGGCATCTTCCGAGGACATCCCCACGTCGCCGGCGGTGCCGATGCGCTCCTGCCGGTGGACCTCTACGTCCCCGGCTGCCCGCCCCATCCGCTGACGGTCGCGGACGGACTCCTGCGCCTGCTGGGCAGGATCGCGTCGTGAGCGGGGAATCCGTTCTTCCACCGGGCCCCACTCTCCCCTCCGCTGCACAGATCGCGCTCTGGGCCTTCCGCCCCGTGCCGTTTCTCCAATCCTGCGCCCGGCGCTTCGGGGACACCTTCACCATCCGCTTCCCGGGATACCCGCCCTACGTCTTCACCAGCGATCCCACGGCGGTGGCGGAGGTCTTCTCCGGGGACCCCGCGACTTTTTTGAGCGGGAAAGGAAACCGGATCCTCAAGCCGCTGCTGGGCGAGGAGTCCCTCCTCCTCCTGGACGGGGAGCACCACAAGCAGCGCCGAAAGATGGTGATGCCCCCCTTTCATGGGCACGCGCTGCGCGCCGCGGCGGAGGCGATGCAGGTTGCAGCGCTCCGCCATCTCCAGCAATGGCCAACAGATGGAGCCTTCCCGGTGCAACCGGCCTTCGCCGCCCTGACCATGGACATCATCGTGGAGACGGTGATCGGGGTGCGGGAGGCGGTGCGCCGGGAGGAGCTGTGCGCGGCGCTGACGCGCTTGCTCTCCCTGGGCACGAATCCCGCCATGTTCTTCTTCGTCGGCCGCAGCGGCTCGCTGCGTCTCTCGCCGCTCCAGAAGGCGATGGGCCCCCTCTTGCCCATGGGGCTGTTCCTGGAGCGCAAGAAGGCCGTGACCGCGCTCTTCCACGAGGAGATCGCGCGACGCCGCAGGGAGCCGAGCCCGACCAAGGACGTGCTCTCGCTCCTCCTCGACCTCTCCGACGAGGAGCTGCACGACGAGCTGATGACGCTGCTGGTGGCGGGGCACGAGACGACCGCGACGTCCCTGGCCTGGACGCTGCACCGCCTGGCCGGCCACGCCGACGTGCTGGAGCGCGCGATCGAAGAGGCCCGAAGCACGGAGGAGACGCGCTACCTGGATGCGGTGATCCTGGAGACCATGCGCCTCCACCCGGTGGTGCCCATGGTGGTGCGCGAGCTGGCCGAGCCGAAATCGGTCGCGGGCCGATCGCTTCCCGCCGGCGTCGTTCTCGCCCCCAACATCTGGCTGGCCCACCGGCGCCCCGACGTCTGGCCCGACCCGGAGCGCTTCGACCCCGCACGTTTCCTCGGAGAGAACCCCCGCCCGCAGCACTTCTTCCCCTTCGGCGGCGGGAACCGCACCTGCGTCGGCCGGGTCTTCGCGCTCCAGGAGATGCGGATCGTGCTCCGGGAGATCCTGCGCCGCCGCCGTCCGGTGGCCGTGCCCGGCTACATCCCCCGCGTGGTGCGCCGCGGGGTCACGTTCGCGCCCTCGCGCGGGATGCCGATGCGGCTGGAGGCCAGTTGAGGTCGACTGCACGGCTCTGCTTGTGCGCGGGAGCGCTCTGCCCTGCTCGTCTTGCCGGTCTGACGATCACGTCCGCCGCGTCGCGCTCGTCCCCGCCGCGGGCTCGAGCACGGTCAGCGTCTTCGCCGGCGACTCTCCTGAGAACTTGAGGCGCACCGCCTCCGCGCCCGCGGGCTGGAAGACGCGGTCGCCGAGGTGGAAGACGTTGCGCGGTGCGCCCTCCACCCGCTTCACCGTGAGCTGGCCCGGCATGCCGCCTCCCTTGCGCCGCTCGACCTCGAAGGCGTCCGCCGGCTTCGGCCCGAAGGCGTAGACGCCGACCAGCGCGTCGATCTCCTCCCCTGGAAGTTCCTTGTCGGTGGGCCGCTCTCCGGCGCCCTCGAGAGTCTTGAGATAGGCCACCACGGCGGCGGCCTTCTCCCCTCCCGCCTCGGCATGAGCCAGGAGCGGGATGCTGTGCGGCCCCTTGAGGCGCTGGATCCCCGGGTTCGCCGCCACGTAGGCCTTCACCACGTCGAGCCACCCGAGCATGGCCGCCGTGAACAGGTCCGGCCGCGCCCCCTGCGCCATCAGCAGCTCGGCGATCTCGCGGTTCCCCACGTGCGAGGCGGCGCCGAGCGCCGTCTCCCAGTCGCCGAAGCCCCAGTCCCATACCGCCTTCGCGAGCGAGGGCCGCTCCGCCAGCAGCTCCTTCACCCGTGCCACGTTGCCGTGGGAGACGCCGACCATCTCCCGTGCCAGCTCCGGCGGGTGACTCGGGAAGGAGTCGGAGACCGGAGCGGCGGCGAGGGTCGCGTGCGGAACGAGCAGACCGGTCGCGGCCGCCGCGGACCCCATCTGCAGGAAGTGTCTCCGGCTGGGCTTCATGGAACCTCCGGCAAGGTCATTCGATGGGGGGCGGTTCCGGGATTCCGGATTGCAGCGGTTTGCGGCGCAGGAGCAGGTAGAGCGGCCAGCCCGCCAGGAGCACCCCCGTCCCCGCCATGGCCAGGCCGGGGCGCGTGACCGCCACGTAGACGCAGATGGCGACCAGGCACGCCAGGTAGAGCAGCGGCAGGACGGGGTAGAGCGGCACCCGGAAGGGCGTGCCTTCGTCCTTTCCCGTCCCCCGGCGGCGGAGGACGAACACCGTGGACGCAACCAGCACCAGCCCCACCGAGTCCGTGAACATCACGTAGTTCAGCAGGGTCTCGAAGGAGCCCAGGAAGAACGCCGGGATCAGCATGGTGGCGGCGACGAAGGCGAGGCCGAAGCCCTGCACCTGCGTCCTGGCGTTGATCCTGGCGAAGGCCGCGGGCAGCAGGCCGTCCCCGGCCATGGCCAGGTAGCTTCGAGGGAGCTGGAGGATGGTGGCGTTCACGAAGCCTGCCGCGGAGAGGAAGATGGCGATGGAGATCACCGCCTCTCCGGTGGGACCGAGGCAGGCGCGCGCCAGGTCCGCTGCCACCAGGGTGGCGCCGGCGATGCCGGGAACGCCGAGCACGTGGTGGTAGGCGGCGTTGAGCGTGAGGTAGGCCGCGGTGACCGCCAGCATGCCGCCGACGATCCCCAGGGGAAGGCTCCGACGCGCGCCGCGCACGTCGGCCGCCAGGTTCAGCGCGTTCTGGTAGCCGCCATAGCAGTAGAAGACGGCCACGCAGGCGGCGAGGAGATTCCCCGAGGGTGCGCCCGCGCCGGGAGTCGTGACCGCGGTAGGGTGCAGCAGCCATCCCACGCCCACCAGCCCGGCGATCATCGCGAGCTTCAGCACCGAGAGCACGTTCTGGGTCCGCGCCCCGCTGCGCACGCCGAGCGCGTTGGCGGACAGGAGGATCACGAGGAGCGCCAGCGCCAGGCCGAGCGTGTTCCCGGGTGTGCGGAGGTCCGGAGGCAGTACCAGGCGGCCCAGGTACTCCGCCCCCACGAAGGCCACGCCCGCCGCCCCCGCGCCCTGCATGAGCACGTAGGACCAGTTCAGCATGAAGCCGAGTGCGGGGTGGTAGCCGTCGGCCACCACCTTGTAATAGGCGCCGGCGTGCGGGAACCGGGAGCCGATCTCGGCGAAGGTGAGGGCCCCCGCCAGGCTGACCAGGCCGCCCAGGAGCCATGCGGTGAAGAAGAGCGCCGGGGTCCCGGACGCGCTCGCCACCATGGCCGGCGTGCGGAAGATGCCGATGCCGATGACCAGGCTGACGACGACCATGGCCGTGTCGAAGGCACCCAGACGGGGCTGCACCTGCGCCATCGCGGTCGAGGATAACCAAGCGCCGCCCGGCCCGTACAATGGCGCCGGGCACCACGCCAGAAAGGGACCTCCACGTGCGACGCCAAGCCTCGATCGCCGCTTTTGCCGCCACCCTCCTGCTCCTCGCCGCCTGCGCGGGGGCGACCAAGACGCCCGAGCCGGCAAGCGCCAAGCCGAGCGGCAACGTCCTCCTCCAGGAGTGGACCGGTCCCTATGGAGGCGTCCCCGCCTTCGACAAGGTGAAGGTGCAGGACTTCCAGCCCGCGCTGGAGGCCGCCATGGCGGAGAACCTCCGCGAGATCGACGCCATCGCGGCGGACGAGGCTCCCCCCACCTTCGAGAACACCATCGTGGCCCTGGAGAAGGCCGGCGAGGAGCTGGACCGGGTGACGACCTATTACGGCCTGTGGTCGAACAACCTCTCCGGACCGGAGTTCCGCAAGGTCCAGCAGGAGATGGCGCCCAAGCTCGCGGACTTCCAGTCCAAGATCGTCCAGAACGCGGCGCTGTTCGCCCGCATCCGCGCCGTGCACGACAGGGGGGCCTCCGGCCTGCGGCCCGACCAGAAGCGCCTGGTGGACCTGGTGCACGACGGCTTCGCCCGCAACGGGGCCACGCTCACGGGCTCTGCCAAGGAGCGCTACGCCGCCATCGACCAGCGCCTGGCGGAGGTGCACACCAGGTTCTCGAACAACCTCCTGGCCGACGAGGAGGGATACGTTCTCTACCTCAGCAAGGACCAGCTGGGCGGGCTCCCCGACTCGGTGGTGCAGGCCGCCGCCGCCGCCGCCAAGGAGCGCGGGAAGGAGGGCTCCTACGCCATCCTCAACACCCGCTCCTCGGTGGACCCCTTCCTCACCTTCTCCAGCGAGCGCGGCCTGCGCGAGCAGGTCTGGCGCACCTTCACGAACCGCGGCGACAACGGGGACGAGCACGACAACAATGCGCTCATCGTGGAGATCCTGAAGCTCCGCCACGAGCGGGTGAAGCTCCTCGGCTACGACAGCTACGCCGCCTGGCGCCTCGAGGACCGCATGGCGAAGACGCCGGAGCGGGCCATGGGGCTGATGCGGGCGGTATGGCCGGCGGCGGTGGCGCGCGTCCGCGAGGAGGTGGCGGACATGCAGGCCGTCGCCGACGGCGAGAAGGCCGGCATCACGATCGAGCCCTGGGACTACCGCTTCTACGCGGAGAAGGTGCGCCGCGCCAAGTACGACCTCGACTCCAACGAGGTGCGGGCCTACCTGCAGCTCGAGCGGCTGCGCGAGGCCATGTTCTACGTGGCCGGAGAGCTGTTCGGGTTCGAGTTCACGCCCGTGCCGGCGGGGAAGGTCCCCGTCTTCCACGCCGACGTCCGGGTGTGGGAGGTGACGGATCGGGGGAGCGGGAGGCACGTCGGCCTCTGGTACCTCGATCCCTACGCCCGTCCCGGGAAGCGCTCGGGCGCCTGGGCCACCAGCTATCGCGGGCACGAGACGCTGGACGGCGAGAAGACGGTGCTGGCCGCGAACAACTCGAACTTCGTCAAGGGCGCGCCCGGGGAGCCGGTGCTGGTCTCCTGGGACGACGCCCAGACCTTCTTCCACGAGTTCGGACACGCCCTGCACGCGCTGTCGTCCCGGGTCGACTACCCCACGCTGAACGGCGGGGTGCGGGATTACACCGAGTTCCAGTCGCAGCTGCTGGAGCGGTGGCTCCTCACCGAGCCGGTGCTGAAGAACTACCTGCTGCACTACCAGACGGGGCAGCCCATCCCCGAGGCGCTGGTGCAGAAGATCAAGAACGCACGCACCTTCAACCAGGGCTTCTCCACCACGGAGTACCTGGCCTCGGCGCTCATGGACATGCTCTACCACACGACCGATCCTCAGGGCCTCGACCCCGACCGGTTCGAGCGCGAGGAGCTCCGCAAGCTGGGCATGCCCAGGGAGCTGGTGATGCGGCACCGCAGCCCCCAGTTCGGGCACGTCTTCTCGAACGAGGGGTATGCCGCCGCCTACTACGGCTACATGTGGGCGGACGTGCTCACCGCCGACGCGGCGGAGGCCTTCGCCGAGGCGCCGGGCGGGTTCTACGACAAGGCCCTGGCCAAGCGCCTGGTGGACAACCTCTTCGCGGTGCGGAACGCGGTGGACCCGGCCGACGCCTACCGGGCCTTCCGCGGCCGCGACGCCCGCATCGACGCGCTCATGCGCGACCGCGGGTTCCCGGCGGGGGCGACGTCGTCCGTCCGCTGAGTCCCGTCTAGTTCCCGTTGCAGACGTCGGCGCAGGTCTGCACCTTCGAGCCGGACACGCAGAGGACGTCGGCGGGGCAGCCGAGGTCGCGGCACTTGACCGAGGCGCATTTCGGGAGCTTGGCCCCGGCGGCGAGGGCCTGAACGCCGAAGCCCAGACAGCCGAAGGCGAGCGCGAGGACGAGGACGCGGGGGGCGCGATGCTGCATGGGGGAACCCTCCTGTGCGCCGGAGTCTGCCATACTCCGCGCCCGTCATGGCGGGGCGACGCACGGCGATAGACCTCGGGGTGGCGGCCCTCCTGGCGCTGCTGGGCGCGCTGTTCTTCCACGAGGTGCTCGGAGGCCGGCGGCTCTACGCCGTCGACCTGCACCAGACCTACGAGCCGCTGCGCCAGGTGCTGGCGGAGGCGCTGCAGCGGGGCTCCGTCCTCTGGACGCCCCGCCTGCACGCGGGGATGCCGCTGCTGGCCAACCCCATGGCGGGCGCCCCCTACCCATTGAACTGGCTCTCCCTGGGATCGCCGGCGGCCGCGCTCAGCGTGCTCACCGTGGGGCACGTACTCCTCGGCGCGCTGGGGGCATGCGCGCTGGCGCGCACCTGGACGGGGTCGCTCCCCGCCGCGTGGTGCGCGGGGGTCGTGTTCGGCTTCAACGGCATCACGGTGTCGGCGACCGCCTATCCCAACCTCGTCTGGTCGCTAGCCTGGATCCCCTGGCTCCTCCTGGCCTGGGAGCGCGCCGGCGCGGCGAGCGGCGGCCGCCGCGTCGGGTTCGTCCTCCTCTTCGCGGCCGCCGCGGTGGGCCTGGTCGCGCAGGGCGAGCCGTTCACCGTGCTGGGCGCGATCCTCGGGTGGCTGCTTCTGGCGGTGCGCGATCTCGTGCAGGGGGCACGTCCGCGCGCGGTGCTGGTTCCGGCGCTGGCCGGCGGGCTGCTGGCGGCGCTGCTGCTCGCGCCGTTTCTGGTGGCGGTCGCCCGCTACCTGCCCGTCACGGAGCGCGGCGCCGGGTTCCCGCCTGAGGGGGTCGTGTACTGGTCCACCCACCCCGCCCTGGCGGCGGGCCTCGCCCTGCCGCAGGTGTTCGGCGACCCAGGGGGGGATGGACCGGAGCGCTTCTGGGCCGTGCGCCTGGCTCCCGAGAAGGGCTTTCCCCTGCTCGCCGGCTTCTACCTGGGGAGCGCGGCCTGCGCGCTTTTGCTCCTGGGGGCCTGCGTGCCGGGCCCTCGCCGCTTCGCGCTCGTCGCCTGGGCCGGGCTCCTCCTCCTGCTCGCCCTGGGGCGCCACGGTCCGGCCTACGCCTGGCTCGTGCGCCTGCCGGGCACGGACGCGCTCCGGTTCCCCATGAAGTGGCTCGTTCCCGCGACTCTTCCGCTCGCGCTGCTCGCGGGGTTGGGCATGGATGCGGTGCGGTCCCGCCGCCGGCCGGCGCTCGTGCTCACGGCGGCGCTGTTCTCCGTCTTCATCGCGCTGGGCCTCCTGGCGTCCACGTGGGTTCCGGAGCCGGCGGTGGCGCGCGTCCATCGCGCCGTGGTGCTGGGCCTCCTTCCCCTCCTGGGACTGGCCGCGGCGCTCCTGGCCGGCACCAGGTTCCCGCGGAGCGCTGCTGCATGCGTGGGCCTCGTCCTCGCCTGCGATCTCTCCTGGGCCAACCGCACGCTCGCCCCCACCGTGCCCGCCGACTTCTACCGCACCGTGCCGCCGGTGGTGGCGGCGCTGCGCGCGGATCGAGGGCCGGTCGGCCGGGTGTGGGTGGAGAGCCCGATGTACTCGGGTGCGGGGCCGATGCCGGCGCCCGCGAGCTTCGCGGAGCGGGCGCGGTGGGAGCGCGAGGTGCTGCTCGGCTACACGGGGGCGAGCTACGGGCTCGACCTCGCCTTCACCATGGACGTGGCGCACTTCCGCCCGCGGCTGCACGCGCGTCTGGCCGCCCTGATCCACCGCGCCCCTGCCCGGGAGAAGCTCATGCTCCTCGGTGCCGGTGCCGTCACCCATCTCGTCCACCACACGCCGGTCCTCGATGCTCATGCCGTCCTCCTGCAAGCCTTTCCCGCCGGCAGCAACCGGCCGCTCCTCCTCACCCGGAACACCCTTGCGGTCCCGCGCGTGCGGGTGGTGCCGGCGCTCGTCCCCTATGCGGGCGAGGAGGGCTTCATGCGCGCGGTGCTGGCCGGTCCCGACGATCTGTTCTTGCACGCTGCGCTGGTCGCCCGGGAGGAGCTGGGCGTGCTGCCCATGCACGCCGGCGGCGGCGGCACGGCGAGCCTGCTGGAGGATTTCGGCGCGCGGCTGCGCGTCGAGGTGCGCGGGGGGGGTGGCTACCTGGTGGTTGCCGACAGCTTCGTCCCGGGCTGGAGCGCGGCGGAGGACGGGCGGCCGGTCCCGATCCTGCGCGCCGACGATGCCTTCCGGGCGGTTCCCGTGTCGCCGGGAACGCACGAGGTCGTGATGAAGTTCGGAGGGGGTCAGGTATTTCCTATTTCCTCTTCCTGGCGGCTCCGCGGTCGGGAAAGGAAATAGGAAATACCTGACCCCTACGGGCACCCCTCCGGAGAGAAGCGCACGGAGCCGTTGGAGGCGGTGCCGTAGTCGAACTGCTGGAAGGCGCCGTTGCGCACCAGCACGAAGACCGCGGGCTGGCAGGCGGAGAGCGTGGACTGCACGGTGACCCGGTCCTGCGTCAGCTCGTCGGCGACGCAGCCCACGGGGTCGAGGTTCACGAAGCCGCCCGCGTCGAGCAGGTTCTGGAGGCTGCCGCGGATGACGTCGTAGGGGCCTCCCGGCGAGCCTGCCGCGCAGGCTCCCTTGTCGACCCGGATGCCGGGATCCGTCCCCGGCGTGATCCGCACGCAGGCGGTGGCATTGGTGGCGCCCGGCGTCTGGTCCTGGCTGCGCACCGCGAGCAGCACCTTCACCGACTGGGTGGCCGAGGGCGCGATCGTTCCCACGTCGATGCGCGTGGCCCCCGCGGCCTCGTCGGGGCCGAACGCGGTCTGGTTCATCAGCGTGTCGTTCTCCACGTCCAGGTGGAGCCCGGTCGCCGGCCGGTCCGTGTGCCCGCGGAAGTGCCCCAGCCCGAAGTCCGCGGGCGGCACCTCCGTGGAGAACGTGATGTGGTCCAGGAACATGCACCCGCTGGGGGAGCCGTCGGTCTCCCCCGAGTTGGTGGAGAACTGGGTGACGTCGTAGCGGAAGGTGCTCAGGGCGCCGGCGTGGGCGGTGGTGTCGTACACGGCCCGGACCTGGGGACGCTCGTCGTTCGCCGGGTGCGCGTGCAGGAAGGGGTAGAACCGCACCCCCGTCAGGTTCGTGGTCTTCAGATTCTTGATGGCGTACGTCACCAGGAGCACGTAGCGGTCGCTCAGGACCGAGGTGCCGTTTCCCAGCCCCATGGGTGTGCCGGTGACGGTGTCCTGCATGTCCCAGGTGATCGTGACCTGCACCGTGCCGTTGCCGATCACGGCGGACCCCTCGGGAAGGCCGTCCCCGTCGGTGTCGGAAGGGATGTCCTGCGGGGTGAGCGTCAGGAACGTGGAGTTCGACGTCCAGGCCGGGTAGGACCATTCCGGCTCCAGCCACATGGAACGCTGCGGCGCCGGCAGGGCGATGCCGTCGTAGCCCACCGCCGCCGCCCACTCGCCCGAGACGAACTCGTGCAGCGCCCCCTGGGGGAATGCCCCCTCCGTGTAGATGATGAAGTCCGAGTAGCCGGCGTCGGTGACGAGGATGTGCCAGTGGGGATTGCGGTAGTCCTCCTCCGCCAGGGCCGGGGTGGCGAGCAGGAGAGCGGCCAGAGCGGAGCGGCGGAGATGGAGCACGGCGAGCGCCTCCTCGTGTCCGCGCAGGTATACGCCGGAGCCGCCCCCCAAGCCAGCCGCATGATCATGTGACTGGCTATACTCCGCGGCGCCGTGAAGCAGCCGGTCCGCCTCGGCATCCGCTCGGCGCAAGCCGGCCTCCTCGTCAACGCCGTCCTCACCGGCGTGAAGCTCGTGGCGGGCATCCTCGGCAACAGCGGCGCCCTCATCGCCGACGCCGTCGAGTCCTCGGCCGACATCCTGTCCTCGCTGGTGGTCTGGAGCGGGCTGCGCGTCTCCGCCCGGGAGGCGGACGAGGCCTACCCCTTCGGCTACGGGAAGGCGGAGCCCCTGGCCACGGCGGTGGTCGGGCTGCTGCTGCTGGGGGCGTCGGCGGGGATCGCCGTCGAGGCCGTGCGTCAGATCGTGACCCCCCACCTCACCCCCGCTCCCTTCACCCTGGTCGTCCTCGTGCTGGTGGTGGTGGTCAAGGAGACCCTGTTCCGCCGCGTGCACGCCGTCGGTTCCCACGTGAACAGCGCCGCCGTGCGCGCGGACGCCTGGCACCACCGCAGCGACGCCGTCACCTCGGCCGCCGCCTTCCTCGGCATCAGCATCTCGATCTGGAAGGGTCCGGGCTGGGAGGCGGCCGATGACTGGGCGGCCCTGGCGGCCTCGTGCATCATCGCCGCCAACGGCCTGCGCATCCTGCGCCCCGCCGTGCAGGACCTGATGGACCGCTCGCCGGACGCGGCCATGCTGGAGCGGATCACCGCCGCCGCCACCGGGGTTTCCGGCGTCCAGCAGATCGAGAAGCTCAAGGTGCGGCGGGCGGGAATGGGCGTCTACGTCGACCTGCACGTGCAGGCCGAGCCCACCATGTCCCTGCACGACGCGCACGAGCTGAGCGGGGCGGTGAAGGGCGCCATCCTCGCCGCCGAGCGGAGCGTGCTCGGCGTGCTGGTGCACATGGAGCCCTACGAGGCCGGCGATGCCTCGGCGACCAGCGGATAGAGCCCGAGGGAGCGCGCGGCGGCCACGTCCACCACCCGCACGCGCTCCGGGGGAGTCTTGGCCTGCCAGGCGCGGGCGCGCGCCTCGGCGCGCGCGAACGACCCGTCGGGGAGCACGGTGAGGTCCAGGTAGAGCACGTCGTCCCCGCTCCGGTCCAGGCGCACGCCGGCGTAGGCGTGCCCGGGGACGATCACCAGGAGGGGCTGCAGCCCCAGGTTCTCCATGGCGGAGGCGAAGGCCACGGACACGTCCATGCAGTTGGCGCTCTTCAGGGCGAGCGTCTCCCGGGGCAGCCGCACCCGCTGCGCCCGGTCCAGGTACTCGCCCATCACGAACAGGCTGTTCACGTAGCTGATCCCCGACTCGCTCATGGCATCGAACACCGCCTCCGCCTGCTGGCGCACGTGCCGGCGCACGGCGGCGGGGTCGGCCTTCCCGCTGCCGTACCCCGCCAGGCGCCCCCGGGGGGCGTGCCGGCGCGCCCGTGACACGAGGTCCAGCACCGCCGGATCGTGCGGCGTGACCCAGCGCGCGGCCACCTGCACGTTCTTGAGCTTGTCCCCCCAGAGGAGGTCCGAGCCCCCGTGCAGGAGGATGGGCCGGCTGTCCGCGAAGAGCGTGTTGCCGTCCACGCCCGTGACGCTCACCTCGAGCCGCTCCCGGCGGATCTCCTCGTTCTTGAAGGCGGAGGGGAGCAGCGGCGGCTGGAGCGTCACCTCGCGCGTCTCGCGGGGTCCCACGATCTCCCGCTGCTTCACGGGCCGGCTCCATCCGGGGATCTCCGCCTCGATGAACTGCGCCACCGGGGTGGCGGCGCCGTTTGTGATCTCCAGGCGCGCGAGGGGCGCAGCATCGGTGCCGGGGGCTCCCGTCATGGCCGGGAACAGCTCACCGCGCCCGGGGAGCTGGAGCTCGAAATCCAGGAGCACGGCGTCGGCCTTGGCCTGCGCTCGAGCCTGGGCAAGCTCCGTCTCCACCGCGTTCAGCGAGGTCTCGAGCCGCCGCACGTCGTGGCGGAGGAGCAGGACGAAGCCGCCCATCGCCGCGAAGATGATGCACGTTCCCAAGGCTGAATGGCGTGTTTGCATCGCGCCGGGGAATGTAGACGCATCCCGGCGCGGCGCCCACTCCTATTTTCGATCGTGCTGTCTGGAGCTATGCCAAGCCACCTGCAGCGTCCATGCGCGATCGACGCCGGGATGGCTCACCCGCTCCACCAAGGGATACGCGAGCGTGACGCCGAGGTCGAGCTCGAGTCCGCTCCGCGTGTGCAGCAGGCCGGCACCCGCTCCGAGCACGGGGTCTCCGATCATCCCGGGCTCGCCGGTGAGATCGAACCCCGGTCCCATCAGGCGCGCGCCGAAGTCTCCCGCGGGGAGCGGCACGGCCGCCGCGAGCCGCGGTGCCAGGACGAAACGGTCGCCAAGGTTCCACGTGCGCACGAGCTGCGCGAACGGGGTCAGATAACCGGCGGTGCTGCTGTGGTCGAGCACGCCCGTCGTGCCGGCGGCGGGCCCCGCGAGCAGCCGGTAGTCCATCGTGAACCCGTCGATGGAGAGGTGGTCGTACAGCAGGCCCAGGCCCAGTGTGGAGCGCCGCTCCTCCCCCAGCGCGCGCAGCCAGGCCGCCCCCACGCCCCAGTGCCGGTAGGTTCCGCGCGCCTGCGTGAACTCCGCCTCCTGCGGGAGACCCAGCTCCGCGGGTGCGAAGGGCAGGTCCAGCACCTCCGTGCCGCGCGCGCCCGATACCGTCATGGGATCGGCGAAGCCGAGCGCCAGCAGACCGGTGCGGTCGCTCCAGGCACGGCGGAGGCCCAGGCCCAGCATGGGACCGTCGAGGTCGAGGAATCCAGCCGACGTCGCCGTCCAGCCGAGCTGGACGGTGAAGTCCCACCGTCCTGCCTCGAGCGGCCCCGCCGTCCAGGGGAGCGCGATGTAGCGCGCGTCCTGCGCCGCCTCGGGGAGGTGCTCGGCCAGGAAGTGGATGTCCTCGGCGCGGGCGGCCGAGCAGGTGACCATGAAGACGGCGAGGAGGGAGGGCCAGCGCACGCCGGCAAGGGTAGGCGGCTCGTCCAAACGGTCGCTGACGCCGGGTCAGGTGGCGGCAGGCAGCCAGCAGGTGACGGTGGTTCCCCCGCCCTCGCGCGCCTGCAGGCGCATGCGCCCGCCGTGCGCCTCCACGATCTCATTGCCGAGCGCGAGACCGAGGCCGCTGCCTCCCGGCTTCGTGGAATAGAAGGGCACGAGCGCCCGGCGCATGACCTCCTCGCTCATGCCGCGTCCGCGGTCCAGGACACGGAGCACGCAATCCTCTCCCGCGCGCTGCACAGAGACCACCACCTCGTCCGGGGGGCTCCCCGATTCGTGCGCGTTCTTGACCAGGTTGATCAGCAGCTGCTGGATCTGGCTGGGATCGACCTCCGCCTCCTGCGCCGGGAATCCCTCCACCCGGAACGGGTAGAGCGGGCGCACGCCGTCCAGGATCTCGCTCCAGGCGATGCGCCGTCGGCGAGGCTCGGGGAGGCGGGCGAACTCCGCGTAGGACTCCAGGAACCCCGAGAGGAACGTGAGGCGCTCGTCGATGCGCTCGTGGATCTCGTCCAGGCGGTGACGGTGCTGCGGCATCTCCTGGGCGCGCCGCAGCGAATGGAGGAGGGAGCTGATGGGGGCCACGCTGTTGTTGATCTCGTGGTGGATGACCCGGATGGCCTTCTTCCACACGGCCACCTCCTGCCGGCGCAGCTCCGGGGTCAGGCGCTCCACCAACAGCAGCCGGTGCGGCTGGGTGTTCACGCGGAACCCGCGCTGGGATAGATGGAACGTCTCCTCCCCCTCCCGGAAGATGGCGTCTTCGGAGGAGGCCAGCGCCTGCCGGAACGAGGGCAGGAGCGGCAGCTCGTGAAGCAGCCGTCCGTTCAGCCCCGCGCCCTGCGCCAAGAGGGTGCGCGCGGCCACGTTCGAGTAGAGGACGCGGCCCGCCGCCGAGAGGAGCACCACGGCCATGGGCGTGCGCTGCAGGATCGTGTCCTGCAGCACCTCCCGCTGCTGCAGACCCTGGCGATCGGCCTGCACGGCGTCGGCGAGCTCGTTGTAGAGCCGCTTCAGCTCCGCCAGCTCGGCGTCCCCCCGCACGGCCAGGCGCAGCCCGAAGTCTCGGTCCCGGAAGGCGGAGAGCGCGTTCCCCAGCACGGCGTGCAGCTCGGCGACGCGGACGACGATGATCCGCACCCCCACGAGCACGGCCAGGGCGGAGACCGCGCAGGCCAGGATGGCCGCCCCCCTCCCGGACAGCCCCCAGGACGGCGCGAAGCGGAACACGGCGAAGCAGGTGAGGAGGGTGACGAGCGCCGTCAGGGAGACGGCGAGGGAGATGCGGGTGGCGAGTCGCAGGTTAGCGCGGCCTCCTCTCCATCACGATCCCGAGCTTCTCCATCCTGCGGTAGAGGGCCTGGCGACTCAAGCCCAGCGCTTCTGCCGCCCGGGAGACGCTGCCCCCGGCGCTCCGCAGGGCGGCCTCGATGCGCGTGCGCTCTTCCGGGACCACCGTCCCCGCCATCCCCTCGGTGCTCTCGAACCCGAGATCGGCAGGGAGGATCGTCTCCCCTCTTCCCACTGCCACCGCACGCTGCACGCGGTTCTGGAGCTCGCGCACGTTCCCCGGCCAGGCATGCTCGAGGAGCACGTCGCGCGCCGCCGGGTCCAGCCGGCGGCCACTCCCCTTCAGGAAGTGCTCGGCCAGGAGGAGGATGTCTTCGCGGCGGGCGCGCAGCGGAGGGACCTCGATCTCCACCACGGCGACGCGGAAGTAGAGGTCCTGCCGGAAACGGCCGGCGGCGATCTCCGCCTGCAGGTCGGCGTTGGTGGCGCAGAGCACGCGCACGTCGGCGCGGCGCGTCTGGCTGGCGCCCAGCCGCTCGAACTCCCCGCTCTGCAGCACGCGCAGCAGCTTGGCCTGCCCGGCGGCCGAGAGGTTGCCGATCTCGTCCAGGAACAGCGTGCCCCGGTGGGCGGCCTCGAAGCGTCCGATGCGCAGGCGCGTGGCCCCGGTGTAGGCGCCCGGCTCGGCGCCGAATAGCTCGCTCTCCAGGAGGTCGTCCGGGAGCGCGCCCACGTTCACCCGCACCAGGGAGTGCCCCCCTCGGGAGGAAGCGGCGTGCACGATCTCCGCGATCTTGTCCTTGCCGGCGCCGTTCTCCCCCGTGATCAACACCGGCACGTCCGAGGGACCGACCTGCACCGCCAGGGAGACCACGCGCTCCATGGCCTCGCTGGCGTGCACCAGGCCGCAGAGGGCGCGCGCATCCTCCCGACGCGGGGCGTGCGCCTGCAGGAGAGCGCGCACCGTTGCCACGAGCTTGGCGTCGTCCCAGGGCTTTGCCATGTAGTCGGTAGCACCTTCCTTGACGAGCTGCACCGCCGTCTCCAGCGAGGTCCAGGCGGTCATGAGCAGGATGGGGAGACCGGGATCGGACTCCCGCAGGCGCCGGAAGAGGGCGACCCCTTCCTCCCCGCCCGTGGCGCCGGGGCTGAAGTTCATGTCCTGCAGCACGGCCCCGATCTCTCCGCCCTGCACCTGGCGCACAGCCGCGTCCACGTTCCCTGCCACCACGCAGGGGAGGTCGTGGAGGTGGAACAGCACCTCCAGGGCGCCTGCCACGGCGGGCTGGTCCTCCACCACGAGCACCTTGGACATGAATGCCTTCACACGCTCCGGGTGGCGATGGACGGTGGGACCGTGGAGGCCCGCAGGGCCGCGGGAACGGTGGACAGGAGGCCGCTCACCCAGAGCAGCACCATGCCGCCGGCCACCAGCTTCCAGTCCATCTTGACTTCGGATACGTGGCTGACCAGGAGAAAGTTGAGCGCGTAGGCGCCGAAAACGCCGAGGATCAGCCCCGCCGTGGTGAGCAGCCAGTTCTCCAGCAAGAAATGGCGGAGGATGGCGGCCCGGGTGGCGCCCAGGGCGCGGCGGGTGCCGATCTGCTTCGTGCGCTCCGCCACCGAGAGGGAGGTGAGCCCAAGCAAACCAAGGGCGGTGATCACCACCAGCGTGACGATGATGCAGCTCATGGTGGTGACCACGATCTTGTTCCCCGCGAACCACTCGTCCTTCTTCTCCTCGGTGCGCTTGAACTCGAAGGTTCGTCCCGGGTTGGCCGCGGCCAGGCGCTTCTCCACCTCGGAGATCACCGAGGTCATGGTGCCGGGCTCGGTGCGGATCTGGTAGGGGATGCCGCGCTCGTAGCTCGCCACCCCGCCCGGGCGGAACAGCACCCGGGAGCCCAGTGCGTCCTGATCTCCTCCACCCATCCCCCAGGGGTTGTAGGCCGTCTCCAGGACGCCGACGACCCGGAGCGGATCGTCCGCCACGTCCTCGGCGCTGAACGCCTCGCCGATGCTCTTGCCCAGCGCCGGCTCGCCCGGGAAGAGGTCGTCTGCCAGGGCCCGGGAGATCACCGCCACCCGTCCCGAGGCCGGCTGGCCGTCGGGCCCGCGAAAATCCTCTTCCGTGAAGCCCCGGCCCTCGGTGATGCGCGCCCCCACCGCCTCCAGCATGTCCTTGGTGCCGTAATAGATCTGCGTGCCCACCGGCTCTCGCTTCTGGTCCAGCGGGCGGACCTGGGTGGAGGATCCGCCGCCCTCCCAGAGCTGGAAGCTGGTGTTCCCCACGGCACGGACGCCGGGCACGCCGGCCATGATCCGGAGGTCCTTGGGGATGATGGCTCCCAGGAACATCGGATCCTTAAACTCCGCGGTGAAGGGACGCTCCAGCATCCACACCACGTTGTCGTCGTCGAACCCGGAGGGCCGGCTCATCTTCTCCCGCTCGGCGAGGATCACGTTGATGCAGTTGGTCACGATGGCGAGGGTCATGCCGATCTCGAGGACGATCAGCACCACCCGGGTGCGGTTGTGCCGCATGGCGCGCACGATGGGTCCGATGTTCATCACTGCACCTTCAGCTGCATGGCGGGAGGCACGGAGCAGATACGCCACGCCGGGTAGAGGCCGGCCAGCAGGCCGGCCACCAGGGAAAGGAAGAGGGCGGTGAGCAGCATCTCCGCGTCCAGGCGAAGAGCCTCCCCGTTCAGCATGTACTGGGCGAGCAGGTGGAGGATGCCCAGGGAGCAGAGGACGCCCAGCGTCCCGCCCAGCACGCCGATCAGCTCGCATTCGATCACGTGCTGCCAGAAGATCTGCGCCCGGCTCGCCCCCAGGGCGCGCCGCACCGAGACCTCGGGGATGCGGGCCAGGAACTTGCCCAGGAGAATGCCCACCAGGTTCAGGGAGCACACCGCCAGGAAGAGGAGGGAGACCACGCTCATGGCCTTCACCCCCTCGGGCATCAGGGCGTGCTCCTCGATCATGCCGGCGATGGTGGTGAGCCGGAAGTTGACCGGGCGTGCGAAGCGGCCCAGCTTCTTCTGGTCCTGGATGTAAGCGCGCAGCCAGTCGCGATACGCCCCCGCCGCCGCCTGGTCAGGCAGCTCCACCCAGTACTGCACCCAGACCCGCTCCGAGGCCAGCCACTCCTGGAAGGTGCGGATGGGGAGCCCCTGCCAGCCCGATGTGTTCCCGGAGGACCAGACCTGCAGCGGCTCCACCAGGTTGAACGGGATGTAGATGGGCTCGGGCGCGCCGGCGGGATTGCGCAGCAGCTCGAAGAGACGGAGAGGGGGGCGCCAGGGCGCGAGCACGCCCACCACCCGGAAGTCCCGCTCCTCCAGGCGGACGGTGCGGCCCACGCTGTTGTCACCGCCGAAGAGCTTCTGGTTGGTGGCGTCGTCGAGGACGATCACCTGCTCGGGCCTGGCGTCCGCCTCCTTGCTCCAGGGTCCGCCGTAGCGGAACGGCATGTCGAAGATGTCGAAGAGGTCGGCGAAGCACAGCCGCACGTCCGGCTGGTAGGGCCGGGCGACCTTGGGATCGGGGTGCACGAACATCTGGGTGATGAAGGTGGGCGTCTGCCGTGCGGGAACGGGAGAGCGCAGCAACCCCCGGGCATCCCGGTAGGTGATCTGGTCGGGGACGGAGTCCGGCTCGTCTTCCTGGAAGGCACGATCCTTCCCCCAGCTGTCCAGCCGCACGTAGAAGACCCGGTCGCTCTTGCCGGGGAGGAAGTCCTGCTGGTACATGTGGCGCAGGGTCACGAAGGCGGTGGAGACGCAGATGCCGAGGGCGATCCCTCCCACCAGCAGGGCGGTGAGGATGGGATTGCGCTTGAGGCTGTGCAGCGCGTTCGCCAGGTGGTAGGTCAGCATGTCAGGGTCACCTTGGGCCGCTCCACGTCGATCACGCGGCCGTCGAAGACGTGCAGCTGGCGGTGGGCGCGCTCGGCGCACTCGGGGTTGTGAGTCACCATGACGATGGTGGTCCCCTCGCCGTTGATCCGTTCCAGGAGATCCATGATCTCCCGCGTCATCGAGGAGTCCAGGTTCCCGGTGGGCTCGTCGGCCAGGATGAGCTTGGGATCGCCGGCCAGCACGCGCGCAATGGCCACCCGCTGCTGCTGACCCCCCGACAGCTGCGAAGGCAGGTGCTTCTTGCGCGCGGACAGACCCACCATGTCCAGGGCACGATCGATCCGCATCCGGCGCTCGCCCGCACCGAGACCGCGGTAGCGCAGGGGCACGTCCACGTTGTCCGCCACGTTGAGGTCAGGGATGAGGTTGAACGACTGGAAGATGAACCCCAGGGTGCGATTGCGGATCTGCGACATCTCCCGGTCGGAGAGGCGGCTGACGTCCTTGCCGTCCAGGAGGTAGCGGCCGGAATCGAAGGTGTCGAGCAGGCCGGCCACATTGAGGAAGGTGGTCTTCCCGGAGCCCGAGGGGCCGGTCACGGAGACGAACTCCCCCGCGCCGACGATGAGGGAGAGATCCTCCAAGGCGTGGGTCTCGATGGACTCCGTGCGATAGACCTTCTTGATGTGCGACATCTCCAGCATGCGGACTCCTTCTCGTCCTAGCGCAGCAGCACGGTGCGCGCGCGTGCGAAGGCCCCGGTATCGGAGGCCACGATCCTCTCCCCCTGGGCGAGACCAGAGACGATCTCCACCTCGCCCACGCTGTGCACCCCGGTGACGATGGCCCGGCGGGTGGCGATCTTGCCGCCGCCGTCCACCACGTAGGCGGCGCGCCCGCCCTCCGCCTCCAGGAACGCGCCCCGGGGGACCTTGAGCACGTTCCGCCTGGACTCGAAGGTGAGCCGGGTGGTGAGGCGCTGGCTCTGCTTCAGGCCCTGGGGTGGAGGCCCGTCGAAGACCACGGTCGCCGTCAGCTCGTTGTTCACCACCTCGGGGGAGACGGCGGTGACGTGGCCCGGATACTCCTTGCCGAGGAACGCGATGGAGGCCGGGGTCCCACTGGATGTCTCGCTTCCGTACTCCTCGGGGAGGCCGATCTCGAGCTCCAGCGAGCCCAGGTTGACCACCGTGAGCACCGCCTGATTGGGGGCCACCGCGTCGCGATCCTGCACCGCCACGGTGGCCACCATGCCGTCGAAGGGGGCGCGCAGCGTCAGCTTGTCCACGCGCTCCTGCAGCTCGCGGGTGGCCGAGGCCTGGCGGTTCAGCTCCTGCTCCCGCAGGGTGACCTCGAAGGCGGTGGACTCGCGGGTGAGCGAGATCTCGCGCCTGGCCTGCTCCAGCTCGATGGTGGCCAGGCCCACGGCGTCCTGCGCCGCCTCGTAGTCGGCCCTGCTGGAGAGCCCCTCCTTGAAGGTGCGCTCCGCGCGGTCGAGCTGACGCCTGGCGGTCTCCAGGCGCAGCGTGAGCAGGTCCACCTGCTGCTGCGCCCGCTGCTGGCTCTGGCGGGCGGCGATCTTCTGCCGCTCCAGCTCGGCCCGGGAGGCGAGGAGGAGCGCGCGCGCCTGGTCGAGGGCGCCCGCGAGCTCCGGCGAGTCCACCACTGCCAGCACGTCCCCGCGCTTCACCTCGCTGCCGGCCCTGGTGCGCAGGGCCACGATCCCCTGCCCCGGGCTGAAGAGCGTGGGGGACAGGGAGGCCACCACGCGCGCCTGCAGGCTCAGGTCGCGCAGCAGGTCTCCCCGCGTCACCGTGCCGAACCGCAGCTTGGAGGCGTCGACCGCCCGGTCGGCCCGCGCCCATCGCAGGACCGCGGGGGTGGCCATGGCGGCGGCGAGAAGGACACACAGGCCGATGCCGGCCAGCCAGAGAAGACGGGGCCGGCGCGACGTGACGGCCGGCCGATCCATGGAAGAGGTGCTCTCGATCACGGCGGAGCCTCGAGGGCAACCGCCGTGCCAGCGAGAAGCATGTTCTTCAGAAGCTTTCTGCGTCCGCTCCACGCCTTCGCGGACGTGTGTCCGCGGACAGATGTCCGAGGTCAGGTATTTCCTATTTCCTTTTCCTGCCCCATCGATGCAATGGAATGAGGAAAAGGAAATAGGAAATAGGAAATACCTGACCCCTTCTCAGCTCCGCTGCCACAACCCCAGCACGCGGCCGTCGGGATCCTCGAAGAGCGCGAGGCGGCCGACGCCCGGGACCTCCTGCCTGGGCACCAGCACCTTGCCCCCCGCCTCCGTGATCTTCGCCGTGTAGGTGTCGAGGTCCTCGACGTCGATGTAGAGCGCGAGCTTGGCCGGCCACGGCCCCTTCTTGGGGGTCATGATGCCGCCGTTGATGCCGCCGGACCCGCCGGTCTCCACCAGCGTGTAGTCCAGGCCGGGAATGGCGCGTGGGCTCCAGTCGAACACCGTGCGGTAGAAGTCGGCCACCTTCGCCGGATCCTCGGACCAGAACTCCCAGTGCACGACGGGCTTTCCCATCTCAGACCTCCATGGACGCGCCGGGAGCCACCAGGCGCGCCTTCCTTCCCGCCGCCTCCACCTTGCGCACGAAGGACTGTGCGTCGGCCTTGATGACGTCGAACGTGTCGTAGTGCATGGGCACGGCCACCTTGGCCTGGAGGAACTCCGTGGCCTTCACGGCATCGTCGACCCCCATGGTGAAGTTGTCGCCGATGGGGAGGAGCGCCGCGTCCAGCGGCCCCCACATCTCGCCGATCAGGCGCATGTCCGAGAACAGCGCCGTGTCCCCTGCGTGGTAGACCTTCTTCCCGTCCATCGTGATCACGAAGCCCGCCGGGTTCCCCAGGGGCTCGCCGTCCGGCCCGGTGGAGCCGTGATGCGCCACGGTGAGCTTCACGTGCCCCCAGGGGAAAGAGTGTCCCCCCCCGAGGTGCAGCGGGTGCCCCTGGCAGCCCTTCTTCCCGAACCAGCTCACGATCTCGAAGTTGGCGATCACCATCGCCTTCGTGCGCTGCGCGATCTCCAAGGTGTCCCCGACGTGATCGCTGTGTCCATGGCTGATCAGAATGGCGTCCAGCTCGTCGAAGTGTTGCGGCCCCACGTCAGCCTTGGGATTGCCGGTCAGAAAGGGATCGATGAGGATCCGGTGCGCTCCCGCGGTCATCTCCCAGCAGGCGTGCCCGTGGTAGGTCAGCTTCAGCATCGGTGCCTCCGGTGGGCTCAGGATAGCGTGGAAGCAGGAAGAGCAGCGCGATGCCCGCCAGACACGCTCCGATCCCCAGCAGGCCCGCCTCCGGACCGAAGACACCTCCCGTCCAGAGGGTGGGCCCTCCTTGCGCGATCGCGATCACGTGTACCCGCTCCCGGGTGCCGCTCACGGCGAAGCCGAAGACCGCTCCCTCGAAGAAGTTCCAGGCGATGTGGAGGCCGATCGCCGCCTGCAGCCGCCCCGTGCGCAGGCGCGCGACCGCCAGGAGCACGCCGGCAGCGAAGATCCCCACCATCCCCAGGGCGCTGGCGTTCGGGTTTCCCAGGTGCAGGAGGGCGAAGAGCGTGGAGGAGACGAGAACGGCCCGGGCCGTGCCCAGCCCGTCCGACAGGTTGCGCAGCAGGCTGCCGCGCGTGATCAGCTCCTCCTGGATCCCCACGCAGACGTCCTGGAAGAGGGCGAGTGCGAGCGCGGCGGCGAACGGCACCGGCAGGCGCGTCACCCGGAGGCCGGTCACGTCCACCCATGCGAACGCCAGCTCGAGCACGAAGATCGCGCTCAGGAGCGCGGCCCCCAGGGCCAGGCCCGCCCAGAGCGCGCGCCACCCGCGCGCGTCCAGCCGCACGCCGTAGGCTTCCCAGTCCCGGCGATCGAGCCACTGCCGGCCCAGGATCACCGCCGCGATCACGCCCAGCGTGCGCAGCGGCGTCGCCACCTCCGCCGCCACCCAGGCGGGCAAGCCGCGTGGAGGGCGCAGCAGGTGGAACGGCAGGTAGCCCAGGAGGAACACCAGCAGGAGCTGCCCCAGCACGCGCCACAGGGCACGGAGGCGCCGCTCCTCGCGGTTCCAGAAGAGGTTCACGGGAACGCCGGCTGCGCGCGGATCGGCTCGCGCCTGGAAAGCGGAGCCAGGAGGTCCTGGACCTCCTGCGGGTCGAAGCCGGGGGCGCCTCTGCGCAGGACGTCCGTCGCCGCCTCGAACTCCCCCACCTCGGCGAGTGCCGCCGCCAGGGTCCGGATCAGGCGCGGACCCAGCCCTGCTCTCAGGGCCAGGCCGCCGCGCGCCTGCAGCTCCGCCCCCAGGCGTGCTGCCCGCCGGGCCAGCTCCAGCGCGCGGGGGCCGTCACGGAAGCGAGGGTCGGGGTAGGTGGCCAGCAGCCACGCCAGCTCCATGGGCGCGACGGCCGGCGCGTCGGTGGGGGACGCCATCGCGCGCTCGTACGCCCGGACGGCGCCGGAGACGTCTCCTGCCGCGGCCAGCGCGCGCGCCAGCACGAGATGGGAGTCGGCGGTGACGGGGGGGACCTCCGCCAGCGTCCCCAGCGTGGCGAGCGCCTCGGACCGCCGGTCGGTCTCCCACTGCGCGATGGCGAGCCCGTAGAGCAAGGGCCCGCTCCCCGGCGCCACCGCCAGGCCCGCGGCGTACACCTGCGAGGCTTCGTCGAAGCGCCCCGTCCGCCGCAGCACGTTCCCCAGGCCGCGGTAGGCATCCGGGAAGTCGGGACGCAGCCGCACCGCCTCCCGGAAGTGCGGCTCCGCCCAGAAATCCGCCTCCCGTCCGGGCTCGCGGGTGACACGCCGCAAGGCCAGGCTGTAGTGCGCGAGCGCGCTGTCGGGATCGCAGGCGAGCTGGTGGGTCCACAGGCTCTCGGGGTCGTGCCATACGCGCTGCTGGCGCACGGCGAGCACCGACAGCGGGAGGCCCGCGGCCACCGCGCAGGCGAGGAGCCGCCGGAAATTCGCGCCCACGACACAGGCCATCCCGAGCGCCAGCAGGAGCGACAGCGCCCAGCCCGGCGCGTAGGCGTACCGGTCCGCCGCCACCTGCGTCCCCGCCTGGAGGAGGCCCCCCACGGGGAGGACGAGCACCACGTAGGCCGCGAGCAGCAGGAGGAGGCCTCGCCGGCGGCGCCCCAGGACGACGGCGGCGAGGAGCACACCCGCCGACGCGGCCGCGCCCAGGCGCACCGCCAAAGCGCTTCCCGTCAGGGCGTAGAGCGGGGCCAGGCACGCGGGCCAGATCGTCTTCCAGGCGTAGAAGCCGAGGTTGTGGAGGAAGAGCACGGCCCGGTCCGAAAGGGCCACCTCCTGCAGCGACGCCAGCGCCTGCGCCTGCCGCTGCCCGACGACCGCGACGGCTGCCATCCCCGCGGACACTGCCAGGAGGGGCACCTGACGGCGCACCGCCGTCTTCCAGGGGACGTCCCGGTGCAGATCGATCAGCACGAACAGCCCCGGCAGCACCACCGCCGTGCCCTTGGACAGCATGGCCGCGAGCGCGAGCGCGGCCGTCCAGAGGACGCGGCCACCCCGGAGGTGGCTCAGGAGCGCGCCCAGGGCGAAGGCCCCGCACAGCACCTCGCGGCGCTCCGTGGCCCAGGACACCGCCTCCACCCGCAGCGGATGCACCGCCCACAGCAGCGCGGCCAGGGTCGCGAAGCTCTCGCCCCGCTGCGGCACGAGCCGGCGGACCACGGCCACCAGGAGCCCGGCGGAGAGCGCGTGCAGGAGCACGCTCGTGAGGTGGTAGCCGAGGGGGCGCATCCCCCAGACCAGATAGTCGAGGCCGTAGGTCATCCAGCTCAGGGGCTGGTAGGGCCCGAGGTGGAACGTGGTCCACATCCAGCGGAGCTGCTCCGCTCCCAGGCCGCGGTAGGCGAGGTTGTCGAGGAGGTTCTTGGCGTCGTCCCAGTCGACGAAGCCGTTCCGCAGAGACGGGAGGAAAACCGCCAGCGCCGCCAGCCCCACCAGGGCCGGCCCGACGGCGGCGCGGCGCATCAAGCGACCTCCTCCTCTCCGGGTGAAAGGACGAGGTCGCTTGTACGCCGTCCGCTACTCCGTCGTCAAGTTCTCCCCCGTGATGAAGCCCGTGATGTAGTCCTTCCGTCCGGCGATCCGGATCGTCAAGGTGAAGGTGCCGATTCCCAGGTTGGCCGTGCGCATCTGGAACCGCCAGCCAGGGAGGGCCGGATCGTACTTGAAGAAGGGATCGTCGGGGTTCGCGCTGTCGTTGAGGTCGAGGCTGGGGATGTCCAGGTCGCCCCGGGTCGCCTCGCGCAGTCCAACGATCTCCGGCGGATCGGTCTCTCCCAGGCCCAGGCTCTGGGTCCCGCACAGCACCTGCAGCTTCAGCGGCTTGCTGCTCCCGGCGTTGATGCCCGGGAGCGGCAGGGGCAGGGCGTCCCCCACCGGGACCATGGGGCCCATGGGCGAAAGCAGGCCGTTCAGGCCGTCGTAGTCGTTGGTCCCGCCGCCGGGAACGCAGCGGTCCGCGATCCCGATGGCCAGCGGCACGTCCATGGAGAAGGGACCGCCGTTCACCGTCCCGTCGAAGTGCAGCTTCAGCGGGATCGCGGTGTCCCCCGGCTCGTCCGGATGGATGGTGATGCGGAACAGCGTCCCGTTGCTCTTGGGCTGCAGCGTGACCGGCTCGCAGTTGACCGAGGGCACGGTCCCGGGGATCGTGCCGTAGGCGCTCTGCCCCTGAACGATCGTGGCCGCCAGCGGATTCACGAGACCGTCGTCGGTGAGGTCCACCAGAGGCGAGAGGAGGCTGGCCGAGGCGCCCGTCACGGACTGCGCCCCCGCGTTCACCACGTCGATCAGCAGGTTCGCGGTCTCGCCGGGCTGGAGCAACCCGTCCTTGCTGGTGTCGCCCTGGACGTGGACCTTGAACGGGGTCAGGTACGCATCCCCCACCTCGGTCTCCGTATCCGGGATGAAGCGGTTGAAGGTGCCGGTCGTCACCTTGGACACCCCGTCCTGACACTCGCCGTCGTCTCCAGGAATGCTGTCCCCGCAGACGCGCACCACGGTGGGCACCTCCTTGAAGAGGAGGCCTCCCTGGTAGCAATTCGTCGCGGTCTCGCCGGGCTGGATGAGCGTCGAGCCGGCCTCGATCACGCACACGGGGGCCGGCGGCTGCGGGGGCGGCGGACCGGGCACGGGGCATTCGGGCGGCGTGGGCCCGGAGGGGTCCGGGTTCAGGCAGAACGGCTCGGTGGGATCCGGCTGCGGGTTCGGGTTCGGGCAATAGGGGTCCGTGGGCGGCGGAATGTTGGAGGGCGGCGACGGAATCGCCGGCCCAGGCGCGCAGGTGCAGGAGGTCCCGTTGTTGCACGCGTTGTGCTGGTTCGCGGGGCAATTGAGGTTGCAGGCGTTCCCGCATGCGCCGCAGTTGTAGGGGTCGTTGCGGAGATTGACGCAGCGGTTGTCGCAGGCGTCGCGCCGGCCTCCCTGATTCCCGCACTCCACGCACTGGCCGCCCGTGCAGATGGAGGTCGAGTTGCAGACGTTGCCGCAGGCACCGCAGTTGCTGGGATCGTTCTGCAGGTCGTAGCAGAGCGCGCCGCAGAGCGCGCGGCCGGGACCGCAGAGCGAGGTGCAGGCCCCCTCGAAGCAGCACGCTCCGGTGCCGCAGGCGTTTCCGCACGTCCCGCAGTGATCGTTGTCGTTCTGGGCGTCGACGCACGCGCCGTCGCACAGCTCACGGCTGTCCTCACAGCCATAGGGCGAGCAGACGCCGTCCACGCAGCAGCTCCCCTCGCCGCACGCATTGCCGCAGGCACCGCAGTGGGCGCTGTCGTTCTGGGGATCGCGGCACTCGCCGTCGCAGTAGATCTCCCCCGGGTCGCACAGGGAGACGCAGTTCCCGTCCGTGCAACAGGTGCCCTCGCCGCAGACGTTGCCGCAGGCGCCGCAGTTGGCGGGATCGTGGAGGTAGTCCACGCAGGTGCCGTTGCAGTTGAGCTGCTCGGGCACGTCGGGGTCATACGGACAGCACCCGGGAGGGGACGCCTCCGTGGCCACGGTGATGGGAACGCCCGTCGTGTTGCGCAGCGTCTCCTGGAGGGCGCCCGGCTGGGCGGTGCTGGTGACCCGGAACAGCTCCTGCGGCGGGCTGAAGAAGGTGATCAAGCTGGAGGTCAGCGCCGCCGACGAGACGGTGACGTCGTTCGAGAAGAGCGAGCGCCCAGGCACCGCGAACGGGCCGCGGCTCACGCAGCTCCCCTGCTCGGAGGGTCCGCACTGGGCCTGGATGGTGCACGAGGTGGGGGCGAGACAGCTCGACCCGCGCACGCGGTAGAAGAAGACCGATCCCGCGGGCGGGACGTCCGTGTACTGCAGGCTGCTCGTCAGGCCCAGCCGGTTGGCGGAGGCGGTGATCGTGCTGGGGTTCGCGGAGCGGAACACGGCGTAGGCCGCGGTCCCACCGGACCAGGTCAGGGCCACCTCTCCGCTGGCGCCCCTCCCCACGGCGAGCTGCACGCCGTCGTTGCCGCAACCGGCCGTGCAGGTCCCCGGGATCGAGTCCGGTCCGGCCGTCTTCAGGAAGCAGATGTCATTGAGGCAACTGGTGCCGGTGTAGGAGTAGACGGTCTGGTTGGTCGTCCAGGTCCACCGCACTCCGACCCCGGTGGAGGTGCCGGGCGCCAGCGAGGAGCTGAATCCACCGAGGCCGGCCGAGGGCCAGCCGAAGGTGAAGACGTCCCCGAGCGTCTTGTTTGTGACGACGTTCTCGATCTGCACGGGAAACGTCTGCAGGACGTTCAGATCGACCTTGCTCTCGGCGCCATTCGCCGACTGGGCGTCGAGGTCGATGGTCTTGGTCGCTGCGGTCACCGGCAGGGAAGAGGCAGCGAGCAGCAGAAAGAGCGGGAGCGCCGCCTGCCAGCGGGTCCTCTGCGCGTGCATGTGAAATCCCCCGTGTCCCTCTCGGGCCGTCCCTAGATGGGTATTCCGTGCAGAATTCAGACACTTAGGGTACGAAAATTCCGGGTGGCGCGGCAGCATTTTTTTCTCGCTTCGGGGCATCGCGGCCCCCCGACGATTAAGCTTTTGCAATCTGTCCTGCGATCCGAGGGTCCCCCTCCGTCCACGCACAAGGATTACAGAGCTGGCTGCGAAAGGTTGGTCAGGCGGGAAGCGTCCCTTCCTTCCCGTGGAGCCCGCTGGCGCCGCTGGGATGCGGTGGGCGGCGGTCGATGCTCTGCGCCTCACCCTGCCCGTCCACGCAGCGGACGGTGAGACGGTGAGCCCCGGGCGTGAAGGACAGGTCGGCGCGCCAGATGGTCCAGGTGGTGGGGGAGATGGGGTGCCGGAGACGTGCCTCCTGCCAGGGGCCGTCGTCCATCTGGACCTCCACTTTCGAGATGCCGCGCGCCCCGGCATGGGCGAACCCTCCCACCGGCACCAGGACCCGGCCGTCCTCTCCGCGCGTCGCCGCCTCCACCGCCACGGAGTCGATCACCGAGGTCGCCCTCATCCGCGCGGTGCGGTCCCAGCCGCGCACCACCCAGTAGCCGTCCCGCGGGCGCTCCACCGCCTCCAGGGAGGTGATCCACTTGGGCTGCTTCATCCCGTAGAGGTCGGGGATGTAGATCCGGAGCGGGAAGCCGTGCCCCACCGTCAGCGGCACCCCGTCCCAGGCGTAGGCGAGCATGACCCGGGGGTCGGACCGGATCGTCGCCAGCGGGACGACCTCGTGGAACCCGTCCGCCCCGCGGATCTCGAGGTGCGTGGCCGAGGGGAGGAGCGCAAGCCGCGGCAGCAGCTCCTGCAGGCTCACCCCCGTCCACCGGGTGGTGCCGATGAGGTCGCCACCGACCGGGTTCGAGATGCAGGAGAGGGTGACGAACTGGTGGGTGGGGGGGAGGCTGCGAAGAGCGGCGAGCGTCAGCTCCTGCGGCCGCTCCACGAGGCCGCGGACGGAGAGGCGCCAGGTCTCGCCGTCCACCTTGGGCGCCATCGTGTTGATGTCGATCCGGTAATGCCGCTCGAGCGGGGTGAACTCCGGCCGGGTCCCCGGCGCGGGGGCCACCGGATCGGAGGCATTGGGGAGACGGTTCCCGGCCGACCACCTCCGGCCGCGCGGGCGCTCCCCTCCGCCGGTGAGCGCCCCCACGGTGGCGCCGACGACGGTGATGGCGGCCGTGGCGCCCCCCAGCCGGATCAGGAACCGGCGCCGCCCCAGGCGTTCCACGGAGGGGGCGTGCAGGAGGTCGAGGGTGCGCCCGAGCGCCGCCCCCCAGACCTCGCAGGCGGCGACCACGAAGACGCTCCCGAGCACCGCGCCGCCGACCGGGTGTCCCAGGCCGGCCCGGATCGCGAGGGCCCCCACACCCAGCACCGCCCCTGCCAGCAGCCCCGGGACCAGCGCGGCGCGGCGCCCGCCCCCGGTCGCCGCCTGCACCAGCAGGGCGGCGACGGCGCTCAGCACGATCCAGAGCAGGACGGCCATCGTCTGCTCGACCATCTTGGCGGCGGTGTCCGTGCGCCCCAGGTCCACGGCGCGGAGGAGCCTCACCATGGCGTCGATCGCGCCCGTCAGGAGCGGGCCGGGGAGGCGGCGGGACACCCAGTCGAACAGGTCGAAGGGTGGGAAGGGGAAGGACGCGACCTTCCACCCGGCATACAGCACCGCGGCCAGCGCGGCGCCGAGCAAGGCTCCCCAGAGCGCGGCGAGGCGCCTCACGCGCTCCCCATCTTGGCCGCCGCCAGCGCGCACACGGCGTCCAGCTCCGCCCGGCCCGTGACCGGCAGGCGGAGGCCGCGGCCCTCGGCATTCCTGGGAGCTCGGCGCAGGAGCTCCCGGACGTCCGCGGGCAGGGCGCCCCTCTCCGCCGCGTCCACGGCCTTCTCCCCCAGCACCACCCCGACCACGAACCGGCCCTGCTGGGGCGTCATGTAGAGGACGATGCGCTCCCCCCGTTTCACCCGGAGCGACCAGCCGAAGCTCTTCCCCGCGTGGTGCCACACCGCCTGCGTCGGCGGATAGCGCTCCTCCATCTCGACGAGGAGCTGCTTCCAGAGCGACGCCGCCGGCCCCAGCGCGCGCTCCACCTCCGAGGAACGCGGCGGGTGCTCCTTGGCGTCGAAGCAGCTCAGGGGCATGGTCGCCAGTCTACTCGCTGCACCGGGCTCGCGGGCCGCGGACGGAGCCTTGCCGTCCTGCACTCCACGGCCAAGCATGGTCGGGCCATGCTCCCCCCCGCCGTGTTCTCTCTCCTGCTCGCGGCGGCGACACCCGGCGATCCCTGCGCCGCCGGCGCCGCCGCCGAGCAGCTCGCGGCCGAGGTCGTCGCCCAGCGGCCGAGGGCCAAGGAGGTCACGCCCGCCAGGGAAACGGAGAACGAGTGGACGCAGGGCCTCTCCCTCCTCGACGACGCCGACGCCGCGCTGAAGGCGGGCCGGGCCTATCTGGCGCTCGACCGTCTGGCGGCGGCGCGGATGCAGCTGGGGCCGCTCCGCTTCCTGGCCGAGCACGCGGAGCAGCCGAAGCAGGCGGTGGACGCGCTGCGCGCGGAGCTCGCGGCCCTGTCCCCCGAGCTCTCCCGGCCTTCTTCCACGGTGCTGCCGCTGGCGGTGCGCGCCTTCCGGGACGAGGCGCGCGTCCAGGCTCCGGTGTACGGGCACACCGTGGCCGCGTGGGACCGCATCGAGGATGCGCAGGGCGCGCTGTTCTACGGCGGGCAGGCCCGCGAGCTGGCGCGCCTGGCGGCGTTCGACGCCGGTCTGCGCTTCCCCCTTCCGCCGCCGCCCCCCAGGATGTCGGTGGCCGCCGTGGGGGAGGCCGTGGACGCCTACGAGCGCACGCTCGTCGCCGCCTACCGTCCCCCGGTGTCGGCGGACAAGCACCAGCAGTTCATCCTCGCCTCCGCCGCGCTCAAGAGCGCGCGTGAGCTGCTGGCGGCCGGCAGCGCGGAGGGAGCGGTCTGGAACTATCTGAAGGCGCGGCGATTCGGGGCTGCCATCACGCGTGCGGAGGCGCCCACGCCGGCACGGGAGACGCTCCGGTCGTCGCCGGTGGAGCCGTTTGCCGGGGACGCCTCCCTGGTCTGCCGGCTCACGGAGCAGGTGGCGGCCCTGCTCGAGGGCGAGGCCGTGCCGGAGGACCGGCTCCGCATCGCGGACGCGCTGCTGCACGACGTCCTCCCCGCCTACCGCGGGCTCGTGTCCGGATCGGCCCCCAAGACCCCGCGCGTCAAGACCGCTCCCCCCGAGGTGACGGTGACGCTGGTGCGCTGGCCCTACACCTGAAACCTCTCCGACCCGGCAAGTTTGCTGGTGCGCGACGTGGTGGATCGATACGAGGGGCGGGTGGGCTACAAGGTCGAGAACTGGGGCCAGTCCGCCCTCGCCGAGCGCATGGGGGTCGGTCGCTATCCCGTCGTGTTCGTCGACGACGCCGTGTTCGCCGCACCGCGCGACCTGGGCTTCTACGGGAGCAAGGAGACGGCCGGCCGCTACACGCCCTGGCGGGATCCCGCGAATCACGCGCGCTTCCGCGAGGACCTGATCAAGCTGCTCGATCGCATGCTCGCAGGCGAGAGGCCGCCGGCAGGGGGGAAGCCCGCCCCGGAGACGGCGCTCGCGAAGCTCCCTTCCTTCTCCCTCGCCAGCCTCGACGGAAAGCCGGTGTCCCACGCGGACCTCGCCGGGCGTCCGGCGGTGATCGAGTTCTGGGCCACATGGTGCGTCCCCTGCCACACGACGCTCCCCTTCCTGGGGAAGCTGGCGACCGAGCACCCGGACCTGCGCGTGGTGGCGGTGGCCGTCGAATCGGAGGAGAAGGACGTCCGGACCGCCGCAGCGGCCTTCCCCTCCGCCCTGACCGTGGGGCTGGGGAGCCCGGAGGTCGCGCGCGCCTTCGGCGACCTCACCGCGGTTCCCACCACGTTCGTCGTGGATCGGGAAGGCAGGGTGGTCTCGGTCGTCTACGGATCCCCACCCGACCTGGAGGAGCGCCTCCAGCGCGCGCTGCGCCCGCTCCTGTCTCCTTCCGGGCGCTGATGGCCCCCCGATGGGCGTGCTAGCGTCCTCGGCGTGCGCCGCCTGCTTCCGCTCCTCGTGCTGACCGCCGCGTGCACGGCCCGCCGGCCGCCCTCGCCGCCCCGCGCGCCCATCGACGCGCCCGACCATTTCCTGATCGTGGTGCTCGACGCCTCGGGGACCGAGACCACCTCCGAGCCTCCGGGGAACCCGGCCTGCCGCTCACCGCTGCAGGACCCGGACGGCACCCGCCTCACCCTCGAGCGCTCCTCCGGAGGAGAGGGGGACTACGTGGTCGAGGAAGGCCGCTACGGCGTGCGCCCGGGCGAGCTGCTGCGCGTGGACTGCGCCACGGGGAAGCCCCTGGCCATCGTCCGCCGCTGAGCCTCTACCAGTTCAGCACCAGCGAGGTGGTGAAGATGGTGTCGAGGTTCTCCAGCTCGACCAGGGCCAGCTCGCCCGTGGGGACACCCAGGGTGTCCTGGAGGGGGACCGCCTCGAACGAGGGCTGCGCGTCGTAGAGCCACTTCAGGCTCGCCTTGAGGGCCAGGCGCTTGGTCATGGTCACGGTGAGGGAGTTGACCATGTCGCCGCGCCAGTCGGAGGTGTCTTCCAGGTTGTCGTCCAGGACCAGGGTGTTCACGTAGGTGGTGTTGGCGCCGAAGGCGTGCAGGTAGTCCCATCCCAGGCGCACACCGGCGAAGGTGCCGTCCTGATCGGGGACCTCGACCACGTCCTCCTGGTCGGTGTAGGTGAGGGCGTACGTGGTCTTGAACTTGACGTCGTCACGGTCGACCCACACGTTCCCCAGGCCGCCCTCCACGATCTCCCGGTTCTCCACGCCGGCGAAGCGGTTCCGGTCCCAGCTGGCGCCGCCGTACCAGAAGAGGAAGTCGGAGACCTTGCGGTCGTAGCGCAGGGCCGCCAGATAGTTCTCCGCGGTGAGCGAAGACTCCTTGTCCTCGATGAACACGAAAGCATCCGGCGTGCCCACGGCCGTGCGGAAGAAGGTGGTGGCCTCGGCGCGGATGGCCGCGAGCTTGAAGGAGAAGGTCGCCTTCTCCCAGGTGCGCTTCAGCTCGTTCTTGAACCCGAGCGTGCTGGACTCGGAGTTTCCGGCCGTGAGCACGTAGCTCAGCTCCGCCTGGTCCCCCCAGCCCAGCTTGGGCTCCTCCGCCCACGCCGTTCCCCCCGCCATCAGCCCCGCAAGGATCAGGACCGCCCCTCGCACGTTGCGCATGCCTCGCCTCCCCGGAAAGGCGCGTACGATACACGACTCGCCGGCCCCCCAAACCACCCGTAAACTCGAAGCATGCGGCTGCATGCGTCCGCCACGCTTTTCCTGCTCATGGCGCCGGGAGCGCTCGCGGCCCGCGTGTCCATCCCGGAGCCTCCCCTCCCGCCGCGGCCCGCTCCCCTGGAGGCTCCGCAGGGGCGGGCCGTCTTCCGCTTCGAGACCGACGAGTTCTGGCTGAACCTGCATCACTTCCTGTACGTGCTCGGCCGCGCCGAGGCGAAGGAGAGGGACGCCGCGCGGGAAGCGGTGGTGCACGCCCCCGAGGACGCGGCGCGTGGGCTGGCCAAGCTCTCGGAGGAGGAGCGCGCGGCGTGGGCCGCCGCGGTGCACGCCTACGCGAGCGGTCCCAGCGGGAAGGACGCCGTGTTCGACGAGGGGCTCGTCGCCACCACCGTCGCCCTGGCCGGGGCGCGAGACGATGGAGCGCTCCCCGCCGGGATCGAGCCCGCGATCGCGGCCGCGCTCCAGCGGGCGGCTCCTGCCTATTTCAAGGCGTGGTGGCCGGCACATCGCGAGGGAAACCGCGCCTGGGTGGGTCCCATGGAGGCGCTGCTGGCGCGCCACGGGCACGCGGTGTTCGAGTACGTCCTGCACGCGTACGGCATGCCCTGGCCCGCCGAGGGGTACGGCGTGCACCTGTCGGCCTACGCCAACTGGGCGGGCGCCTACTCCGCGACCGGGAAGATCCTGGTGGTCTCCACGGCGACGGACAAGACCCACGGGCTCCACGGCCTGGAGATCACGTTCCACGAGAGCATGCACCAGTGGGACGACGCGATGGACGCGCTCCTCCGCAAGCTCGCCGAGCCCACGGGCAAGCCGGTGCCGGCCACGCTCTCCCATGCACTGGTCTTCTACACCGCCGGCGAGGCGGTCAAGCACGCCGTTCCCCAGCACGTGCCCTACGCGGACGCGCTCCACATGTGGGACCGCGCGCTGCGCCCGTACAAGGCCGCCCTCGACGCGCACTGGAAGCCCTGGCTCGAGGGCAAGGGCTCGCGGGACCAGGCGCTCTCGGCCGTGCTGGCGCAGCTCGCGAAGAGCGCGCCGCCGGAGGAGAAGG
Source organism: Candidatus Polarisedimenticolaceae bacterium (assembly GCA_036274395.1). GTDB lineage: Bacteria > Acidobacteriota > Polarisedimenticolia > Polarisedimenticolales > DASUFT01 > DASUFT01. The sequence goes on along the minus strand of DASUFT010000040.1, from coordinate 35,361 downwards.
CAAGACCGGGCTAGCGGTGGAGATTGGCGCCGCCCGGATGGGCGGTGGCCTTGGCCCGCGCGTGGAGGGTCTCCGGTGCGATGTCCGCCCCGTTCGGCCAGGTCAGCGTACCGCCTTCGATGAAGAACCTCCTGAAATACCCTGGGTCTTTCAAGGGCTCGAACACGGGGCCGGTGAGCAGGTCCGACAGATCGGTGACGCCGTCCACACCATCGTTGAACAGCAGCCGGACCACGAAGTCAGCCTGCAGCTCGGCCCGAACGAGCACCGGGATTCCCTTCACAAAACGCTCCTCAGCTAGAGCGGTGCCAGTTTTTCCAGAGGCTCGCCACGCTGCGCCCTTCGCCAGTTTGCGTCCAGTTCGAGGCGGCGCGCAACACTCCGCTGCCCGACCACACGCAACGCCGTGCGAGAGGATAGGCTGCCCTCCAGAAGGCAACCATCGAATTTGAACGTGGCATGCCGGCCTCGGTATTCTGCGTGGAAGTGCGGAATCCCATGCTCCTTGTAGTACATCCGGATAGCGATCCCGAAGAACGAGCACACGACAGGCATGGCGGCCAATTCTCGGCGCTCAGCGCCGCGTCCCGGCGAGGAAACGCGCTAGAACGTTCTCTGCTTCATCACCTCACGCAGGGTTTCGATCAGCTCCCGTCCCTTCTCCTCGTCCCGCACGTCCCGCACCAGATCGGACAGGCCGACCACGCCCTCGAGGTGGCCCAGGCGATCGACGACGGGGACGCGGCGGATCTGCCGCTCGCGCAGGAGCGCGTGCAGCTCCTCGACGGAGGCTTCGGGGCCCACGGAATGCACGACGCGCGTCATGACGGTGTGCACCGGGATCTCGGCCAGCCGGCGCGAGTGCCGGGCTGCGGCGATGCAGACGTCGCGATCGGTGAGCATGCCGATCGGCCGCTTCTCGCCTGGCCGCACGACGACCAGGCAACCGAGGTCGCACTCCCACATGACGTGAGCCGCCTCGGCCAGGGACACGTCCGGCGAGCACGTCATGACGTTCGTGGTCATGACGTCCGCCGCGACGCGGGTGGTGGTGGGGGATTCGAGCACGGGCATGGTCCACTCCTTTCCGTGCACGTCGAGAAAGGGAGGTGGAGCATGCTAGCGCTCGCGCCAGCCCGGAATGGGAGCGAAGCGGTCGTCTACTCCAGGTGGCTCCGCAGCATCCAGGCGTTCTTCTGGTGCGCTTCCTGGCGGCGCGTGGCGAGGTCCACGCTGGCCTGGTCGCCGTTCTTTTCGGCCGCCTCGATGACCGCGCGCGCGGACCGGGAAACGGTGTCCTGGTCGGTCGCCAGGTTCCGGATCATGTCCTTGGCCGGAGGACGCCCCGTCTCCTCCTCGACCGCCGCCAGCTTGGAGAAAGCGCCCAGGCTCCCTGGAGCGAAGGAACCCAGGGCCCGGATCCGCTCCGCCACCTCGTCCACGGCCGCGGCCAGCTCCGTGTACTGCGTCTCGAACAGCGTGTGCAGGGTGGTGAACATGGGACCGGTCACGTTCCAGTGATAGTTCTGCGTCTTCAGGTACAGCGTGTAGCTGTTGGCGAGCAGCTTCGACAGCTCATCGACGACCTTCTGGTCCGCGGCGTTGGGCATGGGCGGGTCCTTTCTGCGGGTGAGGGAGTGGCCTGCATGGTAGCGGTGGGCTGAAGGCCCTTCAAGACGGGGTGTGGCTACGGACCGTCCTCGAAACGGATCGAGCGCAGGATGGCGTCGATGACCGGCTCGTCGGCGGCGGTGTAGCGCGACTTGGAGAGATGGACGTCCACCCACACGTCGTCGCGCACGAGGTAGGCGTTCACGTTCTCCATGTCGATGTGCTTCCCTTCCCCCGTCGGTACCCTGTGCCGCAGCACGGCCATGGGGCCACGCTCGGAGCGGCGCACGTCCACGCGCTGCGCAGGTGCCGTGGCCTGCATCGTCTTCCACGCCTCTTCGGGGAGCTGGACAGCCGTCATCCCGGGCTCGGTCTTTTCCAGAAACGCGGTGAGCAACCAGCCGGAGGGAATCCTCGCCTCCAGACGCACACCGGGCTGACGCAAGGGCGTGGTGGCTCCGATCTCCCATCCAGGCAGGTCGAGCGCGAGCCTCCACCTTTTCCCCGGCATCTGGAAGGCCACGGTGCCGCCTTCTCTGCGCCACGGCGCCCCCGGCGGGACGAAGGCCAGCGAGCGCACCGTCTCCAGCGCCTTCGTTCGCTCGGGACCTTCCGGATAGTTCGACAGAACGGTGAAGAACACCCACATGGGACCGACGGCGGCCCAACCCTGGTCCACGTACTTGAAGTCCTCGAGGCTGGGCTTCTCGACCGTCCTGTCCGTGGCCGAGGCCACCAGCAGGCGGCCGCCGCGGCAGCTCATCTCGCGCGCGGTGACCTCGGACTCGACGGCGATCTTTCGCAATCCCTGCAGCACCGAGTCCATGCCCTTCCGCGGCAGGCCCGCCATCTGGTGCGGTACCGCCGTCGGTGTGAGGAGGATCCCGATGGGCATGGAGGCAGGCGCCTTCAGGCGGATCGCTCGCCCCCCGGGAGCATCCTCCCCCTGAACCTCCGCCGTCCAGCCCTCGGGGACATCCAGGCGCACCCCGCCGAACTGGTCGATCGTGAACGCTTTGTCGGCAGCAGGGGCGGGGAGGCAAAACCCGAGGCTCAGCGCGAGCAGGACGGCGACCATCGCAGAACGCATGCCCGTAGGGTCCAACGCGGACCGACCTTCACGACCTCGGCGGGACGGATTGCTGCAAGCGCGTGCAGCACGGCCGGAACGATAGGGCGCAGATCCTCCAGCCGGTTACTGCGCGCCGAGATCACGACGATCGCCACTCTCGAGAGTACCCGGTCGCCCGAAGCGACATTGCGATCTACCGTTACGAATGCATCGAACTGGCCCTCGGCCAGCGCGAGGAGATCTCCGTTCGTCCGTCCCCTCCACCCCGCTTCCGCGACGGTAACCACGACGTGACCCACGAGGAGCAACTTGAGCCGACGGGGAAGACACTCGTCAAGCAGCACCTGCATCCCGGATCAAGGCCTCTTTCGCCATCCGCAATGCAGCGACCGCCTGCTCTCTCGTCACGGTCGGAAAGTCGCCCAGAAAATCTTCGAGACGGTCTCCCGCCTCGAGGTAATCCAGTAGCGTCTGGACGGGGACACGGGTCCCCGCAAACACGGGGGTCCCGCCAAGAATGTCAGATGACCGCTGGATCACGGGCTGGTCGCTCAAGGAGACTCCGGGACAGCGCAAGTATAGCGTCAGCGACGCTTTCACGGCCGCAGCAGCTTGTCCAGCTCGTCCCGGTGCACCGCCCGCGCCCGCGCGTCCTCGACGGCGAGCAGGCCCTTGCGCACGAGCTGGGCCATGCATTCCTCCAGCGTGAAGGAGCCCTCCTTGCGCGTGATCGTGATCTCCTGCTGCAGGTGCTGGAGCGCGTTCTTGCGGATGTGCTGGCGGGCGCCGTAGCCGATCATCAGCAGCTCGGCGGCGGCGATCCTCCCTCCGCTGGTCCGCGGCAGGAGCGTCTGCGTCATCACCGCCGCCAGGGCCATGGACAGCTCCTGCCGGATGGTGGGCTGCCGCTCGGTGGGGAAGGCGTCGGAGAGGCGGGACACGGTGGAGGCCACGTCCCCGGTGTGCACCGTCGAGAACACGAGGTGGCCGGTCTCGCTGGCGGCCAGCGCCATGCGCATCGTCTCCGGATCCCGCATCTCCCCCACCACGATCACGTCCGGGGATTGCCGCACCGCCGCCCTGAGCGCGGTGGCGAAGTCGGGGGCATCGATCCCGATCTCCACCTGCTCGACCACGCTCTGCCGGTGCGGGTGCTCGAACTCGATGGGATCCTCGATGGTCACGATGTGCTTCGCATGGCGGCGGTTGATCAGGTCGATCAGAGCGGCCACCGTCGTCGTCTTGCCGGACCCGGTGGGTCCGCCGATGAGCACGAGGCCGTGATGGAGCCCGGCCAGTGCCTCCACTCCCGGCGGGAGCCCCAGCTCTCCCAGCTGGGGCGGCTTGAGGGGGAGGGCGCGGATGCTCGCGGCGGGCCGGCCTCGCTCCCGGTGCAGGTTCACCCGGAAACGGCCAAGGTCCTCCAGCGGGAAGGAGGCATCGGCGATGCCGGTCTTCCGGTACTGCACGACGGCGTGCGGCGGCAGCAGCGGAAGGACGGCCCGTTCGATCTCGTCCCCTTCCAGCGGCTCGTCGGACAGGGAGCGCAGCGTCCCCTGCACCCGGATCGACGGCGGCGCGCCGGTGACCAGGTAGAGATCGCTCCCGTCCTGCTCGCGCAGGGAGGTGGCCCAGGCGTGCAGGCGGCCGGCATCTCCCCGCTCCTTCCGGGCCGAGGCGTTCAGCTCGCGTACGAGCCGGTCCAGGGGCGGCGTCTCGTCCATGGGCCCTCCCCATGGGGATCGTAGGCCGTGCCGCCGTCGAGCGGCAATCCGCCTCCGTCTTCCGCGACACGTTTTCCCGCCTGCGGTCACACCACAGCAGACGGGGAAACGCAATGACCTCTGGTGGGAGACGGCTTCGGTGGACGGCGGCGCTGCTGGTGCTCGCCGCCCTGCCCGCCGCGGCCGAAAACACCGACCCCGCGAACGACGGCTCCCAGTGGGCCTGGAGCGAGAACGCCGGCTGGGTCAACGCCGAGCCCTCCGGGAACGGGGGCCCCGGCCTGCAGGTGGGCGACATCTCGCTGACCGGCTTCCTCTGGAGCGAGAACGCCGGCTGGATCAGCCTTTCCTGTCAGAACACGGGGTCCTGCGGGGCCAAGAGCTACGGCGTCACGAACAACGGCTGCGGCGTGCTGGCCGGCTACGCCTGGGCGGAGAACGCCGGCTGGGTCAGCTTCTCCTGCGCCAACACCGGGACCTGCGGGAGCGCCGCCTACGGCGTGACCATCGATCCCGTGACCGGGGTCTTCTCCGGGAAGGCCTGGAGCGAGAACCTGGGCTGGGTCTCCTTCGCGTCCACGGGCGCGAGCCCGCACCAGGTCAAGACGTCCTGGATCGCGCAGGCTCCGGCGGGGACACCGGCGGCCCTGACCGCGGGGAAGTCCTCCGGCAACCTGGTCCTGCAGTGGGGGGCGCTCCCCGCGGCCACGCTCTACCAGGTGCTGCGCGGCTCCCTCGGCTCGCTGCGCACCTCGGGCGGGAACTTCACCGTGGCCACCGCGAGCTGCGAGCCCGGGCTGACGGCGACGACCACGACCTACCCGCTGAGCAGCGGGGCCATTTCCGAGTTCTATCTCGTACGCGGCGCCAACTGCGCCGGTAGGGGCACGACCGACGAGGGCGGAGGCGCCCAGGTGGGGAGCCGCGACGCGGAGATCGCGGCCTCCGGACACGACTGTCCATGAAGGAGAGAGCGATGCGCGCAGGAGCTGCCTTGGCCGGGATGGGGATCGTCGCCGTGGTGCTCGCCGGATCACCGTCAGCGCTCGCCGGGAGCCTGGAGCCGCCCGGACCTCCCGCCCCCACCATGAAGACGATGGACCAGGTCGAGCCCCGCATCCCCGTGGAGAGCTTGCCCAGCAGCGAACTGGCCCGATATGTGATCAACACCCCGGGCTCGTACTACCTGAGCTCGACCTTGTACATCCCGGCCGGCTTGCATGGAATCCACATCGTCAATCCGGGCGGGCCGGTCACGCTCGACCTCGGCGGGTTCGCCGTGGTGGGGCAGGGCCAAGACGGTGCCGGCAAGAGCGGCATCTACGTGTCGAACGCGACCACGCTGCTCATCAAGAACGGCGCCCTGAGCAAGTGGGACAGCTTCGCGGTTCAGGCCTCGGTGAACAACGCAACGGTGGAGGACATCCGAGTGTCCCAATCTGGACTGGGCATCATCGTCGGGTTCCACGGCATCGTGCGCCGTGCCATGGTCAGCAATTGCACCTACGCCATCACGGGTGGAACCGGAGTCACCGTCCTGGATTCCGTCATCGATCAGACCGGGATCGGGGTCCAGCTCGACTACAGCGGCCGCATCGAAGGGTGCACGATCAGCAATGCGACCGATGCCGCCATCCAGCTGTACACGCACGGGCTGGCGCGGGGCAACACTCTGAGGGATGGGAACGGGATCGTCGTCACCGGCAATCAGAACACGGTGGAGGGGAACTCCTGTTCGGGCACGGGCGCCTGCGTCAACATCACCGGTGGCACCGGCAACCTGGTGATCCGGAACAGTGCCGTCGGCACCACCGCCGGGAACGACTTCCCCACCGTGGGCGGAAACTTCGTGGCACCGGTGACCAGCGACCTCGCCACCGCGGGGCCGTGGGCGAACCTCTCGATGGACTAGCCGCGGCGCGCGCGCTTGCGCTTCGGCGCCGCCTTCTTCTTGGGCTTCACGCGCTCGGGGAGCTTGGCGCTTCCCGTCTCCCGGTTCCACTCCTCGAACGTCTCGGGCGAGATCTCGCCCTTGACGAGCAGCTCGGCGAATTTGCGGCGCTGTGCCTGGCTCTTGAAGGGCATGGCGCACCTCTGGTCGATGATGGCTCAGGGCGCCGGCGAAGGCCACCGAGGGAGCAGGCGTACCGCCTGACCGACGCGGAGCGTCCCCGGCCGCACCACGACGCCATAGACGCCGGCGCGGTTCCCGTTCAGGCGCACCACGGCCTTCATCACCCGCGCGTCCGGCCGGGCGGTGTCCGGGTCGAGGTTGACCATCACGCAGCGCTCGTCGCGCGTGGTGACGCTCACGGCGGGAGCGTCCTCTTCTTCCCCGAACAGCAGGGTGCCGCCCACCCATCCGTCCTCGACGAACGGCGGCGCTTCGCCGATGTCGAGGAAGACGTTCGCCCGGAACCGCCTGCGGTCGAGATCCATCCCCGCCTCGCGTCCGATGGCTGCGATCGTGTTCAGCGCGATCACCGAGACCGCCCCGTCGTCGAAGATCCCGTGCCTGAGCTGCATCAGCTCCAGGCCGGACCCGCAGCGCTCTCCGATCTCGCGCGGGAGCTCGGCGCTCCCCAGCTCCAGGCGTCTCCCCGCCGGGGTGCGCACGTGGGTGGGCACGGGCTCCCCCTCCGGCTCGTACAGGAGGAGCTCGGGAAGGTGGCTGGCCGTGAGCCAGGGGAAGCCGCTCTCGTTCCCCACACGCCGGAAGGCGTGGCGCCGGTCTCCTTGGAGGCCGTGCCAGCCCAGCTCCGCCTCCTCGGTGGCGATCCCCGCCATCGACTTCACGGGGTAGCGCGCCAGCGAGCTCACGCGCCCGAGCGGAATCACGGCATGATCATCGCTGGTTGAAGGCCACGGCGGCGCGCACCAGAGCCTGCAGGGCCTTCTCGTCGATCTTCTCTCCCTGCCGGAAGTCGATGGCGCGCCGGGTGTTCCCCTGGAGACTGGAGTTGAAGAGGCCGGAGGGATCCTCGAGCGAGGCCCCCCGGGCGAAGGTCATCTTCACGACGCTCTTGTAGGTCTCGCCCGTGCAGAGGATCCCGTCGTGCGACCACACGGGAACGTTCCACTTCCATTCCTCGACGACCTGGGGATCGGCTTTCCTGATCACGGCACGGAGCCGGCCCAGCATCTCGCCTCTCCAGTCTCCGAGGTCCCGGATCCGCTCGTCGATCAGCGCGGAGGGGGACTTCCCTGTCGGCGGCGCGATCTTCTTCATGTCCTATCCCTTACTGCATCCAGCCCGGCAGAGCGGCCGCCTGCCGGATCCACGACGCCAGCTGATTCTCCTCGAGCGGATCGGGACGAAAGCGCCGCGCCGCGGAAGAAGGCGGCCCCGGTGGAGCAACGAGCCCAGGCGCCGCCCCACGTCCCCCTTCCAGCTGGGCATGGCCGCGATGCAGGCCTGACCGGGAGCATCTCCCACCGCCTTGCGATCTGGAGCGCGGCCCTTGCGGGCGGGCCCTCAGTTCGCCTCCCCCAGCGTCTGGGCGGCCGCGGCTACCGTGGCCTCCACATCCTGCTCCGTGTGCGCCAGGCTCACGAACCCCGCCTCGTACTGGGAGGGCGCCAGGTACACGCCGCGCTCGAGCATGCCGTGGAAGAAGGAGGCGTAGCGCTTGGCGTCCGAGGTGGCCGCGGTGGCGTAGTCGGTGACGGGGAACTCGGTGAAGAACGTGGTCATCATGGAGCCGACGCGGTTGAGGGTGGCCTTGATGCCGGCATCCTTCACCGCCTTCTTCAACCCATCCGCGAGCTTGGCGGAGGTGGATTCCAGACGATCGTAGGCCCCGGGCTCGTCCAGGATCTCCAGGGTGGCGATGCCGGCGCGCATGGCCAGCGGGTTCCCGGAGAGCGTTCCCGCCTGGTAGATCGGCCCCGCCGGGGCGATCAGGTCCATCAGGTCCGCGCGGCCACCGTAGGCGCCCACGGGGAGGCCGCCACCGATCACCTTCCCGAACGTGGAGAGGTCGGGCTCGATGCCGTAGAGCGCCTGCGCGCCCCCGGGGTGGACGCGAAAGCCGGTCATCACCTCGTCGCAGATGAAGATCGCGCCGTGCTTCCGCGTCAGGTCGCGCACCGCCTGCAGGTAGCCCTTGGCAGGGGGGACGACGCCCATGTTTCCGGCGATCGGCTCCAGGATGACGCAGGCCACGTCGTGCCCTTCCTTGTCCAGGAGCTGCTCGAGGGCGGGCACGTCGTTGTAGGGGACGATCCGGGTCAGGCCGGCCAGCGCGTCGGGGATGCCCGGGGTGCCTGGAATGCCCAGCGTGAGCACGCCGGAGCCCGCGCGCACGAGCAGGCTGTCCACGTGCCCGTGGTAGCAGCCGTCCATCTTCACGATCAGGGGCCGCTTGGTGGCGCCGCGCGAAAGCCGGATGGCGGACATCGTGGCCTCCGTCCCCGAGGAGACGAAGCGCACCTTCTCGCACGCCGGGACGCGGTCCACCACCATCCTCGCGAGCTGCGTCTCCAGCTCGCAGGGGGCGCCGAAGGAGACCCCCTTGCTCGCCTGGTCCTGGATCGCGGCCACCACCCTGGGGTGGCAGTGACCCACGATCAGCGGGCCCCAGGAGCCGAGATAGTCGATGTACTCCTTCCCCTCCGCATCGAACACCCTGGAGCCGAGGCCGCGCTCGAAGAAGACCGGCGTGCCGCCCACGCCGCCGAAGGCGCGCACGGGGCTGTCGACGCCGCCGGGGATGAGGGCCTTCGCCTCCTGGAAACGCTGCTGCATCGTGCGGCCCTTGGCCTTCTCGATCGTGCTCACGGCTTTCTCCCTCTGGCCTTCTTCGCCACCGCCCGCACCGGCCCGCGGTGGGTGCCGCACCCCGTCCCGTCGAACAGCGAGCCCTGGATCGGCCCCTTGACCTCCGCCGGCCCCGGCTTGTACCAGCCCCGCTCGCGCGCCTCGTCCAGGATCTTCAGGTAGAAGCGGCGGAAACGGAGCGAGTGGTCGAACACCTTCAGGTGCGCGAGCTCGTGGCAGAGCGTGTCCACCAGGCTCGATTCCTTGAGGATCCTGCCGCTCGTGGCGTGGCGGAGACGGATCCGGATCAGGCCGTCCCGGTAGCAGATGCCGTAGTGCTCGACGACGCCGTCCGCCTCCGCCTCCAGGGCCGCGTACTGCAGGCCGAAGTGGGCGGCCAGGATCGCCCCCCGGCTCCGCAGGAGCCCCATGGTCTGCCGGTCTTCCTCCTCCCGCTTGGCGCGCTCGGTGGGCGGGCGGTAGCTGGGGAGGCGGGCGAGGTCGATCAGCCGCGCCTCGCCCGAGCGGCGGAGCTTGAGGTCCTCGGGATCGAAGAGGCGCGGAGGCGCCGGCCGATCCCCGTCTCCGCGCGACCGCGTCAAGCCCTACCTCCCGCGGAGACGCTCTTGCAGACCGTGAAAAGGAAATAGGAAATACCTGTCCCCCTCCTATCCACGCTTCAGCAGCCGCGCCGCTTCGCGCGCGTGGTAGGTCAGGATCAGGTCCGCGCCCGCGCGGCGGATGGAGGTGAGCACCTCGAGGATGGTGCGCTCGCGCTCCATCCAGCCGCGCTCGGCCACGGCGTGCACCATGGAGAACTCGCCGGAGACGTTGTAGGCCGCCAGCGGCACGCCGTAGGTGTCCTTCACCCGCCGGATGATGTCGAGGTAGGCGAGAGCGGGCTTCACCATCACGATGTCGGCACCCTCGTCGAGGTCGAGCCCCACCTCGCGGAGGGCCTCGTCGGAGTTGGCGGGGTCCATCTGGTAGGCGCGGCGATCGCCGAACTGGGGCGCCGAGTCGGCCGCCTCGCGGAACGGGCCGTAGAAGGCGGAGGCGTACTTGGCGGCGTACGACATCAGCGTCACCTGGTCGAAGCCGTTCTCGTCCAGAGCCTCGCGGATGGCGCCCACGCGGCCGTCCATCATGTCCGAGGGAGCCACCACGTCCGCGCCCGCGCGGGCGTGGGAGACCGCCGCCCTGGCCAGCAGCTCCAGGGTGGGATCGTTCAGCACCTCCTGGTGCTCCACCACCCCGCAGTGCCCGTGGCTCGTGTACTCACAGAGGCACACGTCCGTGATCACCACCACCTCGGGATAGGCCGCCTTCAGCGCGCGCACCCCCATCTGCACGGCGGCCTCGTCGTCCCAGGCCTCGCTCCCCTGCAGGTCTTTCCTGGCGGGAAGCCCGAAGAGGATGACGGACTTGACCCCCTCCTCCCGCGCCGCGCCGACCTCCTCCACCAGGCGGTCCACCGACCAGCGGTAGTTGCCGGGCATGGCCCCGATCTCCTGCTTGAGCCCCTGCCCCGGCTGCACGAACAGCGGGTAGATGAAGTCGGAGGGCTGGAGCACGGTCTCGCGCACCATCTCGCGCAGGGTGGCGGTGCGCCGCAGGCGGCGGGGGCGCTGAGTCTGATGAGTGCGAAGCAGGGTGGCCACCGGTGGGTTCATGGCAGGCTCCTAGTCTTCCTCCTCGAAGAAGAAGTACTCGCCGCAGCCGCGGCTGCAGAACTGACGGCCGCTGATGGCGAAGGCGTGCTCGTCGCAGAAGCCCTTGTGGCAGACCGGGCACTTGGAGAGCCGGACTTCGTCCTCGCTCCGCTCGCAGGTCCGACACTGCATCTGCATCGAGGTCTCCTCGTCGAGGCAAGGCCGGCATTATAGAGGTTCTTGACTGACGGTCCGCCCCCTGCCAGAATGCGCGGCCCTCCAAGCACTTGAAAAGAGAGCGATTCTGTCCGATCGTGGATCGCCCGGCGGCGTAGCTCAGCGGTTAGAGCGAGGGTCTCATAATCCCTAGGTCGGTGGTTCGATTCCACCCGCCGCCACCAAGACAGCGACACGCACTACGGACAGACCCCGGCGTTCGTCCGCCCCGTGAATCCGCACCAGCTGAGCGGGGTCGTGCCCTTGCGGTGGTTCCCATCCCCATCCAGGCCCCAGCTCCCCTCGGTCATGTCGCCGTCGTCCGCGATCACTACGAACCAGATGTTTCCCGACGGCACGCCCTGCCAGAGATAGGAGCCGTCGGGACCGAGTCCGCACACGCCGGTGCTCGTGGCGTAGGAGGCGATCAGCGAGAGCGGACCGCTGGCCACGTGGTAGTTGGTCGTCGTGCAGTCGCTTATCCAGCCGAGCTGGATGCCCCCGGATGTGGTGCGTGACGCGCTCAGCTCCAGCACCGGCGGTGGTGGCGGGGCCGGGGCGCACGTCACGGTCGCCGTCCGTGGGCGTCGGAAGGAGAAATGCCCGCCGGTGGAGTTGCCCATGCCGTTCCCCGCTGCGTCCACCGACTCCGGCCAGTAGTAGTACAACGCGCACGGGGTGAGGTTTGACAGCACTACGCTGTGCGACGTCCCGGAGGCTCCCGTGGCCTGCAAATCTGTGGGCACGGATCCTCCGTAGTGGAGAACGGTGCTCGCCGGCTCGATCGTCGTCCACCGAACGGTGGTCGCGGCGGGCGCTATCACATGCTCCACGTCGGAGATGGAAGGCGGGCTGCAGTCGACGGTGGCTCGCTTCTCGAGCGTGAGATCGGGCGTGCCGCAGAAGGACGTGTCCGCGTAACGCACCAGGATCTGGCTGCCATCGGCGATGGACAGCGCGCCGTCGGAGGGCGTGGGCGTCCCCGTGGTAGTCGGTAGCGTCGCCTCGAAGTGCCCGCAGGGGCCCGGGCTCTCCTGCAACGTGACGGTCTCCCCCACCGGATCGGTGTTCGAGGTGGCGAGCACGGAGATGCTGCCGGCTCCGCAGCGGTCGAGATCGTTCACCTGGATGGAGACGGGGGCGGCGCACGCGTACAGCGCACGATCGAGCAGGAGCGAGCTCTCGCAGGCGGCGATCGGGGTGAGACGAGGACCCGTCAAGTCGCAGGCTTCGACCCCCGAGGGGTGGTCGTGGCGGAACCCGGCGTGGTACCAGGTGGCTACGCGATCGCTCTGCCCCAGCGGCTCGAAATCCAACCAGGGCGCGATGTTGATGGACGCCCCGTTTGTTGGGGGATCGTTGATCTCGGTGTCCCGTGCCACCAGTGCGGCCATGTCCATCTTGACAAAATCGTCAACGGCAGCGCTCCCGTCGTTCGCGCCCGGCTCGATGCGGTAGCCGGTGCCCGTGCGCGCGTGGATGACGCGGAACGTGTCCTCCACTCCGGGATGGCTCGCCAGACGGACGAACGCCTGCTCGTTTCCGACGGTGTCGTACAGCGGCGTGGCCCCGGATCGCCGCTTTTCCACCATCAGCGGACCGGGAAGCGTGTCGTTCAGGAGCGCCCAGTCCAAGCGCCAGAAACCGTGGTGGGTGTGGGGGAGGCAGGTGCAGGGGCTGTCCGTGGCGCCGTAGCCGAGCACGGGCTCGATCGTGCCGTCCAGGAAGAGGCGCCAGCCCATGATGTAGCGGTACCACGCGGCATCGTTTTCCGTCACGAGGTAGAGCGAGCTCCCCTCGTCGTAGATCGCCACCCCGCGGAAGTTCCCGTTGTCGGTGCCCGTGTCGCAGAACGTCGTCGGCAAAGTGGAGGCGACCCGGATGCCCGAGCCGGTTGCGGGCACGTCCACGCCCGTGACCTGGAAGCAGTTCTCCGTGAACAGCCAGTCCCGGAAGGGTCCACAAGCATCCCCGTCGTACCTGACGTTCAGGACCGGCATCTCCGCCCGCCGCAGGATGAGCTGGTCCTGGTGGTGGACGTCCGTCAGCTCGAGACCCGTGCCGTCCGGCTGCACGGAGGTCGTGCAGGAGGGGTGCCTCACCTTGAAGCTCCACACCGGGTTGACCGCGGGCCACTGCACCAGGTAGAAGCTGCACATCCCACCCGTGCCGCCAAAGCATCCCTCCTGCGCCGGTCCGCAAAGGTCGAGGACCGCCTTCCCCTGCGGCGGGGCACCGGACGGATACCGCACGATCTCGCGGCTCGGCAGGTGCACCGAGACCGCCTCGTAGAAATCTACCGGTTTCCCCGGCGTGCGCGGCGACATAAGTCCCACGTTGATCAGGCGGCGACCCGCGGCGTCGGTGCTCACCGGGGGCATGCTCTCCTGGAGCTGCACGCCCTCGGGGCCCTCCCGGAAGAGCGGGCTCTCGCGCACGATGCGGAATGCCTCCTCACGCTCCGCTTCGGAGCGGGGCGGCTGAACGCCGGATGGCTGGCGCGACAGCTCCTTGCCTTCGGCATCCAGGATGAGGTCGTAGGCCCGCTCGGCGGCCGCGTCATAGATCGTGGCCTCGAAGCGGTCCATCCGCGACGGCTGCTGACGGAGGAACAGCAGGCGCGTCTCCGGCGGCAACTGCACTTCGGGCATGCCCTGGGAATCGTGAAGCTGGGTCACGCGCACCCGCCCCACCGCGGTCCCCCCGTCCTCTCCGGCCCAGCTCAGGCTTCCGATGAACACGAGCAGAAGTAGCGGGCGGCGCATGATGGGTCCCCCCGGATGCGGGGATTGTATTGCCATCTACCTCTTCGGGCGCGAGTGCGGTCGCTGCCAGGAGCAGGCAGGTCACCAGTGCCGGCCGCTCGGAAACACGTCTCCAGGCTAGAATTGGCGCCTTCCATCCCGGAGGATCCGACCATGAGCGCGACCCGCCCGGCTCCCCTCCATCTCGAGCCGCCTGCTCCGGGCTTCTGGGAGCTCGACCCCGTGCACTTCCCACGGCCCGCCACCCGGTACTGGGCGGAGATGCACCCGGAACCGTTCAAGCGCGGCACCAGCGAGTTCGCGCGCGGCTACGGCATGCTCATCGACGGCATCGAGATGTCCTACGTGCAGGGCTTCGCCTACAAGACCGTGCGCCCCGTACCGGCGGGCGAGATCCCGCAGCGCTTCGCCCGCGCCGCCGAGGTGCTGGAGCAGAAGTACTGGAACGAGCAGCTCCGCGACTGGGACCAGACCTTCAAGCCGGCGGCCGTCAAGGCCCATCGCGCCATCCAGGCCGTGGACCCGGACGCGCTTTCCGATACGGCGCTCGCAGAGCATCTCGTGCGCTGCCGCGACCACCACGTGCAGATGATCTACCAGCACATGCGCTTCACCGCCGCCGCCATCGTGCCCGTGGGGGATTTCCTCGCGCACGTGGGGGACTGGACGGGTCTGCCTCCCTCCGAGCTGCTCGGCCTGATGCGCGGGACTTCGCCCGTGTCGGCAGGAGCCTCCGCGGAGCTGGCGGGGATGATCGCCGCCATCCGGAAGGACCCCACCGCGCAGACGCTGCTCGCCTCTGAGGAGGACGCCGGCAAGACCTTGGAAGCGCTCCGCGCCCTCGACGGCGGCACGGGTACCGCGGTGTCCGGCTACCTCGACGTCGTCGGCTACCGCCTGCTCGACGGCTTCGACATCTCGAACCCCACTGCCCTGGAGCTCCCCCATGCCCTCCTGCGCGCAATCCGGGGGGCGATGGAAGAGAGGGCCGACCACACCACGGACGTGGAGGCGCGCATTGCCGAGGTGCGCGCCAGGGTCCCCGAGCCACATCGGTCCGCGTTCGATGCCCTGGTGGACGAGGCGCGCGGGATGTACCGGATCCGCGACGAGCGCGGGGTGTTCAGCGACATCTGGGCCTCCGGCCTCATGCGCCGGGCGGCACTCGCCGCCGGACGGCGCGTGGCCGCCAAGGGGCGGATCCACGAGCCGGCGCACTTCGTCGATGCCGGAATCGAAGAGATGAAGGCGCTTCTCCTTTCGACGGGCGGACCATCCGCGGACGAGCTGGCGGAGCGCGCCAGGTACCGGGCGGCCCACACCGCCAAGGACGTGCCCCTGACGCTGGGACCGCCGCCGCCCCCCCCGCCCGATCTCGCCGGGCTGCCTCCGCACGTGCAGCGCCTGATGCGGGCGACGATGGTCGCGCTGGGCGCACTCTTCGGCAGCTCCGACGCGCAGCACGACCAGGACAAGCTGCGCGGCCTGGCGGCCAGCCGGGGGGTGTACGAGGGGCCGGCGCGGCGCGTCAACGGCCCCACCGAGTTCGGGCGCATCGTGAAGGGGGACGTCCTGGTCACCCAGTCCACCACCGAGGCCTTCAACATCCTGCTCCCCCTCCTCGGGGGCATCGTCACCGACAGCGGCGGCCTCCTTTCCCACGCCGCCATCGTGGCCCGGGAGTACGGCATCCCCGGCGTGGTGGGCACCCGCGAGGCCACCGACCGCATTCCCGACGGCGTACGTGTCCGGGTGGACGGGAACAAGGGCGAGGTGACGGTGTTGGGGTGAAGCAGGTCGTTGCCCTCGAGGAGGCGCGCGACACCGCGCTGTTCGGCTTCAAGGCGGTGGGACTCGGACAGGCGCTGCGGGATGGACTCCCTGTGCCCCCCGGGGTCGCTCTGTCGGGAGACCTCGTGGAGGCGGTGGCCTCCGGCGAGACCCGCGCCATCCAGGAGGTGGTGAAGCGGGTGCGGCCGCTGGGTGGCCCGCTGGCGGTGCGCTCGTCGGCGGTGGACGAGGACGGCGCCGACGCCAGCTTCGCCGGCCAGCACCTGACGCTCCTGAACGTCCGCTCCGTGGACGACCTGCGCTCCGCCGTGAACCAGGTCTGGTGGTCGGCGAACTCCGACTCCGCCATCACCTACCGGCAGCGCATCGGGAAGTTCACCAGGCCCAGCGTGGGCGTGGTGGTGCAGGTGCTGCTCGACCCCGTGGCGGCGGGGGTGATGTTCACCCGCTGCCCGGTGACGGGGAGGGACGAGCGCGTCATCGAGGCGAGCTGGGGCCTGGGAGAAGCGGTGGTGGCGGGGATCGTCATCCCCGACAACTTCCGCCTGGACCGCGACGGCCGGATCCTGGAGAGGACGCCGGGGTACAAGAAACTCGCCGTACGCACGCTCCCCGATGGCGGAACGGTGGAGGAGAAGCTGCCTCCGGAGCTGTTCGAGAAGCCGTGCCTGGAGGACGCGCACCTGGGAGCGCTGCATGCGCTGGCCTCGCGCTGCGAGGAGGTCTACGGCCCAGCGCGGGACATCGAGTGGGCGCTCTCTGGCGAGAAGGTGTACCTACTCCAGTGCCGCGCCATCACGAAGGTGGGAGCGTAGAGCGCGTGCGCGGCGCCCCCGTCGACGTCCTCCAGCGCGTGCCGCTCTTCGCCGATCTGACGAAGACGGAGGTGCAGCAGGTCGCGCGCCTGTTCAAGGAGCGCCGCTTCGCCGCCGGCGACGTGGTCATCCAGGAAGGCTCCGGCGGCGCCGCCTTCTTCGTCATCGAATCCGGGGAGGCGAAGGTGTTCCTCTCCGGCAAGGAGCACACGACCCTGAAGGAGGGCGCCTACTTCGGTGAGATCGCCATGTTCGACGAGGGGGCGCGGATGGCGACCATCACGGCCGCCACCGACCTCGTCTGCTGGGGCCTCACCTACTGGGACTTCCGCCCCGTCGTGGAGCAGAACGGCGTCATCGGATGGAAGCTCCTTCAGCAGATGGCGAAGATGCTGCGGGACGCACGAACTCGCTAGTTCTTCTAGGTGCCTGTCCCCTCACCGGACAAGGCATGGCGGGAAACCGGACAGGGCGCGGAGATCGAGGCGTGCCGGCAGGACATTTCCGTCCTCGCCTCTGCCTGCTCTCCTTGCCGCTGTCCGGAGGCCGAACACGGGGCACGTTGCGCCAACGCCGTTTTTCCGGGCTCGCGCCTTGCTCCAGCGGCTTCAGGCGTCGAGGAGCAGACCATGAGCATTTTTCGTCGAGCGACCACGCCTCTGTTGCTCGCCCTGGCACTGCCCACCGCCGCTGCCGGGGGGACCACCTTCGTGAGTGACGCCGTCACCGAGCAGGTGCGCCTGGCCGGGCAGGCAAGCGTGGACGTCGTCGTCACCTACCGCAGCCATCCCGGCGCCTTCGAGCGCGCCCGCGCCCAGAGCCACGGGGCGGAGGTGCGCGGCGGCTTCGACCTGGTGCCGGCGCTGGCGATGCGCGTCCCCGCGCGTGCGCTGCCGCGCCTGGCGTCCGATCCTTCGGTGCGCTCGATCGCGCTGGACGCCCCCATTGCCGCGGCGCTGAGCCCCGTGTCGAATGCGCGGGCGGCCGTGCTGGGGATCGGCGGCGTGAGCCAGACGGGGAGCGGCATCACCGTCGCCGTCCTGGACAGCGGCTACAACGCGCACCCGGACCTCAAGAACCAGGTGCTGACCTCGGTGGCCCCTTCCGGCGGCAAGGGCTCGGACGAGTACGGCCACGGCAACCACGTCATCGGCATCATCGCCGCGACGGGAGGCATGTCCTCGGGCCTCTACCGGGGCGTGGCCTCGGGCACGAAGATCGTCTCCGTCCGCGTGCTGGATGCGAGCGGCCGCGGGACCGTGTCGACCGTGCTCGCCGGCCTGGACTGGGTCAAGCAGAACCGGGACAAGTTCAAGATTCGCGTGGTGAACCTGTCCCTCGGACACGCTCCCACCGAGCCCGCGGCGCAGGATCCGCTCGTCCAGGCCGTGGAGGCGCTCTGGGACGCCGGCGTGGTCGTCGTCTGCTCCGCGGGGAACGCGGGCTCCCAGGGGTACGGCACGGTCAGCAGCCCGGGTACGTCGGCCAAGGTGATCACCGTGGGTTCGGTGACCCACTGGGGGACGGCGTCGCTCTCCGACGACGTGGTGTCCTCGTACTCGTCGCGTGGGCCCACCCGCTTCGATCAGCTCGCCAAGCCGGACCTGCTCGCACCCGGGAACCGCATCATCTCCGTGCGCTCCAAGGACTCCACGCTGGAGAAGATGCACCCGGAATGGAAGGTCGTGGCCCCGGGGATGGCGGCACCGGAGTACTTCGCGCTCTCCGGCACCAGCATGGCGGCGGCCGAGGTCTCCTCCGCTGCCGCCCTGATGCTGGAGCGCGAGCCGGCCCAGTCCCCCGCGACGGTCAAGGCCCGCCTCCTCCTCAGCGCGCGCAAGGTGGAGATGGGCGATCCATTCGCCGTGGGGGCGGGAGTGCTGGACGTCGCGGCCGCGCTGGCCACCGCCGGGACCGCCGCGGCCTCTCCTTCCCCGCCGGTCGTGCGCGACCTCCAGCGGGACATGCTGGTGTTCGACGAGACGGCGGTGACCTGGGGCGGAACGATCTGGTCCCTGCGGAACCTGTGGAAGTCGGTCCTGTTCTCCGACACCGCGCTGTGGGGGGACGCCGCCGTCGGCAGCTCCGGCGCCCTGTTCTCGGAGACCGCGCTCTGGGGCGACACCGCGCTCTGGGGCGATACCGCCCTGTGGGGGGATACGGCGCTCTGGGGCGACACCGCGCTCTGGGGGGACACCGCGCTCTGGGGCGACGGCACCACGGGCGACGCCACTCCGGCGGGGGACTGACCTCTTGCGCAACCTGCTCATCGCCGCCACCGCCCTCGCGGGCGCGCTCCTTCCCTGGCTGCTCCCGGGGGAGGAGGGCCTCGATCCCGTGGTGCTGGCCGTGCTCGCCGTCCTGGCCGTGCTCGCGGGGATGCGCTGCGTGAAGCCCTCGGGGCGGAGCACCTGGTTCGTCCCCACCGATGCCTTCGTGCTGGCGGGGATCGTGACGGTGGGCGGACGCGCGGCCTGCGGGCTGGCCCTGGCCGGCCTCGCGGGGACCGCGCTCGGCCTGACCGGCAGCCTGCCCATCAGGCGCATCCTGTTCAACGCCGGTGCTGTGCTGGTGGCGACGACGGCGGCGGCGACCGGCTACCGCACGATGGGCTTCGCCATGGCGGCGGCCTCCTTCTTCATGGTCAACACGCTGCTGGTGGCGGCGGTGGTCGCCCTGGACCGCTCGGCGAGCTGGACGGGGACGTGGCGGCGCACCTTCCTCCCCGCCGCGCCGCGCTTCGGCCTGGCCGCGCTGCTCGCCGCCGCGCTGTGCGGCCTCGCCGCCTGGGGGCCGGTGTGGATACTGGGCGTCGGCCTGCTGCCCTCGCTCTCCCTCAAAGCGGCCGAGACGGTGACCAGCCCGGGCTAGCGCCTTCCCTTCTTCCTCCTCACCTCCGCGAAGCGCAGGTGCCGCACCGTGCGCCCGGGCCCGCGCTTCGCCCAGCGCGCGGCCAGGACGGCGCGATGGCACTGGGCGGGATCGCGCTCCAGGCAGAGGAGGCAAACCCGGATCCCTGCCGTGTGCAGGTCGGACACCAGGGCATCGAACTCGGCCAGGACCTCGGGCGAGGCGTCGAGGTGCGCGGCGTAGAGGCGGAGCGCGTCGTCGGTGTCGGAGGCCTGGGAGCGCAGCCTCTTCGGGTTGCCGGCGAAGCCGGCGTGGAGGTAGCGGATCCCTGCCGCTTCCAGCCCTTCCGCCAGCGGTTTCTTCGCGAACCCCGGCTTGTGGCTCCAGGGAACGTCGCGCACGTCCAGCACGGCGCCCACGCGCTCGGCCCGGAGCAGACGCACGAACTCCTCGAGCGTGCGTCCCTCGTAGCCGAGGGTGAAGAGGGGCGGAGGCTCGGCCACGCACCGAGCCTACAACTCCTCCAGGTGCCTGTCCCCCTACGGGCAATTCCCGGTGGTCACGTGCTGGGTGGTCCCGGGACAGGCGGTGGACGCCCCCGAGATCACGCGCTCCGCGCCCGTCCCCGTGAGGCCGTAGCTTCCGTCCGTGGCCGCCCCATCCGTGGCGGCGAGCAGGAACCACACGTTGCCAGGGAGCGTCACGGTGGCGGAGCCGCTGGCGGGCAACCCGCACGTGCCACCGGTGAAGGCGCCGAAGCTCCCCAGGCTCCCGCGGTAGAGGTTCACCGCGGTCGCCGGGCAGGATGCCGCGTTCCAGGTGACCACGACGTTTCCGCCGCTCTTCGCCACCGTGAGGTTCGGGATTGGCGGTGGACCCGCCGCTCCGGTCGTGCACGTCCCGGGCACCAGGGCTCCCGTGACCGCGAGGTCGTCGATCCACCAGTGGCCGCCCGGGTACAGGTAGTCGCCGGACAGGTGGAAGCGCAGCTTGACGTCGCCCCCCGCCCAGTTCACCAGGGAGGCGGTGTAGGTCTGGTAGGTGAGCTGCGTTCCCGTGAAATAGCGGGTGAGCTGCTGCGTGGTCGGGCAGTCGTTGAAGGGGAAGTCGACGGGGTTGGGATAGTTGGGCGTCAGCGGCACGCGGGACCAGTTCGAGAAGCCGGGACCGATGGCGATCTCCACCTGCCCCAGCGAGCCCTCGGTGCCGAAGATCTCGCCCGTCGGGTCGTACTCGAGGTCGTGCTTGGTCCAGAACGTGAGCTGTGGCCCCTCCCCGGGGTCGGCCAGCGTGAGCGCCGGGGTGGTCACGTCGGCGCAGGCCCCGGCGAAGCTCTCGGCCACGTAGACCCGGGAGCCCGTGCGCCCGCCGGAGAGGTCCACCGTCCAGGGGGACACCGTCCCCAGCGTCGCGGTGCCGGTGTCACCGGCGTCGTCCGTCCACGTCCCCGTGGCGGGGAGACCGAAGGGAGCGGCGCTCGCCCTGACCGTGTTCGCCTCCTCGTTGCCCCCGCGGCACGGTCCACCGTGACCGGGCGAGGCATCCTCGGCGCGCACGACGTACCAGTAGGTCTGCCCGGAGACGAGGCCGGTGGCATCGTCCCACCCGCTGCCGGTGAGGCAGCTCGCCACCCGGTTCGCCGGTCCGGGCACGAAGCCCGGCGCGGTGCCGCGGTACACGTTGTAGCGGACGTCCCCCGCGCAGTAGGGCGTCGCCGCGCTCCAGGCCAGGTGGACGGTGCAGGTGGCGAGGCCGGCGCTCTCCGCGCTCGCCACGCCGCCGAAGGCGGGGGCGAGCGTGCAGTCCCCCGTGGGCACGACGGGGACGCAGGCCGAGCGGGGCGACTCGCAGGCCCCGGCCGTGTCCGAGGCGGCGGCGACGGCGTACCCGTACGTCACCCCACCGGAGACCGTGGTGTCCAGGAACGAGGTGCCGGGGATCGCGCTGGCCACGGGGACGAAGGAGCCGGCACTGCACCCGCCCAGGCTGCGGTACACGTCGTAGGCGACAGCACCGGACACCGTGCTCCAGCTCACCTGCACCTGGCGCTGTGCCGGCGTCGACAGCGCCGGCGCCGCGGGCGCCGGGGGCGACGGGCAGTCCGTCAAGGCCCCGCGCACCACCAGCGCGAAGGGCTGCGGGCCCCACGGCACGTCCACCCCCAGCACGCGCACGATCCACCGTCCCGCCTGGGGGGCGTCGAAGACCAGGCGCTCCTCCACGTTCACCGCGTCGTGCGGAGCGGCGGGGTTTGCGGTGCGCAGGGGAAGCCCGTTGCCGTCCAGGGTCTGGAACCACCGGGTGCCCGTGGGGTCGATGACCTCGAGTTCGAGCTCGTTGACCCGCGTGGAGGCGGCGTTCAGGGCCGCCGGGTAATCGCTCCACACCAGCGTGGCGCGGAAGGGCGTCCCCGCCGCCACGTCGTAGGCGTGCTCCACCACCCCACCCGTGACGAGACCCTCGCGCCGGTCGTCCACGCGGAGCGAGAAGGGGCTGCCGGTGAAGGCCAGGGTTCCGGAGAGCAGGATGCGCCCGTACCCGGCGTCGAAGTCGGGCTGCGGTGCGGCGGGACCGAGGGGGACCGATCCGTCGATCAGGGTCGCCTTCAGGAGGGCGCCGCTGGGCACGAACCCCGCGCCCGCGTTGCGCGCGCCCGTCGCGTAGAACCCGGCCGTGTAGTACTCGCGCACCAGGGCGGCGAGCCCGGCCGCGATGGGCGCCGACATCGACGAGCCGTCCAGCGAGCAGCTCCCGCAATTGTTGCTGCCGATCACGGCATCGGACGCGGCGGAGACCACGGCCTCGCCCTCCGCCGCCACCGTGGGCTTGAGCCTTCCGTCCTCCACCGGCCCCGGGCTCGAGAAGCTGGAAGGGAAGCTCGCCGACGTTCCGTGGCCCAGCGCGCCCACCGTGAGCAGGCTCTTGGCCAGGCCCGGCGTCCCCACCGAGATGGGCGCGGGGCAGAACTCCCCCGCGTTTCCCGCCGCAGCCACGAGCAGGAGATCGGGATGCGCCCACATCGCGAGATCGGCGTCGCGGGCAAAGGAGTCGTAGGGCATGGTGCAGCCGGGGATGCAGTTGCCGAAGAGGTCGTGGCACGCGCTCCCCCAGGAGAAGGACTGGATGCGCGCGCCGGTCTGGAACGCCACGTCGGCGAGGTTCCACACCGTGCCCCCGAGGTCGTTCAGGTACTCGAGCCCATCCCCCAGCTCCTGGACCACGAGCTTCGCCCCGGGCGCCTGCCCGTCCCCGCCGTTCCGGTTCGCCGTGGTGAACCCCGTGCAGTCGGCGTAGGGCGTGTTGTCCCCGGCGAGCGAGCCGGAGGTGTGGGTGCCGTGGCCGCTCGTGCCCGTGATGGTGGCGGGGCAGGTGTCGGCCTCGCCGATCGGTCCGCCGGACCAGTTGTAGTAGAGGATGTCCTTCCGGCGGTTCCCCGGGGCGGCCGCCGGACAGGGCGGCGAGGCGCAGGTCGCGATGGGGGGGGCGCCGTTCACGGTGTCCCGGAAGAAGCAGAGGTCGTGGTCCTGAGCCGAGTCCGCGGTGGCCAGGATCTGGCCGCAGCCGAAGATGCCGCGGGCGAAGATCGGCGTCTGCTGCGGCGAGGGACCGATGAAGGACTGGTGCACCCACACCGCGTCCTGGTTGAGCAGGCGGGCGCGCCGCGCGGGCTCGATCCCGTCCACCTCGGGGAGCGCCGACAGCTTGGGGAGGAGCGCGGCCAGCCGGCCGGCGGGGAGCGCCACCTGCACGCGCCAGGCGCCGTGCGGGCCGGCGGGGGTGGCCACCGTGTCCAGCCCGGACAGGAGCGCCAGCACGCGCGCCGGAGGCTCGGCGGCCGCGAGGATCACGCGCACCGCGGTCTCCCCGGTGCCGGCGGCGGCGGCGGCGACCTCGGGCAGCACCTTGAACCGATCCGGCAGCGGCCCCAGCCAGACCACGAAGGGCAGCCGGCGCACGTCCCCCTCGGCCTCCGGGGACAGGCGCACGCGGTACCCGTGCACGGGGAGCACGTCCAGCACCTCGGCCCCGGCGGCGGCGAGCGCGGCCCGATCGTCCGGATCGAGCGCCTCGCGCGTGACGGCCACGAGGTAGCGCTGCCCGCGGGGGCTGGTGGCGGCGGCCGTCTCCGCCTTGGCTCCCGGGCGGAACGTCCCGCCCGCCAGGCGCAGCTCGGGCCGGGCGGCGTGGGTGAGGCTCACGGCGCACAAGAGAGAAAGGAAGGAGGTGACGACGCGCATGGCGGGAATATAGGGCCCTCTCGGTCCGCCGAAGCGCGCGGATTTCAAGTAGTCTCGCGATTGGGGAGCAAGCAATGGAAACGTGGCAAATCGTGCTCTTGGTGCTGGTGGCGCTGCTCGCGATCCCGGGAGCGTTCGCTCTCCTCGAGCTGCGGAGTACGCTTCGGGAATTGCGTGTCTTCCTTCAGGACACGGGGGGCCGGCTGAACCAGACGCTGGACGAGGCCCGGAAGACGCTGGAGGATCTGAACCGCGCCAGCGCGTCGGTGCAGCAGGGGGCGGACCGGCTGCGTGGCCTGGCCGAGGACCTCGCCGGGTTCGGCTCCGCTGTGCGCTCGGTCACCGACGGCCTCCGGGGCGTCACCGAGGGGCTGGTGGCCGGCCTGGTGGCGGCCGTGCGCTCCCTGCTCAACCGGGAGGAGCCGAGTTCCCAGACCCCTCCCTGAGGCTCACCGTGTCAGCGACGGCCGGCGTCCCTTGCCGGCGGTGGGGTCCGACGCATCGCGTTCGCTCCCGGACTGCGCGGGAAAGCACGTGCGCTGACCCTGCGGCGTGCAGAGCTGCAGGTCCACGCCGTCGAACCGCTGCCGCATCGAGGCGTCGAGCGCGGCCAGACTCGCCTCGATGGCGTCCAGGCGGAGGTTCACCTCGTCCAGCGATGCCTGCGTGCCCCCCACCGCCCCGGAGACGGAGGCGATGTCCGCGCTCAGCTCCGTCGTGCACCTCGCCACCGCGTCGAGCTGGTTCGAGCCGTTGTCGTCGTCCTTGAGGGCGAAGCCGTCGTAGACGCTGTTGACGATGCCGTCGACGATCACGAAGACCAGGCAGGCCCCCTTGCAGTTCCAGCCGAAGGCGTCCTGATCACATACCACCCCGCAGCCGTCGGTGGCGGCGTTCGAGATGTTCTTGACCACCTGCGACACCTGCATGAACGCATAGCCGGGGAACTGGTCGAACTGGTACTGCTCGCACGCCGTCAGGGGCTGGCCCGTCGGACGCGCCGCGAACATGGCCAGCATCCGGCGCGTCGACTTCCTCACCTCCTCGGTGGCATCGTTCAGCGCCACCTCCAGCTCGTCCAGCCCCTTTTCCGTCTCCACGGTGAAGTCGGGGTCGTACTCGTCCTCGTCGCTGGGGAGCGGCTGCTGGCAGACCGTCACGCACACCTCGCGGTTGTTCCCGCGGAGCTTGCAGATCCCGTCGTCGTCTCCGATGTCGTCCCCGATCACCTCCTCACAGTCCTCGCCCTGGGTGCAGGGCTGGACGTCGTCCCCCCCGTGCGGTCCGCCGTCGCCGAGGATCTCCTTCACGTAGCAGTCCGCGTCCTGGGCCTTCTGCTTCTTGACCGAGCCCTGGAACCCCTTCGCCTCGTGCGTGCGGTCCTTGGCCGTGCGGGCGCGCTCGCGTGCCGCCAGCAGGTGGTCGGTCTGCGTGTCGTTGAAGATGGGGTCGCCTCCGAGGGCACGGCGGATGCGGTCGTGCTCGAGCACGCTGTCCACGTACGCGAAGGCGGCCGCGTGGACGTTCTGCGCCCGGCAGTCGATGCGGTCGTTGTACTGATTACCGGGGACCTCGGCGTCGCAGTCGCGGGCTTCCGGCGCGGCGAGCGCCGGTGGCGGGAGAGCCGGCGGAGCGGACGTCCGAGGCGCCAGTGCCGCGGCGGCCAGCAGCAGCAAGGTGACCATGTTGCCCCCGTTCGAAGGAGGGGCGACTGAATGGTGGCGCCCCGGGTGGCACATTCATACCCGTCCAATCCGCCCGGAGGCAAGAGAAAACTAGGCAGGAAGCTCGATCGAGAAGGTGGCGCCGGGTCCTTGCTCCTCCAGCCACAGCCGTCCGCCGTGGGCCGGCATCAGCGCGCCGGTGGACCGCGCCTTCCTGCGCGGGAGGTGGTCAGCGACGGTCCAGGGAGACCGATCGGCCGCCGGGACCCAAGCGCCGGCCACGGGGGGAGCGGCAGATGCCGGCCGGGAACGCGCCGCCCAGCCGGGCGGTGGCGCTTCCCACGTTCCCTGCGCAGTCCACCGCTTCCAGGCGTAGCTCGGGCTCCGCCAGCACGGCGAACCCGCACCGCGCCGCCAGCGAGCAGAGATCCCCGATCGCCAGGCTCAGGGTCTCGTCGGACAGGAGCCCGTCGCCGTCTCCCTCGAGGTCGCCGTCGAGCGCCAGGCAGCCGTCCAGGAAGAGCCTCTCGTGGAGCACGCCCCCGCTCGCCCCGTC
Organism: Candidatus Polarisedimenticolaceae bacterium; assembly: GCA_036274395.1. Lineage (GTDB taxonomy): Bacteria > Acidobacteriota > Polarisedimenticolia > Polarisedimenticolales > DASUFT01 > DASUFT01. The sequence goes on along the minus strand of DASUFT010000040.1, from coordinate 9,648 downwards.
GTCGTCGCTGCCGGTCACCCCGAGGAGGAGGGGAAGGTGCCCGGGATCGATCCGCCCGCTGCTGCGCGCGATGCCTGCCATGGGCGGGACGAGGTCGACGGTGAAGGCGACGCTCGACTCGCGCAGCAGGCCGGCCGCGTCCTGCACGCGCAAGGTGGCAAGGTGATCGCCGTGGGCGTCGAAGGACATTGCCGGCGTGAAGTTCTTCTCCGGCGCGGGGTCGCACACGTCCGCGGCGTCGTCGTCCAGCACCACGGGGACCTGTGCGGGGCCATAGCAGGCGCCATCCACAGGGAAGGTCAAGCCGCCGGCCGGCGGCTGCGTGTCCACCACGTCGATGGCCACGTCATCCGTATCCGAAGCGCCGGTGGAGTCGCTGACCGTGAGGGTCACCGTGTGCGCTCCCAGCGGCAGCATCACGTCGGCCGTCGAAGTATCCGCCAGGGATGCGCCCTGCTCCGTCCAGAGGTAGGACGCCAGATCGCCGTCCGGATCCACGCTCGCCGTGCCGTCGAGGTGCACGAGGGCAGCGAGGTTGCCCGTGCATTCGACCGTCTGGTTCGCGCCCGCGGCGGCCACCGGCGGACTGCTGCAGGTATACCTGTCCGGGTCCTCCGGCGCACAGTCCTCGTCGTTGGGATGGCCGTCCCGGTCCGCGTCGAGCGCATCGTCGGCGTTGACGAAGACGCTGCGCCAGTCGGAAGTCAAGGGGCCAGCGTAGGCGAGCAGCGCAGCCCCCGGCACCGTCGCTACCCGTGCGTTGTAGGGGAAACCGTGCCGCGCCATCGCGTGCTGCGGCTGCTCCCGGGAGACGCGGCGCATCTTCCTCCACACGGATCCGCCGTCGTCCGAGCGGCGCACCACCACCGACGCCTCCGCCCCCAGCTTCTCCTCCCAGAAGGCCCATAGGCGTCCGGTAACGTCGGTCGCGATTTCGACGTTCCACGACGTCGGGTCGTGGACGCCGCCCGGGTTCGATTCGTCCAGGCGCTCGGCGGGTGTCCAGGTCGTGGCTCCATCCCCGGACCGCGCGATCCAGATCTTCCCGTTCTCGTCCCAGGCGGCGAACGCCAGGGTTCCCCGGCGCACGACGTGTGGAAGCGCGAAGCTCGCCGGTCCCAGCGTGATGGGGTTACTCCAGCCGCTCGGGCCGAGGTTCGCGGTACGGATCCCGCCTTCACCTGGATGGAGCGAGGTGGCTCCCTGGTCTCCCGGCCCCAGCCAGACGGCCGTGGCCTGGTCCCCGGCGCAGGCGACGTGCACGTACTGCGGGTGCGCGTGCAAGGAGTGGGCTGGACCGAACGTTTCCCCCGCGTCCGCGCTCTGCTTGCCGACCAGGTTCTCCCCCTCCTGGTACACGACGGTGACGTCTTGCCCGTCGGCGCAGACAGCGGCGGTCTCGGATGAGGTGGACAGCAACGTCTGCGTCACCGAGGTTCCCGGACCTCCTCCGCGCGCCAGCCGGGCCTCGAGTCCTCCGTCCACCCAAGCGGCTAGCCCGATCGATCCGGCCATGGCCACGTGTACCAGGCCGTCGTAGGTTCCCGAGTACAAGAAGATCGGCTCCTCGGGGAAGGACTCCCCGAAGTCTGCGGTCCGGAAGACACGCAGCGCGTAGGTGAGATTCGAGCCGGGGGCGCTGACCTCCGAGAGCACCCAGCCCACGCCGTCGGGCGCGAGCGCCGCCGCGGGTGCGACGTTGTTCCTCTCTCCAACGGCATCGCTCCCGATGCGTTGCGGCGGCGCGAACGTGTGACCACCATCCGACGAGGTCGCCACGTGGAGGTCGTTCAACTCCGACCGGGCGGCTGCAGGAAACACGGCCATCACGTGGGCGCCCCCGTCGGACGCCACGGTGGGCTGGGGGAATGCGTCGAGGCGGCTCACGGCGGCGTCCGAATCGACGCGCGCGGATGCGCCGAACTGCATCGTCTCCGCCGGGGCGGTCGCGTGCCAGATCGACGTGGTCCCCGCGTCGGGCCGCGGATCCTCCCAGACCACCGTTACCAGGCCGGCAGGCCCGGTGACGAGTCCCAGCGACACGGGGACCCTCTGGAAGGGTCCCGGAAGGTCGTCCACCCTCGCCCCCGTCCACGTGGATCCATCCACCGTGGAGGACGCGATCACCATGGGTGGCGGGGGCAAGAAGATGTCATTCCGGCTGCGATCCACGTACGACACCACGGTCCGTCCGGTCGGCGTGCGGGCGACGGCGCTTCCAAGCGCATCCGGCTGCGGCGCCGGCCCGAACTTCCACTGGAGGAAACCCACCCCGCCGTCGGTCGACAGGGCGAACACCAGACGACCGGCTCCCTCGACGCAGCGCACGGCGATGTTCGGGGTGCCGGTCCAGGACGTCAGAATCGGAGTCACCGAGTTGTTCGTGCCCTGGATCGTCACCGGCGTCGATCCGGCAAAGGTGAGGCCGCCATCCGTCGAGCGGAGGAGGCCGAGCCGACCCGCCCCCTGGAGAAGCGCCGCGATCAGGACCGTACCGTCGTCGTCGACCTCCAGGTCGGCGCTCCTCGGGCGAGGCGTCGCCACGGGGAACTGCTGGGTGCGTTCGATGACCGGATCGAAGGCCTTTCCGCCGTCCGTCGAGCGCGACGTGTACAGCCGAAGGGTGAAATCCAGCCGGTCCTGGACGAGCACGACGTGAACGTCACCGCCGGGGCCGAGACCCACGTCCAGGCTCTGGATGACGGGCCCACCCTCCTCCAGGGCGGTGAAGACCGCCACCGGGTCCTGCCACGTCGTGCCGTTCAGCGTGACGCGGGCGTGGACGGACTGCGTGGCGCCGTCCGACCAGACGATGGCCGTGCGGCCGCCGCCTCCGGCCGCGACCGAGAAGAGCTCGGCGCCGTGTCCGGGGAGTCCCGCATGCACCACCGCGACCGGCGAGGTCCAGCTCGCGCCGTGATCGGCGCTGCGCGACAGGTACAGCGCCCGGTCCCCTGCCGGGTCGGGCGCCGCCCAGACGGCCACCAGCGCACCGTCGGACGCGAGCACCGCCTCGTGGTCGAGCACCGGCCGGGAGGAGGCCGCCGTCACCTCCACCTCCGGCAGCCAGGTCGCCCCGCCGTCGCTCGAGCGCTGGGAGCGGAGGTGGCCCGCCTCGCGCACGAGGAGCGTCGCGGCGCCGGACCCGTCGGAGAGCGCGACCAGGCCCCGGTCGGGGGCGGACACGTCCCCGATCTCCGCCGTGACCTCGATCTCGCGCGCGGGCACGTCGGGGATCACGGGCGGCGCGGCGAGGACGCCGCTCGCCGCGAGCAGCACACCGATCCCGAGCCAAGCCCCCCGCATCCCAGGGGAGATACCGCGCCCGCCCCTTCCTGTCGAGGACGCGGGGTCGCAAAACTTGCCGGGTTGAGGACCGATCCCGTCGCACCTTGCGCGCGGCGTCTACCGAGGCAGCGTCTTTCCGCCTCCATCGTTGGCGATCCCCTTGCAAGCTCCCGCCCGCGGAGGGGTCTTCGATGGCACCAGCCCGTCCCCGGCCGCGGCCCGTCCTCACGCCGGAGTTCTGCAAGGGGTGCGGGCGCTGCATCGAGGCCTGCGCCCAGGGGTGCATCGAGCCCGGCACCGAGATCCACCCCCGGAGCGGGCTCATGCCCGTCGTCCTCGACCTGGAACGCTGCACCGCGTGCGGCCTTTGCCTCGATGCCTGCCCCGAGCCCTTCGGGCTCGCGGCGCAGGTGGAAGGGACGCCCACCGAGGGCGAGCCCCTCCCCGCCCCGGTGGAGGTGCCCGACGTCCTGGTGCCGCTGCCGGCCATGCCCCCGCGCATCGTCAAGGGGACCTACGCCTCGGCCATGGGGGCGCTGCTGGCGGGCTGCCGGCACTTCTACGGCTACCCGATCACGCCCTCCACCGAGGGGGCCGAGCTGATGGCGAAGATGCTGCCCGCGCTGTCGGGGAGCTTCCTGCAGGCGGTGAGCGAGGTGGCCGCGATCAACATGATGTACGGGACGGCGGCCGCCGGCCTGCGCACCATGACCTTCACCTCCTCGCCCGGCTTCAGCCTCATGCTGGAGGGGATCTCCTACATGATCGGGGCGGAGCTGCCCGCGGTGGTGGTGAACGTGATGCGCGGCGGCCCGGGCCTGGGAAACATCGGGCCCGAGCAGGCGGACATCAAGCTCGCCTGCCGCGGTCTGGGGCACGGCAACACGCAGGCCATCGTCCTGGCGCCGTCCACGCCCCAGGAGATGCTGGACTTCACCTTCGACGCCTTCGATCTCGCCTTCCGCTACCGGAATCCCGTGATCGTGCTCGCCGACGGCTACCTGGGGCAGATGACCGGAAAGGTCGTCCTTCCCCGCGCGCTCGTGCAGCCCGGTCTCCCCGCCTGGGCGGTGTGGGGCGACCGCGCGCACCGCAGGAACCTCGTCGCCTCCATCCTGATCGCGGAAGCGGATCTGGAGGCGTTCAACCGTGACCTCAACGCCAAGTACGCCCGGATGCAGGCCGAGCAGCAGCGGGCCGCCCTCGACCGCTGCGAGGACGCCGAGGTGCTGCTGGTGGCGACCGGGACGCCGGCCCGGGCCGCCCTGGGAGCGGTGGAGGAGCTGCGCGCGGCCGGCGTGAAGGCGGGGCTCTTCCGGCCCCAGTCCCTCTGGCCTTTTCCCATCGACGCCCTGCGCACGCTGATGCCGCGCCTCCCCCGCCTGGTGGTGGTCGAGGCCAGCCACGGCCAGCTCGAGGACGAGCTGCGCCTGGCCCTGAGCCACGCCGGCATCCAGCCGCCGGCGATCGAGCGCGTGCAGCGCTACGGCGGCGTGCTGCCGCAGGTGCACGAGATCGTCCAGTCGGTGCGGACGCTGGCACCGGCACCTCTGGGGTGAGCCGATGGCGAGCCGCGTCTTCTATCCGACCTTCGAGCGCCACGACCACGCCGCCGGCCTGAAGGCCCATGCCACGCACTACTGCGCCGGCTGCGGGCACGGCCTGGTCCACCGCTACCTGGCGGAGAGCATCGACGAGCTGGGGATCCAGGACCGGACGGTGGCCATCTCGCCCGTGGGGTGCGCCGTCTTCATGTACTACTACCTGGACGTGGGGAACACGCAGGCCGCCCACGGCCGGGCCCCGGCGGTGGCGCTGGGGCACAAGCTCGCGAACCCCGGCTCCATCGTCATCTCCTACCAGGGGGACGGCGATCTCGCCTCCATCGGCCTGGCCGAGATCTTCAGCGCCGCCCAGCTCGGCGTCCCGCTTTCCGTGATCTTCGTGAACAACGCGATCTATGGCATGACCGGCGGGCAGATGGCGCCCACCACGCTTCCCGGACAGAAGACCACGACGAGCCCGGAGGGACGTGACCGCTCCATGGGCCAGCCCCTTCGGGTGGCCGAGCAGATGGCCTTGCTCGACGGCACCTCCTACGTGGAGCGGGTCGCCCTCTACGACGCCAAGCAGCGCCTGCGCGCCAAGAAGGCGATCAAGAAGGCGCTGCAGCTCCAGATCGAGGGGCGCGGCGTGGGGTTCGTGGAGATCCTGGCCGAGTGCCCCACGCACCTCAAGGGGAGCGCGGCCGATGCCGAGACGTGGGTGCGCGAGGTGATGGTCCCCTTCTTCCCGCTGGGCGTGAAGAAGGACACGACGCCCGAGAGCCTCCCGGCCTGGACGCCCCACGGCGATCCCTCCTTCGATGCCGACACCGTGGCCGCGCTCTTCGGGGCCGACGAGCCGGAGCCCATCCGCACGGGGGAGGGACTGGCGGCGACCTTCGGCGATCATGCGGCGCTGAAGCTGGCGGGGGCGGGGGGCGACGGCGCGCAGACGGCGGCGCTCCTCCTGGCCCGCGCCGCCATCCACGAGGGGCTGGACGCCACGCACATCCCCTCCTACGGGCCGGAGTCGCGGGGGGGGACCTCGTACGCCGACGTGCGGATGGCCCGCCACGCCGTGGCCTCGCCGGCGGTCCCCGAGCCCGACGTCCTCGTCGCCTTCAACGCCCCCAGCCTGGCGCGCTTCGGCCCGCTGGTGAAGCGGGGAGGGACGATCCTCTACGACGCCTCCGTCGTCCCCCTGGCGCCCGAGCTGCCGGAGGGCGTGCGCGTGGTGGGCATCCCCTGCTCGGAGATCGCCGCGTCGGTGGGCCGGGTCATGGTCAAGAACGTGGTCGCCCTGGGAGCGCTCCTGGGGATCACTGGCCTCCTCCCCGAGGCCACCGTGCTCGGTGCGGTGCGCGACGCACTGCGCGGGAAGCCGGCCCTGCTGGAAATGAACGAGCGCGCGTTCGCGGCGGGCCTTCGCACCGGACGCGCCGCACGAGGTGCCGCATGAGAGCCGAGGAAGTGACCCTGCGCCTCCACGACCTTCCCGAGGGGCCCATGCGGGATCGGGTGATGCGCCTCATGGGCGCCGTGCTCGACTTCTCGGTGAGCTGCAAGTGCTACGAGCTGCAGGGGGACGGCGTTCCCTGCGGCAGCTCGCTCACCCAGTGCACCGGCTGCCCCAAGTGCCTGGCCATCCTGGACGACCTGGAGGCGCGCCTCCCCCGCTGACGAGGCTCAGGCCTCGCCCTCCTCCTCCCCCTCGCCCTCCTCGTAGCCGGCGCAGGCCAGCACGGGGAGGCGCGGGTACCTGGGGAAGCGCGGATCCACCTCGGAGCGCGCGCAGCGCCAGAAGACGGACTCCCGGGCGGAGACGACGCGGCGGGACCAGCGGCAGGAGGCGCAGAGGCCGGGACTCACCATCGGCCGGAGAGTGCCAGGGTCGCGCTGCGGCCCGGGCCAGGAGCGTCGACCTCGTCGGAGCCGCCGGGGTAGAGCTTGTCCAGCAGGTTCCGTCCGATGAGGCGAACCTCCAGGTTCTTCCCCACCGCGCGGCCCAGGGAGGCGTCGAGCAGCGCGTAGCCGGGGACGACCGTCTCCGTGCCCCCCTGGTCCAGGGTGCGAGGGCGGTCGTCGCGCAGGAAGACGGTCCACTGCACCCAGCCGCGCCAGGCTCCGGTGCGCCGCTCCAGTGCCACGCCGGCGCTGGGCGCCGGCACGTCCGGGGCGGGCGTGCCGTCTTCCTGGATCTCGCCCCGTGCCCAGGCCAGGGTGGCGCGCGCCACGAGCCCCGCGGGGAGCACGGCCTCGCTCTCCAGCTCCGCCCCGTGGAGATCCTCGGTCCCCGCGTTGCGGAAGGCGAAGTCGCTGGATCCCGCCGGGCGGTAGCGCTCGATGAGGTCGTGCAGCACGTAACGGTAGCCGTAGAGCCCGATGCCCCAGCGGGCGGTCTCGTGACGCACCGCCAGGTCCCATTGCAGCGTCGTCTCCGGCTCCAGGTCGGGGTTCCCGGTGATGAAGCCGCGGCCGGAGACCCCCCGGAAGTAGCGGTCCGACAGCATGGCGTCCCGGAAGCCGCGCGACACCTGCAGCGTCGTGCTCCAGGCGCCGGCGGGCACGAAGGTGACGGCGGCGAAGCCGGAGATCGCGCCGTGGGAGACCGTGTGGTCCCCGAAGTAGCCTCCCTCGTTCTGCGCCCGCACGCGGTCGCCCCGGAGCCCTCCCGCCACGCTCCAGCGGGCCCACGGCAGCGGCTGCTCGGTCTCCGCGAAGATGCCCGCCATGGTGCGCTCCGCGGAGTCGATGGAGACCTCGGAGGCGGTGAGCGCCTCCCCTTCGTAGGTGAACCCCAGCGCCTGCAGGCCGAAGCGGCCGGAGAGATCGAACCCGGTGCGCAGGCTTCCCTCGCCCAGACGGCGGGTGCCCAGGACGCGCAGGGAGCCGTCGTGCGCCTCCACGTCGGCACGCGACGTGCGGGAGGTGCCGTCGCCGTTCAGGCGCACCCGGTCGGTGATCAGGGCATAGCGGCCATAGAACGCGCGCAGCGCGACGTCGTCGAAGCCGGCGACGCCGGAGACGTCCGCCCCCAGGCTGAAACGGTCCGACTCCTCTTCCGGGTAGAAGGCGCGGTCGTCGGGCCAGGTGAGGGAGGGCTTGCCGATGTCGTCCCCACGGTCCACCTGCAGACCGGCGGTGAGGCGCGCCGGCCCCACGGGCGCCAGGTAGCGGACGAGCCCCCCCTGGGCCCGGGAGGCGGTGTCGAAGACCGTTCCGCTGGGCGCGTCGTAGTCGTCCACCTGGCGGGCGTGCCCCTGAAGGAGGAGCGCTCCCGCGCCCACGGGCACGCTCGCCTCGGCCCCTCCGGCGAAGGCGCCGAAGGACCCGGCCTCGGCCACGCACCGTCCCGCGAACCCCTCGCGGGTGGGGAGCGGGGTGCGGCTGTGCAGCACGCCCCCGATGGCGTCCGAGCCGTAGAGCACCGATCCCGGTCCGCGCACCACCTCGATCGAGCCCAGCGAGAAGGGATCCACGAACGTGGCCGAGGGCCCGGCGCGCCGCTCCGAGGTCACGCGCGCGTCGTCCAGGAGGAGCAGCGTTCGGCCCCGCGGCAGGCCCCGCAGCGAGGGAACGGCGGAGGCCCCTCCCTCGGTGACCGCGCCCCCGGGGACGTGACGCAGCGCGTCGGCCACGCGCGCGGGCCGCTCGTCGTCGAGCACCTGCCGGCCGATGCGGCTGGCCGCCGAGGCCGGCGGCGCCGGCGTCTCGGGCGCGATCCCCTCCTCGGGGGCCACCGCCACGCTTTCCTCGACGAGGCGGAGGATGCGCGCCTCGGGGGTGGCCGGAGGCTCCTCCACCACGAAGGTTCCCCGGAACGCGCCGCTCTCGTCGAAGATCACGAGCTGGAACGGCGGCGTGGGGAGAGGGGTGAGCGCGAAGCGGCCCTGGGCGTCCGTGCGCACGCCGCCGGGACGCCCGTGCACCACCACGCGGCCGTGGGCGAGCGGGCGGCCCTCCCCGTCCAGCAGGGTCCAGTCCTCGGGCGGGGGGGACATCGCCGCCAGCAACGGCGCGAGGAACAGCCAGAGGGCGCGGAGCGGCCTCACACCAGCCGGTCGAGGAGCCGCCGCATCCGCGGAAGGGCCTCCCGGATCTCCTCCATGGAGACCGCGCCCACCGAGATGCGGAACCAGCCGGTCTCGTCGGGAAGCCCGAAGGCCTGGAAGGGAACGACGGCCACTCCCGCCTCGCCGAGGAGGACCTGGCGGATCGCCTCGTTGCTCGCGAGGGGCTTGCCGTCCAGCGTGCGGCCCACGAGGTCCAGGCGCATGGAGAGGTAGATCGCCCCCTGAGGAGGAACGCAGTCCACGGGATAGCCGGCGCGCTTCAGCTCCATCAAGCCGGTGTGCAGCGCCGTCAGCCGCTCGTGGACGCGCGCGCTCATCTCCCGCCGCCAGGCCGCCACCGCGTCGTCGTCCTCGAGGAACCCCGCCGCCGCCACCTGCTCCGCCCGGGGAGCCCACGCGCCCACGTGGCCCAGATAGTCCCGCATGCGCGCGGCGATCGGGGGCGGCGCCAGCATCCACCCCACGCGCAGGCCCGTCCCCGCGAACTGCTTGGAGACGGCGTCCAGCGCGATCGTGTACGGCGCGGCTTCCGGACACACCGCCACCGGGTGCACGTGCCGGGCCCCACCGAAGACGAGGGCCGCGTACACCTGGTCGAAGAGGAGGAAGAGGTTCCGCTTCCCCTGCCGGTCCCGCCGCCGGTTCTCGTCCACCACTGCCTGGGTGATGGCGCGCAGGCGGTCGGGCTCGATCACCGTTCCCGTGGGATTGCTGGGCGAGCAGAGGCAGAGGAGCTGCGCCTG
>DASUFT010000039.1:0-17538 GCA_036274395.1 Candidatus Polarisedimenticolaceae bacterium | reverse complement strand
CGGCCCCGACGGCAAGATCATGCACGCCGAGATCCGGATCGGAGATTCCCCGGTCATGCTCAGCGACGAGATGCCGGAGATGGGCGTGCGCAGTCCCCGCGCCTACCAGGGCGCTCCGCCGGCGCGGCTGTGGCTCTACCTGGAAAACGTGGATGCGACGTGGAAGAAGGCCATCGGCGCCGGGGCCAAGGAACGGATGGCCCTGGGAGACCAGTTCTGGGGGGACCGCATGGGCCAGCTCGAGGACCCGTACGGCCACCTCTGGTCCCTGGCCCAGCGGGTCAAGGACATGACGCCCCAGGAGATGGACAAGGCCGGCAAGGAGTTCTTCTCCCAGATGGAGGCACAGCGGCGCTGACGATTTCGTCGTCGGCATGGCACGCGGGGGGACCTACATTCTCGGCACGAGGTCCCCCATGCGTGCTCTCCTCCTCGCCCTGCTCACCACGGTCGCGCCCGCGACCGCCGCCACCATCTACGACGTGGGACCGGGCCAGCCGTACGCCGCCATCGGCGACGTCCCCTGGGAGGCGCTCGGCCCCGGTGACGTGGTGCAGATCCACTGGCGGAGCACACCCTACAAGGAGAAGTGGGTGATCGGCCGCCAGGGAACGGCGGCCGCCCCCATCGTCGTGCGCGGCATCCCCGGTCCGGGCGGCGAGCGCCCGGTCATCGACGGCGACGGCGCCACCACGCGCCTCGCGCTCGACTATGCGTCCGAGGGGCGGGGTGTGATCAAGATCGGCGCCTCCAGCATCCCGCCCGACACGATCCCGAAGTGGATCGTGCTGGAAGGGCTGCACGTCACGGGCGCGCGCAGCGGCCGGAGCTTCATGGACGACGGAGGGGGAACGCAGAGCTACTCCGCCAACGCCTCCACCATCTACGTGGAGAAGGGGGAGAACATCACCGTTCGCGACTGCGAGCTGACCGACTCCGGGAACGGGTTCTTCGTGGCGAGCAGCGATGCCGTGGCCTCGCGGAACATCCTGGTCGACGGCTGCTTCATCCACGACAATGGCAACGTCGGCAGCATCTTCGAGCACAACCTCTACGTGGCCGGCATCGGCATGACGTTCCAGCACAACCGGCTGGGACCGCTGCTGCCCGGCGCCTCGGGGAACAACCTCAAGGACCGCTCGGCGGGGCTCGTCGTCCGCTACAACTGGATCGAGGGCGGCAACCGCCAGCTCGACCTGGTGGACGGCGAGGACAGCGCGCTCATCCGCTCCCACCCGGGCTACGGACAGACGCACGTCTACGGCAACGTCCTGATCGAGCCCGACGGCGCCGGCAACCGCCAGCTCGTCCACTACGGCGGCGACTCCGGGACCACCGCCAACTACCGCAAGGGGATGCTCTGGCTGTACGGCAACACCTTCATCTCCCGCCGCACCGATGTGAACCGCACCACGCTCGTGCGCCTCTCCACCAGCGCCGAGACCTGCGATGCCCGGGACAACATCGTCTATCTGCCGGTGGCCGGGGGGACCTCGCTGTCCCTCATGGACACGGACGGCGTGCTGCACCTCAGCCATAACTGGCTGAAGCCTGGTTACCGCGTCTCCTTCGGCACCTTCACCGGCACCGTGGCCGACGACGGCACGAGCGTCACCGGAACGAATCCCGGCTTCGTGAACGAGGCCGCGCAGGACTTCCACCTTGCAGCGGGATCGGCCTGTCGCGATGCCGGTGCGCCCCTCGATCCCGCAGTCCTTCCCGCGCACGCCCTCGCCGAGGAGTACGTCGTTCACCAGTCGGCGACTGTGCGCCCCGAGGACGGCGCCCTGGACATCGGTGCCCACGAGTTCTGCAACGCCGCCGCGCCGGGAGCGGTGGCGGGCCTGCGCTTCGACGCCGACCGGCAGACCCTGCGCTGGACCGACACCACGGGAGCGCAGAGCTACGACGTCCTGCGGGGGTCCCTGGAGACCCTGCGCGAGAGCGAGGGTGACTTCGACGCCGCCTCCGATGCCTGCCCGGCCGACGATCTCGCCGGCACGGCGCTGGCCGATCCCACCGTGCCCTCCCTCGGGACCGGGGTCTTCTGGCTGGTGCGTGGGGTAGGATGCGGCGGCCTCGCGGGGACCTGGGACGACGGCGGCCTGCGCCAGTCGGGCCCGCGCAATGCCCAGGTTTGCCCGTAGGCCATAATTCCTGGGTGGACGTCGCCACCGCTCCCCTCCGTCTCGATCCCGAGAGGTCCCTCGCCGGCCTGGTCTGGAACGAGGTGTTCGGCCGCATCGCGCCCGTCGAGGTCGAGGTGGGGATCGGCAAGGGCCGCTTCCTGCTGGCCGCGGCCGCGGCGAGGCCCGAGGTCGACCACCTCGGGATCGAGTGGGCCAACGAGTACCTGCGCATCGCAGAGACGCGCGCGGGGAAGCGCGGACTGCGCAACGTGCGGTTCGTGCGCGCGGACGCCAAGGACCTGGTGGCGCGCGCCATCCCGGAGGCGTCGGTCGCGGCCTACTACGTCTTCTACCCCGATCCCTGGCCCAAGAAGCGCCACCACAAGCGGCGTTTCTTCGACCGCTCCACCGTCGATCGGGTGGTCGCCACCCTGGTCCCCGGCGGCTGGCTCCACGTGGCGACCGACCACGACGCCTACTGGGAGGTGATCGAGCCTCTGCTCGACGGCACTGCCGGGCTCCGGCGCGAGCCCGTCTTCGGAGGGTCTGCCTTCCCCTTCCCGTCCGAAGGAGCGCTGACCAACTTCGAGGCCAAGTACGAGGTGGAGGGCCGGAGCCGCCACCGCGGCACCTGGCGTCGTTTGGTCCCCAAGGACGCTTGAGGGCGCCCGCGGGGCCGTGACATCCTCTCCTCCGTGGAGATCCTCGAGCGCCGTCTGGCCGGCCTGCGGCACCTGATCGGGAACACGCCCCTCCTGGCGGTGGAGTGCCTGTTCCGCGGCCGCCGCAGGGTGGTCCATGCCAAGGCCGAGCACCTGAACATGAGCGGATCCATCAAGGACCGCATGGCGCTCCACGTGCTCCGGCGGGCCGCCGCCACGGGAGCGCTCGCCCCGGGACAGCCCATCGCCGAGGCGACGAGCGGCAACACCGGCATCTCCATCGCCCTGGTCGGGCGCGCCCTCGGGCACCCCGTCACGATCTTCATGCCCGACTGGATGAGCCGCGAGCGGGTCGACCTCATCCGCAGCCTGGGGGCCCAGGTCTGCCTGGTTTCCCGGGAGGAAGGCGGGTTCCTGGGAGCGATCGCCCGGGCGGACGCCCGGGGAGGGGAAGGGTCCTTCCTTCCCCACCAGTTCTCGAACGAGGACAACGTGGAGGCGCACGCCCAGGGAACCGGCCCCGAGATCTGGTTTCAGCTCCGCGCCGCCGGGCTCACGCCCGCCGCCTTCGTCGCCGGTGTGGGGACGGGGGGAACGGTGATGGGGGTGGGCGCGTTCCTGCGCCGGATGGATCCCTCCGTGCGGGTGCATCCGCTGGAGCCCGCGAACTCCCCCACGCTCTCCACCGGCCACAAGGTGGGCCGGCATCGCATCCAGGGGATCTCGGACGACTTCGTGCCGCCGATCGTCGACCTCAGCGCGCTCGAAGCGGTCGTGGCGGTCGATGATGGGGACGCCATCCGTATGGCGCAGGCGCTGGCCCGGACGCTCGGCCTGGCGGTCGGGATCTCCTCCGGCGCGAACTTCCTGGGAGCCCTGCTCGTGGCCGAGGACCTGCCCGACGGTGCGGTGGTGGCCACGGTCTTCCCCGACGACAACAAGAAGTACCTGAGCACGGACCTGCTGCGCGAGGAGCCTGCGCTCCCCGCCCACCACACGGACCAGGTCGAGCTGCTGGGGTTCGCCTCCACGCGCCGCGTGTGCCGCACGTGTCTCGCCGCCGACGAGGAGGAGCCTACGGGCGCGCGGCGTTCGTGACCAGCAGGAAGTGCTGGTCGGAGATCGGCGGGAGAGCGCGCACGGCATGGGGCACCGCCTGCGCAACCCCCCAGCGATCCCAGTACGTGGCCGGGAGCACGCAGTAGGCGGGACCGTTGGCGGCGAGGAATCGCGCCAGCTCCTCCCCGGACTGGATGGGGGCGCCGCGCCGGCCGCTGTAGAAGAAGAGCGCCTCCCGCTTCGGCTCCGCGGCCCCGAACCGGGCGCCCGGGGGGACCAGCGCCGCGAGCCGCGCCGCCGCCGTCCGCACGTTCTGGTAGGCGTCGATGCGGGGCAGCAGCACGTGCTCCGCCAGGAGCAGCAGCGCCACGAGCACGGCCACCGTGCGTGCGAAGAACGTACGGGGCTCCGCCCGGACGAGCGGTCCCACCAGGAGAGCCGCTCCCAGAAGGAGCAACACGGTCACCAGCCACGCCGGTCCGCGCACGGACGCATGCGTCCGGCCAACGAGGAAGGGTATGGCGATCGCCGCCAGGGCGAACAGGACGAGGAGGGGCGTGGCCGAGAGCCGGAGGGCACGTGCCCCCGCCCCGCCCGCTCGGGGGAGCGCGGTCCACAGCGCCCAGCCCACGAGCAAGGAGACGGCGGGGAAGAGGGGCAGCAGGTAGACGGTGCGCTTCCCCGAGGATGCCGAGAAGAACACGAAGACCACCAGGAACCAGAGCGCGATCCAGCGGAGAGCGCGCTTCTCCTCGGGCCGGGCCAGGCGCACCAGCGCCCAGACGGTGGCCGGCAGGAAGACCGCCCAGGGAAGGAAGCTCAGCGGGAAGCGCCCGAAGTAGAAGTACCAGGGCTGGACGTTGTTCCAGGCGTGCAGGAAGCGGGTGACGTTCTCCCGCAGGAGCACGGTGGAGAGCTTCCCCTCGCCAGCCTCCAGGGCGTAGGCGACGTACCAGGGCGCCACGAGCGCCACGTAGAGCACGCCGCCCGGGACCCACGGGAAGCGCCAGAGCTCGCGCCACCGTCCCTCCAGGAGCAGGCCGGCCAGCAGGATCGCGGCGGGAAGCACGAGCCCCACCGGTCCCTTGGTCAGCGTGGCCAGTCCGCAGCAGGCGAAGAACCCGAGGCCGGCGGGCCACCGCCTGCCGGGAGCATCCATCCAGAGCCGGGCACAGACCATGGAGCCCACGAAGAAGAAGACGAGGAGGGTGTCGGTGCAGGACCATCGCGCCCGTCCCGCGAAGTGTCCGGAGGTCAGGAGCACCAGCGCCCCCGCCAGGCCCGCGCCCGGGCCCAGCAGCCTCTTCCCCAGGACGAACGTGAGCAGAACGGACCCGATGGCCGCGAGCGCGGAGGGGAGGCGCGCGGATGCCTCGTCGACCCTCCCCGCGGGCAGGGACGCGAGCGCAACCGCCCAGAGCTGCAGGGGAGGCTTCTCGGCGTAGGTATAGCCGAGGTACTGGGGCGCGACCCACGATCCGCCGCGCACCATGTCCTCGGCAATGAGCGCGAATCGCGGCTCGTCCGGGGACCACAGATCGCGCACACCGAGCCGGGGGAGAAAAAGGACGGTGGCCAGCAGGACGAGGAAGAGGCCCGGGCGGCGAAAGCCATCTGCCGTCATGGGGCCGGTTAGGGTACAAGAGCGCCGTGAGCACCGGAAGGCCTGCCTCCGCCCTGGTCCTGGCCGTCTTCTACGCCGTGCTCGCGGGGGCCTGGATCCTGTTCTCGGACCGGGCCCTGGCGGCGCTGGCGCCGGATCTGTCATCCTTCGCCTACTTCGGCACCCTGAAGGGACTGCTCTTCGTCTTCTCCACCGCCGTCCTCCTTTACGCCATCCTCAAGCGACACCAGCACAGCCTGGAGGCGGAGATCGCGGAGCGGCGGCGCTCGGAGGACGCGCTGCAGGAGAGCCGGGAGCGGCTGCGTCAGTCCCAGAAGCTGGAGGCGCTGGGACTTCTCGCCGGGGGCGTGGCTCATGACTTCAACAACCTCCTGATGGTGATCCGCGGCCACGCCGAGCTGCTGCGCGGCACTCCCGGCGTCAGCCCTCGCATGCAGCGCTCCTGCGACGAGATCGACCGCGCGGTCGACCGCGCCCGCTCGCTCACCCAGCAGCTCCTCACCTTCAGCCGCCGGCAGGCCATCCAGCGGCGCCTGCTCGACCTGAACACGGTGGTGCGGGACACCACGAAGATGCTGCACCGCCTGGTGGGGGAGGACATCGAGCTCCACGTGCGGTGTGCGCCCGGCGAGCTGACGCTGCACGCGGACGCCGGCATGCTGGTGCAGGTGCTGCTCAATCTGGCGGTGAACGCTCGCGACGCCATGCCCAGGGGGGGGCGCCTGCACGTGGACACGGCGGAGCGGACGCAGGACGGCCGGCGCTTTGCGCTGCTGCAGGTGCAGGACGAGGGGACGGGGATCGATCCCGCGATCGTCCCCCGCATCTTCGATCCCTTCTTCACCACGAAGGAGGTGGGGAAGGGCACCGGCCTCGGCCTCGCCACCGTGTTCGGGGTGGCCCAGCAGCACGGCGGGTCCGTGGAGGTGGACGGGGGCTTCGGCCGGGGCGCGACCTTCCGTGTCCTGCTGCCGCTGGCCGCCACCGGAGAGAACGCCGCGGCGCCCGCGTCCGAGGAGCGCCCAAGGGGAGGACAGGAGACGATCCTGCTCGTGGAGGACGACGACTCGGTGCGCGCCGCGGTGGTGGAGTTCCTGGCCGGGCTCGGCTACCGCCTGCTCCAGGCACGCACGGGCGCGGAGGCCCTGAAGATCGCGGCCCCCTTCGACCTCGTGATCACGGACGTGGTGATGCCGGGAGGCGTCTCCGGCTTCGACCTGGGACGTCAGCTCGCCAGTCGGCGCTCCGGCGCCCGCATCATCTACACGAGCGGCTACACCCCCGACCCGCCCGGTCCCGAGGAGCTGCACGAGGGAAGGAACTTCCTCTCCAAGCCTTTCTCCCTGGACCAGCTCGCGCGGACGGTCCGCGTGCGCCTGGACGAGCCGTAGCTCACTGGACCTACACCGCCTTCTCGGGCCGGGCGGGCGGGGCATACCACTGCTCGCGCGGCACCACCTTCGGCTGCTCGGGGTCCCCTTCGTACGCCGGGGTCATGATCGCCACCCCGTGCTCGTTGAAGACGTCGAGGATGTGCCGGTGCAGCGCCGTGTAGAGCTGGGGCATGCGCTCCGGCGTGCGCGTGTAGGCGTTGAGCTCGTAGGTCACCGCGAAGTCGCCCAGGCTGAGCTGGTTCACGAACGGTGGCGGCTCCTGGATCACGCCCTCGGTGCGGCCGGCCGCCAGGAGCAGCATGGCTTCGACCTGCCGCCAGGGAGTGTCGTAGCCGATCCCCACCGTGGTGTGGAGGACGAGGCCTTCGTGCTCGCCCCGCGTTCGCGTGCTGTAGTTGACGACCTCGGAGTTGAGGATGGTGGCGTTGGGGACGATCAGCTCCTCGTTCTTGGGCGTCCTCAGGTGCGTGACCTGCAGCCGCGTCGCCAGCACCCGTCCCACCTTGTCCCCGATGCGGATCACGTCCCCCACCCGGAACGCCCGCCGGTAGGTGAGGGCGTAGCCGGCGATGATGTTCGACACCGCGGACCCGGAGCCCAGTGACAGCACCAGGCCCAGGAACAGGGACACGCCCTGGAACGCCGCCGTGCCCGAGCCGGGGAGGAACGGGTAGGCCACCACGGCGGCGAAGGCCAGGATCACCAGCCGCACCAGGCGGTAGGTGGGCGCGGCCCATTCCGGCTCGAAGGTGTCGAAGGTGATCGTGCTGTGCTCGATGGACTCGAAGAACAGCCTGGTGAGGCGCAGCAGAGCACGGACCACCACGAAGAGGATGACGAGGAAGATCAGGTTGGGGATGTATCCGAGGAAGGCCGAGCCCATGGTGCGCAGGGGCCCGATGGCGTAGTCGCCGAGGCGGACCGCCACCCCGCGGGTGTTGGGGAAGCGCGCGAGCACCACGTGCAGGAAGACGTACACCAGCGCCAGGATCGCCAGGATCCGCGCCAGGTTCACCAGTCCCCGGAGCCCGCTCCAGATCCGCTGCGCATCCACCAGACGGAAGGACTTGGTCTCCAGCGACTGCACCCGCTGGCGCAGGCGGTGCTCCAGGATGCCGTGCAGCCGGCGCCAGATCCAGAACACCAGGGCGAGGCCGATGGCGAGCGCCACCATCCCCACCAGGGCCGCCACCCAGGCATCCTTGATGGCCTGGGGCGTGCGGGCCTGGCGGTATTCGGTCAGCGCGCGCGCGATCCTCCTGGCGTAAATGGCCGCCAGCTCGTTGGCGTGAATCCCTTCCGGCTGGGCATCGGCCTCCAGCACGGCCATGATGCGGCGCGGCCCGGCCATGATGCGGGTGCCGAACTCGATCGTCTCCGTGCGCACGGTGCCCGGGTCCACCGCCCGATCCTTGGCCGCGTCGCGGATGGCGCGGGCGATGGCCGACGCTCGCTCCTCCGCCGGGAACGCGGACACCCCGCGCACCCGGAACAGCTCCTCGCCGTCGAGGATGACGGGAGCGGTGGCAGCGGCGCGCGACGTCTCCTGCTCCTGGGCGTCCGCGCCTCCCGTGGCGAGAAGAACAACCAGGAGAATGCCGAAGCTCTTCCAGGGTCTGCGCATCGCTCCCCCTCCCCGATCGCGCTCACTCTACGGCAGGCCGGGGAGAACTTCTCGCGTGGAAAAGGGGCGGAAGGCTAGGGCGTTCGCCCCTCCTGTGGCGCCATCCTCGCCAGCTCCGCCTCGGCCGCGACATGGGCGAGCTGCCCCCAGTACGCGCTCGCCACCACGCGCCTGAACGCCGCTTTGGCCTCGGCCGTGCGCCCCTGGAGCAGGTACCAGTGCCCGACGCCGAAAGCGTTGCTCATCTTCTTGAACTCGTCCCTTTCATCGGAGGCGAGCAGCTCCTGGGGCGATCGCTCTCCGCGGTAGAGGAGCAGGCGATCCAGGTAGTAGGCGCCTTCGGTCAGGGGTACGTCCGTACGGACCTGCGCGAGCACCTTGCTCGCCTCCTCGTCCCTGCCCAGGCGCCGGAGCGCCATGTACAGCCAGTCGCTGGCCACCACGCGTGCGTCCTCGGTCGCCGCCGCCGCCAGAAAGGCGGCGAACGCCTCCCGCGCCGGCTCGAACTCGGCCCTCAGGAAGCGGACCACTCCGAGGTGGAACCACACGCTCGTGTGCAGCGTCAGCGTCTGGGAGGCGGTTTGATTCGGCCGATTCGGCCGTCCGTCGGGCTCGACCTCGTCGGGCCAGTCCTTCATGAGCTGGGCGGCCCGTGTGAGGTCGGACACGGCCTCGTCGAAGCGCCGCAGGTTGAGCAGCCGATGCCCCCGGTGGCGCAGGAAGCGGGGATCCTTCGGCCAGCGTGCCGCCCCGCGGGAGAAGATCTCGACCGCCTCGGGGTACTGTCCGAGGAAGGCAGTGCGCCGCCCGAGCCAGATCCACGCCTCAGGATCGTCCGGTGTGCGCTCGCAGGTCTCGCGGGCCTTCTCGAGTTCCTGCTCGGGCCATCCACCCCTCGGGAACTGCTGCGGAAAAAGGGGAACGCCCAGGAGGGACGTGGCCTGGGCCTTTCCCAGGTGGATGTCGGCCATGGGGCCGCGCCGGACCTCGACGGGCGCGGTGCTCCAGATCTCCTCGCTCTTTCCACAACCCGGATCCGCACACGCCCGGAAATCCCACCGGCCGACCGGGAACCGGTGAACGACGAACCTGCCGTCCTGGGCCTCCATGCGCTCCCGCGCGAGAACGGTCCAGAGACGGGGTGCGATCTCCGCGGCCGCGTCCTCGGCCGGCGTCTCGCGGACTTCGATGTGGGGCGGTTCCGGACCGGGCCAGCCGGGAATGGTCAGGAACAGGGCGCCCACGGCGCGGAGGACGACCGGCGCAAGCTCGTTCATGCCGCTCGAGATCACGACGGGAACCGCGCCCGCCCGGTCCTCGGAGGCGGGATACCAGACCGGGATGGTCTGCGCCCGCTCGTCGATCAGCACGCGGTAGCGGCCGGGCACGATCCCCTCGAGACACTGCTGGTCTTCTTCCTTCTCCCCGTACGTTGCGACGTTCCCGATGTAGTGCGCCATCGGATTCGTGCGCTGCACGGCGATGTCCGCGTCCACCGGGAAGAGGGTGATGCTGGAGAGCTTGGTCGGAGCGTTCCTGGCGTCCACGGCGCGCGCGCACAGCGTGGCCCCGGGGAGCACGCGCACCTCCACCTGCTTCGCATCCTCGGGTTGAAGCTCGATCTCGAAGGGGGTTCCTGGGGCGCGCTTGGAGACGAGCACGAGCGCCCGGAGTGCCTTAGCGGTGCCCTGCCTGTCGACCTCGAGGCGGAACCGGCCGCTTCCCTGGCCTTCCATGCGGAAGCGGCCGTTCTCTCCCGTACGCGCCCGGACGTTCGGGCTTGGCATCCAGGCACCGTCGCCCTTCTTTGGCTGGTAGAAGTGCGAGACGGCCAGGGGCAACCCTTCGAGCGGTACGCCCTTCCGGTCCGCGACCGTTCCTTCGAGCACCCATCCGGGCCTGCCCTCGAGCTGGAGGACGACCTCGTTCCCGCAAGAGCCGACCGGAAGCATGAGACTGCCGTGGGCCCCGGAGGCATCGCTGGCATAGAGCTGGAACGGGCACTCGTCCGCGCAGCGGACCTCGAAGGTCCCATCCTTGCTCGTCTCCGCCGACACACGTGCGATGTCCGCGTACGAGAGACCTTCGGGCAAGGTCCTGCATTGGAAACCGAGCCCCAACTTCGCTCCGGACACGGCTGCACCCGTGTCCTTCCGCACGACCCGTCCGCGGAGCATCGGTCGCGTGCTGGGGCCGGCGACGAAGAGGAGGGGCTCGGTGGGCTTTTCTTGCACCGTCAGGCGCGGCGGATCGAACGCGGCCGCGCGGTCATGGGCGACCGGCTCCAAAACGATGGGCAGTGCGGAGAGCTCCAGAGCGAAGCGCCCGTCGGCGAAACTGTCTGCCGCACCGACGTAATTCCCCTCCAGGTCCCGCGCGAAGACCCGGACCCCGGCTACCGCTTCCCCCTCGGAGTCCACCACGCTGCCCTCGAGGTGCTCGCGCGTCTGGATCACGAGGTCGATGATCTTCGGCTCTTGCCCGACTTCCGCCTGGACCCTCCCGCCGAACTGATGGATCGGCCGCCCGGGAACCCACTCGTGCAGTTCCGAGACCCAGTAGAGACTCCAGGATCCAGGCTGGATCCATGCCTTCACGACGCCGTCCTCTCCTGGGGATCCGAGGCTGCCGGAAGCCTGCGCAGAGTCTCCTTTGACCACACCGGAACGGACGGGGTGCCCCTGCTGATCTGCGACGCGGACCGTCACCTCCGTCCTCGCCATGATGACGAGCTGCGCCGTTGCGGGAAGCCCTGGGCGAAGCGTGCGTGTGGTGCCTGCCCAGGCCGGGCCCCACTCCAGCGACGCCTGCCCGACCTCGATCGTGGCCTCGCCGCAGGGCAGCGCCGTCAGCTCGGCGACCCCCTGCGGCCCCGTGGTGCTGTCCTGATGAACCTGCCCCACGGTGACGCGCACGGGAGCGCCCGCCGCCACCTTTCCCGCTTCGTCCACGACCTGGCCCGCCAGCGCGCAGGTGGGCGCGGCCTTGAGCTGCGAGGATGTCAGGAGCCCGGAAAGGAAGAGCAAGGGGACGAGGTGGTTCATGGTGCGAACCTACCACGGCAAGAGCTAGAAAGAGACGGCGGCCACTGGAGCCAAACGGTCTTCACACGGGCGAACACGCAGGAAACGTGGCGCTCGCCTCCTGACAGCACGGCTCGGCACACGCTGTGCTAACCTCGGCGTTCCCGCGTTCCGAGACCATGGCCTGGACGGACACTCGACCGTGGGCGTCACGACGCGATGGCAAACCTAAGGCTTTGAATAGCTTAGGGGAGTAGCTCAACTGGCAGAGCACCGGTCTCCAAAACCGGGGGTTGCAGGTTCGATTCCTGTCTCCCCTGCCACCGCGTCGGCATCCCTCGTTCCATGACGCGCACCCAGCCCGCCGCCAAGATCTTCGTGACCGGCGACCCCGGTTGCGGCAAGACGACGGCGATGCGGCGGGTGGTGGAGCGCCTGGCCTCGCTGCCCATGAGCGGCTTCCTCACCGAGGAGGTCCGCGAGAATGGCGCCCGCACCGGCTTCCGGGGCGTCACCCTCGACGGCAAGGTCTTCACCCTGGCCCGGGCCGGCGCCGCGGGGGACTTTCGCGTGGGTCCCTACGGGGTGATGCTGGAAGAGCTGGAGGCCGTGGGCGTTCCCGCCTTGCGGCCCGCGCCGGAAACGCGCTTGGTGGTGGTGGACGAGGTGGGGAAGATGGAGGCGTTCTCCCCCGGCTTCCGGGAAGCGATCACCGACCTGCTGGCAGGTTCGGTGGCGGTGCTGGGCACGGTGGCCGTGCACGGCGTCGGTTTCGTGAAGAAGGTGAGGCACGACCCCCGGGTCACGCTGGTGCGGATGACCCGGGCGTCGCGCGAGGCGATCGTGGGAGACCTTCTCCGGCGGCTGCAGGACGCCGGAGTGGCGCAACGGGAGGAACGAGCATGAGGCAGAGCAAGGAGCTGACCGAACGCAGTCCGCTGCGCGTCCTCGACCGTTCCCTCCACGGAGGGCTGGGACGCGGGAACCTGGGCGTGGCCTGCGCGGGAGCGGGCGCGGGGAAGAGCGCTTTCCTGGTGGCGGTGGCGCTCGACCACCTGCTGGCGGGGCGGCAGGTGCTGCACGTGGCGCTCGACCACCCCGTGGACCGGGTGCGCGACTACTACGACGAGATCTTCTCCGAGCTGGCGGCGACGGAATCGCTGGAGGACGTGCCGCGCACGCGCCAGGAGATCGAACGGAACCGCCGCATCCACGTCTTCGGCCCCCACACCTTCTCGGTGGAGCACCTGGAGCAGACGATGGAGCTCTTCGAGCAGCACGCGGGGCAGCACCCCGCCTGCCTGGTGGTGGACGGCTACGACTTCGAGCGCGGCTCGGTGGAGGAGGTCTCCGGCCTGAAGTCCCTGGCCGCCGCCCGGGGAGCCGAGCTGTGGATGTCCGCCCGGCTCAGGAAGGACGGCTCGGCGGAGCCGATCGCCGCTTACGACGGCCTCATCGACGTGCTCCTGCGCCTCAAGGGAGACGGCAGCACCGTGCACCTGCAGCTGCTGAAGGAGCACGGCCGCGCCGTGGGCGAGGGCGTGGGCGTGGACCTCGATCCCACCACGCTGCTGCTGAAGAGGGTCTGACCATGCTCGGCTTCGCCCTGCTCCTCTCCGTCGGCCTGGGCGAGAAGCTGCTGGTCCCCATGCCGGACGCCAAGGACGTCACGCGGATGCCCCCCATGGAGCACATGTCCTTCCAGGTACCGCTCGCCTGCCCGGACTCCGGAGAGGTCCTCCACTTCTATCAGCAGCGGCTGGAGGCTCAGGGATACCGGCTCTGCGGGTCTGCGGAGGTGGAGTGGAAGAGCTTCCCCACCCCGGTGGGGGAGTCGCTCTCGTATCAGGCCGTCTTCGTGAGTGACAGGGCCGGCAAGGTGATCCTGGTCAGCCCCAGCTGCTCTCTGACCAACGGAAGGACCACGGCAACCCACCAGCGCGTGAGCCTCACGCTCCTGCACGACCAGGTGACGGCGGAGGTGGAGCGGAACTTCAAGGTGTCCTGCGGCCCTCCCGCGAAATGACCTACATCATTCCGTGGCCCGCGGGTGGCGCCCGGCGTGCCCGCAGCGCCGCGGCGCGCGCGGTGGCCTCCTGGGACTCACGGCTCCTCCCGGCCTCGTGGGCCGCCCCCGCCAGCATCTCCCACAGATCGGGGGACTCCGGATCGAGCGTCACCGCCTGACGGGCCGCCTCCACGGCGTCGTCCTTCCTTCCCAGCTCGGCCAGTGCCACGGCACGGCTTCCGTGCAGGCGCGCATTCCATGGCTCGATCGCCAGCGCACGCTCGAAGCGGGTCAGCGCCTCCCGCGCCTGGCCGCGCTGGAGGGCGACGCGTCCCAGCTCGGCGATGGCGCCCGCGTCCTCCGGACGCCGCTCCAGGATCCCATCGAAGGTGGCCTGCGCGCCCCCCGCGTCGCCCCGTGCCAGCAGCGCCTGGCCGAGGGAGAACGCGGCCTCACGGTGGTGCGGATCGAGGGCCAGAGCCTCGCGGTATTTCTCGATTGCCTCCTCTCCCCGCCTCCGGTAGCCGAGGAGCTTGCCCAGATAGAAGGGGGCATCGGGGTTCTTGAGGCCGCGCTCGATGGCCCGGCGGAAGCCTTCCTCCGCCGACTGCCACAGCACGGCACGCGCCTGGGGGGTCACGCTGGCCGCGAGCGCGTACGCGGCCCGCGCACGCAGATAGGCGCGCTCCGCTTCCGAGAGCTGCCCTTCCGCGTCGAGCGGCACCGGCTCCAGCGCCAGGTCGCGGTAGACCTCCCGCTCCGCCGGCGGCTCGATCACGGCGCGGATCCAGTGATCGGTGATCGTGGTGTGGCGCTGATCGTCGGGCTCGGCCTGACGCATGTGGCACTGCACGCAGTCGTCCCGCAGCCCAGGCGTGGCCGCGCGCGCCGGCGGCGCTCCTCTACAGGCGGAGGGCTGGTGGCACTCCAGGCAGGCCTCGCGATAGACGGCGGGCGAGCGCTCGTAGACGGTGACGTGGGGGTCGTGGCATGTCGTGCAATCGAGCTGACCGCGGCTCTCCCGGAAGCAAGGGCTGCGGGCGAGGCGATCGGCCTGCGCCGAGATCCCGAACGCCGACTCCATCCCCTGGGCATAGGTGTAGCCCACCACCGCATCGGCCATGGGCTGGCCCGGCCTCCAGTCGAGCATCGCGTCCGGCCGGCGCGAGACGCGCTCGGTGACGTGGGAGTCTCCCAGGTGGCACTGGAAGCAGACGTCGCGGCGCTGGGCGGGAGGAAGCCGGTCCGGGTTCACGATCGTGGGGTCCGGCCCGCCCGTGGGGCTCGCTCCTTCCTTCCTCCACCTGGCCACATGGATGCTCCCGGGCCCGTGGCAACGCTCGCAATCGATCCCTTCGGGAACGGTGCGGAAGAGGTTGGGCGTGTCTCCCACGCGTTCCATGCGGGCGTTGTGGCAGAAGACGCAGCTCGCCGAGATTTCCCGCCGGAAGTGCTCGTTCCCGGTGTCGAAGCCCGGGCAGAGGTCCCACAGCTCGCCCGTGGGGTACCAGCAGATCGGGGTCTGGAAGAGCTTTCCCTCGCGCTCGATCACGTAGGCCCGGCTGTGGTGATTGCTCCCCACCACCCACTTCAGCTCGTGCTCCTCGGCGAAGGCCTCCTTGCCGCCGGCGCCCCGCAGGAACTGGCGCATGTAAAACCGGCCGTCGCGCGCCGTCATCCGGTAGCGGACGCCGGAGCCGGGCAGCTCGATCTCGTTCTCCTCCGTGAAGTCCTCGACGGCGTTCGCCGGCGTGAGCCGGTACCAGGACTGGCCCATGCCCGTCCGGGCGTAGGTCTGCGCGATCTCGGCGTGGCAGCGCGCGCATTCCCCGGGACCGACGTACGCCGCCTCGGCGGCCGGCGGCTGGGGGCGGGCGCAGGCGGCGGCGAGCAGGCAGAGCAGGAGCAGCGGAGCGCGGGAGCCCATGGGCGGGCAGAACATACGCCCTTCAGGCGCGCCCGCGAAGCCGGGCCACCAGCTCCCCGTCCGGCAGGTGCGGGATCACGGGGGTGAGGCCTTCCGGCACGGGAAGCACCGGAAAGGGCAGGGCGGCGGTGAGGCGGTTGTACGCGATGGCGGCGAGCGGCTTCAGGTTCACGGCATCGGCCAGGCAGTAATGGCGGAGCGTGTCCAGTGCCCGGGGATGGCCGGCGCCATGCGCCCGCCAGAGCAGGACGGCCGTCCAGCCGTCCGCTCCCTGGATCGCCGGGGAGCGCTCGACCCCACAGGCGGCCTCGGCGGTCTTCAGTCCGCCGCGCAGGCCGAGCCGATGGAGAGGGACGCGCAGGTCCAGGTGGAGGAACGCGCGCAGGTCGATCTCGGGGAAGCGCCTCTGGAGGATGGGGAGGTCGAACCCGGTGCCGTTGTAGGTGACGAGGAGCGCAACGTTCTCCAGCGCCTCCGGGAAGCGCTCGAGATCCACGCCCTCCACGTACGCCCACGCCGCGACGCCGTCGGAGACGCCGATGCAGGTCAGGGCACCGCTGCTCCCGTCCGTTTCCACGTCGAGGTAGAGCGTGCGGCCGGCACACTCGGGCACGAGGCGCCACGCCTCGCGGCGTGGAAGATCGCGGGCCGCCCGCTCCGGCGAGAGACGCTCCGCCACGCGGTCGCGCCATCCCCCGGGGGGGTGCCGGTCGAGGAAGGCGTCCCAGTCCACGTAGCCGAGCTCCCAGAGCGTGCGCTCCCGCGCCAGCCCGATGCCGGGGCAGTGGACGAAGCTGTGCCGCAACATCCGGGAATCTTCGCCCGGCAGAGCAGAGCGCACAAGGCGGCGCTAGACTGTCGTCCCCCGAAAGACGAGGAGCTCTTCCGTGCGCTTCGAGAAGGTGTACGTCCCCTATGGCGGCTACTGGAGCACTCCCTTCGCCAAGTGGCAGGGAAGCCTGGCCCACCTTCATGCCGTCAAGTTCGCGGCCGAGGTCGTCAAGGCTGCGCTCGAGCAGCGCAAGCTCCCGGCCGCCGAGATCGACACCGTGATGCTCGGCTCCACGGTGCCGCAGAAGCATGTCCTCTATGGCGGCCCATGGCTTGCCGCCATGCTGGGGGCGGAGAGCGCCACCGGACCCATGGTGGCGCAGGCCTGCGCCACCGGTGCGCGCGTGCTCGTGACCGCTGCGCAGGAGATCGAGCTGGGCGGCGAGCGCACCGTGCTCACCGTCACCGCCGACCGGTGCAGCAATGGTCCCCACGTCTATTACCCCAACCCCTCCGGGCCCGGCGGCACCGGCGACAAGGAAGACTGGGTCCTGGACAACTTCGCCTTCGACCCCTGGGCAAGGAACTCCATGCTGCAGACGGCCGAGAACGTGGCGGCGGAGGCCAAGATCTCGCGGCAGGAGCAGGACGCGGTGGCGCTGCTCCGCTTCCGCCAGTACCAGGACGCGCTGGCGGACGACCGCGCCTTCCAGAAGCGGTACATGGTGTTGCCGCTCCCCGTCCCGGACACCTCCGGGCGCAAGGTGGTGGCGACGATGGAGTCCGACGAGGGGGTCTTCCCCACCACCGAGGACGGCCTCGCCAAGCTCAAGCCGGTGGTGCCGGAGGGCTCCGTCACGTTCGGCAGCCAGACCCATCCCGCGGACGGGAACTGCGGCATGCTGGTGACGAGCCAGGCGCGGGCGGCCGCCCTCTCCCGCGATCCCCGGGTCACCGTGCGCGTCCTCGCCTACGGCGAGGCCCGCGTGAAGAAGGGCTACATGGCGATGGCGACGGTGCCCGCGGCCCGGGCCGCGCTTCAGTCGGCGGGCATCCCCGTGGGGAAGCTGGCCGCCATCAAGACGCACAACCCGTTCGCGGTGAACGACGTCTACTTCGCGCGCGAGATGGGCGTGAAGGTGGAGGACTTCAATCGCTTCGGCTCCTCCCTGGTCTTCGGGCACCCTCAGGGTCCGACGGGGACGCGCCTGGTGATGGAGCTGATCGAGGAGCTCGCGCTGCGCGGCGGCGGGCACGGCCTGTTCGTGGGATGCGCCGCGGGAGACTCGGCGGCAGCCGTCGTGGTGGAGGTGAGGT
>DASUFT010000038.1:0-2398 GCA_036274395.1 Candidatus Polarisedimenticolaceae bacterium | reverse complement strand
TGATGACGACGGCGCAGCACCGGGGCACTCCAGGGAAGAACAACGTCTACGGAGCCGGGCTGCTGCAGGCGTACCCGGCCGTCCTGGCCGTGGAGTCGGGGGTCGTCTACCAGGCGCACGCGCTCGACGACACGGTCCTCGGCAACGGAGACCTGGGGCTCGATCCCGGCGAGCAGGTCGTGCTCTCGGTCACGGTGGAGAGCCGGACCGACGTCCCCATCGTCGGGCTCCAGGCCATCCTCTCCACCTCCACTCCCGGCATCACCATCCACGACCGGGTGGCGTCCTTCCCCACGCTCCCCGCGCGCGGGACGGCGACGAGCCTCGCCCCTCACTTCTCCCTGGGCGTGGATGCAGGCGCGTGCGCCGCCTTCGTGGACTTCGTCCTCGAGCTGCGCTACGGGGGCTCGGTGCGGCGCGGAAGCTTCCGCGTGCGCGTGGGCACCGAGGCACCGGTCACCGGGTTCGACTTCGACTTCGAGAGCGCCGCTGGCTGGACGTCGAGCCCGGGCACGGCCACCCGGGGAGCCTGGGTGCGCGAGGACCCGGTGGGCGTGGGCGTCAGCAATCCCGAGGACGACACCACGCCGCCGCCCGGCGTGGCGTGCTGGGTGACGGGGAGCGGCGGCGGCGGCGCGTCCTCGAACGACGTGGACGGCGGGTCGACGTTCCTCACCTCTCCGCCCTTCGGCGCCCCGCACATCCAAGAGCTCACGCTCCGCTACGATCGCTGGTACTACGACGACAGCGCGGGCGGCGACTCCTTCAAGGCCGAGCTCTCGAGCGACGGCGGCACGAGCTGGACGCTGGTGGAGCAGCGGGTCTCTCCCACGAACGGCTGGGGGACCGTCACCGCGAACGTGATGGACCTTCTCGCCCCCAGCGACGCCATGCGGCTGCGCTTCACGGCCACCGACGGGAGCACGGACAACGTGGTCGAGGCCGCCGTGGACGAGGTCCACCTCAGCGGCATGCAGGTCGACTGCCAGGGGTACACCCCTCCCCTGGTCCCCGCGCCCAACCCGGTGGGCGGGAGCCTGCGGGTGGAAAAGGACTCCCGGGGTCACGCCGTGCTCACCTGGGCCGCCCCTCCGGTGGACGCCGGCCACGGCGCGGCAACGCTCTACCGCGTCACGCGCGCCACGCTCCCCCAGGGCCCCTGGATGGAGGTGGGGTCGGCGACCTCGACCCACTGGGTCGACGTGGACGCCCTGACGACCGCCGAAACCTTTCACTACCGCGTCGCCGCCGAGAACAGCGGAGGCAGCGAATGAGATTCCTTCCTCTGCTCACCCTCCTGGCGGCGCCCCTGGTGCACGCCGGTTCTCTGGCCCCCGACCTGCGCGACGCGCTGACCTCCGCCACGCCCCACGACCGCATCCCGATCGTCGTCCTGATGGAGGCGTTCCCCGAGCGGGAGCGGATGCTCGACCAGGTCCGCGGCATGCCCCCCGAGCGGCGCCGCGCGCACGTGGTCGCCGCGCTGAAGGCGCTCGCGGAGCGCAGCCAGGCCCCCGTGCGCGCGGTGCTGGCCGGCGAGCGGACGCGCGTGCTGTGGGGGGTCAACGGACTCGCGCTCACCGCAACGCCGGAGACGATCGCGCGA
Source organism: Candidatus Polarisedimenticolaceae bacterium (assembly GCA_036274395.1). Lineage (GTDB taxonomy): Bacteria > Acidobacteriota > Polarisedimenticolia > Polarisedimenticolales > DASUFT01 > DASUFT01. The sequence goes on along the minus strand of DASUFT010000038.1, from coordinate 792 downwards.
CTGGCGGCGTTGCCGGAGGTGCGCTGGGTCCTCCACGACGGCGGGCGCGGCGAGCCCGCCGGCGGCGGGACTCCCACCCTGACGGGGCCCACCGGTGGCGACGTGTCGGGACCGAACCCGGACGCGACGATCCGCCCCGAGGTGACGGCCATGGGCGCGCCCCAGGTCTGGAACCAGCTCGGCTACACGGGTGCCGGCGTGATCGTCGCCGTGCTCGACACCGGCGTCTGGCGCAGCCATCCCGACCTCGCCGATCACATCTGGACCAACCTCGACGAGGTGCCTGGAAACGGCGTCGACGACGACGGCAACGGCTACGTGGACGACACCTGGGGCTGGGACCTCTGCAACGGCGACAACGATCCTTCCAGCGGCACCCACGGCACGCAGGTGGCGGGGCAGGTGGCCGGCGACGGCACGAACGGGGTGGTCACCGGGATGGCACCCGACGCGGAGCTCATGGTGCTGGGCTTCGACTGCTCGCCTCCCGACTCCATCGGCTGGGAGGCCTCGGACTACGCCATCGCCAACGGCGCGCACGTCATCACCGAGTCGTTCATCTGGCCCTGGGAGGATCCGCCGGACTACGAAGGCTGGCGGCGGCAGACCGACACCGAGCTGGCGGCGGGGATCCTCCACCTCAACGCGGCGGGGAACGACGGGCAGAACCAGGGCCTGCGGCCCGTCCCCTACAACGTGAGCGCCCCCGCGAACTGCCCTCCGCCCTGGCTCCACCCCGACCAGACACTGCTGGGGGGGATCTCCTCGGTGGTCGCCGTGGCCAACATCGAC
>DASUFT010000037.1:0-3889 GCA_036274395.1 Candidatus Polarisedimenticolaceae bacterium | reverse complement strand
GCCGCCGCCCACGAGCTCGGCAACTTCGTGCGCATCGACATGGAGGACGCGCAGTGCACGTCGCGCACGATCGACGTGTACCGGCGCCTGAGGGCCGAGTTCCCCGCCAGCGTGGGCCTCGTGCTCCAGGCCCGCCTGCGCCGGACCCTGCAGGACGTGATGGACCTCACGCGCGAGCGCGCGAACTTCCGGATCTGCAAGGGCATCTACGTCGAGCCGCGCGCCATCGCCCACACCGACCGGGAGATCATCCGCAGGAACTTCACCCGGGTGCTGGAGGCCATGCTGGACCGGGGAGCCTACGTGGGGATCGCCACCCACGACGAGCTGCTGGTCTGGGAGGCGCTCGACCTCGTCTCCCGCCGCGGCCTGGGGCCGGAGCAGTACGAGTTCCAGATGCTGCTCGGGGTGGACGAGACGCTGCGCGACATCCTGCTGGCCGCCGGGCACCGCCTCCGCGTCTACGTCCCCTTCGGCGAGCAGTGGTACGCCTACTCCGTCCGCCGCCTGCGCGAGAACCCGCAGATCGCCGGCTATGCCTTCAAAGCCATCCTCAAGAAAGCCTAGCTCCCGGAAGGGAGGTGGCGTGCTCGGGCGCCTCGACCGCTTCCAGGACGCGGTGCCCCTGCTCCTGCGCGCCGCCGTGGGCGTGGTGGTGCTCGCGCACGCGCAGCACACCGTGTTCTCCGGAGGGATGGCGCGCCACGTGGATCTGGTGACGCGCACGCTGCACCTCCCCTGGCCCGTGGCCTATCTTTCCGCCTATGCCGAGCTCCTGGGGGCGGGGCTCCTGCTGCTCGGCCTCTTCACCCGCTACGCGGGGCTCACGCTGGCGGTGATCCTGGGGGTCGCCGTCACGCGTGTGCACTGGGCCTATGGCCTGCGCGGGCCGGGAGGCTTCGAGCTCCCGCTCGTGCTGTGCGCGGGGGCCCTGGCGCTCGTGTTCCTCGGCGGGGGCTGGCTCTCCCTCGACCGCCACCTGCTCCGGGAGGGCTAGAACGGCTCGGCCATCGAGTCCAACACGGTGGCCGCCCGCGATCCGGTCCTCTTGGTTCCGTCTTCGCAACCGACGCCCTGGCCCCCGTTCAAGCGCCGGACCCACGCTCGCGTGCCTCGGTCTGCCAACGCGGGCACCGCCGCCCAGCGGGGGAATCGGACCGGTCCGGTGTGTTTTGGTGGGCCCGGAACCCCTCCTCCCGCACCTACAATCCGCATCGAACGAAGCGGGAGACGACCCAGTGCTCACCGGTGTGACGCTGGCCCACTACCGCCTGATCGACAAGATCGGAGAGGGTGGCAGCGGCGAGGTGTGGCGGGCGCTCGATACGCGCCTGGAACGCGAGGTCGCGGTCAAGTTCCTGCGGGCGCCGCTGGCAGGGGATGCGGAGCGGCTCGAGCGCTTCCAGCGGGAGGCCCGGGCGCTGGCCGCGCTCGCCCACCCGAACATCGTCGTGGTCCATTCGGTGGAGGAGGATGCGGGAGTTCATTTCCTCACCATGGAGCTCGTGCGCGGCCGCACGCTCGACGAGGTCCTTCCGGAAGGGGGACTCCCCATCGATCGCTGGTACGACCTGGCGCTGCCCATCGTGGATGCCGTGGCGGCGGCGCACGAGCGCGGGATCGTTCACGGTGACCTGAAACCCCAGAACATCGTGCTCGGAGAGGACGGCCGGCCCCGCGTGCTCGATTTCGGTCTGGCGCACGCCCGAGTGGAGACTGCCGTCGCCGTTCCCGCGGAGGGGCCCACGCGGACGCTGGAGAGGCCTACCGCGATCTCGGGGACGCCGGCCTACATGGCACCCGAGCGGATCCAGGGTGCGGGCCGCGACGCCCGATCGGACCTGTTCTCGCTGGGCGTCGTGCTCTACGAGATGGCGACCGGGGTTCGCCCCTTCCGCGGAGGGACGGTGGCGGAGTTGCTGGCCTCGATCCTGCGCGACGCGCCCGTTCCGGCGGAAGCGTTGCGGGCCGACCTTCCCCGCCGCCTGGGGCGGACCGTGGCGGCGTGCCTGGACAAGGACCCTGCCCGCCGGCCTCGCTCGGCCGCGGAGCTGCGCGCAACCCTGCTGGAGACGCGCGGCGATGCGCACGTGCCCGGAGAAAAGGAAGAGGTTCCGTCCATCGCCATCCTGCCCCCCGCGGACATGAGCCCGAACCGGGACCAGGACTGGTTCTGCGAAGGGCTGGCGGACGAGATCATCAACGCCATCGGCAGGGTGCGCAGCCTGAGGGTGGCCTCGCGCACGTCAGCCTTCCAGTTCCGCAACACCTCCCTGGACAGCCGGGAGATCGCGGACCGGCTCGGCGTGCGCCACCTGCTCGAGGGAAGCGTCCGCAAGGACGGCGAACGGCTGAGGATCACCGCCCGCCTGGTGAGCGCCGAGACCGGGTACCCGTTGTGGTCGGAGAGCTTCGACCGCCGCGTGAAGGACGTCTTCGCCATCCAGGACGAGATCGCTCAGGCCATCGTGGACGCCTTGCAGGTCACGCTCAGTCCCAAGGAACGCCGGATGATCCGGCAGGTGGCCACCGCCGACGTCCAGGCCTACGAGCACTACCTGCGGGGACGCCAGTTCTATTACCAGTACGGACGCCGGGGGATGGAGTTCGCGCTGGAGATGTTCTCCCGCGCGATCGCCAAGGACCCGAGCTATGCGCTGGCCTGGGCGGGCATCGCCGACTGCCGCTCGTTCCTCTACCAGAACGCGGACCACTCCGAGAGCAATCGCAAGCTGGCCGAAGAGGCCTCCGCCAAGGCCTTGGATCTCGATCCCGACCTGGCGGAGGCCCATGCCGCGCGCGCTGTGGCGCTGACGCTCTTCGATCGGCACCTGGAAGCCGAGCAGCACTTCCTCGCCGCCACCCGCATCGATCCCCGGCTGTTCGAGGCCTGGTACTTCGCCGCCCGCCATGCGTTCGCCCTGGGGAAGCTGGAGCGGGCGGCGGAACTCTACGAGACTGCGGCGGCGGTCCGGCCGGACGACTACCAGGCGCTCCTCCTGGTGGCGCAGATCTACGACGACCTGGAGCGTCCCCAGGAGGCCGCCGGAGCCCGACGCCGGGGAATCGCCCGGGCGGAGGCGAGGCTCGAGCTCAATCCCGACGATGCGCGGGCGCTCTACATGGCCGCAAACGGGCTCGTCGTCCTGGGAGAGCGCGAGAAGGCGCTGGCGTGGGCGCAGCGCGCGCTGAGGGCGGAGCCCCAGGAGCCCATGCTGCTGTACAACCTGGCCTGCATCTACGCCCTCGCCGGCGAGATCGAGCCCGCCGTGGAGTTCTTGGAGCGCTCCGTCGCCGACGGACTGGCCAACAGGAGCTGGATCGAGCAAGACTCGAACCTCGATGCCCTGCGTGGACATCCCCGCTTCGACCGCCTGGTGCGCTCCCTCTCCTAGGCGGGGTTTCCCGGTGGCTGCCGCTCCAAGCTTGACGTATCTTGACACGTCAGGAGGGAGCCGTGGCTGCCGTCAAGATCAGCTCCAAGGTCGAAGCGTCGGTCTGGGAAGACCTCAAGGACCTGGCCGACGAGTCGCACCAGAACATCTCGGGGCTGCTCACAGAGGCGATCCGCGAGTACATTCAGCGCCGCCGCGTGCGACCGGTCGTACGGCGTCATCTGGAAGACTCGATCGTCGAGAACGAGAAACTCGGTCGGCTTCTTGCCAAGTGACCGAGTTCGCTTTCTGACGCTCGACGAGGTGCTCGCGATCCACCAGCGACTCGTCGAGCGCTTCGGCGGTCCGCCGGGTGTTCGAGATGCCGGCTTGCTGGAGAGCGCGCTGTTCCGCCCGCAGACCGGTTACTACGAAGATCTGCCGGCGATGGCAGCGGCGCTTTTCGAGTCGCTCATCATGAATCACCCGTTCCTGGACGGGAACAAGCGCGTCGC
>DASUFT010000036.1:0-52417 GCA_036274395.1 Candidatus Polarisedimenticolaceae bacterium | reverse complement strand
CATGCTCAAGGAGTTCAAGGAATTCGCGATGCGGGGGAACGTCATCGACCTGGCGGTCGGCGTCATCATCGGCGCCGCCTTCGGGACGATCGTGAAGTCGCTGGTGGACGACGTCCTGATGCCGCCCATCGGCCTCCTGGTGGGAGGGCTCGACTTCTCGAACCTCTTCGTCAGCCTGTCCGGCGAGCACTACCCGTCGCTGGCGGCGGCCAAGGCGGCGGGCGCGCCCACGATCAACTACGGCGTGTTCCTCAACAACGTGCTGAACTTCGTGATCGTGGCCTTCGCCATCTTCCTGCTGGTGCGCCAGATCAACCGGCTGAAGCGGGAGACTCCGGTGCCGCCGCCGGCGCCCACGGAGAAGCCGTGCCCCTACTGCGTCTCCACCATCCCCCTGGCCGCCACCCGCTGCCCCCACTGTACGTCGGAGCTGAGAGCGTGATCCGAGGGGGTCAGGTATTTCCTATTTCCTTTCTCTCTAAGAAAAGGAAATAGGAAATACCTGACCCCTTCTTGCTCCCCTACGACTCCAGCCGGTAGTTGGGCGCTTCCTTCGTGATGATCACGTCGTGGGCGTGTGATTCGCGCAGGCCGGCGGGGCTGACCCGTACGAAGCGGGCGTCCCGCTGCAGGCTGGACACGTCGGCCGCCCCCAGGTAGCCCATCCCGGCGCGCAGGCCTCCCACGAGCTGCGCCACCAGGGCGGAGAGCGAGCCCTTGTAGGGCACCCGCCCCTCGATCCCCTCGGGGACGAGCTTGCGCTCGTCGAACTCGTCCTCCTGGAAGTACCGGTCGCCCGAGCCCCGCTTCATGGCCCCCAGGGATCCCATGCCCCGGTACTCCTTGAAGGTGCGCCCCTGGTACAGGATCGTCTCCCCCGGCGACTCCTCGGTCCCCGCGAACAGGCTGCCGATCATCACCGACGAGGCGCCGGCCGCCAGGGCCTTCACCACGTCCCCGGAGAACTTGATCCCGCCGTCGGCGATCAGGGGCACGTCGGCCTCCCGGCAGGCCTCGTAGGACTGGGCGATGGCGGTGAGCTGGGGCACGCCCGCACCAGTGACCACACGGGTGGTGCAGATGCTGCCCGGTCCCACCCCCACCTTCACCGCGTCCACCCCCCGCTCGATGAGTGCGGCCGCGCCCAGACGGGTGGCCACGTTCCCGGCCAGGATCTGCACCTCGGGGAAGGCCTCACGCAGGGTGGTGACCATGTCCAGCACGCCCTCGCTGTGCCCGTGAGCGGTGTCCACGGCGAGCACGTCCACCCTGGCCGCCACCAGCGCGCGCGCGCGATCCAGGGTGTCGCGGGCGATCCCCACCGCGGCCCCCACCCGGAGGCGCCCCAGCTCGTCCTTGCAGGCGTGGGGGAAGCGGATCTGCTTCTGGATGTCCTTGACGGTGATGAGCCCCTTGAGCCGGAACTCGGCATCGACCACGGGGAGCTTCTCGATGCGGTGCTTGTGGAGCAGCTCCTTGGCCTGATCGAGGGTGGTCCCCTCCGGCACCGTCACCAGGCCCTCCGAGGTCATGAGGTCGCGGATGGGCGCGGCCGTGGAGGTGCAGAAGCGCAGGTCGCGGTTGGTGAGGATGCCCACGAGCTTCCCCGCCGCGTCCACCACCGGCACCCCGGAGATCCGGTACTTGCTCATCAGCTCCAGGGCGTCGCTGATCTTGCGGTCGGACGTCATGGTGATGGGATCCACGATCATCCCCGACTCGGAGCGCTTGACCTTGTCCACCTCGTTGGCCTGCACGTCGATGGGCAGGTTCTTGTGGACGATGCCGATGCCGCCCTCCTGGGCGATGGCGATGGCCAGGCGCGACTCCGTCACCGTGTCCATGGCCGCCGAGACCAGAGGCACGTTGAGCCCGATGGTGCGGGTGAGCCGGGTCTTGGGCTCGACCAGGCTGGGGAGGACGCGCGAGTGCGCGGGAACGAGGAGAACGTCGTCGAAGGTCAGGGCCTGGGGAACCGGGAACTCGAGCATCGAGCCTCCGCTCTCGCGAGCTGCGGGAGCGGCGCATTCTAGCAAGCGGAGGTCTACACGGCCTTCCCGCAGCTCCCGCAGAAGCGCGCCCCCGCGGCCAGCGCGTTCCCGCAGGCGGTGCAGAAGGCCGCTCCCCCTGCGGGCTTGGCCGCGTTCTGCAGCATCCCCGGCAGCATCGCCCCCAGGCCGACGCCGGCACCCAGCCCCAGCCCGGCGGCGGCGGCACCTCCCGCCCCCCCGGCCGCGGCATCCCCCACGGCCTTGGCCGCCTTGAAGCGGAGGTAGGCTTCGGGGTCCCCCGCCGCCGCCATGGAGGTGCGCTCGTCCAGCACCTTCTGCACCTCCTGGGGAGGGGTGATGGCGCCGATGAAGAACTCGTTCAACGCCAGACCGTGCCTGGCAAAATCGGCCGCCACACGCTCCTTGAAGGCCTCCGCCAGCTCGTCGTACTGCCGCGGCAGGTCGAAGAGCGTCTTCAGGCGCTCCCCCAGGAAGTCGTTGAGACGCGCCACGATCAGCTCGCGCAGATACCCCTCGATCTCGCCGGTCGTGTAGCGGCCCTGGGTCCCCACCAGGTCGTTGAGGAAGAGACGGGGATCGGCCACCCGGGCCGCGAAGACGCCGTGCGCGCGCAGGCGCACCACGGACAGCTCGGCGTCGCGGAAGACCACCGGGTCCTTGGTGCCCCACTTCAGACCGGGGAACACCTTCTTGGCGATGAAATAGACCTCGGCCCGGAAGGGCGACTTCCCGCCGAAGGGGAGGGCGAGCAGACGGGTGAGCAAGGGGAGGTTGGCGGTGGTCAGGGTGTGACGGCCGGTCTCGAAGAGGTCGAGGACGCGCCCGTCCCGGAAGAAGATGGCCCACTGGCTGGGCGCGACCACCAGCTGGGCGCCCAGCTTCAGCTCACCTCCCGGGTGGCGCCACACCATCTCCTGACCGGAATCGTCCTTCCACTCCAGGACTTCGATGGCCATGCGTCCCCCCTAGGCTCCGTGACACTGCTTGTATTTCTTCCCGGACCCGCAGGGACAGGGATCGTTGCGCCCCACCTTGGCGGTCTTGTGCACGACCGTCTGCACCCCGCCCCTGGCGGTGACCCCGGCGGCGGAGCGGGAGGCGGCGGCGAAGATCTGCTCCTGCTGCTGGCGCCGGCGCTCCTCCTCCCGGCGCAAGCGCTCCTCCTCGGCCTGCCGCTCCTCCTCGGTCATGGGCTCGAGCAGGAAGAGGAAGCGGATGGCGTCGTTCTCGATCCGCTCCTTCATCTGCGAGAACATCTCGAAGGACTCGCGCTTGTACTCCACCAGGGGATCGCGCTGTCCGTAGGCGCGCAGGCCGATCCCGTCCTTCAGGTGGTCCATGGCCAGGAGGTGGTCCTTCCAGGCGGCGTCGATGATCTGGAGCAGGATGTGGCGCTCGTAGTGGCGCATCATCTCCGCCCCCACCTTCTCCTCCTTGGCCGCATAGCGGGTCATGAGCGGCTCCCAGATGCGGCCTCCCGCCGTGGCCAGCTCGAGGCCGGCCAGGTCGATCCCGTCGCTGGCGGGGTCGTACCCGAAGAAGTGGAGGAGCTGCTTGCGGAAGCCGGGGAGGTCCCACTCCGTGCGGTCCCTGCGGTTGCCGAGGTGGTCCTCGACCAGGAAGTCGAGGATGTCCCGGGCCTTCTCCATCACGTACTCGCGCTGCTCCTTCCCTTCCAGGATGCCGCGGCGCAGGCCGTAGATCTCCGTGCGCTGCTTGTTGTTGACGTCGTCGTACTCCAGGAGGTGCTTCCGGGTCTCGAAGTTCCGCTGCTCCACCTGCTTCTGCGCCCGCTCGATGGCGCGCGTCACCATCCGCTCCTCGATGGGGACGCCCTCCTCCATGCCCAGGCGCTTCATGAGGTTCTTCATGCGGTCGCCCCCGAAGATGCGCATGAGGTCGTCGTCCAGGGATAGATAGAAGCGCGAGGTGCCGGGATCGCCCTGACGGCCGGCGCGGCCGCGGAGCTGGTTGTCGATGCGGCGGGACTCGTGCCGCTCCGTGCCCAGGATGTGCAGCCCGCCCAGGGACACGACCTTGTCGTGCTCGGCCTGGGTCTGCCCGCGCATGCGGGAGAGGGCCTCGTCGAAGGCAGCCTGCCAGGCCTCGGGGGCGGTGTCCGCCACCTTCATGCCCTTGACCGTCAGCTCCTGCTTGGCCAGGAACTCGGGATTCCCGCCCAGCAGGATGTCGGTGCCGCGTCCGGCCATGTTGGTGGCGATGGTCACCTGGCCCACCCGGCCCGCCTGGGCCACGATCTCCGCCTCCATCTCGTGGTACTTGGCGTTCAGCACCACGTGCTTGATGCCGCGCCGCTTGAGGAGGGTGGACACCCGCTCCGACTTCTCGATGGAGACGGTGCCCACCAGGGTGGGCTGCCCGCTCTCGTTCACCTTGGCGATCTCGTCCACCACCGCCTTCCACTTCTCCTCGTCGGTGCGGTAGACGAGGTCGTGGTGGTCCTTGCGGACCATGGGGCGGTTGGGGGGGATGACCACCACCTCCAGCTCGTAGATCTTGTCGAACTCCACGGCCTCGGTGTCGGCGGTGCCCGTCATTCCCGAGAGCTTGTCGTACATGCGGAAGTAGTTCTGGAAGGTGATGGTGGCCAGGGTCTGGTTCTCGCGCTCTATCTTGACTCCTTCCTTGGCCTCCACCGCCTGGTGCAGGCCGTCGCTCCAGCGCCGACCGGGCATGAGGCGTCCCGTGAACTCGTCCACGATCACGACCTCGCCATCCTTGATCATGTAGTCCACGTCGCGCTTGAAGAGCACGTGCGCCTTCAGGGCCTGGCTGACGTGGTGCAGCACGTCCATGTAGGCGGGGTCGTAGAGGTTCTCGATGCCCAGCAGCTCCTGGCAGCGCTCCACCCCGTGCTCGGTGAGGGTCACGGTGCGCGCCTTCTCGTCCACGATGAAGTCGCCGGACTGGTCGAGCTCGTACTCCTTCCCTCCCTGGATGACGGCGCCCTTCTCCAGGCGGGGGATGATCTTGTCGATCTTGTAGTACTTGTCCGTGGCCTCCTCGGAGGGACCACTGATGATGAGGGGCGTGCGCGCCTCGTCGATGAGGATGGAGTCGACCTCGTCCACGATGGCGAAGTGATGTCCGCGCTGCACCATGCTGGCGATGGAGAACTTCATGTTGTCGCGGAGATAGTCGAACCCCAGTTCGTTGTTCGTCCCGTAGGTGATGTCGGACTGATACGCCTCCTGGCGCTCCCGGTCGTTGAGGTCGTGCTGGATCACCCCCACCGCCATGCCCAGGAACCGGTGCAGCCGCCCCATCCACTCCGCGTCACGGCGCGCCAGGTAGTCGTTGACCGTCACCACGTGCACGCCCTTGCCGGTGAGGGCGTTCAGGTAGGAGGGAAGGGTGGCCACCAGGGTCTTCCCTTCCCCCGTCTTCATCTCCGCGATCTTCCCTTCGTGGAGCACCATGCCGCCGATGAGCTGGACGTCGAAGTGGCGCATGCCCAGCACCCGCTTCCCCGCCTCGCGCACCACGGCGAAGGCCTCGGGGAGCAGCGCGTCCAAGCCCTCCCCCTGATCCAGTCGCGACTTGAACTCTGCCCGCTTGTCGCGCAGGGCCTGATCGGAGAGAGCCTGGACCTTCGGCTCCAGGGCGTTGATCTGCTCGATGACCGGCCGCAAGCGCTTGAGCGTGCGTTCGTTCTTCGAGCCCACCACCTTCGTGAGGAGAGCGTTGAGCATCGCGGGTCAGTATAGCAACCGCGCGATCAGGGAGACGGCGGCGGCGCCGCGCGGTGCAGCCGTGCGAAGAGCAGCTTGTCCGCCAGGCGGAGCAGCGCGCGATCGAGACGTCGGATCGAGCGCCAGGCTCCCCCGCGCCCGCCCTGCAGCCGCTCCGCCACCGCGCCGCAGCCGGCCCAGAAGTAGTCGTGCCAGGCCAGACAGCGCGCGTAGGCGCCCGCCCCCGGCCCTCGCAGGTCGCGCCACACCCCGTCGCGGCGGAGCAGCAGCACCTTTCCCAGCACGCTCTCCGGCGCGCAGGGCGGGTCCAGGTAGAGGAGTCCGTCGCCCCGCGTGCGCAGGCAGGGCCGCCCCCCCGGGAACGTGGCTCGCCCCAGGTACCGGTGGACGACCACCTCGCGGCTCTGCCGGAAGACGACGAGATCACCGCGCCGGAACGAGCGGGCGGCGAAGTCCACCACGATCTGCGATCCATCGCGCAGGGTGGGCTCCATGCTCCTGCCCTGGATGGGCAGCGTCGCCGGCCTGCCCGCTCCCAGCATCGCCAGGGCGGCATCCACGAGATGAGGGGGGAGTTCCGAGGCGGGGGACATCAATAAGTCAACCCCCTCCGGGCCCGCGGGGGGGGCAAGACCATCAGGCCCGGAGGGGGTTCGACACTGACCAGGAGGAGGTCATGTCGTTCTCCAGGAAGAGCAACCTCGATGCCAAGGGGACGGATCGCCTCCGGCCCACGATCTGCGCCTTTTCCTCGATCGCCGCCCGGCTCCGGCGCCCGGGAGTGTCCCCCCCCGGACGCCAGGCTGACGCGGCGTGACCATCGGAGGCGCCGCTTTGGCAGGGCCTAGGCCTCCACCGCCTCCTTCCTGGCCGCCGCCCCCCCGGACGCCGCCTCCCGCAGCACGGTGCGCGCGATCACCAGGCGCTGGATCTGGTTCGTGCCCTCGTAGATCTGGGTGATCTTCGCGTCGCGCATGTACTTCTCGATCGGGTAGTCCTTGCAGTAGCCGTAGCCGCCGAAGAGCTGGACGGCGTCGGTGGTCACCTTCATGGCGGTGTCGGTCGCCACCAGCTTGCACATGGCGGAGAGGCGCGAGGTGGCGGAGGAGCCGGCGTCGGCGGCGCGGGCGGCGGCGTGCACCAGCTGGCGCGCGGCCTCGATCTGGGCGGCCATGTCCGCGAGCATCCACTGGATGCCCTGGAAGCTGCTGATGGCCTGCCCGAACTGCTTCCGGCGGCTGGTGTACTCCACCGCCAGCTCGAAGGCTCCCTGGGCAAGGCCCACGGCCTGGGCGGCCACCCCGGGGCGCGCGAGATCGAGCGTGCGCATGGCGTGCTTGAAGCCCGAGCCCTCGCCGCCCCCCAGAACGTTGGCCGCGGGGACGCGGCAGTTCTCCAGGTGGATCTCCACCACGGGCACGCAGCGGATTCCCATCTTGTCCTCGTGCTTGCCCACGCGGTAGCCGGGCGTTCCCGCCTCCACCACGAACGCCGAGATCCCCCGGGCGCCCCGTCCGGGCTGGGTGACCGCGAAGATCGTGTTGTAGGACGCCACCGCACCTCCGGTGTTCCACTTCTTCTCGCCGTTGAGCACGTAGGAGTCGCCGTCCTTCTCGGCCCGGGTGGTCATGGAGCCCGCGTCCGAGCCCGCCTCCTTCTCGGACAGGCCGAAGGCGATCAGCTTGTCGCCGGCGGCGATGCCGGGGAGCCAGCGCTTCTTCTGCTCCGGCGTGCCGCCGAGCAGGATGGGAAAGGAGCCCAGCGCATTGACGGCGTAGGCCACGCCCATGCCCCCGCAGGCGCGGGAGAACTGCTCCACCACCAGGCAGAGGTCGAGCACGCTCCCCCCGGCACCGCCGTACTCCTCGGGGATCCACACCCCGGAGAGGCCGGCGTCGCGGATGGCCCGCTGCACCTCCCAGGGATAGGTCTGCTCCACGTCGTACTTGGCCGCCACGGGGCGCATCACCTTCTCGGCGACCTCGCGCGCCCGCTCCATGAAGGCGATGTTCTTCGGGCTCAGCAGCTCGCGGACCATGGGGAACCTCCGCCCGCCGTGGATCCCGGCGAGCGGGGCATTGTAGCCCTTCGGGGCCTCCTCTTCCTCGCTCCCTCCGCTGGATCGCGGCAGCACACCGTCCTCGGCTACCATGCGCGGCCGCCCGTGAACTACAAGGACCTCTTCCGCAAGCTCGAGCGCCACCTGGCGCAGATCCAGCGCTCCGAGGATCTGGCGGCCACGCTGTGGGCGATCCTCAAGCGCCTGGTGGACGACTACGGCGAGCTGGGCATCGTGGGCGGGCGCATCTATGCCCGCAGGGGCGGCCATTACGCCCTGCAGCACGAGTACCCGGTGCGGCGCGCCCCTCGCGGGTTCAAGATCCCGGCCTCCTACAAGCCCGTGCGCGACATGCTCGAGCACGGGATCGTGCAGCAGGACCTGCGCGACCCCGGAGTGGATCCCAAGATCGAGCGTGCCCTGGGGGTGAAGAACTTCGCCGCCATCGCCGTGGGGGACCGCGGCGAGCACCTCATGGCCTTCACGCTGCGGCCGCGCTCCGGGCGCGAGCACGTGATCTACACCCTCAACACCATCCGGCACGTGATCAACTCCAAGTTCCGCCAGGAGCAGTTCGCCGACCGCGTGGCCGAGATGCGCGCCATTCAGATGTCCCTCCTCCCCCGGACCGCCCCCGCCTTCGCCGGTTTCGACGTGTGGGGGGCCACCCGGCCGGCCGAGGAGGTGGGGGGCGATCTCTACGACTTCATCGCCGTCTCCCCGCGCGTGCTGGGGATCGCCATCGCCGACTCGGCGGGGCACGGCCTGCCCGCCGCCCTGCAGGCGCGTGACGCCATCATCGGGCTGCGGATGGGCGTGGAGGAACGCCTGCGTATCACGGCCACGGTGGAGAAGCTCAACAAGGTGGTCTCCCATTCCGCGCTGGCCTCGAAGTTCATCTCCCTCTTCTACGGAGAGGTGGAGAAGAACGGGAACATGGTCTACGTGAACGCCGGACACGCCCCTCCCCTGCTCCGCGGCGGGGCCGGGCTGTCGGAGTTGACGCGGGGAGGCCTGGTGCTGGGGCCGAGCCCGGACGCCCTGTACGAGCGGGGGTACGTCACGCTCGAGCCCGGCGACGTGCTGCTCGGCTACACCGACGGCATCACCGAGGCCGAGAACCCTGCCGGGGACGCCTACGGTGTGGACCGGCTGCGGGACCTGCTGCTGCGGAAGACGTGGACCAGCGCCCGCGAGCTGGTGGAGGCGGTGCTCGCGGACGTGGACGGCTACGTGGGAAGCGATCTCCGGGTGGACGACCAGACGCTGGTGGCGGTGGTGCGGCGGCGGTGAGCCAGCGTCACCGCTCCAGGAGCAGGAGCGCGATCCCCGCCCCGGCGATGAGCAGGCCGCTCGCCGCTTCCATGTACCGTGCCGCTCCGGGCAACGTGAAACGCAGCGTGCCCGCCACGCCCGCCACGGATAGGCCGACCATGAGGGCCACGGTGGTGAGGGAGTAGGCGCCGAGGATGGCGACGAGGGCGAACGCGCCCTGGTCCGCGCCCTTGAGCACCAGGGGCAGGATGAGTACGCAGGGGTTGAGGCCCACGATGGCGGCCAGGGCGAAGGCGCTGCGGCCGGTGGCGTTGCGGATCAGCGCATCGTCGGCGTGATAGTGCAGGTGCTCGGGATCGCTCTCCTCCTCGCCGGGGCAGGGGGCTCCCTCGCCCGCCCGGTGCACGAGCTTCCCTCCCGGGTGGAAATGACCGCCCTTGCGCCAGGCCCAGGCGGCGTAGACCAGGCCGAAGGCGATGAGGAGGTAGGGCGCCGCATCGGAGAGGGACTGCCCCACCGCCCGGGCCACCTCGAGGCCGACACCGACGCCCACCAGGGCGAGGGCCGCGGACAGCGCCACGTGGATGGCGGCGGAGACGCCGGAGATGGTGAGCGTGGTGCGCTTGGACCATCCACGCGCCCGGCCGATGAGCACGAAGGGAAGCCAGTGGTCGGGGATGAGGGTGTGGAAGAGCGCCGTGCTCACGGCGGTGGCCAGCAGCAGGGACAGCGTGGCGTCGCCGTGCACGACCGGGATTGTACAATTCGCGGATGTCCGAAGACGGCTTCGCCCTCTGTGAGCGCATCGCCTCCGTGGGCCGCAACAACCTGTGGCAGGCGGCGCGGCGGCTCTCCGATCCCGAGCGGTACCGTTTCTTCGTCGCCGCCTACGCCTCCATGCGGTGGATCGACGACCAGGTGGACGACGGGTTCCTGGCGCTGCCCGGGACCGAGCGGGGCGCGCAGCGCCAGGCCTTCCTGCACCGGATCGACGCCTGGGAGACGTGGGTGGACGCGGCGGCGCAGGGCCGCTTCCGGGCGCGGCCGGAGATCCCCGCCGCCGAGCTGTACGTGGCCTTGCAGGAGGTGCTCCGCCCCGCCGACCTGGGAACCTGGCCCTGGCGCCTGCTCGCGGACAGCCTGCGGCGAGACGTGGCCGAGGAGCCGGTCCTCACCTGGGAGCAGTTCTTCGCCTACTGCGAGGGCGCCACCGTGGCTCCGGCTGCGGTCTTCCTGTTCCTTCTCGGCTGGACGAAGGGTCGCGACGGACGCCTCTCCTTCGGATCCGAGGAGACGCTGCGCGCGGTGGCACGGCGGATGGGGCGCTTCTGCTACCTGGTCCACATCCTGCGCGACCTGCGCCTGGACGCCGCCCGCGCCGACCAGCTCCTCTCCGTTCCCCGCGAGCTGCTCCAGGAGCACGGCCTGACCGTGGAGGCGTTCAAGGACGCCGTGCTGGGTGGGGACGCGCGGAGCGCGGAGCCCGTGCTGGAGACCTTCCTCGGGGTGGCGCAGGTCCACCGGGACGCCGCCCTGGCCGATGCGGCGGCGCTGGCGCCCCGCTTCTCCACGGAATCGAGGGAAATCCTGGAAGGACTGCTCGCGGTCTACGACGAGATGCTGCTGGGGATGGGGACAGGCACGAAGAAGATCTGAAAGAAGCGTCGGAGCAAGAAGCTTCAGAGCTTCTTGGTGCCTGTCCCCCTAGTGCGCGTACTCCACGGCACGCACCTCGCGGATGACCGTCACCTTGATGCGGCCCGGGTAGTCCATCTCGCTCTGGATGCGCGCCGCCAGGTCCGACGCCAGCAGCTCGGTGTGGGCGTCGTCCACCATGTCGGATCGGGCGATGACCCGGATCTCACGCCCGGCCTGCAGCGCGTAGGACTGGTCCACGCCCGGCATGCCGTTGGCGAGCGCCTCCAGCCGCTCGATGCGCTTCACGTACTCGGCCACGCTCTTCCGGCGGGCGCCGGGACGGGCGCCGGAGAGGGCGTCCGCCGCCGCCACCAGCACGGTCACCGGTGTGGTGATCTCCGTGTCCTCGTGGTGGGCGGCGATGGCGTTGATCACCACCTCGCTCTCCCCGAAGCGGCGGGCGAAGTCGGCCCCGATCTCCGGGTGCGTGCCCTCCCGCTCGTAGTCGATGGCCTTGCCGATGTCGTGGAGCAGGCCCGCCCGGCGCGCCTCCTTCTCGTCCAGGCCAAGCTCGGCCGCCATCACGCCGGTAAGGAAGGAGACCTCCTTGGAATGGAGGAGGACGTTCTGCCCGTAGGAGGTGCGGTAGCGGAGGCGTCCCAGCAGCTTCACCAGCTCCGGGTGCATGTTCTGGATCTCCAGCTCCTTGAGCGTGGCCTCCCCTTCCTTGCGCATCTCCTCGTCCAGGCGGCGGCGGTTGCGGCGGAACAGCTCCTCGATGCGGCGGGGGTGGATGTTGCCGTCCTTGACCAGGGTCTCCAGGATCCGGCGCGCCACCTCCCGCCGGACCGGGTTGAAGCCGGAGAGCGTCACCGTCTCCGACTCCTCGTCCAGCAGGAGCTGGATCCCCGTCACCCGCTCGAAGGCCCGGATGTTCTTCCCCTCGTGCCCGATGATCCGCCCCTTGAGCTGACTTCCCGGAGGGAGCTGGAACACGGTGACCGTGCGCTCCGCCGAAAGGTCCGAGGCCGCCCGCTCGATGGCCAGGGAGATGATCTTCACCGCCTCCGTCTCGGCGCGGGACTGGGCGTCGTCCTTGATCTCCTTGATCATGGAGGCGGCCTCGTAGCGTGCCTCCGCGCGCAGCGCCTGCAGGAGCTGGCGGCGCGCCTCCTCCCGCGTCATGCCGGAGACGCGCTCCAGGCGCACGATCTCCTCCTCCATGAGGCGCAGAGCCTCGTCGCGCATCCTCGCGACCTCGCCTTCCCGCTCGGCCAGCTGCCCTTCCGTCTCCTTCAGGGATTCGCGCTGCCGGCCCAGCTCCGCCTCGATGTCCTGCAGCCCCTGGCGCAGCTGGCGCAGGTCCTTCTCCTTCTTGAGGAGCTGCCCCTTCCTGGACTTGAGGTCCCGCTCCGCCTTGTTGCGCGCCTGGAAGATCTCGTCGCGCGCCTCCAGCACGGCCGCGCGCTTGGCCTTCTCCGCCTCCCGCTGCCCGGCCGCCACCACCTCGGTGGCCCGCTTGCGCGCGGCCTCCAGGCTGTTCTTCCCCACGCGGTTGTTCGCCCACCAGCCCAGGGCGCCGGCCACCGCCGCCAACGCGACGAGGAGGAGCGTGGTCACGAGGCCGCCGCCAGGAAGGGATTGGTGCGGCGCTCCTCCCCCACCGTCGTCCCGGGACCGTGGCCCGGCCAGCAGGCCAGGTCCTCGGGGAGCACGAACAACCGCTCGCGGACCGAGCGCAGCAGGGTCTCCCAGGACCCGCCGGGTAGGTCGGTGCGCCCCACGGAGCCCCGGAACAGCGTGTCCCCCACGAGGAGCAGGTCGCCGACCCTGAAGCACACGCTCCCCGAGGAGTGCCCCGGCGTGTGCAGGACCTCGATCTCCAGGCCGTCGAACGGGAGGCGCTGGCCGTCCTCGAGCACGACGTCCGGCTCGGGGGAGTCCTGGACCGGAATGCCGAAGGCCACCCCCTGGGCCTGAAGATGGGACAGCCAGGGGACGTCCTCGCGGTGGATGGCAAGAGGGGCGCCGGTGGCCCCCTTGGCGGCGGCGTTCCCCGCCGTGTGGTCCAGGTGCCCGTGAGTGTTCAGGATCCAGTCCACCCGGAGGCCCCGGGTCCGCACCGCGTCGAGGACGACGTCCGCGTCCAGGCCGGGGTCGATCAGCGCCGCACGGCTCCCCGAGGGCCCCACCAGCAGGTAGGCGTTGGCCTGGAACGGACCCAGGGGGAAGCGCAGCAACACCGGGGATGCCATCGGGACAAGACGTTACACGCCGGGTAGCAAGGAAGCAATGCGGGTCAACGGCGCCGGACGGCCTGCAGAACCTTCTTCCGGAGCCGGAACGCCTTGGGGGTGACCTCCAGCAGCTCGTCTCCCTTGATGAACTCCAGGGCCTGCTCGAGGCTCATGGAGCGGGGCGGGATGAGGCGGATGGCCTCGTCCGCCGTGGACGCGCGCATGTTGGTGAGCTTCTTCTCCTTGGTGATGTTCACGTCCAGGTCGTTGGCGCGGGCGTTCTCCCCCACGATCATGCCCTCGTAGACCTGCTCCCCCGGACCGACGAACATCTCGCCCCTGGGCTGCAGGTTCTCGATGGCGTAAGCGGTGGTGCGCCCGGCCCGGTCGGAGACCAGGGCCCCCGTGGTCCGGTGCGGGACATCTCCCTGCCAGGAGGCATAGCCCTCGAAGAGATGGTTCATGATCCCTGTGCCGCGGGTGTCGGAGAGGAACTCGGTGCGGAAGCCGATGAGCCCGCGGGAGGGGATGCGGAACTCCATGCGCACGCGCCCCGTACCGTGGTTCACCATCTTCGTCATCCGGCCCTTGCGGCGCCCCAGCTTCTCGGTGATCACCCCGATGTAGGACTCCGGGCAGTCGATCACCAGGAGCTCCATGGGCTCCTGCAGCTCGCCGTCGATCTGGCGGGCCAGGATCTCGGGCTTGCTCACGGACATCTCGTACCCTTCGCGCCGCATCATCTCGATGAGGATGGCGAGCTGAAGCTCGCCCCGCCCCGAGACCTTGAAGGCGTTGGGGGACTCCGTCTCCTCCACCCGCACCGACACGTTGGTGAGGATCTCGCGCCAGAGCCGCTCCCGCAGCTTGCGGGCGGTGACGAACTGCCCCTCCAGGCCGGCCATGGGCGAGTCGTTGACGGAGAGGATGACCGCGATCGTGGGCTCGTCCACCTTGATGGGCGGCAGCGCCTGGGGAGCCTCGCCGTCGGAGAGGGTGTCCCCGATGGAGACCACCTCCAGGCCGGAGACGGCCACGATGTCCCCGGGGCCGGCCTCGTCGATCTCCACCCTGCGGAGGCCATCGTAGCCGTAGAGGCCGGTGATGCGGCTCCTGGCGATGGTGCCATCCAGGCGGCAGTGGGCGATCTCCCCTCCCTTGCGGAGACGCCCGTGGAAGATGCGCCCCACCGCCAGCCGGCCCACGTAGTCGTTGTAATCGAGGGTGGTCACCAGGAGCTGCAGCGGCATCTCGGGATCGAACGTGGGCGCGGGAATGGTCTGCAGGATCTGCTCGAACAGCGGGGTGAGCGGCTCGTCCGGGCCCTCCGGCGAGCGGCGGGACAGGCCCTTCCGGGCGTTGCAGTAGAGGACGGGGAAGTCGAGCTGGTCCTCGGTGGCGTCCAGATCGATGAAAAGGTCATAGACTTCGTTCAGAACCTCTTTGATGCGGGCGTCCTGGCGATCGATCTTGTTGATCACCACGATGGGAGCCAGGCCCCCCTCCAGCGCCTTCCGCAGCACGAAGCGGGTCTGGGGAAGCGGCCCCTCGCTGGCGTCCACCAGGAGCATCACCCCGTCCACCATCTTGAGCGTGCGCTCGACCTCCCCCCCGAAGTCGGCATGGCCGGGGGTGTCCACGATGTTGATCCTCGTCCCCCGGTAGAGGATCGAGGTGTTCTTGGCCATGATGGTGATGCCCTTCTCTCGCTCCAGGTCGATGGAGTCCATGACCCGCTCGACCACGTACTCGTTCTCGCGAAAGATCCCGCTCTGCCAGAGCATCGCGTCCACCAGGGTCGTTTTCCCGTGGTCCACGTGGGCGATGATGGCAAGGTTGCGGACGTCGTCCCGTTTCTGCATGGCCATAGACGCGGAAACCTAGCACAATGCGCGACGAATGACCGACACCGACCCCGTCCTCGAGTCCATCTACGACGCCCTGGACCGCGGGGAGCCCGAGGCCGCGCTCCGCCAGGCGCGGGAGGCCCTGGACGCGGAGGGGGACGACCCCGTCCTCCTGTTCCTGGCCGGCACCGCCCTCCTCGAGCTGGACCGCCCCGAAGAGGCCGCCGAGGCCTTCGCGCGCGCGGTGGACCTCGATCCCGAGGACGCCGAGTTCCGCGCTTCCCTGGCGCTCTCCCTGTTCCGCGCCTGCCGGTTCGAGGAGGCGACGGCCCAGGCGCGGGAGGCGGTGGAGGCCGATCCCCGCTTCGCGGGAGCGCATCATGCCCTGGGCCTGGCCCTGGAGCGAGAAACCCGGTTCGAGGAGGCGGACCAGGCATTCTCCCGGGCGGCGGAGCTCGACCCGGAGGGATACGCTCGGCCCGCGCGCATGAGCCGCGAGGTCTTCGAGGCGCAGGTGGCGGCGGCCGCGGACCTCCTGCCCCAGGACTTCCGGCGCCACCTGGGTCAGGTGGCGGTCACGGTCGAGCCGCTCCCCTCGGAGGAGATCCTCCGGGACGGGACGCCACCCCTGGACCCCGAGCTGCTCGGACTGTTCGTCGGGGTCGCGCTCCCCGAGCGCTCCTTTCAGGGACCGGGGGGCGAGCTTCCTCCCCGGATCCTGCTGTTCCAGCGGAACCTGGAGCGCTATGCGCTCGGCGATCAGGACCTCCTGGACGAGCTGCGCCGCACGCTCTACCACGAGCTGGCGCACTACCTCGGATTCGACGAGGAGCAGATGGCGGGGATGGACCTCGACTAGCCCTCGCCCTCGATCCAGGCCGCTCCGTCCTCGTACAGCTCCCGCTTCCAGATGGGAGCGGTGCGCTTGAGGGTGTCGATCAGGAAGCGGCAGGCCTCGAGCGCCTCCTTGCGGTGCGCGGACCCGACGGCCACCGCCACCGAGACCTCTCCGACCTCGAGGCGGCCGGTGCGGTGGGCCAGCGCGATGCGGGCCACGCCGAAGCGGGCCTTGGCGTCCTCCGCGATCTTCCGCATCTCCGCCTCCGCCATCGCCGGGTAGGCCTCGTACTCCAGGCGCACCACGGCGCGGCCGGCGTGGTGGTCGCGCACCGTGCCCAGGAAGACGGCGATCCCGCCCAGGGAGGGAGCCTGCACGGAGGCGAGCAGCGCGCTCAGGTCGAGCGGCTCCGCCTGCACGGAGACCTGGACGCTCATCCCCCGCTCACCGGGGGGAGGAACGCGACCTCGCGCACGCCCTCGAGCTTCCGGTCCCACGACGCGTACTCGCGGTCACAGGCCGCCAGCGGGCGCGGAAACCCGGAGAGCGCGGGGTGCCGCTGCACCAGCAATTCCCAGAGCGCATCGAGATCGAGCTCCGGGTGGACCTCGAGCGTCTCCTGTCCCGTCCCCACCCGCTCCCGGAGCGAGGCGAAGTACAGGATCTCGACCTGCACGGCGCTCAGGTTCCCAGGGGCCGCTTGGCCTCGGCGATGATGCGCTCGCTCACCTCGTCCAGGGCGCCCGCGAGGACGATGCCCGAGGCGTTACGGTGGCCCCCGCCGCCGAACCCGCTGGCGAGGCGGTGCACGTCGAGATCGCCCTTGGAGCGGAGTGAGACCTTGATCCGTCCCCCCGGCAGCTCGCGGAAGAGCAGGGCCACCCGCACGCCGTCCATGGCCAGGAGCGCCGTCGTCATCTCCGAGGTGTCGATGCCGTCGCCGTCTTCGGCCTGGAGCATGTCCCGGGTGAGGCGCACGGACGCCACCGCCCCTCCGGCGTCCAGGCGCAGCGAGGTGAGCGCCTGCCCGAGCAGACGGGTGTAGGCGACGGAGTTCCGCTCGTAGATCTCCTGGAACGCGCGGGCCGGCTGCACTCCCTGGCGCAGCAGCTCGGCCGCGATCTCGTGGGCGCGCGGGGTCGTGGAGTTGAAGCGGAACACGCCGGTATCGGTGGAGATCCCCACGTAGAGCGCCTCGGCGGCCCCCCGGTCGGGGCGCCACCCGGCACGCGTCAGCAGCTCGTAGATGATCTCCGCGGTGGCGCAGGAGGCGTCGTCGAGGATCGTCTCCGCCCAGGGCGTCTCCCGCGTGGGGTGATGGTCGATGCAGAAGGTCTTTTCGGCCAGGGCCAGCAGGCGTGCCGTCACCCGCCCGAAACGGTCGGGCGCCGAGTTGTCCAGCAGCACCAGTCGCTCGGCCTGCTCGAAGGCCGTGGCGTGCGCGGCCTCGTCGTAGACCTCGGCCCGGAGACCGTCCACCTCAAGGAAGCGGAGCGTGTCCGGCGTGGGATCCTGGTTGACGATCCGCACCTCGGCGCCGCGGGAGCGCAGGAAGCGGGCCAGGCCCATCTCGGAGCCGATGGCGTCGCCGTCGGGGTTCACGTGGGTGGTGAGCACGAAGCGGCGGTGCCCCGCCAGCAGCCCCTGGAAGCTCGCGTGATGGGGGGCGCCGATCATCGGACCACACCGCTCCGGTAGGCGCGGGCGGCGGTCACGTAGCTGTCGGCGCCGTGAGCGAGGCGCTCCCTCAAGCCCTCGGGGACCGGGCCGCGCAGGCGCGCGGGAACGCCGGCCGCCACCATCCCCGGCGGCACCTCGAAGCCCTCCAGCACCACCGCTCCCGCCGCCACCAGCGCGCCCGCACCGATGCGGCTGCCGGTGAGGAGGACCGCTCCCATCCCGATCAGGGCACCGTCCCCCACGGTGCAGCCGTGAACGATGCAGCGGTGTCCCACCGTGACCCGCTTGCCGATCCGCACCGGGAAGCCGCGGTCCACGTGCACGATGGTCCCGTCCTGCAGGTTGCTCTCCTCTCCCACCTCGATCGGCTCCAGATCCCCCCGCAGCACGCACCCGTACCAGACGGACGCGCGCGCTCCCAGCGACACCTCGCCCACCACCACCGCACCCGGCGCGATCCAGACCTCGGCGTGCACGGACAGGCGCGTGGCGTGGAGCGGCGGGTGCTCGTTCTCGGTCGCGTCGCGGGACATGGATGAGCCTCGAGCGGAGGAAAAGTCGGTCAGCCTAGCGTGGTGCGCGCGGAGGTGTCAAGCAGCGCCTGGAGGATCCTGGCCTGGTACTCGGCGTCGTAATCGGCGCGGTGGATGCGGGAAGCGTCCTGGGGAGGCAGGTGCAGCATGCGCTCCAGCACCTCCTTCGAGGTGTCCTTCCAGGGGATGCCCAGGACTCCCATGGCCAGGCTCTTGGTGTCGAGCCCCTTGTAGCCGAAGGGATTCTCCATCCGGAAGTGCGCGTAGTAGTAGGCGATGTGCGCCCAGTCGAACACCGCGTTGTGGCCCACGAACACCGGCCGCTCTCCTCCCCGGCTCTGCGCGTGCACGAAGGCGGCGAGCTGGGTGAGGGCGTCCTTTGGATCGAGCCCCTCCCGGCCCAGGCGCTCGGGATCGAGGCCGCACACGGCGAGGGCGCCGGGATCGAACCCCGGGAAGATCGGCTTCAGCTCGTAGTAGGCGGAGGCACCGAGCACGTGCCGCGCGCCTTCGCGGTGCACCGCCGTGACCCCGATGGAGAGCAGGTTGTACAGGGGCGGCACCGGGCCGGACGCCTCGCAGTCCACGCAGAAGTAGCTCATCTCATCCCTCGACCCAATATTATGGCGGCCATGGTGCGCACGGGACTCGACCGGTTGATCCTCGGGGGTGCTTCTGCCGCCGGGCTCCCCCGGGGCGCCCGCGTCGGCCTCCTCGCCCACCCCGCCTCCGTGGACGCGCGCGCGCGCCACGCCGCGGATCTGCTGGCCGCACACCCCGACTTCCGGCTGGTGCGGCTCTTCGGCCCCGAGCACGGGATCCGCGGCGAGGCGCAGGACATGGAGGCGGTGGCGGAGTCCAGCGACCGCGCCACGGGACTGCCGGTGGTGAGCCTCTACGGCGACACGGAGGCCTCGCTCAAGCCCTCGCCCGCCGACCTCGCCGACCTCGACGTCCTCGTGCACGACCTGCAGGACGTGGGGAGCCGTTACTACACGTTCGTTTACACGCTGGCCCACGCCATGGAGGCCGCCGCCGAGGCCGGGCTCCCCGTGGTCGTGCTGGACCGCCCCAACCCCATCGGGGGCCTCGCCGTGGAAGGGCCGGTGCTGGAACCCCCGTTCCGCTCCTTCGTGGGGCGCTATCCCATCCCCGTGCGCCACGGTCTCACCACGGGGGAGCTGGCCGTTCTCTTCCGCGATGCCTTCGGCGTCCGCTGCGACCTGCGCGTGGTGTCGATGGAGGGATGGCGCCGCGCCGCGCACTTCGAGGACACGGGGCTCCCTTGGGTCGCCCCCTCGCCCAACATGCCGACGCCGGAGACGGCGCGCGTGTACCCCGGCGGCTGCCTGGTCGAGGGCACGAACCTCTCCGAGGGGCGCGGCACCACGCGGCCCTTCGAGCTCACCGGCGCGCCCTGGCTGGACGGCGCAGCCCTGGCCCGCGTCCTCACCGGCGAGAGCCTGCCCGGAGTGCTCTTCCGCGCCGCCTCCTTCCGCCCCGAGTTCCAGAAGCACGCCAGGCGCCTCTGCGAGGGCGTCCAGGTACACGTGGCGGACCGCGCCATCTTCCGGCCCTTCGCCACCTACCTGGCGCTCCTCCGCGAGGCGCGGCGGCAGGATCCCCTGGCCTTCGACTGGAGGCGCGACGCCTACGAGTTCGTGCGCGACCGCCTCGCCATCGACCTCCTCCTGGGGAAGGCTGGCCTGCGGGAGATGCTGGAAGGGGGAGCATCCACCGAGGACATGGAGGCGAGCTGGGCCGAGGACCTGGCGCGCTTCGCTCCGGAACGCGCGCGCGTCCTCCTCTACGGCCCCTGAGGGTCGGGGTCCTCGGGGCTCGGCGGCACCAGGCGCGCGAACTCCGGATCCGGCCGCCGCTGCGCCTCCCAGTGCTTGGCGTACTTGAGCAGGACATAGTGCGCCTGGCCGGCGGCCACCACGAACCCCCGCAGGCCGTCCAGGAACCCACCCCGCAGCACGTACATCTTCAGGAAGGCCGCCGGCGGCGAGAGTACCAGGCGCAGCAGGGACACCGGACGGCCGGCCATGCCCCGCGCCCCCAGGTCGGAGTAGTGGTTCATCCGCGCCGCGTAGTCCGAGAAGGAGCGGTAGGTGCGGTGGAGCAGAGGGCCGCGCACCATCGCCGTGCGCGTTCCCCCCGAAAGCGCCAGCCGCTCGTGGACCTCACCGCCGGCGAAGCGCGCCGCCCCCCGGCGGAAGAGACGCGTCTGCCGGTCGCGGCCGAAGGTGTGGCGGAGGAAGGCGCCGGAGACGGCGCTCACCCGGGAGAAGCCGTAGGCCTCGGCCACCGGAGCCTCCAGCACGCTCCGCACCTCCTCCGCCGTCTCCTGGGGGAGCCACTCGTCCGCGTCCAGGCTGAGCACCCAGTCCATGGTGGCGGCGTCCACCGCCACGTTCTTCTGGTCGCGGTAGCCGAGCCACGGCTGCACGAGCACCCGCGCGCCGCGCCCCGCCGCCACCTCCCGCGTGCGGTCGGTGGACTCCCCGTCCACCACGATGCGCTCCTCGGCCCAGGACACGCTGTCGAGACAGCGCCCCAGGTTGCGCTCTTCGTTCCTGGCGATGACGACGACGGAGAGCGTCGCGCGCGGCACGCGCGCACTCTACTCCAGGCGGTCGAGCAGGGGGACGGCCTCCGGGGGCAGGCGGAGCACGTCCTGATCCCCGAGGAGACCGAGGGCGCGCAGGCGCCGGGCCAGCGGCTGCACGACCTCGACCATGGCCTGCGTCCCCTGATCCTCGCTGTTCTCCCCCGACTCGCCGAAGAGCATCTCGAAGGGAGACTTCCTGCGCGGGTACTGCTGGAGGCGCACGGCCGCGTTGGCGGGGAGATGCGCCGCCTCCTTGGCCAGGGCCAAAGCGACCGGGAACCCTCCCAGCGCGTCCACCAGACCGAGGCCCTTGGCCTGCTCCCCCGTCCACACGCGCCCCTTGGCGATCTCCAGCACCTTGGCCTTCTCGAGCTTGCGGCCCGCCGCCACCTTCCCCGTGAAGTCCGCATAGATGCGGTCGAGCCACGCCTCGAAGCGCGCCCACTCCTCCGGGGTGTAGTCCACCGTGCCCGTGAACATGGTGGCGTTCCGGCTCGTGTGCACCTCGTCCCAGTTCAACCCGATCTTTCCCCACATCTCCTTGGTGTACATCTTGCCGGCCAGCACGCCGATGGAGCCGGTGATCGTCCCCGGCTGGGCCACGATCTTGTCCGCGTTCATGGAGACGAAGTACCCCCCGGAGGCGGCCACGTCCCCCATGCTGACGATGACGGGCTTCTTCTTCACCTCGCGCGCGCGGGAGACCTCGCGCCAGATGGTGTCGGAGGCCACGTAGGAGCCCCCTGGGCTGTCCACGCGAAAGAGGATGGCCTTCACGTCGGCATCGTCGGCGGCCGCGCGCAGCGCCCCCGCCACCGTGTCCGAGCCCATGGAGGTCTCGCCGAACAGGGGGTCGAAGCCGCTCTCTCCCCGCGTCACGTTTCCCACCCCGTAGACGAGGGCGATCTTGGCTCCGCGCGTGTTGACCCGTCCCGCGCGCCCCAGGTACTTGTCGATGTAGAGGAGGTCGGGCTCGCCACCCACCTTCTCCTTGATCTTCGCGTACACCTCGTCGCGGTAGGCGAGGCCGTCCACCAGCTTGGCCGCCACCGCCTCGTCTCCCAGGAAGGGGCCGCGGTCGGCCAGCGCGCGCACCTCGTCCTCGCTCACCTTCCGGGCCTGGGCGATCCCCTGAACGATCTGGGCGAACTGGCTCTCCATCAGGGAGACCGTGGCTTCCCTGTGCGGGTCCGTGTAGCCCTTCTCCGTGAAGATATTCATCGCGTTCTTGTACTCGTAGCGATGGTCCATCCGCGGCACCACGCCCATCTTGTCCAGGGTGCCGCGCAGGAACGGGCTCTCCGCCAGGAGGCCGGTGAGGCCCACGTCCCCGGAGGGTTGCAGGTAGATCTGGTCGAACCCGGTGGCCAGGAAGTAGGCGCCGTTCCCAGCCGAGAACTCGCCGAAGGTCTCGCTCCATGCCACCGCCGGCTTGCCGCTCTTGCGGAAGGCCACGACGGCGTCCCGGATCTCCTGCAGGCGGGCCAGGCCCATGCCGGAGCTCCCCACCTTCGCCACCACACCGGCCACCCGGTCGTCCCCGGCGGCGCGCTGGAGCACCTCCACCAGGTCGACCACCGTCGGCTTCTTGCCGGAGAGGAGGGCGGGGATGGGCTCGTCGGGAACGTACTCGTCGTAGGCCTGCTCCAGGTCCACCTCGAGGATGGTCTTCCGGGGGACGGAGCCCCGGCTGGAGAAGGCGACCAGTCCCACGACGAGGGCCACCACCACCGCGAGCAGGGCGAGAACCCCGAAGAGGGCCAGCACCACCACGACCGCTCTGCGCATCTCGAACTCCTTGCCCCGGAGTCCCCCAGAGGCTCCCGAAGACACATAGTACGAAGTCTGGGAAGGGCGGGTTTTTCGACCCGCGGGAGTCCAGGGAGGCCGCGCTGTTCTACAAGGAGAGGTCCGCCCAGAGCGAAGCGCTCAGACTTCCTGCCCCTGCTGCTGCTTGCGATCGAGGAAGGACAGCAGCTCGCGCACGTCCTTGAGCTCGGCACGGACGGCTGCGAGCTGCTGCTCCAGCTGCCGCTCGGCGATCTCCAGGCGCACGGACTCGTTCTTGGCGGCCGACGCCATGTCGCGCAGCGACAGCGCCGGCTTCCTCCCCGTGGAGCGGGAGATCGCGTTCTTGCCGCCGTACTTGGCCTGGAAGCCGGTCTTGCCCAGCATCTTCCAGTCGGTGCCCCACTGCCTCAGATCGTCGGGATCCACGGGCTTCGCGAACTTGCTCGCAACTTCGCGCGGCTCGGTCCCAGCCGCCACCATCTGCGCGGCTTCCTGGATGCGCCGGTAGACCAAGCGCCATCCAGATTTACCGGAAGCTCCCTCTCTGCGCACGGCTTTCGGCCCCGATATCACACCACTCTTCGCCATTTGTGAATTCCTCCGACGGACGTAGATCAGTGGAACCCAGCCACTTTCTTCTCTGCTTCTGGAGAACGCGGGGGTCCCCGTTGGCGCTCGTAGAGTACTCCCTGGGCCGAATTGCGCCACTGTTTTTGTGGCGATTGGCCGCTCCCTGGGGCCGATGCTAGACTCCGCCTGCTTTCCGGAGTGTGGGGCTGTAGCTCAGCTGGGAGAGTACTTGACTGGCAGTCAAGGGGTCGCGGGTTCGATCCCCGCCAGCTCCACCAAGCGCCAAGTCGATTTCACGTCACGCAGCAAGGCTTCCTTCTGCCACGCTCCGATAGAGCAGAAAGGCTGCTTCCCGCTGATTGGCTTGGAGGAGCTTCTCCGCCTCGTCGGAACGAGACTCCAGCTCCTCCAGTACTGCGGGTCGCGCCACGCACCTCCTCGTCTAGGTTGCTGCCGGGGCGCACACGCTCAGCGGTTCACCGCCTTCATCGCGGCCTCCCCATAACGGCTCCCGGAGACCATCGCGCCCACCGCATGCAACGAATCCAGCTCCTCCTGCGTGAGCGAGATCCGCACCGCCGCGGCGTTCTCCTCCACGCGCTGGGAGCGCGTGGAGCCGGGAATGGGGATCACGTCGTTCCCCTGCGCGAGCAGCCACGCCAGGGCCAGCTGCGCCGGCGTGCAGCCCTTCCTCCTCGCCAGCTCCTCGACGCGGCGGACGATCTCCAGGTTGTTCTCGAAGTTCTCTCCCTGGAAGCGGGGGTTGTTGCGGCGCCAGTCGCCGGCCTCCAGCTCGTCCGCAGACTGGAAGCGGCCGGTCAGGAACCCACGCCCCAGAGGGCTGTAGGCCACGAACGCAATCCCCAGCGCGCGGCAGGTGGGGAGGATCTCGGGCTCGGGGTCGCGCGTCCACAGCGAGTACTCGGTCTGCAGGGCCGCGATCGGGTGCACGGCATGCGCCCGCCGGATCGTCCCCGCCGCCGCCTCGGAGAGGCCGAGGTAGCGCACCTTCCCCGCCTTCACCAGGTCGGCCATGGCGCCCACCGTGTCCTCGATGGGCGTGCTCGGGTCCACGCGGTGCTGGTAGTACACGTCGATCACGTCCACGCCCAGGCGCTGCAACGAGGCATCGCAGGCCTGGCGCACGTATTCGGGCCGGCCATTGACGCCGATCCAGGCACCCTCGGGGGAGCGCACGTTGCCGAACTTGGTGGCCAGCACCACACGGTCGCGCCGGTCGCGGATGGCGCGGCCCACCAGGCGCTCGTTCGTCTGCGGCCCGTACACGTCGGCCGTGTCCAGGAAGTTGATGCCGAGATCGAGGGCGCGGTGGATCGTCTCGATCGAGGTCGCCTCGTCGGCCGGGCCGTAGGCGTCGGACATGCCCATGCAGCCGAGGCCGATGGCGGAGACGGAGGGTCCACCGTGTCCGAGCGTCCGCCGGGGAACTGGAGTCGTCGTGCTCATCACCACCTCGCTCCTGGCCTGGAGAGGGATGGAGGCAGGATAGCGCTCCCCCGGGATGGAATCTCCCCCGCCCCGGCCACGTACCCTTCTCCGCCATGAGAGGTCTCCCGCTCGCCCTGACCGGACTCCTCCTCGCAACCCCCGCCGCCCTCGCCCACCCTTCGGTCAGCGTCGTCCTGGACAGCGAGGGAGCCGTCTACTACTCGGACCTGAAGCAGGTCTGGAAGGTGGCGCGGGACGGGACGAAGTCCGTCGCCGTTCCCGGCGTGCACACCCACGAGCTGTGGATGGACGCCCAGGACAACCTGTACGGCGAGCACCTCTGGTACGACGGCGAGGAGAAGGACACCTGGGGGCACCGCATCTGGCGCCGCCGCGCGAACGGGACGATCGAGACCTACATCCCGGCCCGCCAGGGGTTCCGCGACGACTTCGACCAGTTCCACTTCGTGCGCGACGCCTCGGGCACGATGTACTGGGTGGACCGGGGCACGCCTTGCCTGGTGCGCAAGCGGGCGCCGGGCGGGCAGGCCGTGACGATCGCGCAGGCGCCCTTCCGCGACGTACGCTGGATGACGGTGACTTCTCGAGGCACCGTGTACCTCGTGGACCTCCACGATCTGGTGCGCGTCGATCCCGGTGGTGCGGTGCGGACGATCGCCCGCACCATCGCCGACGACCGCCGGACCTTCGGGCGCCTGGACCCGCACGCGGTGATGGGTCTGTGGAGCGACGCCGCCGGGAACGTCTACGCGGCCGTGTACGCGGACGGCGTGGTGCGGAAGTTCACGCCGGAAGGGGCGATGACGGAGGTGGCGCGCTCCTCCACGCCCTGGGGCCCCACCGGCGGCGCGGTGGCGCCGGACGGAAGCCTGTGGATCCTGGAGGCGCACATGCCCGACGCCGTGCGCGTGCGCCGCGTGCCGCCCGCGGCGCGCTGAGGGCGCGTGCTAGCCTTGCTTCCCTGATCGAGGAAGCGCACGGGGCCCGGTGGCTCCCCTGGTCTTCAAAACCTGTGTCGGGCGGCTCCGCCGTCCGGGGTGGGTTCGACTCCCACACGCTTCCGCCATTCAAAGACCCGGTTCAGCGCTCCACGTCGAAGCTCGCGAAGAACGCGCGCCGCTCCCGCTCCGCGAAGGCAAAGGCGGTGTGCTCGCCTCCCGCCGTGTCGTGGATCATCTCCTTCGGGCAGATGGCGTAGAGCTGGTAGACGCGGGGGCCGTCGGCATAGGCGCGCAGGTCCATCTCCGCCCGGGCCGAGCTGCCCTTCAAGCGGTGTCCGGGAAGGCCGGCGCGGCGATCGGCCCCGGCGATCAGGCTGCCGTGATCGCTGGACACGCCCCGTCCCTCCGCGATGGAGGCGAGCAGGCCGGACAGCGTGCTCGCCGCGTCCGGGCCGTTGTCGTCCGACCAGAGGACGGCGTACAGGCAGTCGTCCGCGGTGCGCGCCTGCACCACGTGCATCCGCACCCCCGCGTCCTCGGTCTCGGTCTCCACGCGGCGCGTGGGGAGGAGGATCGAGAAGTGGCCTTCCGGGGACTCGAAGAGGTCCCAGCCCTCCGGTGCCGGGGGCAGGATCTCCTCCGCCTTGACCGACTCCCGCTGGGGAGGGGCGCCGGCGTGCGCCCCCATGGGCAGGACGAAGACGACCGCCAGGGCTGGAGCGAGGACGCGGCGCATCGGGGACCCCCAGGATGGAAAGGTACGCCTCGGTGCCTTTCCGCGGTGGCTATACTACGCATTCGCTCCTCCGGAGGCTCGCCGTGCCGCTCGCGCTCGCCGTCCACGGCGGGGCCTGGAACATCCCCGACGACGAGGTCGACGCCCACCTTTTCGGGGTGGCCGAGGCGCTCACCCAGGGATGGGAGCGCCTGCGCGCCGGGGGATCCGCCCTCGACGTGGTGGAAACCGTCGTCCGGGTGCTCGAGGCCGACCCCACCTTCAACGCCGGCCGGGGCAGCCATCTGAACTCCGAGGGCAAGCTGGAGATGGACGCTTCCATCATGGAAGGCGGCCGCCTGCGGGCCGGTGCGGTGGCGGCCATCTCCGGCGTGCGCCACCCCGTCTCGGTGGCCCGGCGCCTCCTGGAGGATGGGCGTCACGTGCTCCTGGCGGGAGCGGGTGCCGTGCAGTTCGCCCGCGAGGCCGGGGCGGAGCTGTGCCGGCCCACCGACCTGCTCGTGGGCCGCGAGCTCGAGCGCTTCCGGGCCATCCGCCGCGGCCGCCGGAGCCTGGTCCGGCACGAGTTCCGCGCCATGGACACGGTGGGCGCCGTCGCCCTCGACCGCCGTGGCCGCACCGCCGCCGCCACCTCCACCGGCGGCACCCAGGACAAGGCTCCGGGCCGCGTCGGGGACTCGCCCATCCCCGGCGCCGGCAGCTACGCCGATGACCGTCGCGGGGCCGCCTCCTGCACCGGCTGGGGGGAAGGGATCCTGCGCGTGGTGCTGGCCAAGACGGCGGTGGACCTGCTGGCGGAGCATCCTGCCGACGCGGCGGCCCGCAAGGGGATCGCGGCGCTGCGCCGGGTGGAGGGGCACGGCGGGGTGATCCTGCTCGACCGCGCCGGCCACGTGGGCGCCGCGTTCAACACGCCGCGCATGGCGCGGGGCATCGCCACCGAGGGCGGCGGTCTGACCGTCGGCGTCGAGCGCGGGCGGCTCAGGCGCGCGTGAGGCTCCGCCGCGACATCGCGTGGTTCCTCGTTCTCCTCGGGTTCTTCACCGCGGGACTGCTGCGCCAGTTCCACGTCGCCACCCTCACCTCCCCCCTGCTCCCCGCCGCCGTGGGGAGCCTCTCCTTCGCGATCCTGGTCCTGCTGGTCCTCGTGGGATGGCGGGAGCGCCGGCTGGGGCCGACGGGCGGCGAGGGGATCCGCCTGGGGAGCCTCACGCCCCTCCTCCTCATGCTGTTCATGGAGAAGTGGGTGGCGCACGCGCTCCTGCCGCCGCTGCTGGCGGCGACGGTCCAGGGGAGGAGCGCGGCGGAGGCCGACGCGCGGATCAGGGCGCTCACCGGGCTCGCCCTGCTGCTGCTCGCCTTCGCCCTCTCCTTCCTCTCCTCCCCGGCGCGTGCGACGCTCCATCGCTGGATGCGGTTTGCGCGCTGGCCGCGCGCGCTCGCCGGCACCGCGCTGGCGTTCGCGGCCACGTTCATTCTCCTGTACGCCCTGACACGCCTGCTCGGCGCGGTGCCCCACGTGGACCTTCCTTACAAGGATGCACGGTGGGCGTGGACCTTCTTCGGGCAGGGTGTGCGGGCTCTGGGGGAGGAGGTCTATTTCCGCGGGCTGCTGCTGGCGGAGCTGCTGCGCCTCCTGCCCCGCCTGGGCCTGCGCAGCATCCCCAGCCGGCGCTGGGTGGCGGTCGGGATCACGGCGCTGCTCTTCGGTCTCGAGCACGTCAGCTTCGGGGGCGGGGCGCTGCGCCTGACGATCTTCACCGTCGCCCTGGGCGTCCTCTTCGGCCTGCTCGTCCTGGTGACCGAGAACCTCCCCTACGCCGCCGGGATCCACGCGCTGATCAACTGGGTGCTGCTGGGGGCGGTGCCCCGCCTGATCGACCACGCCGGCCGCCCCATGCCCCCGTCGGGGAGCTGGATCGGCCTCGTCCTGGTCTTCGCCTTCGTGCTCGCCTTCCTGGTGCACGGGAAGCGGCGGGGAGGGGTGCCCGTCAGTTGATCCCGCCCTCCAGGCGGCGCCGATCCCGCAGCTCCCGCGCCGCTCCCGCCACCTCGTCGCTGACCTCCAGGATGCGGTGAAGGCGGATCAGCTCCAGCACGGAGCGCACCCCGGGGCGCGCCCCGGCGAAGCGCAGGCGGGCACCCCGGGCACGCGCCGCCTTGTAGAGCCCGACGAAGGCGCCCACCCCCGCCGAGTCCACGAACTCGAGCCCGCCCAGGTCCACCACCACGTCGCCGCCCTCCGGGATGGCCTCCACGGCGGCGTGCTTGAAGGCGGCGGCGCAGGCGGTGTCCAGCGCGTCCGTCCCCTCCACGGAGAGGACGACCACCCCGTCCTGCAGGCTGCGGCGCAGGATCACGCGCGCTCCGCGTCCGGGGCGCCCTGGTCGGAGATCGTGAGCACGCGGTCCACGGCCTCCTGGCGGCCGGACTTCACCACCTGCGCCAGCTCGCGGATGAGCTCGGCGATCCGCTGCGCGGACTCCTGGATCACGGTGGCGGCCTTCACCACCTGGGGATCGGTACCCTGGCGCGCCTGCAGGATCTGGGCGCGGCCCATGAGGGCGGTGAGCGGGTTGTTGATCTTGTGGGAGAGCACGGAGAGCGTGCGCAGCACCTCACCCAGGCGCTCGATGCGGTGGCGCTCCTCCAGCTCCATGTGCCGGGCGGTGACGTCGCTCAGGAGGACGACCTCACCCTTCCCCTCCTCCAGGCCGCGGCGCGCCACCAGGAGGACCCGAGGAGATCCTTCGATCTCGCGTGCCACCTCGGCGTCGGATTCCGGCGCCACCAGGGCCACGAACTCCGGCACCGGCTTCCCGATCAGCGCCTCCTCCGCGATCCCCAGGATGGAAGGCGCCGAGCGGTTGCAGCGCAGCACCGTTCCGTCCGCGCCCAGCATGAGGATGCCCGCACCCATGGCGCCCATGACGCCCGCCAGGTGGGCGTGGATCTGCTCCAGGGAGCGCGAGCGGCCCCGAAGCTCGGTGGCCGCCTCCGCCTTCTCCTTGAGCGCGGCCGCCTGGGTGGCGAACAGGACGAGGGCGCGGATCTTGCGCGCGGCCGCGGGATCGGCGGGGCCGGCCCGGCCGTCCAGCGCACTGTCGGGAAGGTCCGCCAGGCGCCGCTCGTACTCCTCGAGCACGGCCTCCAGGAACAGATCGAGGTCGTCGCAGCGCTCGATCAGCTCCATGCCGATGTCGTGCACGCGGCACAGCTCCGCCAGGTCCGGAATGGCGGCCGCGTAGCTGCGCGCCGGATCGGGATGCTTGGTCGCACCCTGCCGCTCGATGGGAACCATGCGACCGCTCATCCGCACACCCCCGTGGCCTTCACCCTCTTCACCAGCACCACCCGCGTGCCGATCCCCATGTTCGTCCACTCCACCTCGTCCATCAGGTTCTTCACCAGGAACACGCCGTAGCCGCGCTCCTGCAGGTCGGGTGCGGGAGGGGGCACGGCGCGAGCGTCGAACGTGGCGCCGTAGTCGCGCACGGTGAGGCGCAGCCGGCCGCAGGCGAGATCGGACTCGGCCGAGAGATCGATGCGGCCGCTCCGGTCGCCGGCATAGGCGTGGCGATGGATGTTGGCGCAGATCTCGTTCACGGCCAGGGCGGCGTCGTGCGCGGCCTGCCCGGGGAGGCCGGCGGCTCGGGCGACCTCCAGCAGCCAGGCCCGCACCTCGCGGAAGCGCTCCGGGTCGGAGGGGATGGTCATCACCTCCAGGCTGGCCTCAGACACGGAGGACCTCGCGGGGAGCGGGAACGGCGCGCAGGGGCACGGTGAGGCGGAACTCGCTGCCGCCGCCCGGCCGCGCGTGCAGCTCCAGGGTGCCCCCGTGCGCGCGCGCGATGGCGCGTGCCTCGTGGAGGCCTACCCCGAGCCCCGCCGGCTTCCCGGTGACGCCGTCCCCGGCCTGCTCGAAGGGGGCGAAGATGCGGAGGCGATCCTCGGGTGCCACCCCGGGCCCGCGGTCGAGCACGGACAGGGCCACCGCCTCCACGCACGCGCCGGCGTGCGCGAGGAGCGCGGGTGCTGCCCGGAGCAGGATCTCGGATCCGGCGGGCGAGAACTTGACCGCGTTGTCGAGCAGGTTGGCGAGTGCCCGGGCGAGCCGGGGGACGTCCACCTCCAGCGTCTCGGGCGCGCCCAGCACCTCCGTGCTCGCCGGGACCCCGGCGAGCTGCCTGGCCTGCTCGAGCAGCTCCGCCGCCGCCGTCATCCGCGCCTGGAGGGGAGGGCCCTCGCTCTCCAGGTGGGCCACGCGAAACAGGGCGTCCATGTGCGCCGTCAGCGCATCCGCACAGCGCAGAATGGTGCCCAGCATCTCCTCGGACGAGGCGCCGCGGTAGTCCCGCAAGCAGGTGGCGGCGCCCACGATGCCGGTCAGAGGCGAGCGCATCTCGTGGGAGAGGTTCGAGAGGAACCGGTCCTTCACCCGCTCCAGGGCGCGCGCCTCGCCGTGGGCCTGGCGCAGAGCCTCCGTGCGCGCCTGGACCCGCTCCTCCAGGGTGTCGCGCTGCGCGGCAATCTCCGCGTACAGGCGGGCCTTGTCGAGGCCGGCAGCCAGGTGGGCCGCCACCGTTCCCAGGAAGCGCAGGTCCTCCTCGTCGAACGCGCCGTCCGGGGCAGGGGCGAGCGCCAGGAGGAGGCGCTCCTCCGCCCCGTCCACGGGAGAGGAAGCGGCGGCACGAAAGGGGACGCCCGCCACGCCCTCCGCGGACAGGTCGTCCACCAGGCACGGCGTGGCCGCCTGCGCCATGCGCGCCAGCAGCTCGCGCCCGGCGTCGGCCTCGGTCAACCTCGCCAGGTCGCGCCCCCAGCTCGCCTCGACCTGGAGGCTGCCGTCGGGCTGGCGCATCAGCACCGCCCCCGCCGAGGACTGGACCACCCGCGCCACCACCTCCAGCGCGCCCCGCAAGAGGGCGGATGGGTCGAAGGTCGGATCGAGGCGGCGCAGGCGCTGCCCCAGCTCGCGCAGCCCGTCCACCTCACGGGAGAGGCGGGCGGCGCGCCCCTGCTCCTCGGCCAGCCGGTCGCCCAGGCGCAGGCTGGCCTGCACCGACTTCTCCAGCGAGCCCTCCCCGTCGAGGACGATGGCATCCGGGGCATGCTCCGACGCGGCGTGGGACATCCCCTCCGCGGCCAGGCGCGCCAGGTGCGGGGCGAAGGCACGGTCCACGCCGCGCTGCAGCTCCTGGAGATCGATCTCCCGCCGCTGCTTCTCGTCGGTGAGCAGCACCAGGCGCTCCAGCATGCGGCGCGCCGCGGCCACGAAGGTCTCGAGCACCCCGCGCCCGTGCACGGCCACCGCGGGGAAGGCCTCCTGTCCGGGCATCCCCAGCCACGCCGCCACCTGCTCCGGAGGTGCCGCATCGGGCAGGTCCTGCTTGTTGCACTGCAGGAGCACGGGGACGCGTGCGGGGTCGAGGCGGTTCGCCCGCATGTTGTAGCGGAGGTTGTCGAAGGAGGTGCGGCACTCGTCGCGGCGGCTGGACGACGAGTCGGCCACGAAGATCACGGCGTCCGCGCCGGAGAGGACCAGGCGCCGCGTGCCGTCGTAGCGGACCTGGCCGGGAACGGTGAACAGCTTGAGCGTCACCGTGTAGCCGAA
Organism: Candidatus Polarisedimenticolaceae bacterium; assembly: GCA_036274395.1. Taxonomy (GTDB): domain Bacteria; phylum Acidobacteriota; class Polarisedimenticolia; order Polarisedimenticolales; family DASUFT01; genus DASUFT01. The sequence continues at coordinate 20,849 of DASUFT010000036.1, read as the reverse complement.
GATCCGCCCCAGGTCGAAGGGAAGCAGGTCGAAGAACAGCGTGCGGTCGTCCGCCGTCTTCAGGGAGACGAGCTTGTGGGTCCCCCGCGGGTCCGTGATGCCGTGCAGCGCCTGGAGGTTCGTGGTCTTCCCTCCCAGCGCCGGCCCGTAGTACACGAGCTTGGCGACCAGGACCTTCTCCGCGTGACTCCACTGGGCCATGGGGCCTAGTTCCGTCCCACGAACGGCGCCACGCGGCGGCAGAGCTCCGCGGCGCTGATCCAGCGGGGGCGCAGCGCCGGCACCGGCTCCGCCTCGCCCGGCTCGGGAGCGAGGGCCAGCTCCTCGGCCACCCGCTGCATGCAGCGGTCGAGCTCGTTCTTGGTCAGCGGTCGCAGGCTCTGGGAGCCCGCACGTCCTTCGATGCCCATGGAGACCTCTCTTTCCACGGCTAGGCCCTCGCCAGGTGACGGCGCACGCGTTGCAGCAGGTCGGCGGGGGAATACGGCTTGGTGAGGAAGTCGGCGGCTCCCAGGGCCAGGCCGCGCACGCGATCGCTCTCCTGTCCCTTGGCGGAGAGGAGGATCACCGGGATGTCTGCCCACCGCGGATCCTGCTTCAGAGCACGGCAGACGGTGAACCCGTCGCGGCCGGGCATCATCACGTCCAGCAGCACGAGGTCGGGGGCGGCGGCGGCGATCCTCCGCAGGCAGTCGTCCCCGTCCACGGCGGAGCTGGCCACGAAGCCTTCCTGCTCCAGCATGTACAGGAGCGGCCGCCGGATGAAGGCGTCGTCGTCCACCACCAGGATCCGCTTGGGCTCGTTCACCCGGTCACCCGCGCCACCACGAGCGTCACGTCGTCCTGCAGGGGGGCGCCGGCGCGGTGGGTCGCAGCGGCATCCAGGATCCGGAGGCGCAGGTCGGAGGCGGAGAGCGCGGGCGCGCTCCTCACGGCCGCCACCAGGCCCTCGGCATCGAGCGCGCGCCGTCCCGGTCCCCGAGCCTCCACCAGGCCGTCGGTGTACACGACGAGCACGTCACCCCCGCCGAGCTCCACTTCCTGCACGTCGTAGACGGCGTCCTCCACGACGCCCAGGGCCGGCCCGCCCGAGCCCAGGGAGACGACCTCCCCGCACGCCCGCACCAGGAGCGCGGGCGGATGGCCGGCGCTGGAGCCGACGAGGTGGCGCGCGGACAGGCGCGCCACGAAGGCGGTGACGAAGAGATCGGCGTCGCTGAGGTCTTGCACCAGCAAGGTGTTGGCGCCGGCGAGCAGCGCTGCGGGAGAGCGGGTGGCCCGCCACTCGGCGCGCAGCGCTCCCTTGGCCGCGGCCATGACCATGGCCGCTCCCACGCCGTGGCCGGAGACGTCCGCCACCACCAGACCCAGGGAGCCGGGCGCGTCCGGGAGCCAGCCGTAGTAGTCGCCGCCCACGTTCCCGGCGGCCAGACATCCGCCGGCCACGTCGAGACCAGGCACCGTGGGATCGCTCCGGGGGAGCAGCCCCTGGTGCACCTCGCGGGCGATGGCGTCGTCCCGCCGCCGCGCGTCCGCCCGGCGGACCTCGGCCAGGAGCTCGCCGTTCCGGATGAACGCCGAGGCCAGCGTGCCCAGCGAGGCGAGGAGCTTCAGCTCCACGGAGCCGTACCCTCGCCCGCCGGTGCGGCCGCGAAGCACGAGCGCTCCCACCGGGGCTCCCGTCCGCGCGGCAAGCGGGACCGAGAGCACCGGCTCGCGCTCAGCGCTCGCCTCGCGCACCCAGGGACGGCCATGGGCGAGGACTGCCAGCGCCTCCGGCTCGTCCTCCGCGAGCGGGCCGGTGCCGGGAAGAGAGGCAGCCACGGAGGCCTCTCCCCCCTGTCCGAGCCACACCTCCCCCTGGCGCGCGCCCAGCACGGCGGCGACCTCGCGCAGCAGGACCGCGCCGATCTCCCGCGCCTCCACCGTCTCGGCCAGGCGCTCCGTCACGCGGTAGATCAGGCTCGCCTCCTCGTACCGCTCCAGGATCTCGATGGAGAGGCTCTTCAGGTCGTCCTGGGCGCGGGCGAGGTCGGCTTCAGCGGCGCGCACGCCCGGGCTCCCCCAGCAGGTCGGACAGCAGCGGGTCGCGCTCGGCGGAGACCCGTCCCAGCAGGAGCGTCCCGTCCGGCAGGACGGCGCGGCAGAGCGTGAGCCCCTCCTCCCCCGCGAGCAGGGAGGCCAGCTCCGCCGGCTCCCGCCCGACCAGGAGCCAGACCTCCCGGCCGTCGGCGATCAAGCCGTCGAGCGCGCGGCACCGTGGCCGGGAACGCCGGCCGGTCCCGGAGATCGTCTGCCCCACCATCGCTGCTCCCCCCGTGCCGACACATAGAGTGCTGCGATAGCATTCCATATGCAAGCACGGCGTTACGAAAAGTACGAAAACATGATTAAGCAACCTATAAACCAGTTTTTACATATTCGTCGCGGCGTCCGAAAAGTGGCGTGCGGGCTGCCACATCGGGGGACGCCCTCGCCGGCCACTCCCCGCAGGGCGACGTCCCCTGACAGCGCGCGTCAGGTCCGCCGCCGCTTTCGGGCAACCGGCGCGGTACCCTCTCGTCCGAATCCCTGGGTCGCGCGTTCTACCGGAGGATGTCCGCGGTGCGAGAGCGTTTCGGAGGGGACGGGGTGCCCGGACGCAGCGACGAGGAGCTGGTCCTTGCGCTGCGCGACGGGGACCCCGACGCGTTCGGCCTGCTGGTCTTCCGCTGGCAGGAGCCGCTCTTCCGCTTCGTCTACCGCATCCTCGAGCGGCGCGAGGACGCCCGGGACGTCTGCCAGGAGACGTTCCTCCGGGTGCTGCGGCAGCCGGACCGGTTCCAGGAAGGAGCGCGCTTCTCCACCTGGATGTACCAGATCGCGCTGAACCTGAGCCGGGACCAGCTCCGCCGCCGGAAGCGCTGGCGCTTCCTGGCCCCGGCACCCCCGGGACCGGACGGCGAGCCCGGGCGGGAGCGGGAGGAGCAGGACCGGGACGCGACGCCCATCGAGGCGCTGGAGAGCCGGGAACGGCGCGATGCCGTCACCCGGGCACTCCAGGACCTACCGCCCGAGCAGCGGGAGGTCCTGGTGCTGAAGGAGTTCGAGGGACTGAAGTTCCGCGAGATCGCCGAGATCCTGGGCTGCCCGGAGAGCACGGTGAAGAGCCGGATGTACTACGGGCTGTCGGGGCTGCGCTCGGCACTGGTTCGACGGGGGATCGACGGGCTCTAGAGCCCGCAGGAGTGCGCCATGGCCACCCAGGCCTGTTCGAGCTGGACGGAGAAGCTGATCGCCGAGCTGTACGGGGAGCTGGCGCCCGAGGGGGCGCGCGAGGAGCTGCGCCTGCACCTGCGGCGGTGCGCGGCCTGCTCCGCGGCATGGGAGGACCTGGCGGCGGCGCGCGAGGCGCTGCGCACGGTCGAGTTCCCGGTTCCCGCCACCCCGCGCCTGGCGCTCTTCCCCCTGGCACGGCGCCGCGCCGTCCTCCCCTTCGCCGCCGGCTTCGCGGCCGCCGCGGTGCTGATGCTGGGCATTGGCGTGGGGTGGGCGCTCCGCGGATCCAACGTCCCTCAGACTCCCCTCGCGTCCACCGGTCTCAATGACGCGGACAAGGCCGCGGTGGCCGCCCTGGTGCGCGAGCGGGTGGCCGAGGAGAGGAAGTCCTTCGAGCAGATGCTGGCGCGCCAGACGCCTGCCACCCCGGGCGTCACGCGCGACGAGGTCGCGCAGCTGCTTTCCGCCTCCGAGCGCCGCATCGATCAGCGGCGCGCCACCGACATGCACTACGTGCTCGGCGAGATCGGCGCCGCCGAGATGCGGGCTGGGGCCAGCATCGGCGAGACCCAGAAGGCGCTGCAGTACGTCGCGCTGGCCAACAACCCCGGCGCCAGCCTGCGCTAGGGAGACTTGGCCGCGGGCGCCACCGGCGGCCCGTCGTCGCTCTCCGCAGTGGCGTGCGAGGCCGCGGCCGCCGCGAGGACCTTGCCGGCGCTGGCCGCGTCTCCCGCGCGCTGCAGCGCCCGTCCCAGGAAATAGCCCACGGTCTCCTTCGAGATCCCGGAGCGGGCGGGCCAGGTGCGGCTCCGCCACGCCTCCACCGCCGCCTGGGTGCGCCCCACCGCGGCCAGGGCGAGCACCAGATCGGCGGCGGCGGCCACGTCGTCCGGCCGCGCTGCGGCCTCGGCGGCGGCCCACGCGAGACGCAGCACCGCGTCTTCCTTGGCGGCGGGAGGCGGAAGGAGCACGGGTGAGGTCGAGGGGGTCACGCGCACCTTGCGCGATTCTCCCGCGCTCCCTTCCAGCGTCAGCTCCAAGGCGCCCTCGCTCGAGGAAGCGATCGCACCCTCGGCCTCGGCGGCCGAGGCCACGGGCTTCCCCCCCAGGGCGGCGATCCGCTCCCCCAGCCGGACGCCCGCCCGCGCGGCCGGCCCGTTCTCGCGCAGGCGGACGATCCGTGCCGCACCCCACGCATCCCCATCGGCCAGGCTCACACCGAGCGTCGTCTCGACGCGCGCCGGCGGACCCGTCAGCAGCGGATCGTCCGGCCGCACCACGACATCGAACTGCGGCGACCGTGCCTCCCCCCCCGACCACAGGAGGTCCACGGCGTCCGGCGCCGGATCGCCGGTCTCGACGTTCCAGGCGCCGGCCCACGGCGGCAGGTCGCTCCCGCTCGCCGCCAGCGTGGGACGAGGCATCAGCGGGAGGGGGACCGGCTCGCCCTCGTGCACCTCCACGGTCCCCGACCAGAGGCGCCGGCCCGCGCGCACTGCTTCGACGCGCCGGCTCCCGGCACAGGCGACGAATGGCTGGAGGGGGAGCACACCCGCGCTCTTTCCGTCCACCGAGAGCGTGGCACCGTCCAGGCCGGAGGGGGCGAGCGTCCCCTCGGAGCGCTCCAGGCGGAAGGGACCCAGGTGCCTGGGAGCGCGGTCGAGCAGGTCCACGTTCAGCAGCTCGTCCGCATGCGCGGTCCTGTAGCAGGGGAGGCGCACCTCGAACGCGTGCTCGCCCAGGGGGAGATCGCGGAGGAGCAGGGCCGGGGTCCCACCCTCGGCCGGGACCTCCACGCGTCCCACGGACTGCCCGTCCAGGAACACCTCCGCCCCGGCCGGCTCCGCCTGCACGAGCACGGAGCGGGCATTGGGCGCGAGGCGGAGCGGCAGATCGACGCTGGCCCCCGCGGTGACCGCCACCGTGGCCTCGGCGGGATCGAACCCGGAGCGCTCCGCGCGCAGCGTGTGGGCCCCCGCCAGCACCGGCAGCGTGCCGTCGGGATCGAGCGCGGCGGGGGTGCCGTCCACCGACAGCGTGGCGTCCTTGGGATCGAGATCCAGGCGCACGGTGCCGACCTTCGCCGCGCGCACGGCCTCGAACCGCTTCATCGCCTTCGCCGGCACCGCCGCCGGGTCGGGGCGGAACCCGGGCCGCGCGGCCAGGATCTCCCCCCACTCCGCCTCCGCCTTCCTGGTGTCGCCGAGCGCGACCAGGGCCTGGGCACGGAGCACGCGCGCCTCCACGCGCACCTCCGGAGGCACGTCGCGCGCGATCACCGCGTCGAGCTCGCGGATGGCCTGCTCGAACGCGGCTTTCTCGAGCTTGCCGCGTGCCGAGGCCAGCGGGTCGTCCTGTGCCGGCACGCCGGGGAGGACGAGCAGCGCGAGCAGGAGGGCCGCCGGTCTCAGGGCGCTCTCCGCAGCCGGCCGTCCCCGGTCACGAGGTCGAGCGATCCGTCGGGCCCCAGGGCGATCGCGACCGGCGCCTCCCGGTCGCTGACTGGGGCGAGGCGGTCGCGCACGTTCCCCTCCCCGTCCACCAGCACCACCTCGCCACTCTTCTCGTCGAGCACGGCGAGCTGGCCGGCGGGGTCCGCGGCCAGGGCCGCCGGGCGCCCGCGCTCTCCCCAGGGGAGGGAGGCCATGGGATGGACCGTGCCGTCCGGGTCCACGGAGAGGAGCGTGCCCGCCCGCGTGTCCAGCACCGCGATTCCCCGTCCGGGGGGAAGCGGCGCCAGCGCCTCGGCCCGCAGGGTCTTCGACTCCAGGACCAGCACCGGCTCGGGCGCTCCCGAGGGCAGGCGTCCGAGGCGCGTCCCCTTCCTGTCCGCGATCCAGATCTCTCCGGCGGCATCGACGGCGATCGCGCCCGCAGGCGCGAAGCGTCCCAGCGCCGCGAGCGGGCCAGGCGGCTCCTTTCCCTGGGGGTCCATGAGGAAGAGCTGCTCCCCCGCCGCCACCACGAGCTTCCCATCCGGCCGGGCCGTGGCCGCCTGGACCTCGCCGATCTCGGTGGGGAGTCGCGTTCCATCCCCGGCGAACGAGATCAGGGTGGCGCTCTTGCCGTCCAGCACGGCCCGCGTGCCCGAGGGGAGGCGCAGGAGTGCTGCGGGCCGCTTCACCTCCGTTCCCACGACGTCCTGGGCCGTGCCCCAGGTCCCGCCCATGCCCTGGGCGCGCAGCAGCCCGCGCACGGCGAGCGCGCGCAGGGGGGCCGCGTCAAGTGCCCCGCCCGCCACCGCGCGCTCCAGCCACCACGCGGCCTCCCCGAAGTCGCCCTCCCGCAGGCGCACGCGCCCGAGCAGCGCGGCGGCCCCGGCGGCCGCGTCGCTCGCGGGTGCCTCCACCACCACCCGGGTGGCGTCCTGCGCCGCCTCCGTCCCCTTCCCCGCCAGCTCGGCCCCCCGCGCGCGGGCCAGCAGGTCCGCGGGCGTGGGTGCGGCAGCCTGGAGGACGGCCGTGCACGCGAGCACGGCCGCGGCCGGAAGCACCTTCATGCGCCCGACCGGAAGGAGAAGCGCACGGGAGGATTGGCGCCGGGCCGCAGCTTCACCTCGCGCTCCTGCGCCTCTCCCGTGGGCAGGTACGTGACGCGCACCTGGAACGAGCCCGGGAAGACCGCCGTGCGCAGCGGCGTCTCGTCCACCTCCTTCCACGGATCCCCCTCCCCGCGCCGCAGGGCCACGCGGCAGTTGGCGGGGAAGGCCTGGACCACGAGGTCGGCGAGACGCCCGTCGAGATCGGGGGTGACCGTCTCCCCCGCCTTCACCTCGACCTCCAGCGTGCGGTCGAGCCAGATCGCTGCGTTGACCGCCCGCACCGCGTGCGTCCCTTCCGGGAGCGCGACCTCTCCTCCGGACGCCGAGGCGCCGTCCACGTGCCAGTTCACCTTGAAGCGCGTGGACGGCAGGCGCAGCGTCCCCTCCGGGATCTTCTCCAGCGCGATGCCCGCGAGCAGCGTGCGCGCGGCGAGCGGCGTGGCGCCCGGCGCCACCTCCACCCGGGCCGGACGGTAGCCCGGGGCGGTGACCTCCACGGCGTTGGCGGCGCAGAGGTCGAGGTCGAGGCTCGCGGGTGCCTGGGTTGCCGGCCCCCCGTTCAGGGAGACCTGCGCCTCCTGCGCCTCCGGGGCGACGGAGAAGGACCCGCGCACGGGATCGGGCACGAGCACGATCTCACCGCCGGCGTCGCCGGCGGTGAGCGTGCGCTTCACGGTCCGGCAGCCCTGCGTGACCGCGAGGATGCCGAAAGGTGCGGCGGCGGGGAGCGTCACCGTGTCTTTCTCGAGCGGCTTCCCGTTCAGGGTGACCGGGAGACCCGGCGGGTCGGTGCGCACGCGGACCGCCGCCTGGGGGGGCGTGATCACCGCGGGCGTGTTCCGGGCGCCCAGCCGGACCACCGCATAGCCGGCACCTCCTAGAACCACGGCGGCCGCGATCACCCAGGGGAGCAGCGAGCCACCGCGGCTGCGCAGGCGCGGCGGAGGCGGAGGTGGAGGCAGCGCTTCCCTCTTCTTGGGCTCACCCGCCGTGGTGAGGAGCGCGCCACGCAGCGCGCGGGCAAAGGCGTGCGCATCGGGGAAGCGGTCGGCGGGGTCCTTGGCCAGCGCGCGCTGGAGGAAGGCGTGCAGCCCCGGGGGAACGCCGGCCGGCGTGGGCGGCGGAAGCTGCGGCTCCTCGTGGACGATGCGGTAGAGCACCGTGGAGACGGAGTCGCCGGGGAAGGGCTTCTGCCCCGTCACCAGCTCGAAGAGGACGACCGCCAGGGAGAAGAGGTCGGCCCGGCCGTCCACCGCGGCGCCGCGGACCTGCTCCGGCGCCATGTAGCTCGGCGTTCCCAGCACGGTGCCGTCCTGGGTCATCGCGGCGAGCGGGGTCTTGGCCAGGCCGAAGTCGAGGATCTTCACCCGGCCCGGGGCCACGCGCATCATGTTCCCCGGCTTGATGTCCCGATGGACGACCCCCGCACGCCCGTGGGCGAAGTGGAGCGCGTCCGCGGCCTGCGCGATCAGCGCCACCACCTCCGGCAGCGGGAGCCGCGTCTCCGGGGTGGCGAACGCATCGAGCGTCTGTCCCTCGAGGTACTCCATGGCCAGATACGGCACGCCATCGGACTCCCCCACGTCGAAGATGGTGACGATCCCGGGGTGGCTGAGGCGGCCGGCGGCGCGGGCCTCGCGTGCGAAGCGCTCGCGCGCTGCGGCGCGCTCCCCTTCGGGGAGGGATGCGATCGCCTGCATGGTCTTGAGGGCCACCGGGCGATCGATCGTGTCGTCGTGCGCGAGAAAGACGCGCCCCATGGCGCCCCGTCCCAGCTCCCGCACGATGCGATAACGGCCGAGCGTGGTCGCGGACATCTGACAGGCGAACCTAACCCCCGGACTCCGTGGTGTCAATGCGCGCCGCCGCCGTGAGCGCCCGCCGCACCAACGCGGCGTCCACCTCCACCGTGGCGGGTCCTGCCGGCATGCGCCCCAGACGCACCGGCAGCGCGTAGCGCACGCGCCCGTGCCGCACCTTCTTGTCCGCCTGCATCGCCGCCAGAGCCCCCTCCACCGGGATCCCCTCCGGCCAGTGGGTGGGGAGGCCGAATCGCCGGAGCAGCGCGAGCAGGCGGGCGTGGTGCGCCTCGGGGAAGGCCACGGCCTCCACCGCGATGGCCGCTTCCACCGCGCAGCCGACGGCCACCGCCTGGCCATGGGGGAGGGCGTAGCCGGACAGACGCTCCAGCGCGTGCCCCACCGTGTGCCCGAAATTGAGCGCCGCTCTCGGTCCCGCCTCCCGCTCGTCCCGGGCCACGATCCGGTGCTTGCCGGCGACGCAGCGGGAGACCACCTCGAGCAGGGCCGCCGGTTCGCGCGCGAGCAATGCGTCGGCCGCGCGTTCGAGATGCGTGAACAGCGCGCCGTCCGCGACGGCCGCGAGCTTCACGGCCTCGGCGAGACCATGGCGCAGCTCGGGGTCGGGGAGCGTCCGCAGCACCGCCGGATCCGCCGCCAGCCCCGCAGGCTGGTGGAAGGCGCCCACCAGGTTCTTCCCGCCGGCCAGGTCCACCCCCGTCTTCCCCCCCACGGAGGCGTCGACCATGGCCAGGAGCGACGTGGGGACCTGATAGACGGGGACGCCGCGGTGCCACGTGGCCGCGAGGAAGCCCGCGAGGTCTCCGGTGACGCCGCCCCCCACCGCGATCACGGAGGTGTCGCGCCCCGCCCCCAGGCGGAGCAGCGCGTTCTCCAGGCCGGCCTTGGTCTCCCGGGTCTTGTGCGCCTCCCCCGCGGGAAAGGTGAGCAGCTCCGCGCGGCAGCCACGGGAGCGCAGCGCCTCGGCCAGGGGGGCACCGTGCAGCGGCGCGACGTGGGAATCGGAGACCACGACCGCCAGCGCCATGTCCGGGGCGGCCGCCAGATGATCGGCCAGCGCCTCCAGCGCGCCCTCGCCGAGCCAGAGCGGGATCCGGCGGGGCGGCCCGGCGGGAAGGCGCAGCGTCCGCGTGCGCAGGTCAGGAGGCCAGCGACCCCGAGCGCGACCGCTCGAGGTCCGCCAGGTGCTCCTCCACCAGGCGCCGCTGGGTGGTGTCGTCCAGGCTCCTGGCGAGCAGCTTCTCCGCCACCGCGATCGCTGCCTCCGCGGTGGTGGCGCGCAGCTCGGCCCGCGCCTGCCTGAGCCCGGCCTGGACCTGGGCGTCCGCCTGCTTGAGGAGATCTTCCTTCTGCCGCCGCGCCTCGTCCAGGATCTCGGCCTTGAGGCGCTCGGCGTCGCGCTGGCCCGCGGCCAGCGCCTCCGCGCGCTCGCGCCGCGCCTGCGCCACCAGATCCCGCTGCTCGGCCAGCATCGCCGCCGCCTGCTCGCGGTCCTTGCGCGCACCCTCCTGGGCATCCCGGATGCCGCGCTCCCGCGTCTCCACCGCAGCGAGGAGCGGCTTCCACGCCGTCTTCCAGAGCAGGAGCAGGAGGATGGCGAAGGTGATCACGGTCCAGATGAACAGACCGGGAGAGGGTGTGATCAGGGCACTGCCCCCCGGAGCCTCCCCTCCCTCCTCCGCCGCCAGGGCGGCCGCCGGGAGCAGCGCCAGCCACCCCGTCGCGACGGCCGGAATCACGCGCCTCATGAAAGACCTCACTTGAAGGCGAGCAGGATGCAGATCACGAGGGCGAACAGCGTGGCGCCCTCGATGAGGGCCGCCGCGATGATCATGGCGGTCTGGATCAAGCCGGCGGCCTGCGGCTGGCGGGCGATGCCGTCCATGGCGTTGGCCGCCAGACGGCCGATCCCCAGACCCACGCCGATGATGGCCAGGCCGGCTCCCAGCCCCGCCCCCAGGTACGCGATCGATCCTTGCATGGAACCTTCCTCCCTTAGAGTCGGTCTTGGACTCTAGTGCGCGGGATGCGCCGACATGCCGATGAACAGAGACGCGAGCATGGTGAAGATGTAGGCCTGGATGAAGGCCACCAAAAGCTCCAGCAGAAAGATGAAGAGGCTGAAGGGGACCGCCGCCAGGCCCACCCACGGCGTCTGCAGGATGAAGATCAGCCCGATCAGGCTGAGGATGATCACGTGCCCCGCCGTCATGTTGGCGAAGAGACGGATGGCCAGGGCGAAGGGGCGGGACAGCACGCCCAGCAGCTCCACCACGATCATCACCGGGAGCAGCAGCACGGGGATCCCGTGCGGGATCAGGTTCTTGAAGTGCTTGACCACGCCGTACTCGCGGATGCCCGCCCACTGGATCATGAACAGCGTCATGGCCGCGAGCGAGGCCGTCACCCCGATGGCCGAGGTGGCGGTGGCCATGCCCGGGACGAGGCCCAGCAGGTTGCAGGCGAGCACGAAGAAGAACAGCGTGAGCAGGAACGGGAGGTAGCGGTCGGCGCCGTGGCCGATGTTCTTGCGCGCGATGTCGTCGCGCACCCAGAGCACCAGGGTTTCCAGGACGTTGCGCAGCCCGCGAGGGACGGGGTCCTTGGCCCGCCGGGCGGCGAGCGAGAACAGCACGAGCAGGATCGCCGAGGCGATCCACATCATGACCACGTTGCGGGTGATGGACAGGTCGAGGCTGCCGAGGTGGATCGTGGGCAGCTCGATCTGCCGCCCGCTCCAGGGGATCTCGATCGTCTTCGAGTCCAGGATGTGGTGGAGGATGTAGTGCCCGGCGTCGAACCCCTGGCCGTGCGCCGCCTCCGCGGCGGGAGCGGAGGCCTCGCCGGCGGCTGCAGTGGACGCGGCGGCGGCGATCATGCGCTCCCTCGCAGGCCCTTGAAGCCAAGCGCGCCGATCTCGTGCACCTGCATGGGCACGAAGACGGCGGCCAGGCCGAGGACGTAGGACCAGAACGCGGCCTGGCCGAACAGCGCCAGGGGGGCCGCCCCCGCCAGCACCAGGGCCATGCGCACGAGCGCGCCCACCACCATGCCGGCCAGGAAGCGGGAGAGGCGCCCGCCGTGCTGCGCGACGAGCCAGGCACCGGTGGCGAGACCGGCGAGCCCCATCGCCCCCGCTCCCCCCGCGAGCCACCGGAGCGAACCCGCCCCCGCCAGCGCCAGGCACAGGGAAGCGGCGGCGAAGCCGGCGAGCGCGGTCAGCGCCTGGGCGCACAGGAAGCGCGGCAGTGAGCGGCGTCCGGTCACTTTTCCACCTTCGTGGTCCCGAGAACGACGCGAAAGAAATTGTAGAAGCCCGCGGCGATCCCCAGCACCACACCGGTCACCGCGAGCCAGGGGCGCGTGCCCCAACGCCCGTCGAGCCACAGCCCCAGCAGAAGACCCAGCACGATCGGAACCACGAGCTCGAATCCCAGCCCGACGTAGGCCCAGGGAGGACGCGGCGGCCCGGATCCATCCCCACCTTCGCGGCCGCTCACTTTAGCAGCCTCGTCAATTGCGTGGGAGTGCCGCCACCGGCTGGGGCGCCGTGCCCTCCACCTGCCGCACGATGCGGGCCACCGGCTCCTCCAGCACCCGGAAGATGGGAGCGGGGGCGAGGCCGATCCAGAAGGCCAGCACGACCAGAGGGAGGAGGGTGGCCGTCTCCCGCAGGGAGAGGTCCTTCAGCCCCGCGTTCTCCGGCCGGTCCAGGGGCCCGAAGACGGTGCGCTGGTAGAGCCACAGCATGTAGCAGGCCCCCAGCACCACCGTGGTCAGCGCCAGCACCATCCACACCTTGTTCGGCAGGAGGCTCACCCCCAGGAAGATGGGGAACTCGCCGGTGAAGCCGTTCAGGGCGGGGAGCCCGATCGAGGACAGGGTCATGATGAGAAAAAACGCCGCGAACACCGGCATCACCCCGGCCAGGCCGCCGTAGTCGGCGAGCAGGCGCGTGTGCCGGCGCTCGTACACCACCCCCACCAGGAGGAAGAGCGCGCCCGTGGAGATCCCGTGGTTGACGAGCTGGAGGACACCTCCCGTGATCCCCTGCGTGTTCAGGGTGAACACGCCCAGCATGCACAGGCCGAGGTGGCTCACGGACGAGTAGGCCACGAGCTTCTTCCAGTCCTTCTGCACCATGGCCACCATGGCCCCGTAGATCACCCCCGCCACGGACAGGCCGAGCATCCAGGGGAGGAAGCGGCGGGTGGCGTCGGGGAGGATGGGCAGGGAGAACCGCAGGAAGCCGTAGGTGCCCATCTTCAGGAGGACCCCCGCCAGCAGCACGGACCCCGCCGTGGGCGCCTCCACGTGCGCGTCGGGGAGCCAGGTGTGGAAGGGGAACATGGGGACCTTGATGGCGAAGCTGGCGAAGAAGGCCAGCCAGATCCAGCTCTGCAGGGTGATCCACCCCGCCGCCGGCCAGCTCCCCATCGCCTGCAGCATGCGGACGTCGAAGGTGTAGGCACCCGTGACCGCGCCGTGGTGGAAGTAGAGGGCGAGGATGCCCAGGAGCATGAGCACGGAGCCGAGCAGCGTGTACAGGAAGAACTTGACGGCGGCGTAGAGCTTCCTGGGACCGCCCCAGATCCCGATGAGGAAGTACATCGGGATCAGCATCACCTCCCAGAACACGTAGAACAGGAAGAAGTCGAGGGAGACGAACACCCCCAGCATGCCCGTCTGCAGGACGAGGAGGAGAACGTAGTACTCCTTCACCCGCTGCTGCACCGCCGTCCAGGACGACAGCGCCGCCAGGAACCCGAGCAGCGTGGTGAGCAGCACCAGCAGCATGGAGATGCCGTCCACACCCACCGTGTAGCCGGCACCGATCCCGGGGATCCACTCCAGGTGCTCGGCGAAGCGGTAGCCGTAGCCGTCCGGAGCCACCTTCCACCACTGCGTCCAGAGAGGAAGGCTGGCCAGGAAGCCCAGGGCGAAGACCGCCGTGGCGGCGCGCGCGATCAGGGCTGTCCGCGCCCGCGGCAGCACCGCCACACCCAGCGCTCCCGCCAGGGGGAGGAACGTGAGGAGGCTCAGGAGATGGTCGGTGAGCAGCGACCTCATGGACCGCGGAGGTTACGAAGCGGCAGCGCCCCTGTCAACGCCGCGGCGGGCTGGGGTCGGTCCTGGGCGCGGGAGGCTTCTCCAGGGCCGCATCCAGGCCGGATGGGGCCACACGCACGTGCACCTCGCGCTCGCGCTGGTCGACCCGCACGACCCGGCCCCCGGCGCGCAGCACCCACCGCCCCGGCGACCCCTCGACGGGAGTCATGGCGGTCCCCTCGCGCCCGTCCACCACGCGCCTGTAGGCGTCGGCGAACTCCGCGGCCTCGGCGGGCTCGGTCCAGCGCGACTGCCAGACGGTGGCTCCCTCCCCGGCCTTCGCCGGCTCCAGGCGCACCAGGGCGTCCTCGACCCAGCCGTCGCCTGCCAGGAGGCCGAGGTTGTCCTTCCCCGTCCCCGAGGACACGAGCACCACGATCCCCTGCTCCCCCAGCCGGTCCCGGTCCGCCACCCGGTAGCCCGGGGGAACGACGTCCTTTGGGCCTGTCGGCGCCGGGGGCACCGACCGCTCCGGGTGCATGACGTCCCGCGTGGTGCGCCGCGATCCCTTCGCCGTCGCCAGGGCGCGGAAACCGCCGCGCTTGTGCCAGGCCACCGCCTGGGCGAAGCCGTCCTCGTAGACGAAGGAGAGGAGGGCGGGGATGGGTGCGGGCGCCGAGGCGGACGGGGCGGGGAGGAGCCGGCCGCCTGCGATCTCTCCCAGGTCCACGCGGTGCGCGAGGATCTCGTCCTCCAGGCCCATGGCCTCGAAGAGGTAGCGCACCGCGACCAGGTTGGCCTCGCCCTCGCTCCAGGCGCGCGCCGCCAGCAGCGCGTCGGTGGTGGTGTCCGCCGGCGCGCCCTCCCCCGCCTGGCGCTCGAGCCCGTGCGTGAGCGCGTGCGCCAGCAGCGGCCCGTCCGGACGCACCCCGGTGGTGAGCAGGAGCGTCGCGCCCGCCGCTTCCTTCCCCGGCTCCGGGGTGAGGTCCTCCTCGGGAAGGACCCATGGCTCGGCGCGCAGGGTGCGGCCGGCGGGATCGACGGACACGCCCTCGAGATCACGGCGCAGGCGCGCGTCCAGCTCCGCCGGACCGCGCGCATCTCCGAAACCGACATCCGCCCAGGCGCGTCCGCGAGCGGCGAAATCCACGTCCTCCGCGGGGCGCTCGCCGAGCTGAGGCGCGCGGTGCGCCTCCTCGGCCAGGCGGATCGATGCCGGGACCTGCTTGAACCGGAGTCCGCGCAGGACCTCCACCCTGCGTGCGACGGAGGCGACCTCCTCCTCGAGATCGGGGTCGGCGGCTCCCTCCGGGGACGGTGTGGGGGACGCTTGGCCCGCGGCGAGGAGTGCCGCCAGCAGGAGAGCCGTCACCACGGCGAGCCGTCCCCCCGGAGCACGTCCACCCGGGAGCCCGGACCGAGGCCGTGCCCGCGCGCCGTGCCGGAGGCGAACTCCAGCGTGTAGCGCGCCTCGCGCATGGGAACGATGGAGGGACAGGGTCCGTCGGGCGGGCACGGCGGCTGCTCGGCGGCCACGTGCACGATCCGGAACGATCCATCAAGCCAGAGGATGTCCAGGGGAACGCGGCAGTTCTTCATCCAGAAGGAATGGCGGCCCGGCTCATCGAAGACGAACAGCATTCCCTCCCGGGGCCCCACCTCCCGCTCCATGTAGCCGCGCGCCCGCGCCGGCTCGGTGTCCGCGATCTCGAGCGTGAACGACGTCCCGTCCGGGAGCACGGCAGTGGCCCAGCGGGGAGGGGGGACGGGCGCGGCGGCGAGCAGGGAGAGCGCCAGCAGAGAGACCGCGTTCACGGATTCCCTCCCAGCGGGTCCTCGGTGAAGCGCCCGTTCACGATCACCAGGTCGGGCTCGCCGCCCGGGGCGCCGTCGGCGCCGAAGGAAGCGAGGCGGTAGCCGGTCTGCGTCCTCTCGTAGACGAGCGGCCGTCCCCAGGGGTCGGCGGCGGTGGCCAGCCTGTCCGGCCAATGTCCGCCGCGCGTGTGCGTGGCCTCGATCTCCCGTGCGGTCTGCACCAGGATGTCGCGCGCGCGGCGGAGGGGATCGAGACGCTTGGCATCCAGCAATCCTCTGTAGAGCCTTGCGTCCTTCTCGGCCTCACGCGCCGCATCGGTCGCCGGATACTCCCGGCTCACGCGCTCGAGCAAGCTCAGTGCCTGTTCCAGACGCCCGCGCTTCACCTCCACGCGCGCTTCCTGGAGCAGGCGTTCCGCGCGCGAGGAGCGCGAGCATGCGGCGAAGATCGCGACGAGCACGCATGCGGTCACGCAGAGAGTCCAATGCGACCGGCGAAGTCGCGCGCTGCCGTTGACTTCATCCCCGGCGCGTTCGATAATCCGCGACTCCAGCACGGGCATCTGGCTGACCTCGAGGACGGACGTCGTTCGCGTCTCGCACACGCGAAATGGGCTCACTGTAGATGACGCTGTCTCCCAGGGCAAACGAGGTCCCGGAGCTGATCCGCCGGCTGGGCAGCCGGCGCCAAGCGGCAGTGGATGCGGCGCGGGCCAGGCTGGCCATCGTGGGCGCACGGGCGGTGGAAGCGCTCATCGACGCCATCGAGGGCGACAACGCGCGCATGCGTGCACACGCCATGCCGCTGCTGGCGCTGATCCAGGACCCGCGAGGGCGCGAGCCCCTGATCGCCATGCTCCTCGACACCGACGCCAAGATGAGGGAGATCGCGGCGCGCTGCCTGGCACGCTTTCCCGGCCGCGAGTCCCTGGCCGGCCTGGAGCGCCTGCTCCGCGCGGAGAGCCGCATCGAGGTCAAGGTCGCCGCCGTGGAGGCGCTGGTGGAGCAGGCCGTGAGCGGGCACGAGCCGGCCCTGCGGCCGACGCTGCACATCCTGCTCGATCCCGCCGAGGACGTGCGCCTGCGCCAGAGCGCTCTCGCCCTGCTCCCCGCCCTCAAGCCTGCGGCGCGCCGGGAGCTGCTGAAGCGGCTGCGCCAGGACGGGAATCCCGAGATGGCGGCGCGGGCCTCCGAGCTCTCCGAGGCCGTCCCCCAGGAGGACCGCGCGGGGCTCCGGCAGCTTCTCGCCGACCTCGCGGCCACCGAGTACGCGACCTGGAACGACGCCGTGCGGCGCCTGGCGGCGCGGGGCGCTCCCACGCTGGAGCCCCTGGTGGAGGAGATGCGCCGGCGCTCCCACGACCCCGAGTACTGCACCCGGGCCGGCATGGTCCTGCGCGCCCTGGGACCGCAGCGCGCCCGCGCCGTGAGCGAGGCCCTGGAGACGGTGGAGGAGCCGCTCGCCCTGCAGGTCCTGGTGGAGGTCATCGGGGCCTTCGGCCAGCACCGCATGATCCACGGCCTGAAGAGCCTCATCGATCGCATCGCCGCCTCCCCCTCCCCCGACGGGAACGGCATGGACCCCATGCAGCGGGTACGGGCCAAGGCGCATCTGGAGCTGGCCCGCATCGGCAGCCGCGTGGCGGTGGAGGACCTCCGGCAGGCGCTGCGGGACCGGGACCGCCGCATCGAGATCGAGATGGTGGCGGCGGTGGAGAAGATCGGGAACCTCGAGGAGGTGTTCGACCTCCTGCGCGCCTACCGCTACGAGGACCGCTTCATGAAGGAGCGGATCGCCGACGTGATCCGCGTCATCTTCAAGCGGGAGCGGATCCGCCGCACCCACCCCAACTTCTCGGCGCTGTCGCCGGAAAGCCGCCGCGTGCTCGACTCCGTGCTCACCCCGGCCGCCATGCGCAAGGCGGCGCGGCGACCCCGCGCCCGCAAGTAGCGAAGAGGACATGAAGAAGCTCTCCGTCCGTGACCTCGACCTGCGCGGCACGCGGGTCTTCTGCCGCGTGGACTTCAATGTGCCCCTGGAAAACGGCCGCGTCACCGACGATCGCCGGATCGCCGCCTCCCTGGAGACGATCCGCTTCCTCGCGGGTCACGGGGCGCGCGTGGTGCTGGCCTCGCACCTGGGGAGGCCCAAGGGGAAGCCCAAGCCGGAGTTCTCGCTCCGTCCCTGCGCCGAGCGCCTGGAGCGCCTGCTCGGGAAGAAGGTGGCGTTCGCGTCCGACTGCATCGGCGAGCCCGCCGCATCCTCGGTGGCCGCCCTCGGGGATGGGGACGTGGTCCTCCTCGAGAACCTCCGCTTCCACAAGGAGGAGGAGGCGAACGATCCCGTCTTCGCGCAGGCGCTGGCACGCCTGGGCGACCTGTACGTGGACGACGCCTTCGGCAGCGCGCACCGCGCCCACGCCTCCACGGACGGCGTGCCACGGATCCTCAAGCCCGCGGCCGCGGGCTTCCTGATGGAGCGCGAGCTGGACTACCTGGGGAGGATCCTGGGAAACCCCGAGTCCCCCTTCGTGGCCGTGCTCGGAGGCGCCAAGGTCTCGGACAAGATCGAGCTGATCGAGAACCTGCTGCCGAAGGTGGACACGTTCCTCATCGGCGGCGCCATGGCCTACACCTTCCTGGCCGCGCGGGGCGTGCCCATCGGGCAGTCGCTCCTGGAGGCGGACAAGGTGGCCACCGCCACCGATCTCCTGGCCCGGGCCGCGCGCGCCGCGTTCGTGCTCCCGCTCGACCACGTGGTGGCGGTCGGCGGCGACAAGGCGCGCCCCAAGGTCACGGAGGACGTGGCCATCGCCAGCGACGAGGTGGGCTTCGACATCGGGCCCCGCACCGCCGAGCGCTTTGCCGCGGAGCTGCACAAGGCGAAGACCGTCCTGTGGAACGGTCCCATGGGTCTGTTCGAGGTGGAGGCGTACGCCGAGGGGACCAGGCGCGTGGCCGAGGCCATCGCCGCCTCCGCGGCCGTCTCCGTGGTGGGCGGCGGCGACAGCGCGGCGGCGGTGACCGAGCTCGGCCTGGACGGAAAGATGACCCACGTCTCCACCGGGGGCGGTGCGTCGCTCGAGTTCCTTTCCGGGCTGACGCTCCCCGGGGTGGCCGTGCTGGACGACGCCCGTTGAGCGCCGGGCGCGCTGCACGGCGCCCCCTCCTCATCGGCAACTGGAAGATGAACCTGGCCCCCCGGGCGGCGGCCGCTTACGTGCGAGCGCTGCGGGAGGCGGTGGCCCCGCCGGCGGACGTGGAGGTGGCGGTGGCGCCTGCGTATCCCGCGCTCGCGGGCGTGGCGGCGGAGCTTCCCCCCGCCTGGGGGCTCGTGGCGCAGGACGTCCACTGGGAGGACTCCGGCCCGTACACGGGCGAGGTGTCCGCTCCCATGCTCACGGAGATCGGCGTCTCCGCCGTGCTGATCGGCCACTCCGAGCGGCGCACGCTGTTCGGGGACACGGACCTCAGGGTGGCGAAGAAGGCCGCGACCGCGCAGCGTCACGGACTGCTGCCCGTGGTCTGCGTCGGCGAGCAGGAGATGGAGCGCGAGGCGGGGCAGACGAAGATGGTGGTGGGGCGGCAGGTGCGCACCGGCCTCGAGGACCTGGCGGTGGAGACCGGGGACGAGCTGGTCCTGGCTTACGAGCCGGTCTGGGCCATCGGCACCGGCCGCACCGCCAGCCCGGCGCAGGTGGAGGAGGTGCACGGCCAGATCCGCGTTCTCCTCGCCTCGCTCTTCGGCAGGGAGGCGGCGGACAGGATCCGGATCCTCTACGGAGGCTCGGTCAGCCCGGAGACCGCCCGGGCCCTGTTCGCCCTCCCGGAGGTGGATGGGGGCCTGGTGGGAGGGGCTTCCCTCCACGCCGAGCGCTTCGCCGCCATCGTCGCCGCCGCCGCCCCGGTGTGATAGATTCCCGGGCGTTTTCCGGGTCCATTCCTGCGGGGTCTTCGATGCTGTACACGCTGATGGTCATCCTCTACGTCATCGTTTGCCTGTTCCTGATCGCGGTCGTGCTGCTCCAGACCGGCAAGCGCGCCGACCTGGCCGGCGCCTTCGGCGGCGGCGGCAGCCAGACGGCCTTCGGGACGCGGGGGGCGGCGACGTTCCTGTCGCGGATGACCACGGTGTTCGCCGTGCTCTTCATGCTCCTCTCGCTGGCGCTCTCCATCTACTCCTCGGGTGGCGCTCGCGGCAGCGGCTCCGTGCTGGACAAGATGCCCACCGGATCCTCGGCCCCCGCGCCCATGGACCCCGGCAAGAACGCGCCCAGGGAGGAGACCGGTCTCCCCACGAACGTGCCCGCGACGCCGCAGCAGAACCAGGCTCCGGCTCCGCAGGCGCCGCCCACGAAGTGAGCAGGAGCGGTTCGACAGACTCCCCCGTGCCGAAGTGGTGGAATTGGTAGACACACCGTCTTGAGGGGGCGGCGCTCGCAAGGGCGTGGGGGTTCGAATCCCCCCTTCGGCACCAAGTGAACGGCGTCTCGGTGTAGCCTGGAGCCAAGGCCAGCCGTCGGGGGGGTCCATGGGCTACTGGCACATCCTGCTCATCGAGTGCAACAAGGAAGACCTCCGCGTCTGGGAACGGGCGCTCGTCACCCCCACGCCGCTGCCGGCGATCCTCCATGTCGTGGATCAGGCCGACGAGGCGGTGGTCCGTCTCGAGAGCCAGGAGCTTCCCGTTCCCAGCCTCATCATCTTGAACACCCGGATTCCCGAGAAGCTGAGGACGCCAGAGATGGATTCCGCCATCCGGGAGCTCCGGCGGAAAGCGGCGGGACCGGTGCTCTTCTTCTGCGGGTCCGACCAGAAGACCGACGTGGAGAGAGCCTACCGCGGATACGCCTCCTCCTACACCAGGATCCCCGAGGACACGGACCGGTACACGCACGTCGTGCGCTCCACCCTGGAGTTCTGGCTCACCCTGGTGGAGCTGCCGACCCCCTATCACCCGGTGATCCCCGAGGACGTGCCCCACTGACGGGCCAGGTGCCGCCCCTCACCACTCGCTGTAACGCGTCTTCCCGTCCAGGGCGAGCAGGTCGGAGGTGCTGTAGACGTCGTAGACGTTCTCCCCTCCCCAGCTGGTGGCGTCCCAGTCGTCCTGGTAGGAGCGCTTCCCCCATTCCGCCTCGCCCGTGAAGGGGTCGACGGGGATGCGGCGGAGGAAGCGCATCGTCTTCGTCTCGCTGGCGTCCTGGGAGTGGATCTCCACCCCCTCCACCAGCTCCTCCAGCGTGAGCGGGTAGCACATCTGCTCCACGTCCTGCTCGAGGATCTTCTTCTCGTCGCACATCTGCTTGTACTGGTCGATGGCCCCGCGCATCAGCTCGAGATCGGCCTTGAGCCAGCGCTCGTAG
>DASUFT010000035.1:0-55668 GCA_036274395.1 Candidatus Polarisedimenticolaceae bacterium | reverse complement strand
CCGCGTCACAGGCGCCGGGTTGCGGTGCCTGCGCGAAGCCAGCTACCCCAGTCAGCGCGCACCGAGCCTGCCTGCCATGGTGCACACGTTCCTCCGGCACGGGCGGGAGCGGCCGGCGACCTTCGCCGTGGGGGTGGCCGGGCCCGTGATCGCCGGCCACAGCCAGCTGACCAACCTCCCCTGGGCCGTGGACGAGGCGGAGCTTTCGGCCGCCTTCGGGTTCCAGCGCACGCGCGTGCTCAACGATCTCGAGGCCACCGGCTGGGCCATCGGGTCCCTGCGCGGCAAGCAGCTGGCCAGCCTGACCCCCGCCCCACGGGCTCGGCCGGGAAACGCGGCCATCATCGCCGCCGGGACGGGGCTGGGGATGGCGATCCTGGTGCGCGACGGCGGGCGGTGGCTCGTGTTGGCCAGCGAGGGCGGGCACCAGGAGTTCGCCCCCCGGGACTCCACCGAAGAGGCTCTGCTCAGGTTCGTCCGGCGGGAGCTGGGGGGAAGGGTGAGCGTGGAGCGCCTGGTCAGCGGGGACGGCCTGGCCCGGATCTACCGCTTCCTCACCCGGACGGGCAGGGCGCGCGAGGGCGCGGCCATGCGCCGGCGCGTGGAGACCGCGTCGGACCCCAACGCCACCATCTCCGAGGCGGGGCTCGCCGGCCGGGACCGCGCCTCGGCACGAGCCCTGGCGCTGTTCGTTCAACTGTACGGAGCGGCGGCCGGGAACCTGGCGCTGGTCGCCCGGGCGACCGGCGGGATGTTCCTGGCCGGCGGCATCGCGCCCCGCATCCTCCCCGCCCTGCGCGCGGGAGCGTTCTTGCGGGCGTTCCGGGACAAGGGCAGGCTGTCTCCCCTGCTCGCCGCCATTCCCATCAAGGTCGTGCTGGAGCCGCGCGCCGCCCTGCTGGGCGCCGCCGCCTGCGCCGCCGACCTCAGGAGAGTTCCATGACCGTGCAAACCGATCCCCGACTGGCACGCCTTGCCGTGGACACCATCCGCTTCCTCGCGGCCGATGCCGTGGAGAAGGCTCAATCCGGGCATCCCGGCACCCCCATGGGCACGGCTGACCTGGCCTGGGTGCTGTGGAGCCGGTTCCTGCGCTATGACCCGGCAGACCCGCTGTGGCCGGACCGCGACCGGTTCGTCCTCTCGGCGGGGCACGCCTGCATGCTTCTCTACGGGATGCTCCACCTCG
Source organism: Candidatus Polarisedimenticolaceae bacterium (assembly GCA_036274395.1). Lineage (GTDB taxonomy): Bacteria > Acidobacteriota > Polarisedimenticolia > Polarisedimenticolales > DASUFT01 > DASUFT01. The sequence continues at coordinate 54,479 of DASUFT010000035.1, read as the reverse complement.
CCGGCTACCCCTTGACCCTCGAGGACCTGGAGTCCTTCCGGCAATGGGGGAGCAAGACGCCGGGGCATCCCGAGCGCGGCCACACCGAGGGGGTGGAGGCGACGACGGGGCCGCTCGGCCAGGGCGTGGGGAACGCGGTGGGCATGGCCCTGGCCGGGAAGATGCTGGCCGCCCGGGTCGGGGATGATCTCGTCCGCCAGCGCGTCTTCTGCCTGGCCAGCGACGGGGACCTCATGGAGGGGGTGTCCTCGGAAGCCTCCTCCCTGGCCGGCCATCTCCGCCTGGGCAACCTCCTCGTCTACTACGACGACAATCGCATCACCATCGACGGGTCCACCTCCATCACCTTCGACGAGGACGTGGGGGCCCGCTACGTCGCGTACGGCTGGCACGTGCAGCACATCGACGGGCACGACCACGAGGCCATCGCGCGGGCGACCGAGGCCGCGCTCGCCGAGACGGCCCGGCCCTCGCTCGTCATCTGCCGCACCCACATCGCGCACGGGGCGCCCACCAAGCAGGACACCGCCGAATCGCACGGCGCGCCCCTGGGTGCCGAGGAGGTGGCCGCCGCCAAGCGTGCGGCGGGCTGGGATCCGGCGGCGGCCTTCGTGGTCCCGGAGGAGGTCCGTGCCTTCTTCCGCGAGCGCGCAGGGGAGGGCGCGGCGGCAAGGCGCCGGTGGGAGGAGCGCTTGCAGGCGAACAGGGAGGTGTGGGACGCGCTCCACGTGCCCGTGCCGCCGGACATCCTGGAGAAGCTGCTGACCACCGCCCCCACGAAGGACGACGCCACGCGCGGGCACGGGGCCGCCGTCCTGCAGAAGGCGGCGGAACTGCTCCCATCCCTGGTCGGCGGTGCGGCGGATCTCGCCTCCTCGACGAAGACGGTGATCAAGGGCTCGCCGCGCATCGAGCCAGGCAGCTACACCGGAAGGAACCTCGCGTTCGGCATCCGCGAGCACGGGATGGGCGCGATCTGCAACGGGCTCGCCTACCACGGGACCTTCCGGCCGTTCGCCTCCACCTTCCTGCAGTTCGCCGATTACATGCGTCCCGCCCTGCGCCTGGCCGCGCTGGCGCGGGTCCCCGTGCTGTACGTCTTCACGCACGACGCGGTGTTCCTGGGCGAGGATGGGCCCACGCACCAGCCCATCGAGCACGTCTGGGCGCTCCGCCTGATTCCCGGGATGGACGTCTATCGCCCCGCGGACGGATACGAGACTGCGGCCGCGTTCGGGCTGGCTCTGCGGCGAGCGGAGGGCCCCTCCTCGATCCTGCTCACCCGGCAGAAGATCCCCGCCGTGGCCAGGTCCGGGGGCGATCTCGGGGACGTTGCCCGGGGAGCCTATCGGGTCGCGGGAGAGGGGACGCCGGATGCGCTGATCGCCGCCACCGGGTCCGAGCTGCATCTCGCGGTGGCGGCGCGCGAGGCGCTCGCCCGCGAGGGGCTGAACCTGCACGTCGTGTCGGTCCTGTGCCTCGAGCTCTTCCAGCGCCAGGGCGCGGACTACCGGGCTCGGCTGTTCCCGCAGGGTGTCCCCGTGGCGACCGTGGAGGCGGGGCGCACGGAGCCCTGGCGCACGCTCGCGGGCTCCGCGGGACTCACGATCGGCATCGACACATTCGGGGCTTCCGCGCCCGCGGAGGTGCTGGCGGAGAAGTTCGGGCTGACGGCCGGGCAGGTGACGGCCCGGCTACGGGAGTGGCTCCGGTAGGCGCGAGGCGGCGGCCCGATCGGCGAGCACCAGGAGCGCCCCCGCCCGGGGGCGCACCAGCTCGCAGGGATACGGCGCCGGGTGAGGCTTGCCCCCGAAAGCCTCCGCGAACACGGGTGCCTTGTCCTCCCCCGTGATCAGGAAGAGGACCTCGGCGGCGGACTGCAGGATGGGTGGCGTGAGGGTGAGGCGCCAGCTCCCGAGCTGCGGGACGTGGTTGGCGGCGACCCACCGCTCTCGCTCCCACAGGGCTGCCGTTCCCGGGAACAGCGAGGCGGTGTGGCCGTCCGCACCCATGCCGAGGATCACCAGATCGATCCGGGGGAAGGGCGTCCCCGGGAAGACCCGGCACATCGCTTCCTCGTAGCGGGCGGCCGCGTCCCCGGGCTGGCGCTCCCCCTCCATGCGGAGAACCTCCCCCGGTGCACGGGGGAGGCGATCGAGCAGCGTCTCGCGCGCCATCCGGTAGTTGCTGTCGGGATGCTCGGGGGGGACGCAGCGCTCGTCTCCGAAGAGCACGATGGTGCGCTCCCAGTCGATCGCCTCGGAAAGCAGCCTCGCGTGCAGCGCGCGCGGGGTGCGTCCGCCCGACAGGGCCAGCGTGAAGCGTCCCGTCCGCGCGACGGCTTCCCGCGCGGCCTCGGCCACCAGGACCGCGCCGTCCTTGGCGAGGGCGCCGAGATCGGGCAGGACGCGGAGGATCACGTCCTAGGATCGCACGGCAGCGGGAGGAGTCTGGGCCTCGTCGAACAGCGAAAGGTACAGCTCGTCTTCCTGTGCGAAGTGCAGCTCCAGAACGGCGTGCAGGCCGTAGAGGACGCGGCGCAGGTCGCGCAGGTCTTCGGGGGCGAGCCCCTCCTCGGGCAGGTCGTCCAGGATGCGACCATACCGCGCGATGCCGTGGGCAATCTCGAGGTGCGACCGGGACATCGGCGCCGTGGGGTCGTCCCCTCCCAGGACGCGCGCCACGGCAGGGTAGAGGGTCGCGTCCTCGTGCCGCTCGTGAGGGGCCACGTGCTCCTCCAGGAACGACCGGACCTCCGCCAGCTCCGCTCGCGCCTGTGCGGCGGGGATGAAGTCGAGTCGGTCGGCGAGCGAGCGCAGGCGCGCGATCTGGGGGCGCAGCCCTCCATGCGCCTCCCGGAACGGGGCCGCCGCATCTCCGGGGTGGATGCGCTCGCCCCTGCCCGGGACCAGCGCCCGCAGCGCATAGAGGATCACGGCCACGTCGATCCCCTCCTGCACGAGCGCTCCCGCCACGGGGGGGAGCCATCCCCACGCCGCGACGCCCATGGCGGCGAGGGAGAGGCCCATGCCCGCCACCACCGCGCGCACCGCGAGGCCTCGGGCACGGCGCGCGATCCCCATCGCTTCGGCGATCCGGTCGAAGCGGTCCACCACCAGCACCACGTCCGCGGTCTCCGAGGACGCAGTGGCGCCCCGGGCGGCGACAGCCACCCCCACGTCGGCCGCGGCCAGGGCGGGCGCGTCGTTGACCCCGTCCCCCACCATCGCCGTGGGGCCGTGCGAAACCTCGCGGCGGACCACCGCCACCTTCTCCACCGGGGCCTGCTCCGCGAAGACCTCGTCGGCGCCGATCCCGGCGCCCAGCATCGTCGCCACATCGGCGTGGTCCCCCGTCAGCAGGAGCACGCGCTGAACGCCCGCCCTGCGCAGGCGCCGGACGGCGCGCGCGGCATCGGGGCGCAGCGGATCGTGCAGCAGCAGGGCGCCTTCCAAGCTCCCGTCCACGGCGATGAAGGCGCTGGCCGCGCCCTCCGTGTGGGTGCGCCGGCGCACGGCGCGCTGCTGGGCGGCCCGCGCCGCGGAGCCGGAGGCGAACTCCCAGGTGCCGATCGCGACCTCACGGCCTTCCACGAATCCCCGGATCCCACGGCCGGCGACCTCCTGGACGCGCTCCGGCGCCACGAGGCGGAGACCACGGGCGCGTCCCTCCTGCACGATGGCCTGGGCGATCAGGTGCGGCGACAGCTGCTCCAGCGAGGCCGCCAGACGCAGGATCTCGTCCTCGCGCTTGGAGCCGAAGGCCAGAGTCTCCGAGACTCGCATCCTGCCGGTGGTGAGCGTCCCAGTCTTGTCGAGGATCAGCGTGCGCACCCTCCCCAGCGCCTCCAGCGCTCCCCCTCCCTTCACGAGGACGCCCCGGCGTGCGCAGCGGGAGATCCCGGAGACCAGGGCCACCGGCGCCGCCAGGATCAGCGGACAGGGAGTGGCGACCACGAGCACCGCCACCGCTCGGGTGGCGCTCCCGCTCGCCGCCCACGCGGCTCCGGCCAGCACGAGCGTGCAGGCGAGGAAGGGGAGGGCGAAGCCGTCGGCCAGGCGAACGAGCGGCGCCTTGGCCGCCTGTGCCTCCTCCACCAGCCGCACCATGGCCGCGTAGGTGCTGTCCTCCGCCCGGGCCGCTGCGGAGAGCTCCACAGGCGCCGCGCCGTTGATGGCACCGCTGCGCACACGATCCCCGGCCCGACGCTCGATCGGAACGGACTCCCCGGTGAGGGCCGACTCATCGAGGGCGGCGGACGGAGACAGCACGATCCCGTCCACCGGAACCACCTCGCCCGGCTTCACCAGCAGCCGGTCGCCGGGAGCCACGGCGCCAGCGTCCACGGTCACGACCGCGCCATCCCGGAAGAGATGAGCCTGCCGCGGTGCACGCGAGACCAGGGCCGAGAGGTCTCGCCGCGCCCGGCCCGCGGCATGCGCCTCCAGGACCTGGCCACCCGAGAGCATCACCGCCACCACGCACGCCGCCAGCAGCTCCCCCACGGCGAGGGCACCGGCCATGGCGAGAAGCGCCACCACGTCCACGCCCGTCTCACCCCGCCCCAGGCGCCAGAGGACGTCCCAGCCCAGGGGAAGGACGACCGCCATGGTCCCCACGCACCAGGCCCAGTGTGCGGAAGCGGTCTGTCCCAGAGCGGCGGCCATGAGCCCGGCCGCGAGCCCGAGCAGCGCCAGGCCGAGGAGCATTCGGTCGCGACTCATGAGACCCTTCCCGTCCTCAAGGGGAGAGGCGCGCGATCCCACCGTGCGCCAGTCTGGAGAGGGAGAGCGCGATGCCGACTGTGCTGATCGTGGACGACGAGCGCAGCTTGCGCACGCTGTACGAGCGGGAGCTGCAGCGGGAGGGCTACGAGGTGCTCTGCGCGGGCACGGCCCGCGAGGGACTCGAGCTCATCGAGACCCAGCGTCCGGACGTCCTCGTCCTGGACATCCGCATGCCGGGCATGGACGGGCTCGAAGCCCTCGCGCGCACGCTCGACCAGCATCCCCAGCTCCCGGTCATCCTGAACACGGCGTATTCCTGCTACAAGGACGACTTCCTGAGCTGGGGGGCCGACGCCTACCTGGTGAAGTCGGCGGATCTGACCGAGCTCCTGGCCACGATCCGCTCGCTGGCGCCGGCTCCCGATCCCTCTACTTGAGGGTCTTGACGTGGGCAGCCACGGCCTCGATCTGCTCGGGGCTCAGCTTCACCGGCTTCATCTTGCCCTTGCCCTCGCCCACGACCTTGGCGATCGACTCCTTGGTCGCTTCCGCCTGGAACTTGGGGTCGTTCAGGTTCCGGGAGGGCTCGGCCATCTTCTTGGCCACGCCGTCGGCGCCGTGACACATGGCGCACTTGGACTTGTAGAGGGCGGCTCCGTCCTCCTGGGCGAGGACGGGAGCGGCGACCAAGGCGGCCACCGCCAGGATCATGATCGAGCACGCGATACGCTTCATACCGGTTCCTCCCGACGAAAGGGGCGGCCTCGCAGCCGCCCCAGGAGCCTAGCTCAAATCCTCACTTCAGGGTCTTGACGTAATCCGCCGCCGCCGCGATCTGCTCGGGGGTGAGCTTGTCCTTCATGCTCTTCTTCTTGCCCTTGCCCTCGGTCAGGATCTTCACGATCTCGTCCTTGGACACCGCCTCCTGGAACTTGGGATCGTTCAAGTTCCGGGAGGGCTCGGCCATCTTCTTGGCCACGCCGTTGTCCCCGTGGCACATGGCGCACTTCGCCTTGTAGACGGCGGCACCGTCCTCGGAGAACGCCGGACCGGCCACGAAGGCGACCAGTCCCAGGATCATCACCGCCAACCCGATCTTCCGCATGACCAACCTCGCCTTTCCTGCCCGGAAAACGCTTCCGGGCGAACCCAGCTCACCGTAGTCAACCGTCCCGGCGGCGGCGACGATGTCCGGGAGGAGTTCGGTCTCCTTTCCTCGCGCCGGGCCGGAGCGGAAGAAATGCCAGGGGCGTGCCATGGTTCACCGGATCCCGAGCTGATTGAGGATCTCCGGACTCGCCTCTTCCACCGCCAGCGTGGCATGACAGGTCTCGCAATCCTGGGAGATGACCTTGCCCTCTGCGCTGGTGTGCTCGCCGTCATGGCAGCGGAAGCAGCCGGGGGACCGCTCGTGCCCCACGTTCACGGGGTAGGTCCCCCAGTCCACCGCCATCTCGGGGAAGACGTTCCGGCCGCGCAGCTCGCGGAGCACGGCCGCCGCGCGCTGGATCCGGGTGCGGTCCGCCGCGATCGCGGGGTACTTCTCGGCGTAGAAGCGCTGGAGAGCGGGCTCCAGCGTCGCCTCTCCTCCCTTGGCCGAGGAGGCGCGCAGGGCATCGATGGAGATCTTGCGGAGGAACGGGAGGGAGGGGTCCAGGCGCCCGTCGGCCAGGGCGGCGTCCACCGCCTGGTCGGGCATCTCGAACGTGTGCGTGGGGCGGTTGTGGCAGTCCAGGCAGTCCATGCGGCGCTTGGGCAGGGCGGCGATCTGGGCGTCGGTCAACGTCTTGTCGCCGTTCCGGAAGGTCTCGACCGTCCCGTCGATGCGCTTGACCTGCACCCATGGGATGGACTGGCGGGTGGGGTCACCGACCGCATAGGTGGTCTCGGCATTGGCGTCGAGATGCCAGCCATGGATCCCGCGCCCGCTGCGGCCACCTCCCACGTGGAGGACGAGCACGGTGTTCAGGGGCGTGTTGCCCTCGTCATCGGCGTGTTTCCGGATGAGCCGCACGCGGTCGCCGGTGAAGCGCTGGGGCCAGTGGCATTGCTCGCAGGTATCCCGCGACGGCCGGAGGTTGCGGACGGGGCTGGGGATGGGGCGGGGGTAGTCGTCCGTCGCCACCGCCAGCACCTGCCCCAGGCCGGAGAGCTTCGATTTCACGAACCAGGACGCTCCCGGTCCGATATGGCAGGAGACGCAGGCCACGCGGGAATGCGCGGATTCCTGGTAGGCGGCAAATTCCGGCTGCATCACGGTGTGGCAGGTGGTTCCGCAGAACGCGACGCTGTCCATGTGGTGGATGCCCTCGTAGCTCACGTAGGACAGCAGGAGCACGTTGAGGACGGTCAAGCCCACCACCACCAGGATGGACCGCCGGATCTCCGGGCGGTTCAGGTCCACGACCGGCATGGCGTCGGCGTACCGGAGGCCCCGGCGGCGCGCCACCCACGATCCCAGCGGGATCAGCAACAGCCCGGCCACGAAGAAACCGGGCAGGATGAGGAACGCCACCAGGCCGACGTAGGGCCCCTCCACCCATCCCAGGAAATGGATGGAGGCGAGCACCACGATCATGAGCGCCGCGACGGTGGCCAGGATCGCTCCCAGGCGGGTGATCCAGTGGCGCCCGAACAGGCGGAAATAGCTCTCGATCCAGCGACCCACGAAGCCCCCTATGCCTTCCCGGCCGGCTCGGGCTCGTGGGCCACGGCCGCGGGGTGGGCGGATGCGACGGGCGCTACCTTACCCGCAGCCACCAGCTCCGCGTAGTGCTCGGGGTGCTCGTGCGCGTACCACTCCGCGCTGACGTGGCCGTCGTACCAGGCCCAGTTCATGGGGTAGACGTCGGGATCGAAGATCACGAAGTACAGGTGCCAGACGAGGATGGCCAGGGAGGCCAGGATTGCCTCGTAGTAGTGGATGGTGATGGCGATATCCACCACCCAGCGGGGCAGGAACGCCGTGGTGGCCACCGAGAACCAGGCCATGAAGCCGGTCACGGCCATCACGATCGTGCCCCACACCAGGGCCAGGTATTCCGCCTTCTCCGGATAGCCGAAACGTCCGAAGCGGGGCCGCTGGTCCGAAAGCCCGGTGATGTACTTGAGGTTCGTCACGACGTCCCGCACGTCCTGCAGCGTGGGGAGGAAGTCCAGGATCAAGCGGCGCCCCTCGCGCGTGGCCGCCGCGTACATCACGTGGTAGAGGCTGACGGCGACCATCACCAGCGCCGCGCCTCTGTGGGTCCAGCGGCGGACGCTCTCGCTTCCACCCAGCGTCCAGGCCAGCCAGCTGTCCGGGAACTTCAGCGCAAATCCGGTCCAGACCAGGACCAGGAAGCTGACGACCAGCGCCGCATGCTGGAGCTGCAGGTTGGGGGTCATGCGCACGACGGGCCGGTGCTGGTGCTTGCGGGCGCGCACGGCGGCACGCCTCCAGGCCAGGAAGTTGTGCAGCAGCATGCCGCCGATGACGACGACGATCATCCAGATGTAGACCCACTTCACCCACCACGTGCCCACGGTCGCCATGTCGGCGTCCATGGGCTCGGCCAGGTGCACCGCCCCCTTGGCGAAGTTCTCGGAGGCTCCAGGGTGGCACTTGCCGCAGGTGTCCTTGAGGTTCGCCTTGTTCACCGTGGAGCGGGCGTCACTGGAGGGGAGGATGTTGTGGACGCCGTGGCAGCTCGCGCAGTTGGCCACACCCTTCGATCCCAGCTTTCCGGCCAGCCCGTGATAGCTGTCGAGGAAGGTCTCGGAGCGCCGCCCCGCCAGGTCGAACTCGCGGGTGAGGCGCAGGCTGTCGTGGCACTGCGCGCACGTGAAGCGCGCCACGTTCTGGGAGGAGACGGTGGAGTTGGGGTCGATCCGGGCCTTGATCCCATGAATGCCGTGGCAGTCGGTGCAGACCGGCGCCGCCAGCTGTCCGCGCGCCACCGCCACCCCGTGCACGCTCCCCGCGTACTGCTTCTCCTCGTCGGCGTGACACTTCCCGCAGGTCTTCGGGGTGTTGGCCTTGAAGATGGGGGAGTCCGCCTCCAGCGGGGTGAGGACGTCGTGGGAGCGATGGCAGTCCGTGCAGACCGCGGCCTTGGTCGAGCCCGCAGCCACCGCCTTCCCGTGCACGCTCTCCCGGTAGGAGAACACGGGACGATCACCGATGCCGGAGGGCTCCATCACGAATTTCACGCCGTGGCAGGTGCTGCAGGTGTCGGCGATCTTCGTGCGGTGCAGGGGCGAGGTTGGATTGGAGGCGGCCAGCATGGCGTGCGGGCCGCCGTGACAGTCCGCGCACTGGGCGGCCTTCTGGTTCTGGGCCAGGCCACGGGCGTGGATGCTGCGCTTCCAGGCGTCCACGGCCTCGGAGTGGCAGGTCCCGCACTCGGGCTTCACCGGCGCCGGATCGTGCGGGACGGCGGCCACGTCCGCATGGCAGTCCGTACAGGAGAAGCTGCCGTGGACGGAGGCCGCCCAGGCCTTGGCATCGACATCCGAGTGACAGTCCATGCACTCCTGATTCGTGGGTGCGGCGGCTCGGGCGGGAGACAGGAGGACTGCACAGGCGAGGAGGACGGGAGCGAGTGCGGCGCGCATGGTCAGTGCCGGCGCTGAGGCTCGACCACCACGGCGACGACGCAGAGGCCGAAGCAGGCCAAGGCGGATCCGTGCCCGACCAGCGAGGCCACCATCCTGGGCACCACGGAGGGCGCGAAGGTGGACGCTGCGACCACGGCCAGAGCGGAGACGGCCAGTGCGGCAGCCCAGCCCAGCATGCGCTCGGAGTTCAACCCCTTCATGACGTTCTCCATCGGCCAGCCACGGCCGGACGGCGGGGAACAGCAGGAATCGGACCACCCACGAGCGTCCCCGGGGCGGCCCCGTGAGCGGCAAAAGCTGCGTGAGGGGAGAGCGGCCGCGCAGGAAATGCGGCGCGCCGGCCGGCTCTGATAGAGTTTCAAGCCCGTGGCGGAGACCTTTTTCGAGGAGCTGAAGCGCTACGTCCGGTTCGAGCCGGACGACGAGCGGGTCCTGCGCGCGTTCGGCCCGCTGGCCGCCCCCCATTTCGGCCACGTCACGGACCGCTTCTACGCGCGCCTGCTGGAGCACGAGGGCGCGCGCGGGGTCTTCGCTTCCCAGGACATGATCCTGCGCCTGAAGCACTCCCTGGCCGACTGGCTGGCCCTTCTGTTCACCGGCCCCTGGGACGAGCACTACTTCGAGAAGCGCGCCCGCATCGGCCGCGTCCACGTCCGGATCGGGCTTCCCCAGAAGTACATGTTCGGGGCCATGAACCTGATCCGCCTCGACCTGATCGCCCTCGCCCAGGAGAGCTACCCCGACCGGGAGCGGCGCGTGCCCGCGGTCTGGGCGCTGTCGAAGATCCTCGACCTCGAGCTCGCCATCATGCTCGAGACCTACCGCGAGGCGTTCGTGGACGAGGTGCAGCGCCTGGAACGCCTGGAACGCCACGTCCTGGAGAACCAGCTCGCCCTCTCCGAGGCCCGCTACCAGGAGATCGTGGAGAAGTCGGAAGCGCTGATCGCCACCTGCGACGCTGGGGGGACGCTGCTCCTGTTCAACCGTCGCTGCGAGGAGATCCGCGGCATCCCCCGGGAGGAGGCGCTCGGGCGCAACTTCGTGGACCTCTTCGCCACGGAGGAGCGCCGCCCGCAGCTCCTGGCTGCCTTCCGGGACGTCCTGCAGGGTCGGCGCCCGCTGCCGTTCGAGGGCATGGTCCCCAGCGGCGTGGGCCGCCACAGCCGGGTGCGCTGGCAGTTCGCGAGCCTCCCCGGCGGGAGCGGGAACGTGGTCTGCGCCTTCGGCCTCGACGTCACCGAGGAGCACGATCTGGCCCTGAGGACCAGCCGTGCCGAGCGCCTGGCCGCGCTGGGCACGATGGCGGCCGGCCTCGCTCACGAGATCCGCAACCCGTTGAACGCAGCCTCGCTCCAGCTCACGGTGGTGCAGCGCCGCCTCAAGCGCGCCAGCGGACCCGACGTGCCCGGGGCACTGGAGGCGGCTCTGGTGGTGAGCGGCGAGATGGGGCGCCTGGCGGGGCTGGTGCGCGAGTTCCTGGATTTCGCACGGCCTCAGCCCCTTCGCCTCAGCCCGGTCGACCTGCGCGCCACCGCCGAGGAGGTGGGGGCCCTGCTGCTGCCGGAGACCGAGGCGGCGGGCGTGAATCTCGCATTGGACCTGGGGCGGGAGGTTCGCGTCGAGCTGGACACCGAGCGGATCAAGCAAGTGATCCTGAACCTCGTGCAGAACGCGGCAGAGGCTACCGGTCCCGGCGGCCACGTGCGCCTGCGCGTCTCGCCACGGGAGGGGGGTGCCCTGCTCGAGGTGGAGGACGACGGACCCGGCCTCCCCGACGACCCGGCCCTGGTGTTCGAGCCTTTCTTCACGACCAAGCCCGGGGGGACAGGGCTGGGACTCGCCATCGTGCACCGCATCGTCACCGACCACGGCGGCCGCATCGATTGCGAGAGCCGGCCCGGCGCCACCCGTTTCTCCGTCTTCCTCCCCAGCGCCATCGTGCCTGCGGCAAGCCCCTGACGGGGGATTGGAGTCTCATGGAACCGCGTGGCCGCATCCTGGTGGTGGATGACGAAGTCAACGCCCGTACCGCGCTGGCCGAGCTGCTGCGGGACGAGGGATACACGGTGGAGACCGCCGCCGACGGCTTCAAGGCCCTCCCCAAGCTCGAGGACTTCGCCCCCGACCTGGTGGTGACCGACCTCCGCATGCCGGGGATGGACGGCCTGCAGCTCCTCAAGAAGGCGCACGAGCGCGACCCGGACTGCGGGGTGATCGTGATGACCGCCTACGGCGCCGTGGACACCGCGGTGGCGGCCATGCGGGAGGGGGCCGCCGACTACGTGACCAAGCCGGTGAACGTGGAGGAGCTGGTGGTCGTGATCGACCGCGCGCTGGAGCGCCGGCGCGTGGTGGCGGAGTCCCGCAACCTGCGGGAGCGCCTCTCCGAGCACCAGCGCATCGACAACATCGTGGGGAGCAGCCCGGTGATGCGGGCCGTGCTCAACGACGTGCTGCGGGTGGCGCCCTCCCGGGCCACCGTGCTCATCACCGGGGAGAGCGGGACGGGAAAGGAGCTGGTGGCGGCCGCCATCCACCAGCACGGCGCGCGGGCCTCCGGACCCTTCGTGAAGCTGCACTGCGCGGCCCTGGCGGAGACCCTCCTGGAGAGCGAGCTGTTCGGGCACGAGCGGGGCGCCTTCACCGGCGCCACCGCGCGCCGGGACGGCCGCTTCCAGCAGGCGGACGGGGGCACCCTGTTCCTGGACGAGATCGGCGACATCTCTCCCTCCATCCAGATCAAGCTCCTGCGCTTCCTGCAGGAGCACGAGTTCCAGCGGGTGGGAGGCAACCAGACGATCAAGGTGGACGTGCGGGTGGTGGCGGCCACCAACCGGGATCTCGCCGCTCGTGTGCGTGCCGGCGAGTTCCGGGAAGACCTCTATTACCGGCTCAACGTGGTCTCCATCGAGGTCCCTCCGCTGCGCTCGCGGCCCACCGACATCCCGCTGCTCGCCATGTACTTCCTGGGCCGCTACGCCAAGGAGAACGGCAAGATCGTCACCCGCTTCAGCGAGGAGGCCCTGGAACGCCTGGTGCGCCATCGCTGGCCGGGCAACGTGCGCGAGCTCGAGAACGCGGTGGAGCGGGCGGTGGTCATCTCCCAGGGAGAGGTGGTCCGTCCCGAGGATCTGCCCAACACCGTCACCCCAGCGCCACAAGAGTCGGGGATGCCCCAGGTCCCAGGGGCGAGCCTCGCCGACCTCGAGCGCTACGCCATCCTGAAGACCCTGGAGTTCACCGGCGGCTCGACCTCGCGCGCCGCGGACATCCTGGGCATCTCCGTGCGCAAGATCCAGTACAAGCTCCACGAGTACCAGGACGCGGCCAAGCCCGCCCCGGAGCTGAAGAAGGACTGAACGCAAGTGATGCGCTCCCCGGAGCGGCCTGCCGCAGCGGTTGCACGGACCGGCCCGTGCGCGTGAGGATTCGCGGCTTCCCCGCCTGTGAACGCTTGCCGCGCGAGGGGATTCTCCCCTTCGGACCGGTTCGCTCCATAGCTGCGGTTTCGGCACCCACGTTGCTCAGTCACCGCTCAGCTCCGTCCACCGGAGGTGTGCCATGAAGCCGGTGATCCTCTGTGCCCACGACCTGACCGAGAGCTCCGACCCCGCACTGCGCGTCGCCCTGGACTACGCACGGCGGCTGGAGGCCGACCTGACCGTCCTGTTCGTCGCCGCGCCGCCCTACCCCGCCCCGCCGGGCCTCTGGTTCGCGGTGGAGGAGGCCAACTTCGAGGGCCTGGTGGAGCGCATCGCCGCCGCCGCCCGGGTGGAACTCGAGCAGCGGGTGAAGACCCTCCGCCGTCCCGGCGACGGCCCCATCCACCTGACGGTGGAGAACGGCGAGCCCGGGGACACCATCCTGGCCGTGGCCAGGAAGGTGGGTGCCACCCTCCTCGTGCTGGGGACCCACGCCCGCAAGGGCTGGCAGCACCTCATGCTGGGCTCGGTGGCCGAGCGCATCGTGCGCACCGCGTCCCTGCCGGTGCTCACGGTGGGCCCCGGGGCGGTGCTCCCGGACTCGGCGAAGGAGGGGAAGAGCTCCGAGGTGCGGGCGTGAGCGTGCTCTGCTGCAGCGACCTCTCTGAGAGCTCGCGTTCGGCCGTGCACGAGGCGCTGCGCCTGGGAGACGCCTTGCAGGCGCCGGTCACGTTCCTGCACGTGTGCCCACCGCCCTACCCCGATCCAGGGTACCTCTCGCTGGCCGTGGAGGACGTGGATCTCCTGGAGCTCGCGGGGTCCCGCGTGCGCCGGGCGGCCCAGATCGCCCTGGATGCGCTGGTCCGCGAGATGAGGGACGCCCTGGCATTGGGGGGCGTCCCCACCCGCACGGTGATCCGGGAGGGGCTGGTGGCGAAGACGATCGTGGAAGAGGCCGAGCTGGAGGATGCGGAGCTGATCGTGATAGGGACGCACGCCCGCAGCGGGCTCCCTCACGTCATGCTGGGCTCGGTGGCGGAACGGGTGATGCGCACGGCGTCGCGGCCGGTGCTCACGGTCCCGCCGGGCCTGCACTGAGCGCGGCGGCCGCCCGCAGCGCCGTTTCGTAGACGGGGTCCCGGCCGTCGCGCTGCAGCTCACCGTGCAACAGCGTCAGGTCGTCCATGGGCTCCACGTGGCGCAGGCGCGGCACCCCGGCCTGGCCGAGCACGCGCACGCAAGGGCCGTCGCACCGGGTGCGGCCGGCATGGAAGACCGCGCCGCTCTCCGCCACCAGGCGCACGTGCGTGATCCTGCCGTGGACCGAGGCGGCGCCGGAGGCGAGCACGATCGCGACCGAGCCGCCGTCCGGCCGGCGTGCGCGCGCCGGCCCTTCCACCGTCCATCCCAGGCGGGAAACGAGCCAACCTGCCAGGTACAGGCCGGGTGTGCCGCAGGCCTCTCCGGCGCCCCTGCAGGCGATCTCCACGCTGCGCAGGCGCGACAGCTCTGCCCCGGCCCGAGGCTCGTCGAACATGGAAGCCACGATCTCACGCCAGGGCTCGGTGCGCTCCCAGGCCAGGTCTCCCACGTTCCCGTGCCAGGTGCGGCTGTGGGTCATGGACACCAGGATGGGAAGGACGTCGTTTCCCAGCGAGGCATCGCCGCTGTTCACGATGAGGCGGTCGGCGGTGTCCACGATGGGCCGCAGCAGCGGCTGGTCCGTCAGGGGCGCCCGCCACCACACGAACACCGGCATGTCGCTCACGAGGACGCGCCGCAGCGCTTCCGGCAACAGCGCGCGCGCCTCCCCCGTGGTCTCCAGCACGATCTGCTCGCTGCAGACCGGATGTCCTCCCGGCCCGAGATGGCAATGCGCGGCGATCCACGGGGTGAGGCCTCCCTCGCCGCCGGACGCCCGATCGGACAGGACGATGACGCGGCCCGGCTCCATGTCCGTGATCCGTCCCAGATCCTCCAGCAGCTCGGGGAGCGCGTCGTCGGCCCGCGTGGCGACCACCAGGTTCATCTTGCACGCGCGCATCACGGTCTTGCCGTCCCGGGCGAGCTCGGCCCACAGATCCGCCACACGGCGTTCGATCACGTCGAGTCCGTCGAGGGCACGCAGCGGAACTTCAGGCACGCCTACAACCTCCTCCAGGCGCGACCGTCGCGCTCGATCAGCGCGTCGGCGGCGGGCGGACCCCAGCTCCCGGCCGGGTAGACTTCCGGCCCTCTTGAGGCCCGCGCCCATCGGTCCAGCAGGCGGTCCGCGTACATCCACGAGGCCTCCACCTCGTCCGCGCGGATGAACAGTGTGGGGTCGCCCAGCATGGCGTCCAGCAGCAGCCGCTCATAGGCCTCGGGCGGCTCCATCCCCCACGCCGTGCCGTAGTGGAACTCCATCGACACCGGCTCGATCTGCGGCTTGGGGCCGGGGACCTTGGCGTCGAACTTGAGGGAGATGCCCTCCTGGGGCTGGATACGGAGCACCAGGGTGTTGGGAACGATGCGGTCGTCGGGGCCGGCGCGGAACAGCATGTGCGGCACGTCGCGGAACTGCAGCGCCACCTCGGTGACCCTCTTGGGGAGCCGTTTTCCTGCCCGTAGGTAGAAGGGGACACCGGCCCAGCGCCAGTTGTCCAGGTGGACCCGGTGGGCGACGTAGGTCTCGGTGCGCGACCGGGACGCCACCCCCTTCTCCTCGCGGTATCCCGGCACCGGCTTGCCGCCCGACGAGCCCGGGCCGTACTGCCCGCGCACGGTCGAGGCATCCACGTCCTCCGGCCGCAGCGGCCGCAGAGCGCGCAGCACCTTGACCTTCTCGTCGCGGACGGCGTCCGCATCCAGCGAGACCGGCGGCTCCATGCCGATGAGGCAGAGGAGCTGAGCCATGTGGTTCTGCACCATGTCCCGCAGCAGGCCGGCTTCCTCGTAGTAGCTGCCCCTCCCCTCGACCCCGATCGCCTCCGACACCGTGATCTGCACGTGGTCCACGTACTTCTGGTTCCACAGCGGCTCGAAGATGCCGTTGGCGAAGCGGAAGACAAGCAGGTTCTGGACGGTCTCCTTCCCCAGGTAGTGATCGATGCGGAAGATCGCCGGTTCGGGAAAGGCGCGGTGCAGGGCGGCGTTCAGGGCGCGGGCCGACACCAGATCCCGCCCGAACGGCTTCTCCACCACCAGGCGTGCCCAGCTGCCTCCTTCACCGGGCCGGTTGAGGCCGGCCGCCGCCAGGCCGGAGGCGATTCCCTCGAATGCCGAAGGCGGGGTGGCCAGGTAGAACAGACGGTTGCCTCCGGTGTGGAACGCGCGGTCCGCGTCCGCGAGCTGCGAGGCCAGGCGCTGGAAATCGCCGGCGCTGTCGTAGTCGGCCTGCACATACCGGATCCGGGACGCCAGCTCCTCCCACATCTCCGGGACGAGCGGCCGCCGCGAGTGCTCCTCCACGGCCTGACGCATGCTCTCGACGAAGTCGGCGTCGCTCATGGGACGCCGCCCCGCGCCCACCAGGACGGCATCGCCCGGCAGCAGGCGGTCCAGCGCCAGGTTGTAGAGCGCCGGCACGAGCTTGCGGCTGGCCAGATCGCCACCTGCTCCGAAGATCACGAGCGCACAGGGATCGCCCACCCGCTCGCGGCGGAGCCCCACCCGCAGCGGGTTCTCCTGCGCGACCTCGGTCATTCCACTTTCTTCACGGCGTGCCCGCCGAACTCGTTGCGCAGCGCCGCGATCACCTTGGCGGAGAAGGATTGGTCCTGGCGCGAGGCGAAGCGAGCCAAGAGGGAGAGGGTGAGCACGGGCGCCGGGATGTTCAGGTCGATCGCCTCCTGCACGGTCCAGCGGCCCTCGCCCGAGTCCTCCACGTACCCCCGGATGCCCTCGAGGCGCGCATCCTTGGCGAAGGCGCGCTCCGCCAGCTCCAGCAGCCACGAGCGCACGACACTCCCCTGGTTCCAGAGGTGGGCGACCTTCGGCAGGTCGAACGTGTAGGCGCTCCTGGCCAGGATCTCGAATCCCTCTCCGTACGCCTGCAGCATTCCGTACTCGATGCCGTTGTGGACCATCTTGCAGAAATGGCCGGAGCCGGCCGGCCCGGTATGGAGGAACCCGTCCGGCGGCGCCAGATCCCGGAGCACCGGCGCCAGGCGGGCCACGTCCCCGGGCTCCCCGCCCACCATCATGCAGTAGCCTTTTTCGAGGCCCCAGACGCCGCCGCTGGTCCCCGCGTCCACGAAGCCGATCTCCCGCACGGCGAAGGCCTGCGCGCGCGCGACCGAGTCCGTGTAACGTGCGTTCCCCCCGTCCACGACCAGGTCGCCCGGCGCCAGGGAGCCGCGGAGCTCGTCGAGCACCGACTGGGTGGGAGCACCGGCGGGGACCATGACCCAGACCGTCCTGGGGGTGGCCAGCGTGTGCACGAGACCGGCGAGATCGCGGGTGGCCTTGCCACCTTCCCGCTCCAGGGTGGGGAACGCCTCCGCCCCGCGCGCCGTTCCCACCACCTGGTGACCGCGCCGCAACAGGCGCACGGCCATGTTGAGCCCCATGCGGCCCAAGCCCACCATTCCCAACTGCATGGCGTCTCCTGTGCGATGAACCCTCATAATAAGCGCATGGCGCTGGGGGGGGAGATGGCCTGGATCCTGGCGCTCGCCGTCGTGCTCTGCGCGGCCGTGGCCCTGCCCCTGGCCGGACGCGGCGGCCGCTTCCGGGCACTCCCGGGCTGGGTTGCATTCTGCGTCAGCTTCGCGGTGCTGCTCTTCGCCCTCACACGGATCCCGCAGGCGGCGGGACTGTCCCTCCTCGGGGTGGTGATGTTCGGCGCGCTGCGCGAGTACTTCTTCGTGGCGCCGGTCCGGCCCCGTGACCGCCAGGCCATCCTCCTCTGTTACCTCACGATCCCGGTGGTGCTGGTACCCATCTACTTCGACGCGTACGGCGCGTTCCTGGCTGGGGTGCTGCTGTCGCTCCTGCTCGTGCAGCCCACCGCGCTCTCCCTGGGCGCTCCCACGCCCGGCCTGCTGGATGCGCTCGGCCGCGTGCTCCTGGGCCTGCTGGTGTTCGTGTTCTGCGCCGCTCACCTCGGGTGGATGGCGCGGTGGGGGAGTGGGCGCCTGGAGCTGTTCGGCGTGCTGGTGCTGGCCTCCGAGCTCCCGTCGCGGCTGCTGGGACGCCTGCGGGCAGGGGAGCCCAAAGGCGGGCCGTTGCTGGGGTTGCTGCTCGGCGCGGCTCTCTCCTGCGGCGCGGCCGCGTGGCTCGCCCCCGGCCTGGGGATCGCGACTGGCCACGGGGTGGCGCTCGGCCTTCTGGTCGTGGGATCGGTCACCGCGGGGCGGGCGGTCACGGAGGCCGTTTCTCAGGATCTCTCCATGGCGCCTGCGTCCGCACGCGTGGGCAGGGGCGCGCTCCTGGACCGCAGCATGCCCGCCGTCTACGCTGCCCCCCTTTTCTTCCACTACGTGAACTACCTGACGTGACCTCGCTGAGACGCATCCTCGCCCACGCCCTGATGCTGGCCTTCCACGCCGGGTTCGTGCGCCCGGTGCTGGCGGTGCTTGGCGTGCGGGTGCGTCGGCGCTCCCTGGTCCCGGAGGGAGCCTGCCTGGTGGTGGGGAACCACAACTCGCACCTCGACGCCGCCGTGCTCATGAGCCTGTTCCCACTGCGCCGGCTCCCCCGGGTCCACCCGGTGGCGGCGGCTGACTACTTCGGCAAGAACCTGGTGCGGCGCACGATGGCGATGGTGCTGATGAACGGCATCCCCATCGAGCGGCGGCCCCAGCCGGGCATGGATCCTCTGGCCCCCATCGTGGAAGGGATCGCGCGGGGGGAGTCCTTCATCTTCTTTCCGGAGGGAAGCCGGGGCGAGCCGGGCGTGGTGGCGCCCTTTCGGCCGGGGATCGGGCGCCTGGTGCGCCAGGTGCCCGGCTTGGTCGTGCTCCCCGTGTTCCTCTCGGGCGCCGAGCGCATCTGGCCGCGAGGCGAGACCATTCCCGTTCCGCTGGGGATCGACGTCTCCGTGGGGAAGCCTCGCTCCTATTCCCCCGACGGCGAGCCGCCCGAGATCGCGGCGCACGTGCGCGAGGACGTCCTCGCCCTCGCTCCCCCGCCGCCTCCGGTCCCCGGCCCCCGGCCCACCCCGCCGGTGCGCGTGGCCGTCTGCGCGGTGAAATCCGAGCCGCGCCGGGAATACTTCCTCGCCATCCTCGAGCACCTGGGGCGATCCGGCTACACGCTCGGTCTCTCCGAGCCGATGCTCGAGGCCGATCCCCGGGGCGTGCGCGAGGCCCCGGGAGTGCCCCTCACGCGCCGGCGCGCCTGGCCCTCCCTTCTGGCCTGGCTCTTCCACCGCGGTGGGGCACACGCGCGCGGCCGATTCGCGGAGATGGTGGAGCGCGCCCGCGTGGACGAGGCGCTGGAGCACGGGCGCTCCACCCGCTTCGTGGCCACGGACGGCAACGCGCTCGTGGATTTGCTCGCTTTCGCCGAGGCCACCTTCTACGCCGGCAAGTTCGACGACGCGGAGATGCGCCGCCTCCTGGACTACCTGCGCGGGGAGCGCCGGATCCCGCTGCGTCAATGGCCACTCTTCCTGCGCAAGGCCACGGAGGTCTGGCTCCTCAACGTGCTCGACCTGGTGCGCCCGCCCGCCCCCGACGTGCTCGTGCTGCTGCGCTTTCCCGACGGCGAGGTCTCCCCGGCCTTGGCACGCCTGCAGGAGGCCTATGCGTTCGTGGGAGGGGCGCTCCGGCGCCGTCGCGTCCAGGTCCTGGAGGTGAATGGGGAGACTCGCTCTCCCGCCGACGTGGCGGCCGAGGTCGAGGCCAGCCTGGCCCGGCCCGCCCCGCCGGAGCAGGCGCGGTCCCTCACTTGACGGCGCCTCCGCGGCGAGTGAAGTTAATCGGCGGGGAAGGGAGGCCTCGATGTCCGGCTCGCCTGCATTCCAGCACCTCACCGTGCAGAACCTGGAGGAGCACCGCCAGGTCCACTTCTACCTCGACCGACTGACGCAGATGCTGGCCGAGGTCGAGGCAGGCTCCCCCGAGGCGGCGGCACGTCTGTCCGCCGAGCTCGGAAGCCTGATCGAGCGCCTGACCGAACACTTCGCCGGGGAAGAGCAGGGAGGGCTCTATCACGGGGTGGTGGACCTGCTCCCCGGAACCACGGTGGAGGTCCGTCGCCTGTCCGAGCAGCATGCGCACCTGCTGGACACGCTGGAGATGGCGAGACTGCATGCTCAGCGCTGCGCGCCGTCCGAGCTGCCCGCGCTCCGCCAGGACCTCGCCGCGTTCCTGGGCGTGCTCCGCTCCCACGAGGAAGCCGAGGACGAACTCCTGCGGCGGGCGCTCGAGGTGGAAAGCCGCGCCTAGCTTGCCCGGGGGGGCCTTGCTCAACGGCGTCTTCGTCGCCGCCGTCCTTCTGGCCGTCGTCTTCGCCGCCTGGTCTCCTCAGGGGATGGAGGGGGTCACCCAGGGTGCGCTCAATGGCGCGCGCAATGCCGCCGAGCTGGCGCTGGGGCTGACCGGGGCTCTCGCCTTCTTCCTGGGCCTCATGCGAGTCGCGTCCGAGGCGGGCCTCCTCGTGCGTCTCTCGCGCGTGCTCGCGCCGGTGCTGCGGCGTCTGTTTCCCGCCATTCCCGACGGGCATCCGGCGCTTTCCGCCGTGGTCCTCAACCTGTCGGCCACGGCGCTCGGCCTGGGAAACGCCGCCACACCATTCGGCATCCAGGCCATGCGTGACATGGACCGCCTGAACCCGCGTCCGGGCACCGCCACGGACGCCATGGTCCTGTTCCTGGCGCTGAACACCGCCGGATTCGGCCTGGTTCCCACCACACTCCTGAGCCTGCGCGTGTCCGCAGGAAGCACGGCACCAGCCTCCATCCTCGTGCCCACGTGGATCGCCGCCGCCGCGGGTACGCTCACCGCCGCCCTGGGCGCCACCCTGCTGGCGAGGCTCCCCGCCTTCCGCCTTCCCCCCGCCCAGGCCAGTGTGGCCGCGGAAAGGGAAGGGGAAGGGGAGTCCCAGGCGGCGCCTCCGCGCTTCTCCCCGGTCGCGTCCGGTGTCCTCGCGCTCGCCGGTCTGGCCGTGCTGGGTGGTCTGGTTGCGCATGCCGCACGACACGGAATGCGCGATCTACTCTCGTTCTGGCCGCTCCCTCTCCTGATCGGCGGGCTCGTCGCCGCCGGCTGGGCGGCGGGGGTGCGCGTCTACGACACGCTGGTGGAGGGTGCCAAGGAAGGGTTCCAGGTGGCCCTCCGCATCCTGCCGTACCTCGTGGCCATCCTGGTGATGGTGGGGATCGTGCGCGGCTCCGGGATGCTCGACGTCCTGGTGGCGGCGCTCTCTCCATTCACGACACGCGTGGGCATCCCGGCGGAGCTCCTGCCCGTCATGGTCCTTCGCCCCCTGTCGGGAAGCGGTGCCCTGGGGCTCACCGCCGAGATCTTCAAGACCCACGGGCCGGACAGCCCGCTCGGGCTGATGGCCAGCACCGTCCAGGGGAGCACGGAGACCACCTTCTACGTCCTCGCCGTCTACTGCGGCGCAGTCGGGATCCAGCGCACGCGCCACGCGCTCCTGGCCTGCCTGCTCGCCGATGCCGTGGCGATGGCCGTGGCCATCGTGGCGGTGCGGCTGATGCTGCTGGGCTGAGTTGACGCGCTCGGCTTCGAATGGTAAGGTCCCACGGCACATGAAGTTAAAGCGCTACCGGCGGTGGATCCTGCCGTGGGAGCTCGACCGAACGAGCCCCTGCGGGGGGACTTTCCCGCCGGCGGTTGCTCTCCAAGGGCGCTCGTAGACCGAGCGCCCTTCGTGTTTTGAGGGGACCGTGGACGCCAAGGAACAGCTCAAGCGGCTCCTGAGGATTCAAGACCTGGCGCTGGACATCCGGCGCGCCCGGGGGGTGGCGGAGAGCGCTCCGGCACGCATCGAGGAGATCGAGGCTCGCTTCCGCGAGCGCAACGCCGAGTACGTGGCCATCCAGGCCCGCCACGAGGAGCTGGACCGCGACCAGAAGGCGCGCACGCAGTCCCTGGCCGAGCTCGAGGAGTCCCGGCGGAAGTTCACCGACCAGCTCATGCAGGTGAAGAACCAGCGCGAGTACGCGGCGGTCCTCAAGGAGATCGACGCC
Organism: Candidatus Polarisedimenticolaceae bacterium; assembly: GCA_036274395.1. Classification (GTDB taxonomy): domain Bacteria; phylum Acidobacteriota; class Polarisedimenticolia; order Polarisedimenticolales; family DASUFT01; genus DASUFT01. The sequence goes on along the minus strand of DASUFT010000035.1, from coordinate 32,592 downwards.
GTGAAGGCGCATGCGGCGGAGCACGAGGACGCGGTGCTGAAGGCCATGGACGAGCTGGAGACCCTGGGCTCCGATCTGGAAGGACGCGCCGCCCACATCCAGGAGGAGCGGACCAAGGTGGCGGCAGAGGTGGCGGAGGTGGAGCGCGAGGCCGCTCTGGCGGCGGAGCAGGCTGCGCGTGCCGAGTCCGAACGGGCGGCCATCGAGGTCGAGCTGCCGCGGGACCTCGTGGACGCGGTCCGGCGGGTGGAGGAGGCGCGCGCGGGGATCTTCCTGGCGCGGGCCGAGGCCCAGGTCTGCCAATCCTGCTACGTGAGGATCCGTCCCCAGGTCTTCCAGGAGATCAAGCTGGCGGCGCGCATCCACTCGTGCGGGAACTGCCGCCGATTCCTGTACTACGAGCCCGCCCTGCGCTCGGGGACGGCCGCCGAGATGCCGGTGGGGAACGGCCAGGTGACGGCCTCGCATGGCGGCTCGGTTTAGAGCCGCCGTCGACGGCGGCTCGCGGGGGAATCCCGGTCCTGCCGCCTGGGGTGTGGCCGTGCTGGGAGACGACGACGCGTACCTGGAAGGGCGCGCCGGAACCCTGGGCCGCGCCACGAACAATGCCGCCGAGTACGAGGGCCTGCTCGCCGCCCTGGAGATGGCGGCGGACCGCGGCGCCCAGGAGGTGGAGATCCGGGCGGACTCGGAGCTCATCGTGCGCCAGGTCCAGGGGCTCTACAAGGTGCGCCACCCCGATCTCAAGCCGCTGCACGCCGAGGCCATGCGCCGCATCCGCCTCTTCCCCCGCTTCCAGATCGTGTACGTTCCGCGCGAGGACAACCGGCACGCCGACCGCCTGGTCAACCTGGCGCTCGACCGCGGCGAGGCCGGCGTCCTCGTCGACCCTTGATCGAGGTCGCGGCGGCGCGGGCGGCGATCGTGGCCCGGATCGAAGCCGCCTGCCGCCGGGCAGGACGGGACGCCGCCGAGGTCACGCTGGTCGCCGTCAGCAAGACGGTTCCCGCGGCGAGCGTGCGTGCCCTTGCGGACGCGGGACAGATCGTGTTCGGGGAGAACCGGGTCCAGGAAGCGCTGGCCAAGATGGGGGACGTGGGGCCCCGAGCCCGATGGCATCTGGTGGGACATCTCCAGCGCAACAAGGCAAGGCACGCGGTCGGTGTCTTCGATCTCATCCACTCCGTGGACGACCTGGCGCTGGCGCGCGAGATCGACCGCCGCGCCGGCGCTCGCGGGATCGTGCAGCCGGTGTTGATCGAGGTCAACGTGGCCGGCGAAGGCACCAAGCAGGGGATCGCTCCCGGCGATCTCGCCGCCCTGCTGGAGGGCGTGGCGCTTCTTCCCTCCGTCGACCTCCAGGGCCTGATGGCGATCCCGCCACCCGGGGGAGATCCCGAAGCCTCCCGGCCCTGGTTCCGGGAGCTGGCACGGCTGCGCGAGGACGTCTCCCGCCGGCTGGGGCGCCCGGTACGCCACCTCTCCATGGGCATGAGCGATGACTTCGAGGTGGCGATCGAGGAGGGGGCGACTCTGGTGCGGGTGGGGAGGGCGCTGTTCGGGGAACGCTTGCCATGAGGGAAGCATCGCATTATGTTCCGCGCGGGTTTCCCCGACAGCAGCGGAGGCCAACGTGAGCGCCCGCCTGACCGCCATGGACATCGAGCAGCAGGAGTTCACGCGCAAGGTGCGCGGCTACGACCCCGACGAGGTGAAGCTCTTCCTCAAGTCGGTGGCCGAGGAGATCGAGCGCCTCAACCTCGAGAACGCCACCGTGCGCGAGGAGATGGGTCAGGTCCGGGAGCGCCTGGAGGATTACCGGCAGCGGGAGCGGATGCTGCAGGACACCCTGCTCACCGCCCAGCGCATGGCCGAGGAGCACCGGGAGAACACCCGCGTGGAGTCGGAGCTCCTGGTGAAGGAAGCCCGCATCAAGGCCGAGCGCCTGCTCGAGCAGGCGCAGGACCAGCTGGCCACCCTGGAGAGCGAGATCGCCCAGGCGCGCCTGGAGCGGGACGTCTTCGAGAACCGGTTGCGCGGCGCCGTGCAGGAGCACCTCTCCCTGCTGGAGCTGCGCAAGTCCGAGCGGGCCGAGGTGGACAACCTTCGGTTCCTGCGGCGCCGGACGGGCTCCGAAGTCGGATGATCGACGCGGACCTCGTCGTCGCCGGCATCGGGGAGCTGGCGACGCCCGAGGGACGCACCCCTCGCCTCGGCAAGGACCTCGATCGCCTGCGCATCGTGCACGATGCGGCCGTCGCCTGCCGGGACGGGACCGTCGTGTTCGTCGGCACCGGGGAGGAGCTCCGGGCCAGGGTGCGGCCGCTGCCGGAGGCGGGGATCGTGGAGGCCGAGGGCGGCACCGTGCTTCCCGGCTTCGTGGATGCTCATACCCACCTGCCTTTCGCGGGATGGCGGGAGCGCGAGTTCGACCAGCGCCTGCGGGGCGACACCTATCAAGCCATTGCCGCCCGGGGCGGAGGGATCCTCTCCACGGTGGGCGCCACCCGCGGCGCCGACGAGAACCTCCTGACCACGCTGGTGCGCGGGCGTCTGGACGCCATGCTCGCCCGAGGGACCACGACGGTGGAGGCCAAGAGCGGCTACGGCCTCACCCTGGAGGCCGAGCTCCGCCAGCTCCGGGCCCTGCGCCGAGGCGCCGCCGGTCATCCCGTGGAGGTCGTCCCCACCTTCCTGGGAGCCCACGCCGTGCCTCCCGAGCACCTCGAAGACCGCGACGCATGGGTGAAGCTCCTGGTCGAGCAGGCGATCCCGGCGGTGGCGGCCGAGGGTCTCGCCGAGTACGCGGATGCCTTCGTGGACGCGCACGCCTTCCGGCCGGAGGAGGCGCGCACCGTGCTGGAGGCGGCGCGCCGGGCTGGACTGGGTATTCGGCTCCACGCGGACCAGCTCGCAGATGACGGGGGCGCGGCGCTGGCCGCCTCCCTGCAGGCCGCCTCCGCGGACCACCTGGAGCACGTCTCCGGGCCCGGGATCGAGGCCCTGGCGCGGGCGGGCACCACGGCGGTGCTGCTTCCGGCGGCGGGCTTCTTCCTGCGCTCCCTTCAGCGGCCCCCCGCCCGGCGCCTGATCGAAGCGGGGGTACCCGTGGCCGTGGCCACCGACTTCAACCCCGGCACCTGCCCCACCGACTCCATGCCCCTCACGCTGGTCTTCGCCTGCCTCTGGGCGGGCCTCACGGTGGACGAGGCGATCACGGCGTCCACCCTGAACGCGGCCCATGCGCTCGGGCGCGCGGAGCGGACGGGAAGCCTGGAGGTGGGGAAGCGCGCGGACCTGGTGGTGCACGCGGTCCCCAACCGCCATCACCTGGTCTATCGGTTCGGGGACTCGCGTGTGCGGACGGTGATCGCCGGGGGGAGGGTGGTGTACCAGGCGCCTAGAAAAGAGGCGCCCGCGTGTTGACCTCGTAGTGGAAGTTGTAGGTCGTCAGCTTCAGATCGATCGGCATCTCGAAGTTGGCCTTGATGATCATCTCGCTGCTGGTCCGCTTGAGCTGGAGATTCTTGCGCTGGAGCGGCAGCTGAAGGTCGTCCGCCTTCTCCATGATGGTCTTGGCGATCTTCTTGTCGTCGTGGGAGAGGGCGGCGGTGCGGCATTGCTGCTCCACGAAATCGCGGAACTCGTAGGCGTTGATCCTCACGGGGATGATCTTGATGCCCAGGAAGGCACCGATCCCCACGATGGCCACGGCCATGAGCAGGCCGAGGCGGCCCTCTCCACGCTCTCCGTTCCGCATACCCCACCTCATCTCGATCGGGGCGGGAATATAGGGTCCGGCCCCTCCCGGGACAACTCGCCGGGAAAGCCGGGAAAGGAGCCCCTCGCATGCGATCGGCCACCCGCTACCTGACGTTCGAGATCCCCGCCCGGATGGACTTCGTCAACATCACCGCGCAGGTGGAGGGCGTGGTGGCCGATAGCGGCGTGCGGGAAGGCCTCTGCCTGGTCAACGCCATGCACATTACGGCCAGCGTGTTCATCAACGACGACGAGCCCGGGCTGCACGAGGACTACAAGAAGTGGCTGGAGGCGCTGGCCCCCCACGATCCTTCCCGCTACCGCCACAACCGCACGGGCGAGGACAACGGCGACGCCCACCACAAGCGCCAGGTCATGGGCCGGGAGGTTGTGGTGGCGGTGACGAAGGGGAAGCTCGACTTCGGCCCCTGGGAGCAGATCTTCTATGGAGAGTTCGACGGCCGCCGGCCCAAGCGCGTGCTGGTCAAGGTGATCGGGGAGTGAGGTTGGAGGCCGCCGCCGCCCCGGCCAGGAAAGCCTCGTCGAGCACCCCGTTCTCCGCCAGCGCCCGGTCCACCAGCGGCAGCAGCTCCTTCGCGTACCGGTCCACGTCCGGCGTGTGGTACCACCTCCGGCCGGTGGACCAGTGCGCGGAGAAGGCGCGGTCGGCGACGCCCTGGCCCAGCGCGGTGGGGAGCGCCTCGTGCAAGAGCGCCCAGACCTCGGGGGTGGCGGCCGCTTTCAGCTTCTCCTGCCGCTCCCTGGGAATGCGCGCGAACAGGAAGTGCGCGTTCTCGTGCACGATCACCGCCGCCTGATCGGCGAGCCTGTCTCCCTTGCGGATCTCCAGGAGCAGCGTGCGCCGGAGGGCGTAAGCGTGCGTGCCCCAGCCCCCGGGCACGGGGACGAGCAAAAGGCGGGGGCGGGGACCGCCGTCCGGGGGCACGCCGTAGAACCGCGCCAGGCGCACCAGCATCGCGTCCAGGCGAGGGAGCTCCGGATCCATGCGCGCCGCTTGCAGGAACGCCCGTGGCACCGCCCCCTCCCGCCAGACGCGCGCGTACTTGGGCGCGAACCAGGCCAGGCTCCGGCGCAAGGCCGCCATGTCCTCGGGGGGTAGCTCCTTGGCCAGCTCGGCCATGGGATCGGCTTCGTCCCCGTCGAGCAGACGCTCCCGCATGGCGTTCATCCCCCGGAAGGCCTGGGGGGGAGCGGGGACCTGGGCATGGGCGACGCGCACCCGGGCGAAGTCCTCGAGGCGGGCACGGTCGTTCGCGTCGAAGGGGCCGAACAGACGCGTGTACTCCTGCCGGTGACCGGGGACCGTCTTCCCCAGAGTGGCGCCGCTGAGCGACTCCAGCCAGTGGAAGAGCGCCGCGTCGAAGGAGATCCGCACCTCGATCGGATAGGCGGAGAGCAGGCGCGCGTCGCCGGCGGCGGCGGACAGGCAGAGGAGGAGGACGGCGGTGACGGCGGCGGCGGTCTTCAGCGCTTGAACAGGTTCTCGAAAAGCGACTTGGGGTCGTTGCTGCGCGAGCCCGTCCCGCCAGGAGGGGCCGTGCGCTTCCCCGTGGCGTCGAGGATGAGCTGCGCCGAGAACTCGGGACAGACGTTCTCCGCCGCCTTGTCGGGAATCCGCGCCGGCACGCGGTCGCTGATCCTGCACTCCCAGCGGGCGGACGTGTCGAAATGGCGGCAGGTGCGGCAGGCGCGCAGCGAGGCGCCGCAGGAGTTGCAGCGCATCTCCGCGCCCATGGCCAGCGTGGGCACGTTGCGCCCGCAGCTCGGGCAGCGGATCACCTCGCGCGCGTCGCGTTCCACCGCGTGGCGGAGTGAGCGCTGCTGCGCGCGCTCCCCCTGCGCGATGGCCGAGCGGTCCTGGGGTGGCCTCCCGGCTGGAGCCTGGGGCGGCCGGAAGCCGCGGTCTCGGTCGCGGTCGTCCCGCTCCGAGTCGCGGTAACCGCGGTGTCGGTATTTCATCGGATCCTTGGACGTCCCCTCGAAAGGGGAGCTCCTCAGCCGGAGGTCGGCGGGAGGCAGGTATCGTATGCCGCAAACCCGCATCCGGCAAGGGAAAGGTCACCAGACGTAGTCGCGGGCGATGGCGCGCCTGGCATGGCCGGCCAGCACGTGCATCACCCGCAGACGCCGGAGCGTGGCGGGGGAGAGGGTGCCCAGCGGGACGTGGAGGATCTTGCGGTCGAGCCTCCCCGCCACGGTGTGCATGGTGCTGCGGGGAGGCCGCGCCGCCACGTGCACCACGATCCGTTCCTGGGAGTAGTCGAGCGCCGCCAGGAGGAGGACCTCGGCCTTGGTCTCCGCGAGGGCGTAGTCGGGATCGGACCAGACCTCCGCCAGCCGCCCGGGTGGATAGGAGAGCAGGAAGCCGCCATAGGTGACCCGACAGATTCCCGGGCCCACCACCCCCTGCGCGGGATCGGTGGCGTAGAACGCCATGTCCGATTCCTGCGCGTGCTCTCCCATCCAGGTCAGCGCGTACGGGTACCGCTCTTCCCCGCCGCGGCGCTCGTCGTCGAAGACGACCACCACCGGGCCAACCTCTCCCGGAACCCGTCCCAGCTCGCGCACCCAGATGCGGCGGTCGCCGACATGGCGCAGGGTCTCGCGGACGTCGATGCCGTCCAGGACCGACGTGGTGAAGGGCACGGTGCGTGCGCGCTCCTCGGAGAGGATGGACTTACCGCGGCGCTTCAGGTATCGGCCGAACTCCTCCACCACCACGTCCTCCGGCGGATAGGAGCAGATGGCGTGCTCGTCGAAGCCGGCGAGCCACTCGCCGGGGAAGCGCTCACCGGGCCGGCGCCGCCGCAGCAGCGCGTCCAGGCCGCGCTGCTTGGGGCGGTGCAGGTGCCGCTGCAACCGCAGCCGGCGCAGGCTGGGCCAGAGGTGCTCGGCGCGGATCCTGGCGGTGGGCACGTCGGCGGCGGCCTCGGCCTGGTCCGGATATGCCGAGACGAGCCGGTGCAGCTCCCAGGCGAAGTTGTCCGACACGCAGCCGCGAGCCGCCACCACCAGATCGTACAGATCGGGAAGGAGCGCGCCGGAGAGACGGGCGAGGTTGCGGGCGAAGCGCGCCAGGTTCCGCCGCTGCCAGGCCTCCACCCGCTCGTCTGGACCGGCCGCCAGCAGCGAGGCCTCCGTCTCCCGGAGGAGCGCCCACTGCAGGCGCAGGCGGTCCAGGCCGGCGCCGGCGGCCGCCTTGCCGGCCGCGCGACAGACCGCGGCACGCACGCACCCGGGATCGTCCCCCTTGCCGCCCGAGAGCACGCGAAAGGGGCCCAGTCTGCGCCCCGCGGCCACGGGCTGGGGCTCACCGGCGAGCGCGGCTCCGGAGCGGAGCGCCTCCCAGGCCGCCGCGTAGAACGGCGGCTCGGGGAGGACCTCGGCCAGGCCCTCCCGGTCGGGGTGGACGACGCGGGCGCCTTGCCGGCGGGGGAGTGCCATGGGCGTGGGCTGGGGCGAGGTCAGCGCCGCCGCCACGGCGTCCGCGTGGTGCATGCCGCAGACGACGAGCACCGGCCCGCCGTGCGCCGCGCGCAGGCGCTGTGCGTGGTGGGCGAGCGCGCGCTCCCGCCGCTCGTCCGCGGGGTCCTGTGCGCGGGGCAGGCGGCGGAAGGCGTCGAACACGGCGCCAAGACCAAGGCGATGGATGGCGTAGGCATCGGGGACGGGATCACGCCAGGCGCCGTAGCCGTCCGCGTCCAGGTCGCCGCAGGCGAGAGGGAGGCCGCGCTCGGCGGCCAGGCGGGTTGCCTCGACCATGGGATCGGCCGGGTGCACGGGGAGGTAGATCGTCTCCCGCTCCGCGGCCTCGAACACGATGAAGGAGAGGGAGGGCAGCCGCCGCACCGCCTGCAGCCAGGAACGCTCCAGCGAGGAGGGGATCTCCACCACGATCGCTCGGGGCGACAGGGCAGCCACCGCCTCCCGCACCGCCGCCGCGCACTCCAGCCGATCGTGCAGCACCGGCAGCACGTGCAGGTCCTCGTGGGAGAGCAGGAAGGGGTCAGGCACTTCCATTTCCCTTTCGGCTTGCGATCCTATACGTATGCGCGTCCGCCAAGACCGCGAGGAAGGCGAGGCGTGCTACAAAAGCACCCGAGAGGTGCCTCATGTGCCGCAACATCCGGACGCTCCACAACTTCGACCCGCCGGCCACGGACGAGGAGATCCGCGCCTCCGCGCTCCAGTTCGTGCGCAAGCTCTCCGGCACGTCCAAGCCCTCGAAGGTCAACGAAGAAGTTTTCGCGCGCGCCGTGGACGATGTGACCGCTGCCGCACGCCGGCTGCTCGAGTCCCTGGTCACCCAGGCGCCACCGCGCTACCGCGAGGTGGAGGCGGCCAGGGCGCGCGCGAGGTTCCTGCAGAGACGATGAGACTTCCCGACGCGATTCCCAGGGATCTCCGGCAGAACGCGCTCCTCCTGCCCGGCCTCTTCGACGGCCAGGGGGCCTGGAGCCGGGAGGAGGCCCTCGAGGTCATCCAGAGCCTGGAGGGGACGACCGTCGCCGTCTCCGAGGTGACACCGTACCACCGCGTGACCTGGGGCACCGAGGTGCACTGGTCCATGTCGGAAACCGTGTGGTCGGTGCACCGTCTGCGCAGCGAGTCCGAGATCGACTACGCGCGGCGCTCACGGCGGGAGGCGGTCGCCTTCCTGGGGGACCACGAGGATTGCGGGGACGAGCTGTTCGCGCTCACCTTCCCCATCTGGAAGGACGCCGCCTAGCCCCTCTGGCATATCATCCGCCGACGCCGAGGGGGAGGTCGCGTGAGTCTCGCGCAGCGCTGGCAGGAGGTGCGGACCGGGTTCGAGCGATCCTTCTGGGTCGCGAACTTCACCGAGCTCTTCGAGCGGCTCGCCTACTACGGCCCCCAGGCCGTGTTCGCCATCTACCTGCACGAGCGGCTCGGCCTCTCCAGCGCACAGACCACCTGGCTCATCGGCTACTACGGCTTCGTGGTCTGGTTCATGCCGGTCCTGGGCGGGGCGCTGGCCGACCGCTTCGGCTTCCGCCGTACCCTGGCCGGCGCCTTCTTCATGCTGGCCATCGGCAACTTCCTGCTGGGCTCGCTCTCCGCCCCCTGGATGCAGGGCCTCCGCGAGATCCTGCCCCTGTTCGCGCTCATGCACGTGATCATGCTCATCCCCGCCATGGGCCCCGCCGTAGTGAAGCCGGTGGTGGTGGGCACCACCGCGCGCGCCGCCAAGGAGAACGTCCGTTCCATCGGGTACTCGATCTACTACACGGTGGTGAACATCGGCGCCGCCATCGGCCCCGTGTTTGCCTCCAAGGTGCGCACCACGGTGGGCGCGGAGATGGTCTTCCTGGTGAGCGCCGCCCTCACCGCCGCCATGGGGGTGGTCACCCTCCTCTTCTACCGTGAGCCGGCCCGCCGGGACGAGCCGCAGGTGGCGAGCGTGGGTGCCGCCCTCGCCAACCTGGTGAAGGTGCTGGGCAACGCCCGCTTCGTCGTCTTCCTGCTCATCTACTCCGGATTCTGGGTCATGTTCTGGCAGCAGTACCTCTCGCTGGCCATCTACTGGCGCGATCACGTGGACAAGGACACCAACGTCGACGCTTTGCTCTCGTGGGAGGCCCTCACCGTCATCCTCACCACGCTGCTGGCGACCTATCTCATGCGCAAGGTCCGGCCGTTCACGTCCATCGTCCTCGGCGTGCTGATCTCGAGCCTCAGCTTCCTCCTCCTCACGCTGGGGACCAGCGTCTCCCTGGTCATCGCGATGCTGGTCGTCCTCGCCATCGGGGAGGTGCTGCAAGCGCCGCGCTACTACGAGTACGTCTCGCGGCTAGCTCCCCCCGGGCAGCAGGGGCTGTTCATGGGATACGCGTTCCTCCCCATCGGGATCGGCTTCCTCGGTGGAGGCGCCCTGGCAGGGAGGCTGCTGGAGCACTTCGGCGCCCCGGGGCGTACCCCCGCGCACATGTGGTACGTCGTCACGGGTGTGGGCGTGATCACCACGGTGCTACTGTTCGCCTACGACCGGCTGCTTCGCCCCGAGGAGGCCGGAACTTCCTAGCGGTTCGGACGTAGGATGCGCGAGGCCTCCATGCGTCCGGTCACGTGCATCCTCCTCGCTCTCCTCGCGACCGCTCCCCTCCGGGCCGCGGAGGCCTCCCCCCAGCTTCGCGCCGCTCTGGAGCTGCCCCTCAGGGAGCTGGCCAGGGACCTCGCGCAGGAGCGGAGCCCCGAGGGCTGGAGCCGGCGCCGGCTGGCCTATTCCCGCGCCTTCCGTCCCCTTCCCGACGGCCGCTGGGAGACCGTCGCCTACCGAGACACGGCGGAGGGCGACCGCATGCGGACCGAGCGCCTCGTGCTCACGTTGGCTCCCTCGGGGCGAAAGGCCTGGCAGGTCCAGGGGGAGCGGGTGGAGGACGTCTACGACACCCTGTACCGCAGCGTTCCCGGAGGGGAGACGTTCGCCCGCTTCGATGCCTTCACCTTCGAGGAGGAGGGGATCCGCCTGCGCGCCGAGGGGGGGAGCGTCGCCACCACGCGCTTCGCCGGCGACGTGACCACGCTGACCATCGTCGCCGACGCCATGAGATTCACCTACGATCCGCCTCCCGAGGAGCGGGAGATCGCAAGGGTGGCGGAGGTGCTCGCCACCGACCGCGCCGAGCGCCGTACCTTCGCCCCCGAGCGCTTCACCCTCACCTGCAGCCCGGGGGAGTGCGCCTACTTCCTGGGCACCGCCTTCCAGGGGCTGCGGCCGGCGCCGGAAGCGGACGTGCACCGCGCGCTGCGCCGTGCCATGGCCGATCGCCGGGAGAGGCTGACCGACTTCCTCCAGGAGAACGGGTTCCGAGGCTTCCGTCGCCCAGTGAGGGAGGAGAACCGCTTCTGGACCGTGGCCGTGAAGCGGGACACCGTCCTGGACTACGCGGTCTGGCTGGCGTTCGATGACGAGCAGGGCAACGAGGTCACCTACGGCACCTCCGAGGACGGGCCGCTCTACAGCTACCACTCCGCCGCCACCCGCCTCGACGTGAGCGACCCTGCCGCCTTGGAGCGCCGGGACGACGCCGATGCCCGAGACTTCGAGGTGCGCTCCATCCGGGGCACGGTGGATCTCGCTCTGGGCACGCCGGACACGCTCTCCGCGGACCTGGTCTACGTGCTGCGGCTCAAGCGCCCCCTGCGCGCGCTTCCCTTCTTCATCGCGCGGCTGCGCAACCGCGGCGGTGAGAACAAGGAGAACAGGGAGCCGAGCCTCACCCTCGACGTCCTCCAGGATGGAGAGGGGCACGACCTCACCTTCGCGCGCACCGGTCCGGCGGGAGGGTACGTGGTCCTGCCCCAGGAGCTGCCGGCGGGGACGGAGGTGACGCTCCATCTCGCCTTCGAGAACCGCGGCGCCATCTACAAGCTCACCCCGTCCTACTCGCGCGTGGCCCGTGGGGGCTGGCTCCCTTTCGTGCGCGCCAGCGACCGCATCGACCACTGGGACCTCACCGTGCGCGTTCCCGCGGCCTACACCGCGCTTGGGGTGGGACGTCCGGTGGAGAAGCGGCGGGAAGGGCACGTGGCGGTCACCCGCTGGACCACGGACGCCTCCGTCACCTTTCCCACCGTCATCTTCGGCCGCTACGTGAAGGCGGAGCCGGCGATCCACGCCCGGCGCAGCGACGGCACGGAGATCCCCGTCACCATCTACGCCGACGAGGTGGGGATGCGGGACTGGGACATCCGCCCCCGGCAGCTCCCCGCCCTGGCCGATCAGGCGGTCAACGCCCTGAACCTGTACCGCGAGATCTTCGGCGTCGACTACCCCTTCCCCAAGCTCGACCTGGTGAACGATCCCCTGGGTTTCCTCTACGGCCAGTCGCCGGCCTCCATCGTCTATTTGGGGAGCGGAGCCTTCCGGGGAAGCGGCACCCTGGGAAACTGGATCGGCGCCGGCGCCACCCGGTTCACGCGCGCACTGGTGGCGCACGAGGTCGCGCACCAGTGGTGGGGAGGCCTCATCACCAACGCCAACGAGCGCAGCTACTGGTGGGTGGAGAGCCTGGCCGAGTACTCGGCCGCCCTCTACGAGGAGGCGGTGGCCGGCAGGGAGAGTCCGGAGCGGGGCCGGCGCGCGTACCTCGACCACGTCGAAGGCTGGCGCCGGGAAATCCTGGAGGCGGGGCTGTTCGGGTCCGTGGAGAAGGGCTCCATCGTCAACGTGGGCGGATACCGGGCCGCGCTCTACGCCAAGGGGCCCTACGCCTTCCACATGCTCCGGGTGACCCACGGCGACGATGCGTTCTTCCGCTTCCTCAAGGCTCTCGCACGCGAGATGCAGGGGAAGGAGATCGTCACCCGCGACATCCAGCGCGTGGCCGAGCGGGAGATCGGGGTCGACCTCGAGGTCTTCTTCGATCAGTGGATCCGCGGCGCGGGCATCCCGGAGCTGGCCCTCGACTGGCGGACGCGGAAGAACGAGGACGGCACCTGGTTCGTGGAGGGCTCGATCCGCCAGCGCGTGGTGCTGGGAGAGAAGCGGCTCCCCATGGATGGCGTCTACTACCTGGGCATGGTGGCGGTGGCCTCCCTGGGCGCGAAGACCAAGAGCCCCGTGGTGCAACGCCTGAGCCTCCAGGGTGCCGAGACAACGTTCGCCTTCAAGGTGGACGAGGAGCCGGGCGACGTGGTGCTGAACGCCGGGGAGGAGATGCTGGCCTACGCCGGTCCCGTCACCTGGTCCACCGCCGACGGCCGGAGGGGAGTGCTTCCCTAGTTTCCGCGCGGCCCACCAGCGCCCAGAAGCGCTTCTCGTGGAGGAGGATGATGCGGAGCCCCTTCTCGCGGAGGCGCTTGATCTCCATGAGCTTCAAGCCGCCTTCCCTTCCCGCCGCCTGCAGCGGGTTGGGGCGGCCGCGCACCACGACGGTGGTGCGCGCCGAGGGCCCGCCGTGCACCACGGCACCCGCACGCCTGGCCGCTCGCGCCGCCTCCTGGCGGGTCTTGCTGAGGATGCCGGTGAAGGCGAGGTGCACGCCGCGCAGCGAGCGCAGCACGCCCGCGCGCAGAGGCGCCGGCCGCTTGCGCAAGGCTTCGATCAGCTCCCCCGCGCTCTCGTAGCGCTTCCTCCGCTCGCCGATGCAGCGGTGCACGATCTCCTTGAGGGCGTCGCTCACGGGGAGCGTGCGGACCTCGGAGGTGCGGACACGCGCGCGGGCGTCTCCCTTGACGAGCATGGCCAGGAGCTGGCCCACCTGGTAGACGTCGTCGCGGGCCTGCCACTTGGGCGCCCCCGCCGCCACCATCTCGCTGGGCGCCATCGCCGGGTTCAACGTCCGGGCGGGCACGCCGCGGGCGCTGGTGCTCACCGAGCGCACGATGCCGAAGTCTCCCAGCTTGAGGCGCGCCCCCTCGCAGACGAACACGTTCATGGGCGTGAGGTCCCGGTGCAGGAGCTGTCCACGGTGGAGCTTGCCCAGCACCTCCAGGACACCCGCGATCTCCCGCCGCGCCGTGGCCTCCCTCCATGCCTTCCCCGTGCGCCGCAGGTAGGTGCTGAGGTCACCGTGCTTCGCGTATTCCAGGACCAGGCAGTAGAGCGGGCGCTCCTCCGCGCGCATGCGCACGAAGCTGTCGAAGACCTGGATGGCGCGCGGATGGGCGTCCAGGAGCTGGCCGAAGTACGCCTCGCGCACCCAGCCCTCGATGAACGGGCTGATCTTCAGGCAGACGGTCTGGGGGATCGTGGACGAGGTCCCCAGGCGGCGCGCCAGGTAGACCTGACCGAACCCTCCGGCGCCGATCATGCCCCCGATCCGGTAGCGAGCCCCCGACTCCGGGCTGCGCAGCACGTCGTCCGGGAGGAGGAGGCGCGAGCCGGCGGCGGCTCCCGCCGACCTCCGCGTGCGGGTCGTGGCCTGCGAGGGGTTCCGCGGCATGCGCGTAAGGATACGGGACTCGCGGTAGATTCCTCCGCCATGAGGAACCGCGGGCCGCTGCGCGCCGGGCTGGTCCTCCTGTTCCTCGCCCTGGGCGGGCAGGCCTCCGCCAAGTACCGCGTGACCCGTGTGCTCGACTGGCAGAGCGGGCTCCCGGTGTCCTTCACGGGCCGCGTGGAGCAGGACCCGGAAGGCTTCCTCTGGGTCGGCACCTCTGCGGGAACGTTCCGCTACGACGGCTCCGAGATGGTCCTGAAGCTCCCGATCGGCCGGGGCCTGGTCCCCGGGTCGGCCCTCGCCGGCACGTTCGTCGTGTTCCACCAGCTCGAGGACGGCCAGTGGGAGTTCGAGAGGATGGACGGCAAGCCCATTCCCGGCCCCGACGGCCGGCCGGTGCGCGCGGCAAACGGGTTCGTGAGCCCCGATGGCGCGCTCTGGGTGATCGGGGAGGAGGCGCTGCGCCTTCGCGGGCCGGACGGCGTGTGGTCTCCCCGATTCGCCTACCCGGATGGCTCCCGGATGCTGGCCGGCGGCAGCGGAGGGCGCAACGGGACCCTCTTCCTTCCCTGCCGGGACGCCCTCTATCGCGTGGACCGCAGCGGCCGGTTCACGCGGGTCGCGCCTCTGCGCGGGGTGCTGGGCGCGCTCGACCGCAGCGACGGCTCCACGGTGCTGGGCACCTTCGTGACCGGCCGCGGCTTCGTGTACGAGGTGCGCGACGGCGTCCTCCACGAGATCGACCGCCATCCCACGCGCTTCATGGCGCTGACCGAGCGCGAGGGCGCGCTGTGGATCTCCTACGACAACATGCTGGCCCGCCTGGCCCCGGGAGAGCCGCGGGAGACGATCACGGCGGCCGACGGCCTCCTGGGAGGCGGCGCCATGATGGTCGACCACGAGGGGAGCCTGTGGGTCGCCACCGGTCACGGTCTCGTGCAGTACCCCGAGCCGGACACCCTCTCCTTCCTCCAGGAGGCGCCGGGCCTGGGCCGGCACGTGGTCCTCGACCACGACACGGTCTGGATGTCCACGTGGAGCGGCCTCTACCGCGCCCGTCGGGAGGGGGACTCCTGGACGGTGGCGCAGCAGCCGCGGGCCCACATCGGTGCGGCGTGCATCGATGGCGCGGGCGCGCTGTGGACGGTCCTTCCGGACGGGTTTTCCTACACCCCGCGGGAAGGAGCCTGGCGGCTCTTTCCCCAGCCCGGCGTGCAGGACTCCGAGGAGTGCGCCGTCGCCGGGGATGGCGGCCTGTGGTTTCCCACGGGAGCCGGGCTCTTTTTCCTCCCGCCCGGCGCGAAGGAGCCGCGGCTCGTGCTGGCCCCGGAACCGGGGGGCGAAGTGTTCCGCCACGTCTACGAGGACAGCCGCGGCATGCTCTGGGCAACCCGAGAGGAGGAGATCTGCAGGACGCCCGCGCGTCCGCTGGAGCGCGAGGGGCGCGCAGCCTGGAGCTGCCTCCCGGCCATGCACCAGATGATCACGGGTTTCCTCGAGATGGAGAGCGGCGCGCTCTGGGCCTCGACCTACGACGCCGGCGTGTTGCGGCTGCGGGGCGGGGCATGGGAGCAGATCCCGGGATCGCGGGACCTCCTCTCACAATGGACCGCGGACCTGGCGCGCTCGCCCCGCGGCGGGGTCTGGATCACGGGAGAGGGGAACCTCCTGCGCGTGCGCGAGCGTCCGGACCTCCCCTCGGGGTGGGAGGTGCTCGAGCGGCCAGGCCGATGGCAGGGGCTGCCGACCCCAGGAGTCTTCGACGTTGCCGAGGCTCCCGACGGCACCCTCTGGGTGGCGAGCAACAAGAGCCTGATCCGCATGCCGCCCCGGGCGCGGGATGCCCGCCCCGGCCCGCCCCGGGTGGCGCTGGTGGAGGCGGCCGTGGACGGACGCCCCCTCCAGGTGGAGAGCGGGCGCGTGATCCGCCTGGCGCACGACAGGAACCGATTGGAGCTGCGGTTCGCGGCGCTCTCGTATCGGGACCCGAGCCTCATCCGCTACCGCTCGCGCTCGAGCCGGAACGATCCCTGGTCGGCCCCCACCAAGCGGCCGTTCTTCCGCTTCGTCGACCTCCCACCGCGTCGCTACGAGGTCGAGGTGGAGGCGAGCCTGGACGGGAAGCGGTGGTCCGCGGCGAAGACGGCGGTGGTGTTCGAGGTGCTGCCGCCCTGGTGGGGGACGTGGTGGTTCCGCACGCTGGCGGCCGCCTCCCTGGTCGGCCTGCTCGTGCTCGCCTATCGCCTGCGTGTCGCGGCGCTCCTCAAGCTCGAGCGCCAGCGCATGCGCATCGCCATGGATCTGCACGACGAGGTGGGATCGGGCCTGGGGAGCATCGGCGTGCTTGCGGGGATCCTCGCCCGGCCGGACCTGCCCGAGCCCCAGCGCGCGGATCTCACGGGGAGGATCACCGGGGTGGCGCGGGAGCTGTCGCAGTCCCTGGGCGACATCGTGTGGTCACTGAGGAGCGGCTCCGGAAACCTCGACTCGCTGTGGGCGAAGGTCCTGGATCGCGCCCGTCCGCTCTTCGCCGGTGGATCGCCCGCGCTCCGTATCGTGGCGCCGGATCCTGTCCCGGCCGCCCCGCTCTCCCTGGTCGTGAGGCGGAACGTCTCGCTCATCGTCATCGAGGCGCTCCACAACGCAGCGCGCCATGCCGCGGCCACCTCGGTGGCCCTCTCTCTTCGCTCCGAGGACGGAGAGTGGGTCGTCTCGGTGGCCGACGATGGGCAGGGGCTCCACCCGGTGTCCGGCGACGAGACCCGGCGCGGCCTCGGCCTGGAGGGCATACGGCTGCGAGCGGAGGAGATGGGTGGGTCGGTCACCTGGGAGAGCCCGCAGAGGGGTGGCACTCAGGTGGTCATCCGGTTCCGCTCCGGTCGGGGCTGAGGATCACATCACCGTGCGATGGCGCTCCAGCGTCCCTGGCGGGTAACACTTCACCGATGCTTCCCGCACCGCTGGTCCCGCGCACGGACGTGGAACTGCAGATCGCGGTCTACCGCCGCATGACCGGCGAGGAGCGGCTGGCGCTGGCGCTTCGCCTGCACGAGTCCATCTGCGCCATCGCGCGCCTCGGGATCCGCGCCCGGCATCCGGAGGCCAGCGACGACGAGCTCCAGCAAGGACGCATCGTGACCGAGCGCGAGCTGCTCGCCCAGTGCCTGCGACGGCTGAACTCGCTGGGGATGCCGTACATGCTCACCGGTTCGATGGCCAGCAGGTACTGGGGGATCCCCAGGAGCACGCACGACCTCGACTTCGTGGTGGAGGAAGCGCCGGACCGCGAGGGACGGATCGCCGCCGCGTTGGCGCCCGAGTTCTCGGCGGAAGCGCCGGCGAGCGCCGCGCCCTGGGTGCTCCGCGCGGCCGACCCGCGCTCCGTGCTCCGCATCGATTTCTGGAATGTTCAAGGGGAGGGCTTTGCGCGGCAGGCGTTCTCGCGACGGCAGCGCATCTCCCTGTTCGGGGAGGCGGCGTGGATCGCCACCGCCGAGGACACGTTGCTCCACAAGCTCCGCTGGAACCGCGTGGACGATGCGGCCGGCATCGTGGCCGTGCAGGCAGAGAACCTCGATCGAAGCTACCTGGCGGGCTGGGGCGGAGTGCTGGGGGTGGAGGCCGTCCTCGAGGATCTGATGGCGAGGAAGGTCCGGCCGAAGCAGACATGAAGCGGGGCGCGCCGGAGCGCGCCCCACAACTTGAAGTTCCTGAAGGTGCCTGTCCCCTAGGGAGCCAGCTCCGAGGTGAGCACCGCCCCGTTCATCTGCGGGAGCACCTGGGAGACCTTGACCACCTTGCGGCTGGCCTTGTCCACCCAGATGGTCTGCGACCCCGGCTCGCCGTCCGCGGACGCGACCTCTAGCTTCCAGGCCTCGAAGCTCCCCGCCGGCACCGCCACCTGCTCGCTCCCCGTCACCTTGACCTTGTGGAGCGTCTCCTTCCCCTTCATGGGGTCGAGGTTCCGGTAGGTCGTCTCGTAGCCGTCGGCCAGGGCGAGCAGGGCCAGGACCTGTGGAGCCCCCGCCCCATCGGCGAAGAGCGGGCCGCCCAGCGTGACGTCGAAGGGCTTGGGCTCCCCCATGCCCGCGAGCTTGCCGGTGGCCTTGCCGTTGGCCACCGCCACCTCCAGCTCCATCGGTCCCTGCTTGTCCTTGCGGGAGCGGATGGTGAGCGTGTCCTTGTCCAGCACGGAGACGGCGTTTCCTTCGCCCATGGGCGTGCCCACGGTGTCGGACACCACCCAGGTGTCCCCATCCTGCTTGATCTCCCGCTTGTACGTGATGGCCATGGACTGTCCGCCCATCTCGATCCTGGACGGATAGTTGAAGATCCCCACGGGGAGCTGCGCCACCGGCATGGGAGCACCGACGCTGGACGAGTCCACCTTGCGCGCCAGCACCACCGTCTTGGGGTCGACCGTGATCTCCTGCAGGCGCGCCAGCGTCTCCGCGGTGCCGCCCTCCTGATAGCGGCCTCCCAGGTGCTTGGCCAGGAACTTCTCCGTGGCGGCAAAGCCTGCCATGTTGTTGATGGGACGGGCGAAGCCATGCCCCTCGTCGGGCGCGACGATGTACTCCACCGGGAAGCCGCGGTCACGCAGGGCGACCACGATCTGGTCCGACTCCGCCTTCTTCACCCGGGGATCGTTCGCTCCCTGCAGCACCAGGAGCGGCGTCTTGATCTTGGCGGCGGCGTTCAACGGCGACTGCCGCTCCAGCTGGGCGCGGCCTTCGGGCGTGTTGGGGTCGCCCATGCGCGTGTGGAAGATGATGCGGCCCGCCTCCCAGTAGGGCGGGATGGACTCCAGCAGCGTGTTGAGGTTGCTCGGCCCCACGATGGAGACGCCGGCGGCGTAGACGTCGGGGGTGAAGGCCACCCCGGCCAGCGTGGCGTACCCGCCGTAGGAGCCACCCATGATGCCGACCTTCTTGGGGTCGGCGATGCCCTGGGCGACCAGGTACTTCACCCCCCAGGTGAGGTCGTCCTGCATCTTCTCGCCCCACTGCTTGTTGCCGGCGTTCAGGAACTTCTTCCCGTATCCGGTGGACGCGCGGAAGTTCGGCTGCAGGACGGCGTAGCCGCGGTTGGCCAGGAACTGCGCGAGGCCGTCGTACTCCCAGGTGTCGCGGCCCCAGGGTCCGCCGTGGGGGAAGATCACCGCGGGGAGGTTCTTGGGCGGGACGCCCTTGGGCAGGGTCAGGTAGCCCGGAATCTCCAGGCCGTCCGAGGACGGGTAGCGGACGGGCGTCATCGCGGCGAGGGCCTCGCGGGGGAGCTTCTCCCGGACGCGATACTGGAAGGTGACCTTCCTCTTGCTGCGATCGAACAGCCAGCGCTCGCCGGGCTCGACGTCGGAATACGCGGTCACGAGCCACAGCTTCTCGTCCCGGGTGGAGGAGTTGAGGTCCAGCTCCTTGTTGGCCAGATTCTTCTGCTTCTTGAGCCATGCGTAGTCGGCGGCGTAGTCCTTGTCCCGGAAGTAGATCCGGCCCTTGTCGTCCACGTAGGACGTGCCGATCAGCTCGTCCGTCAGATCGGAGAAGAACGCCCTCTGGAAATCCACCCTCTTCTCGGGATCGGAGTCCACCAGCTCCACCTTGCCGCTGGCGGGATCGAGCAGCACCAGCCGCGTGAGGTCCACGTCGTCGCCCTTGTTGGTCTCGAGGTAGACGCGGGTGTTGTCCTTGTGAAAGCGGACGGGGCCGCAGCTCTCCAGCACCGAGCAGGAGTAGATGGGGGAGAACTTGTCGTCGTCGGCGCGCAGGATCTCGGTGGTCCCGTCGTCCGTGATGCGCACGGCCAGCCGGAGCCGGTCCTTGTTGTCGAAGACCCAGCCGGCGATCTTGTCCTCGTTCTTGCGCACCAGCGTGCGCTCGCCGGTCGAGATCTTGACCTTGTAGAGGTCGTGCCACTTGGCGTCCCGGTCGTTGAGACCGACGTAGATGAGGTCGGGATTGGAGCGGGGGACCTCGTAGATCATGGCCCGCGCGCCCTTGGCTTCGGTGAGATTGCGGGCGGCGGGGACCTTGCGGCCGGCGGCAGCGGGAGCCGCCGGGTCCACGGCGAAGACGTTGTAGTTCTCGTCCCCGGCCTGGTCCTGGGCGTAGAGGACGTACTTGGCGTCCCGGCTCCAGAAGTACTGGCTGATGGGCCGCTTGGTCTCGTCCGTGATGGGGCGGGCGCCCGTGAATGGGTCCTCGATCTTCTTGATCCAGATGTTCCGCGTGCCGTCCAGCGGCTTCAGGAAGGAGATGTACTTGCCGTCGGGCGAGAGCTGGGCGCCGGAGATCTCCGGATCGCCGAAGAACAGCTCGCGATCGAGCAGCGGCGCGGGACCGGCCTCCGCCTTGGCCTTGGCGGCGGCGGGAAGGGCGGGCAGGAGGAGGAGAAGGAGGAGGACGGGAAGGAGGCGGAGCGGACGGCGTGCGTGCATGTGGACGACCCCCGGGAAAGATGGGTGGCGGACAAGACAAGCTACGGTTTAGCGCAGGTTGCGGTTTCGCGCGAGCCCCAGCAGCCGCTCGGCCTCCTGGGGGCCCCCTTCGATCCCCAGGAACTCCAGGGCCTCGGCCATGGTGCGGAACACGCCCACCTGCCGCGGCACCCCTTGCCCCTTCATGGCCCGGTACGCCTGGTACATGCGTCCCAGGCCGAAGGCGAGGTCGGAGGGGGCGACGATGGCCATCCGGGCCGGCCGGCGGCCCTTCTCCCCGCCGGCCTCCATCCCCGCCGACAGCTCTGCGAGATCCACCACCCGCTGGGCCGAAGGGAGCGCGATGTGCTGGACGTCGGTCATGTCGATCAGCTCGTCGAAGCCCGCCACGTCGGGGAGGGACCACACCTCGCGCTGGTAGCCGAAGACGTCGGCGTCCTCCATCGTGCCGTAGGGCAACGCCACCACCAGGCGCTTCTCACGGTCGATGCCGTAAGCGATGGGCATGCCCGGAATTCTATGCCTGCCGCTCGGCGAGGGAAGGGGGAGGGAGCACCAGCCTGCACCAGAAGTCCACGAGCTGGCGGAGATGGCGCTCCAGACGCTCCGGCTCGGCCGGCTTGGTGAGGAACAGCGACGCCCCCGCCTCGTACATGCTCAACCGGTGCGCGTCGCTGATGTCGTCCGACAGGACCACGACGGGCAGCCGGGACGTGGCGGGGTTCTCCTTGAAGGAGCGCACCAGGAGCTCCCGGTCGTGGCGCACGTTGACCACGATCGCATTGGGGGGTGCCTGTGGCCCGAACGGCGCTCCCTGGAGCAGATCGGTGAGGGCACGGCCAGGATCGCGGGCGGCGCGCGCTTCCACGCCGCAGCCGGAGAGCAGGGCGGCCACACGCTCCGGCTCCTCGTCTCCGACCACCAGCATGCGGCAGGGAGTCTCGTGGGTCATGCATCGAGGATGCGTGATCCGGGGGAGCGGCGCCAGGGGCGTTCCGGGCGCGTTACCATGGCGAGCTCTCGCGCCATGACGTACGCGGTCAAGGAGATCTACCTCACCCTGCAGGGGGAGGGGGCCAACACCGGCCGGCCGGCGGTCTTCTGCCGCTTCGCCGGGTGCAACCTGTGGTCGGGCCATGAGAAGGACCGCGCAGGGGCGGTCTGCCGCTTCTGCGACACCGATTTCGTGGGCACGAACGGTCCGGGAGGCGGCTCCTTCGCGAGCACCGCGGCGCTCGGTGAGGCCATTGCCCGCACCTGGACCGGAGACGGCGAGGGGCGGCGTGCGCACCCGCTGGTCGTGTTCACGGGGGGCGAGCCCCTCCTGCAGCTGGACGATGATCTGGTGGCGGAGATGCACCGGTGGGGCTTCCAGGTCGCCATCGAGACGAACGGGACGCGACCAGCTCCCGGAGGCGTCGACTGGGTGTGCGTGAGCCCCAAGGCGGGCGCCTCCCTGGTCCTGCGCCGGGGGGACGAGCTCAAGCTGGTCTACCCCCAGGCGGGAGCGGAGCCCGAGCGCTTCGCCGCCCTCGACTTCGACCACTTCTTCCTGCAGCCGATGGACGGGCCACAGCGCGACGAGAACACCCGGGCGGCGTTCCGCTACTGCCTGGCGCATCCGCAGTGGAGACTGAGCGTGCAGACCCACAAGCTCCTGGGGATTCCGTGACCGAGATCTTCAAGGAGTTCACCTTCGAGGCCGCGCACCGGCTCCCCAGGGTACCGCCCGGGCACAAGTGCGCGCGCCTGCACGGCCACTCCTTCCGCGTACGCGTCTACGTGCGCGGCCCCGTTCCCGAAGAGACCGGATGGATCCTCGACTTCGCCGATCTCCGAGCAGCCTGGGAGCCGCTGCACGCGCGGCTCGACCATCGCTACCTCAACGAGGTGGAGGGGCTGGAGAACCCGACCTCCGAGGTGCTGGCGCGCTGGATCTACGAGCGCCTCCTTCCCCTCTTGCCCGGTCTGTGCCGGGTCGTGCTCCACGAGACCTGCACCGCGGGCGCGGTGGTCGAAGGGGACAGGCACCAATGAGAATTCAAGGTTCGCGGAGCCGTCGCTGCGCGACCGACCCCACCTCCAGGCGCAGGGCCTCCGGAAGATCTCCCAGAGTGTCCTCCAGGGAGCGGGCGAGGTTCTCCGCCGCACGATCGGCGTAGAAGGGGACGAACTCCGGGTTCGTGCCCGCGTAGCGGTGTTCCTTCTCCCAGGTCTTCAGGAAGAGCAGGCTGAGAGGCGAGGTGTAGTACGCGATGCCACCCCCGAAGGCGTGGGGGCTCTCGAGCTGAGGCACCAGGTAGTCCAGGCGTGTGTGATCGTCGGTGACGGACGGTCCCCCCGGCACCGTCTGCGCCAGAACCTCGGGGGAGGCCATCAGGTGCCCCAGCACGTCGGCCAGGCTCGTGCCCACGCTCCGCATGTCGGCCTGGACCTCCGGGGTCGCGAAGAGCGCCCGCACGCGCTCCACGTCCAGCCGCTGGGGCCGGCCGCTGCGGGTTCCGTTGACCCACCAGGCCCACTTTGCCGCCCACAGGCTGGAGTTGGGGAACTCCTGCAGCATGGTGGCGATGAGCTGGTAGGAGGGCTCGCGCTGCGTCTGCAGCACGTCGATCCACTGGGAGAGGAGCCCGTCCGGCGCCAGCCGGGAGGCGGCGATCCGGTAGAACTCGGAGGTATACAGGAACACCACGCCGTCGGTGTGCAGGGTGGGGAGCTCCAGCTCGATGATGTCGTAGGTATCGCGGCTGCGGAGCAGGAAGTTGCGGCCGTCCTCCACGTGGGTGCGCACCCGCGGGTCGCGCAGGACCTCGCGGTTGGTGGAGAAGTAGGGTGCCGCCTCGAACGCGCCGGCGCTGATGTCCACCACGTCCAGGCGCTCGATGGGAAAGCGCAGGAAGGCGGAGGCGGTGTTGCCACAGCCGAAGCTGATCACCAGCACCCGCTTGGCGTCCGGCTTCACCGCCATGGAGGAGTAGGCGAGGAGGCGGTTGACGTAGTTGACCACCTGCTGGGTGCTGGAGGTGCCCCGGCCGTCGTGGAACGCCAGCGCCCGGTACTTCTCGCCGTGCTCGCTGCGCTCGTAGACGAAGGTGATGTCGGAGGCCGATTCGCGGTAGAAGAGGACCTTTCCCACGTACCGCTCGAACTGGCGGATCAGCATGCGGGGAGGGGTCGCCACCCAGAGCAGCACCGCCACCCCGGCCACCCCGGCCGCGGCAGCCTGGAACCTGCGTCCCGCGCCGGGAAGGGCGCAGAGCGCGATGGCCAGGCTCAGGGCGGAGAAGAGCGTGATCGTGCGCTGGATCCCCAGCAGGTCGAAGAGCAGGAAGCCGGTGATCAGGCTCCCGACCACCGCTCCCGCGGTATTGACCGCGTACAGGCGGCCGGTGGCGGTGTGGGAGCGGATCCCGCGCGCCTCGCACACGCCTGCGAGCAGGGGGAACACCACCCCCATGAGGACCGCGGTGGGGAAGACGAGCAGGGCCGCCACCGCGGCCTTCTCCGCGTTGATCAGCCACCAGCCGCTGGCCCCCACCAGGCGGATCATCAGCGCCCAGGCCGCGGCCAGCTTCCCCGAGACGTGCAGGGTGGCGGCGCCGAGGATGCCCACCAGCAGCTCGACCACCACGAACACCCGGAGAGCCGCCGCCGGGGTGGGCAGGCGGCGCGCCAGCACGCGTGAATAGAAGAGAGCGCCGAGGCCGAGCCCCGACAGGTGCACCGCCAGCAGGATGGCGAAGGAATGCGCGGAGGCCTGGAGATAGAACACCAGCAGGCGCAGCCAGCACAGCTCGAGTCCGAAGGCCACGACGCCGACCAGGAAGTAGAGGAGGTAGAGCAGGGGCTGGGGCAGGATGCCGGTCGCTTCGCTCCGCGGCGCCACGTCCGCCTGCGGCGCGTGCATCCGGGACAGCACGAGCGCCCCTCCCGCCAGGAGCAGGTTCATGGCCGCCGCGATCTCGCTCGTCCGCTGGATCCCGAAGCGCTCCATCAGGACGAAGCCGACCAGCAGACACCCCAGGGCCGCTCCCACCGTGTTGAGCCCGTAGAGCAGCCCCACCCGGGCGCCTCCCCGTCCGCTGCGCAGCGCGCAGACCATGGCGGGGAGCGTGATCCCCATGAGGATGGTGGGTGGGGCGAGGATCAGCAGCGAGGCTGCGAAGCGCACCACGCCGGACCCGACCGCACCGTAGAGGTCCCCGATGGCGCCCATCCCGCGCGGGATCAGGAGCGCGCAGATCCCGATGCCCAGCTCCAGCAGCGCGTAGAGACGCCAGATCCGGTGACGGTTCCGCTCCACCAGGCGCGGCGCCAGCGCGCTCCCGATCCCCAGGCCGGTCATGAAGGCGCAGAGCACGGTGGTGGTGGCGTAGACCGTCAACCCGAAGATGGGCGTGAAGGCGCGCGTCCACACGATCTCGTAGACCAGGGCACACATGCCGGAGAGGAAGGCGAGGACGCCGGTGAAGAGGAGGACGCCGGTGTCTCGGGAGGGGGGCCGCATGGGCGCGGGGAAAGGTCCGCCATGCGGATCGTCATGTCAAGCAGGGTTGTCCATCCGTGAAGGGGTCGACCCCTGGACCTGAGCAGCGCTCTCTGCCCGACCTCGAAGTGGAGGTAGAGTTCCCCGGTGCCGCTGGCCTCCGGCATCCGCCTCGGGTCCTACACCATCGCCGCCCCGATCGGCGCCGGTGGGATGGGCGAGGTCTACCGCGCGATGGACACTCGCCTGGGGCGTCAGGTCGCCATCAAGGTGCTCCCGTCGGAGGTCGCGCGTGATCCCGACCGTCTCGCCCGTTTTGAACGCGAGGCGCAGCTCCTGGCCTCGCTCAACCACCCGAACATCGCAGGCATCTACGGATTGGACGAGGCGGACGGCAAGGCCTTCCTGGTGCTGGAACTGGTGGAAGGGGAGGACCTCCAGCAGCGCTTGAAGCGCGGGCCCGTCCCGGTGGACGAGGCGCTGGCCCTGGCCCTGCAGCTTGCCGCCGCGCTCGAGGCCGCACACGAGAAGGGCATCGTCCACCGCGACCTCAAGCCGGCCAACGTAAAGGTCACCGCGGAGGGGCAGGTCAAGGTGCTGGACTTCGGCCTGGCCAAGGCCTACGGCGCCGACCGGAGCGGCCCCGTGCTCGATCCCGGCAACTCTCCCACCATGACCGAGGCGGCCACCTCGGCCGGGATGATCCTGGGCACCGCCGCGTACATGAGCCCGGAGCAGGCGCGCGGCAGGGCCGTGGACAAGAGGGCGGACGTCTGGGCCTTCGGCGTCGTGCTCTACGAGATGCTCACGGGACAGCGCCTGTTCACCGGGGAGACGATCTCCGACACGCTGGCCGCGGTGCTCACGCGCGAGCCCGACCTCGGCGCCCTTCCGCCCGGGGTCCCGCCCCGCATCCGCGCCTTGCTCGCCCGCTGCCTGCGCAAGGACCCGAAGGAGCGGCTCCGCGACATCGGCGACGCCAGGATCGAGCTGCAGGAGAAGGAGAGTGTCCCGGCTCCCATCGCCGCCGCGGATGACCGACCGCGGAAGCGCCCCCGCTGGCGCTGGCTGGTGCTGACGGCGGCGCTGGGGCTGGCTGGCGGCGCCGTTCTGGGGGCGTGGGCCATGCGCCGGTTCCTCGTCACGGAACCGCCCACGTTCAGGCAGCTCTCGTTCGAGCGCGGCCTGGTCCACTCCGCGCGCTTCGCGCCCGACGGACAGACGGTGCTCTACGGCGCGGCCCTCGAGGGACGCCCGCTGGCGCTGTACTCCACGCGCACGGACGGCTTCGGGTCGCGGGCGATGGACGTGGGGGAGGCGGACATCGCCGGAATCTCCAGGGAAGGCCAGATGGCGCTCCTGCTGGGCCGGCACCACGTCGGCACCTGGCTGCGGGTGGGGACCCTGGCCACGGTGTCGCTGGCCGGCGGCACCCCGCGGGAGGTCCTGGGGGATGTCTACGACGCCGACATCTCCCCCGACGGCCAGCAGTTCGCGGTCGTCCTCCAGCAGGGCGACCACCAGGTGCTGCAGTACCCGATCGGGAAGGAGCTGTACCGGACGGAGGGCTGGATCGCGGCTCCGAGGATCTCCCCGGACGGGAAACGGGTCGCCTTCGTGAACCACCGTGTGTGGGGGGACGATCTCGGGGACGTCCGCGTGGTGGGGGAGGACGGCAAGATGGCCTCCCTGGTCCCCGAGTACCAGTACATGATGGGCGTCGCCTGGGGCCGGCGGGGCGCGGACGTGTGGTTCTCCGGCGCCGAGGATCCCGGCGGCGGCTTGCTAGGCGTCGCCACGCTCGACGGCCACGTGCGCCGGGTGCTGCGCACGCCGGCGCTCATCCGTCTCTCGGACCTCGCCAGGGACGGACGTCTCCTCGTCCTCACGGATGACACCCGCGCGCTCCTGGCCGGCCGCCTGGCGGGCGACAGCGCCGAGCGCCCCTACGTCGGCTCGCCCAGCGAGTCGGTGGCCGCCATCGCGGACGACGGCGCCATCTTCGCCGGAAACAACGGGGACCTCGTGGTGAACGGCGAATACGGTATCCAGGTGCGTCGCGCCGGCGGGGCGCCGGTGCAGCTCGGGCTGGGATCGGCGGTAGGCATGACCCCGGACGGCAAGTTCGTCTTCTCCACCGGACTGTCCAGCAAGCGCTCCGTCCTCACCAAGCGCCCGGTGGGCGCCGGTCAAGTCAGGGAATTCGACCTCGGCGACGTCCTCATCCAGACCAGCGGGGGACGCACGCTCACCTGCGCGGCCGACGGGAACCGGGTGGCCTTCATGGGTCAGCGGGCCGGCCATGGGCGCGTGGCCTACGTGATGGACCTCGAGACGAGCAGGATCCAGCCGGTCTCCGAGGAGGGCGCCTACTCCGCGCTCATCTCACCGGACGGAGAGAAGGTGGCGGTGGGCGACCTGCTGCGCGGCCCGCAGACCTGCTCCGCCTCGAGCAAGCAGTGCGCCTCCATCCTCGGCCTGGGGCAGAAGGACCTGCCGCTTGCCTGGTCCCCGGACGGCCGCGGTCTTCTCGTCTGGGACCGCACCCTTCCCGCCCGCATCTACCACGCGGACCTGGTCACGGGGAGGCGTGAGCTGGTGCAGGAGATCACGGCACCCGACCCGGTGGGATTGATGTATGCCTTCGCCACGTTCAGTGCGAACGGCCGCTACCATCTCATGCGCTACCGGCGGAATCAGAGCCAGCTTTACGTCATGGAGCCGCACGAGGGAACGAGGGACATCTTCGTGGGGGTCAAGCTCGGGGACGGCCGGCAGTAGGGACCGGGCAACGCGCTCACGGCCTGCCGTCATGAGGGCATCAAAGCCATCTCGGGACCGACCGGAAGTAGCCTAGGGCATCGTCCCCGAACTTCTCGGCCAGCGCGCGCTCCTCGGGCCGGATCTGGAAGCGGTTCATGTAGAGGGCGAATGCGGGCAGCAAGGCGAAGGCGATCGGGTGACCGAGCCGGACCGCCCAGGCGGCAAGGAGCAGCAGGAACCCGAGGTACATCGGGTTGCGGCTGATCCGGTACACGCCCGAGACGACCATGGCGGATGCCGCGCCCGGAGTGGTGGGATTCACCGTCGTGCCCGCCCGCCGGAAGGCGACCACTCCGGCGGTCGCGAAGGCCAGGCCGGCGAGCGCCAGGGAGACCGCGAGCGGACCACGTCCGGGGAAGTTCCAGACGAGCCCGGGGAGGACCCCGGTACTGAGCCACATCGTAGCGGCGAACGCCGCCACCACGACCATCGGTGGGACCTTCGACTCCAGCTTGCTCATGGTGGCAGGCCGGGGGCGAGCGCCGAGCCGGGCGCAGCGGTTCTCGCGAAAGCGAGCTTCACCTGGGGGCGTACCTCTCCGCCTCCTCTCCCAGCACGTGCCGCACCGCCTCCTTGAGCGCCGCGCTCCGCCGCGCCGCCTCCGCCTCCTCCGCCTTCTTCCTATTGCTGGGCAGCATGTCCCTGGGCGCCGGCTTTTCCGCCGGATGCTGCGCCATCCGCTTCAGCGCGTACCGCGCGATGTTGATGCCGTCGCGGACGGTGTAGCGCTCGTCCGCGGCGTGGGCGGCCTGAAGGAAGCTCACCACGTAGTCGAGGATGGCCGCGTCCGAGAAGGGGAGGTTCTCCTGCAAGATGGCCCGCTCCTCGTCGGCGTCGGGGAAGTCGAGGTAGATCTGGGGCTGCAGGCGGGAGTGGATGTACTCCGGGATCTCGTAGGTGCTGGCGTCGTCGTTCATCGTGGCCACGATCCGGAAGTCGGCGTGAGCCTTCACCTTCACGCCGGCCACGATGGACTCCACGTAGCGCCGCGCATCCAGGAGCGGCGCCAGCGAGGCCCAGCTCTTCTCGGACATCCGGTTCCCCTCGTCGAGGATGGCCACGCCGCCGCGGATCATGGCGGTGACGAGCGAGCTGGCCACGTAGCGGATCGTGCCCTGGGCGTCGATCACGGGCGTGATCAGCAGGTCCTCGGGCCGTGTGTCCATCGTGGCCTGGTAGACGTACACGTCCTTGCCCAGCGCCTTGCCCGCGGCATAGGCGAGGGTGGTCTTCCCCACACCGGGCTTGCCCAGCAGGCGCGGGTTCATGGGGACGTCCCTGGGATCGGCAAGGCTCCACGCGGCCAGGAGCTGCCGCAGCGTGTCCTCCTGCCCCACCCACTTGATGGGCAGCTCGTCGGGATGCGCGAGGTGGACGGTCACCCCTTCCAGGGTGACGGTCGCCGACCTGGAATCGACCCCTGTCTCCGTGCGCGGCGCCATTCCCGGGAAGGGTACTACGGGCCGGGCGTGGCCCCTCCCGGCTCCGCGGAGCGCCTTCCGATCTCAGTACGTTCCGTACACGTTCACGAACACCTGCTCACCGTCGGGGTCGTTGAGGAACAGCTGCAGCTCGGTGCCTGCCACCTCGGGGAGCAGGAGGGTGTGACCGAAGCCGCCCGAGTCCTCGCTGAACTCGCCGTGCACCCCGCCGTCCGTCGCATAGAGGAAGTCCACCGTGCCGGAGCCATTGACGGTGATCTGCACGCGCACCCGGGAGTACTCGTGGATGTCGATCGTCAGGTCCGTGTCCTCGTCAAAGGGATAGACCTCGTGGTGATAGAAGTGGACCGTCCCCGTCTTCACCTTGACCTCGAGGGGATCGTTCGTGATGTTCACGTCCTGGACCTTGGGGCTGTTGCCCACGTCCACCGTGCCCGTCACCTGGACCACGCCCTGCTCGTGCACCTTGATGTTGCCGTTCCCATCCACGTTGGCCTCGCGGACGTTGAGCGGGGGATTCGAGGGGGCCGAGGGGTCCGTGGTGTCGGCGAACTCGGTGGAAAGCGCATCTCCGGCTCGCAGGCTGAAGGCACCGAGTCCTGCGACCAGGGCCAGGGCCAGGGGCGCGAGCAGGCGCATCCGTCTTGCATGGGTCATGTGCATGAGACCTCCTCCTCGGCGTGCGTGCCGAACGTCTGCCAGCCTGTGTGGGCAGGAGCGAAAACGTGTCACGGAGGATTCAACGAGGGCGGGAGGCGCACCGAACACGGCCGGGGGAACGCCGCAGGAGCCGGCGCTACTTTTCGCGCAGGGAGACGGGGGCCGCCGTTGCGGCGGGGCAGTCGAGCGGCTTGGGCCGGGCGGCGTGGACCAGATCGTGCTTGGACGTGGGCCCGAGGGACGGGCTCCGCCGCTCGCCGTGGCCGCCCCGGCCGCGGTGGTTCCAGCCGGTGGCGGAGTTGTCCTCCCCCAGATCCCTCACCAGGCCGCTGCGGCCGAGCAGCACGTTCCCGATGGCGTTGACGTCGAACAGTACGTCGGCGCCCTCTCCCCAGAAGCTGGAGAAACGCGGGACGAACTGGCTGATCTGGTTGCCGCGGAGGAGGTTGTCGCGTGCGAAGAACTGCGCGGGAAGGAAGGGGGAGGCGAGCCCCACGGCATAGGCGCCGCTCCCCTCCACGGTGTTCTGCAGGAACTGGTTGGCGGAGCCGCCCGTGTACAGGGTGATGCCGCCGAAGTCGGAGCCGTCCAGCACGACCCGGTTGTGCCGC
The DNA here is from genome assembly GCA_036274395.1 of Candidatus Polarisedimenticolaceae bacterium. Classification (GTDB taxonomy): domain Bacteria; phylum Acidobacteriota; class Polarisedimenticolia; order Polarisedimenticolales; family DASUFT01; genus DASUFT01. Next base: position 2,446 of record DASUFT010000035.1, on the reverse strand, counting down.
AGGATCGAGTGGTTGATCCCGAGCGTGGGATCGCTGGCCCACAGGGAGATCCCGTCGGGGAAGCGCCCGGCCGCGATCACCGTGTTCCGCTCCAGGACATACGCGTGGTTCGCCTCGCAGGCGATCCCGTAGAAGCCGATGGGCCCGAGCTCGACGTGGTTGTCGCCGATGCGGACGGCGTCGCTTCCCCCCAGCCAGACGTGCAAGCCGACCTGCGGCCCCACCACGTGGTTCCCGCTCAGCTCGCCGGCGGCGTGCAGGTCGGTGATGGACAGACCCTCGAGGAGCTCGGGGCGCTGCCCCATGTTGTGGTCGTTCTCGTAGCGGCGCTGCTCCGCCGTGAACCGTCCGGGAGTGAAGAGCGCCTCGTTGTCCTCGATGCGGGCTTGCCCGGCCGGACCGTCGGCCATCGCCGCCTGCGCCAGCCACATCCAGGTGATGGCCGGCTTGGGGTCGACGAAGGCGTTCCCGCGGACTTCGATGGCGACGTCGAGCCCGAGCTCCGCGACGAGCTCACGGACCTCCGGGACGCCGCCGAACTGCGCGAGATAGACCGCCTGGAACGCCGGTTCGAGGAAGCGGATGCCCTCCACGGTGAGCTTCCCCAGGCCGAAGACGAGGTTCCCGCTGGGGCCGATGGGGACGAAGTTGCGGATGGGGACGGTTCCCCCGCGGATCGTGGTGCGCGCCTCTCCCACCGCCTCGCCCAGGAGGTGGACGTCGTTCCCGACCGAGAACAGGTAGGCGGCGTTCCCCGCGAGGAGGATGACGAGGTCGCCGGAGGTCCCGAGCGCGACCGAGCCCAGCCCGGGCTCGTCCCAGTCCACCGCGCCCACCGGGTACTCGCCGAAGTCGAAGGCCTGGGGGATGCCGTTCACGTCCACGGCCTTCAGGAGGACCGTCCCACCCTCGTCCACTGCGGCCTGGACGGCGGGGACGTCCTGCGCGGGGTCGCCGGTGGGATAGACCAGCGCGTCCGCATGGGCGGGGAAGGCGAGCCCGGAAAGGGCGAGGAGGACCGCGGCCTTGCTCATGCCGCCTTCCTATACGCAAAGGCGGGAGGGGGCGCCCGCCCGAAAGGGGTCAAGCACCAAAAGGAAATCGGTGCCTGACCCCCTCCTTCCTCAGACCTCCAGCACCGTCTTGATCCGCGCGAGCGCCCAGTCCAGGTCGGCCTGGGTGACGTTCAGGGGGGGAGCGAAGCGGATCGTGTGGACGTGGGTCTCCTTGCAGAGCATTCCCTGCTTCCAGAGCGCCTCGCAGAACCGCCGGGCGCCGCCCGCCTCGGGCTTCAGCTCCACGCCGATCCAGAGGCCCTTGCCGCGGATCTCCTTCACGTGGGGGCTCTTGATCGAGCGGAGCTTCTCCAGGAAGTAGGCGCCGAGCTTCTCCGAGTTCTCGATCATCCTCTCCTCGACGAGCACCTTCAGCGCCTCGCGCGCCACGGCGCAGGCCAGGGGGTTGCCGCCGAAAGTGGAGCCGTGGTCGCCGGGGTGGAAGACCTGCATGACCTTGTCGTCGGCGAGGATCCCGGAGATGGGATAGAAGCCGCCGCCCAGCGCCTTCCCCACGATGACCACGTCCGGCCGCACGTCCTCCCAGTGGTGGCAGAAGAACTTGCCGGTGCGCCCCAGGCCGGACTGGATCTCGTCGGCGATGAAGAGGACGTTCTTCTCCTTGCAGAGTGCCTCGATCCCCTTGAGGAAGCCCTTGGGCGGGAGGTTGATCCCGCTCTCGCCCTGGATCGGCTCCACCAGGATGGCCGCCGTGTTGGCGTTCACCGCGCGCTTCACCGCCTCCAGGTCCCCGTAGGGCACCATCACGAAGCCGGCGGTGAAGGGGCCGAATCCATCCCGGTACTGGTCGTCATCCGAAAAGGAGATGATCGTGGTGGTCCGCCCGTGGAAGTTGCCGCTGAAGACCACGATCTCGGCCTTCCCCTCCGGGATGCCCTTGATCTTGTAGCCCCACTTGCGCGCGGCCTTGATGGCGGTCTCGACACCCTCCGCCCCTGTGTTCATGGGCAGGAACCGCTGATAGCCGGTGAGGTCGTGCAGCTCCTTGTAGAGGGGCCCGAGCTGGTCCGAGCGGAAGGCGCGGGAGGTCAGGGTCACCTTGCTCGCCTGCTCCTCCAAGGCCTTCCGGATCCTTGGATGGGCATGTCCCTGATTGACCGCCGAATAGGCGGCGAGGAAGTCCAGGAACTTGTTCCCCTCCACGTCCCACACCCAGGAGCCCTGCGCGCGCTGGACCACGATGTCCAGGGGGTGATAGTTGTGCGCGCCGTACTCCTCCTCGAGGCGGATGTATTCCTGCGACGCCGTCTTGGACTCGACCTTTTCCATGGGACCCTCTCTAACCCGCCAACGGCGGGACAAAGCCCGCGCACGTCCTCCCAGGGAACGGCCACGGGCCCGGAGTGAAGAAAGCGATGGAATATACCACC
>DASUFT010000034.1:0-18036 GCA_036274395.1 Candidatus Polarisedimenticolaceae bacterium | reverse complement strand
ACGCCGGGTCGAAGCGTCCGCCGGTGATCTGCACGGGGGCGTCGAAGTGCCGACGATAGGCACCCCAGGCGATCATCTCGTGACCCGTCCAGACCGCCAGGAGGTCTCCTGGAAGAGGCACGTTCGCTCCGGTGGAGGTGGCTCGCCAGCTATCCGTGACCGGATCGTAGAGTCCCCCGGTGCTGGTCGGCCGAGACTCTGCGCCCGCCCAGACCAGCATCTCCGTCCCGGTCCAGAACGCGTGGTGAGAGGTACGTGGCGAGGGAACGTCGGTGCCCGTACTGGTTGGTGTCCAGGTGTCGGCGGTCGGGCTGTACCTTCCACCACTATTCTCGTAGCCCGGCCAGCCGAAGCCTCCCCATACGATCATCTCCGTCCCGGTCCACACGGCGGAGTGCAGGTACCTGGACGTTTCCATCTCCGGGACGTGCTTCCAGTCGTCGATCGCGGGGTCGTACCGCTTGCCGTCCCTGAGGGCGCCGCCATTGCCGGGGGAGTAGCCTCCCCATACGATCATCTCGGCACCCGTCCACACCATCGTGTGGTGCATGCGCGGCACCGGAACATCGGCGCTCGTCGAAGTCGAGACCCACGTATCGGTGGCGGGTGCGTAGCGGCCACCGGTGCTGGTATTCCCGCCCCAGACGATCACCTCGGTGCCCGTCCAAACAGCTGTCGCGTAGGTGAAGGAGAGGAACCGAGGGGACGTGAGCGTCCACTCGTTGGTCGACGGGTCGTACCGGCTGCCGTACTGCCCCGGGGCTTGAAGCGTCCCGCCCCACAGGATCATTTCTTTCCCCGTCCAGACGGCGGTGTGATGGAAGCGTCCCAGGTCCTCGGCGATCGGCGTCCAGACATTCGTCACGGGGTCGAAGCGGGCGCCGCTGCGTGAAATGAGCTGCGTATCTTCGAAGATCGGGGTACGCCCGCCGTAGACGATCATCTCCTTGCCCGTCCAGACGGCGCTGTGCTCCGCCCGCGGGAGAGGCACGTCGGCGCCGGCCGATGTCGCCACCCACTTGTCCGTCTTGGGATCGTAGACGCCGCCCGTGTCCAGCGGGACGTTCTGCGAGGTGTACCCGCCCCACACGATCATCCGACTCCCCGTCCAGATCGCGGTATGCAGGCAGCGTGGCGATGGTCCCGCCTGCGACAGCACGGACCAGTCCTTGGACGCCGGGTCGTAGCGTCCACCGCCGCTTCCGCATCCCTGCGCTTCCTCTCCGCCCCAGACGATCATCTCGGAACCGGTCCACACCGCCGTGTGCCCGCTGCGGGCGGCCGGGGAGCCGGGCGCGGCAGTGATCGGCTGCCACGTGTCGGTGGAGGGGTCGTAGACGCCGCCGTTTCCGAGCGGCCCGCTGTCGTCCCTTCCGCCCCAGACGATCATCTCGGTGCCAGTCCCCACCGCCGTATGCCGAGTCCTGGGAGAAGGCACCCCCGCGCCTCTGGAGATCGGCTTCCATGTGTCTGTTGCGGGGTCGTACCGTCCGCCGCTGTTCATCTCCAACATGTATCCAGTGCCACCCCAGACAATCATCTCGGTGCCGGTCCAGAGGGCCGAGTGCTCTCGGCGGCCGTCAGGAACACCGGTGCGCGTCGGCCTCCAGGTGTCGGAGACGCAGTTCTCGACAGGATTCAGGAGCACGTAGGGAGTCGTGGGCTCGGACACCGACGTGCTCAGTTCCTTCTCTCGATCCGCGAACCAGGTGTCGAAGGGGACCTTCTCCCACACCGCCACTGCCACGGTGAAGGTGTTCCCTTCCCGTGCGAGAAGCTCGCTCACCCGGAAGCTGGTGGCGTCCTCCTCCAGCACACGATGGGACAGACGCTCCAGTGTCAGCTGCCACTCCGCCTTCGGGACGGTGACCGTGCCTTCACTGGCCGGCTGCGCGAGCGTTTCGTCGCCGATCGACCAGCGTTCCTCGTGATAGACGCCTCCGGCGTCCATCAGATCGGCCTGGCCCAGCGCTGCTTCGGCTTGCCGGCGCAGTTCACCGTGGAACCTGTCGTCTCCCGCGTAGTGGTTCCGTGCAAGCCGCTCCACCAGGGCAGGCCGCGCCAGCATCTCCGCGATCCACCGTGGATCACGACCGAGGACATCGAGGAGCTCCTGGAGCACGCCCGGCGCGTTGCTCGAGAGCGCCATCCTCCGCATCTCGGCCTGGAGCTGCGCCCCGTCCACCGGCCGCCCCCACACCACCGCGAGGGCATTGGACAGCTTCAGGGCGCGGCTCACCCTCGCTCTCAGGGCGTCGTCCGGGAGCACCTTCTCGAGCGGTGGCTTGCTCCCGGGGTTCTCCACGGGCCAGATCCGATGCTCCCAGTAGACGCGCTCGATCGCGCGCTGCGCCTCCACACGCTGCTCGAACGTCAGAGGTGTGTTGGATGGCGCCATCGCGACGATCGTCGCCAGCGCGAGCGGAAAGACCAGCATCCTCCCCTCCCGGGGGTCTGATACCCGTAAAGAATGGAGCCGTCAATCCAAATGGGGAGTGATCTGGTTTCGAAGAGAGAGCAGCTCGATGCGACCGGCGCAGCCAGCGTCCAGTGCTAGCCTCCCCGGAAAGGGGGAAACACGATGAGAGCTCGAACGATCGCCGCGGCGGCAGGACTGGCGACCGCGCTGCTCGTGACGGCGTTGGCGGGGGCGCAGTTCAAGGGCAAGCCGCCGGCGGAGGCGGCGGCGTTCCTCCTCGAGCGGGGCGAGCAGATGGCGGGCAAGGGATCGTGGGAGCGCATCGCCATCGGCGCCGTGCACTACGAGGGAGGGGACAAGGCCAAGGGAGAAGCCATCCTGAGCGGCGTCCTCCAGGGGAAACCGGAGTGGAGCGACTACCAGCGCATCGGCCGCCTCTACGCCGACCTCGGCGAGTGGGAGAAGGCGAAGCCTCTGTTCGACAAGGCGATGGCAATGAAGAGGAAGGCGAGCCTCTATGCGGAAGCCGGTGCCTGGCACTATCTCAACGGCGACAAGGAGAAAGGGGAGGCGCTCTTCGAGCAGGCCTTCGCCATCGAGGCGGACGATCCCTGGGCCCACGCCATGGCCGCCGCGGCGTACCTGGGGAAGAAGCCGCGGTACTGGTAGTCGGAGGGGGACAGGTATTTCCTATTTCCTTTTCCCTCGCCCTTTCCTGAAACGGAAGGCCAAGAGGAAATAGGAAATACCTGTCCCCTTCCGATCACGCCTTCTTCTTCAGCGCGGCCAGGACCTCCTTCTCACGTTCGGGCGCCAGGCCCGCCTGCAGCTTGGACCGCCGCTCTTCGGGCTCGGTCTTCCACCAGGCCAGGGTGTCGGCGGCCGTCTCCTCGAGGGGGCGGAACTTCAACCCCTTGGCGACGGCCCTCGCGTTGTCCACCTGGGTCATGCCCGCCGCTTCGCTGGCACCGGGGATCCACAGGGGCATGTCCATCCAGGGGCCGACCTTCTCCTGCTCGAGGAACGGCGCCGGCGCCCACACGAGGGTGGCGTCGCTCTTCACCCCCTTCTTGCACGCCTCGAGCATCTCCTTCATGGAAATCGGCTTCTCGGGGCCGGTCGCGTTGTACGTCCCGGTGTGGCTCCCCTCGATCATGCGCACGATCCACGCCCCCAGGTCGCGGACGTCGACCCACTGCACCTTGTCCGTCCCGTCTCCGGGAGCGAGCACCTCGCCCCCCCGCGCCAGGCGCACCGGCCAGTAGGTGAACCGGTCCGTGGGGTCCTCCGGCCCCACGATGAGGCCGGGACGGACGTTGGTGGCTCCCTGCGGGAAGGCCTTGCTCACCTCTTTCTCGCAGAGCGCCTTCAGCGCCCCGTAGTTCTTCATCACCTCCTCGTCCTTGGGGTCGTCCATGGTCGCCACCGCCGCGCTCTCGTCGGCGTGCGGCGGCACCGTCTCCGGGTAGACGGAAATGGAGGAGATGAAGACGTATTGCTTCACGCTGGGGGCGAGCAGCTCCGCCGACATCCTCACCACGCGCGGGACGTAGCCGGAGGTATCCACCACCGCATCCCACTGCCGGCCCTTCAAGGCGTCGAGCTTGCCGTCGCGGTCACCGAGGAGGGTCTCGAGCTTGGGGAACATGCCCGGGTTCGACTTCCCCCGATTGAACAGGGTGAGGGTGTGCCCGCGCTCGGTCGCGTAGTTCACCACCGCCGGACCGAGGAACCGCGTGCCGCCCAGCACCAGGATCTTCTTCCCTCCACCCGCACTCTTCTCTCCGGTGCCGGCGGCCCAAGAGAATGACGACGGGGCAAAGGCGAGCGCCGCGCCGGCACCCAGCGCGGACTTCAGGAAGCGACGTCGGTGACCGGCCATCGTGCGTTCTCCTTTCGCGTGCGTTCCTCGATCTTGAGGCGTCTTCCCATCCAGTAGGCGAGCGGGATGCCGATCCCCGCCAGGGGGATGGCACCCAGCGAGACGGCGGCCGCACCCAGCCCGAGTGCCCCCAGGCCCGTCGTCAGCCAGCCGCCCAGGGCATCGGCGCCGCGGTAGACCACGGTGTCCAGGAAACCCTTGGCCTTGTACTTGTCCTCCGGCGGCACGACCGTGTACAGCACCTCGCGGGCCGGACGCTCCACCGCGTAGTGGACGGAGCGGCGCACGATCTGCACCGCGGCGATCATCCCCACCGTGGGCCAGAGGGCCAGGCCCACGAGGCCCACCGCCGTCAGCGCGGGGAGGAGCGCGAGGCCCGTCCCCACCCCCGCCCCGGTGAGGAGCCAGCCCGTGCCGAAGGCCTGCGTCCCCGCCGACAGGAGGTTCACGGTGAGGTCGATGCGGGCGAAGAGCGCCGTGCGCACCGCCGGATCGGCGATGGTGTCCCCCACGATCCGCGCCTGCTCGAAGTAGACGACGGTGGAGCAGATGGAGTAGAGCGCCATGAGGCCGGCCATCCCCAGGTAGTAGGGGGAGGAGACCACGGCGCGGAATCCGGCGAGGGGTCCGCCCCCGATCCGCTCCGCCGCCTGGGTGTGCAGCGTTCCCGGCCCCTCGCGCTCCGCCCAGCGCACGATCCGCCTCCCCAGCACCACCGCCCCTTCGAGCAGGATCACGGAGAGGAGGAAGAGCGGCCCGATACCGATGCGCTCCACGAGGAGTGCCGTGATCAGCGGTCCCACGATGGCGCCCGCGCTCCCTCCCGCGGAGACCAGGCCGAACAGGCGCTTCCCCTGCGTGCTCCGGAAGGTGTCCGCCATGAGGCTCCAGAAGACGGACACCACCAGGAGGTTGAACACGCTCAGCCAGACGAAGTACACGCGGGCCAGGACCACCCGCCCCTCCCCCCACTCCCACAGCGCGAAGAAGAGGAGGAGGTTCAGGGAGAAGACGTGGTACGCCCAGGGGAGGATCCGCCCCCGGGGCACGCGCCCCACCAGCCACGCGTACCCGGTGGCGGCCAGCACCATCACCACGAAGGTGGCGGTGAAGAGCCATGGGAGGTTCTCGCGACCGCCGAAGATCCCCATCTCCTCCCGGATGGGACGGAGGATGTAGAACGACGACAGCACGCAGAAGAAGCACGAAAAGGCGAGGAGGACCGGCCGTGCCTCCCGTTCCTCGACCCTGAGCAGCCGTGCGATCAGAAGCGACCTCCCGGGGATCTTACGGCTGCACGGCCCGGAGGTTCGACCTTCCGGGTTGTCGGTGTTCGCCGTGGCACGGCGATGGCAGTACGCTGCAGCGCTGCAGAGAAATACCGGGAGGAGCCTCATGCGACGCCACGCTGCCGTTTCCCTTTTGCTCGGTGTGCTCGTTCTTACCGCCGGAATGGTGGGCTGCAATGACTCCGATGAGGTCCTGAGCGGCGGGAACTCCCAGGTCCGGGTGATGCTGACGGACGCCCCCGCCGACCAGATCGCGTCGGCCAAGGTCACGATCTCCAGGGTCTACCTGGTGCGGGACGACGGCGCGCCCGTCGATCTCCGGCCGGCGTCCGACACGCCCCTCACCTTCGAGCTCCTCGACCTCCGGAACGGCCTCACCGCCCTCCTCGCCGACCACGCTGTGCCGGCCGCACACTACAACCAGCTCCGCCTGGTGGTGGACTCGGCCGAGGTGACCCTGGTGGACGGCCTCACCTTCAGCGATGGAACGTCGACCAAGACGCTCACGGTCCCCAGCGGCATGCAGACGGGGATCAAGGTCCAGCTGGCGGAGCCGATCACGGCGGACGAGGGAGAGCTGACGATCGTCACCGTGGACTTCGACGTGGCCGACAACTTCGTCCTCCAGGGGCCGGCCGATGCGCCGAACGGCGTGATCTTCACCCCCGTGCTGAAGGAGAAGGGCCGGACGGAGACCGCGATCCCCTAGAGGCCGCCGGCCGGCTACGGATTGCCGCCGTCCTGCTCATCCAAGCGGGCGAGAATCGTCCGCCACACATCGGTCACGCCGAGGATCGCGGCCCACCGCTCGATGTACGCCGTGTCGATCCCACCGGCATTCGCCTTCAGGACGCCCGCGATGTCGCGAAGATGCTTGTCGGAGCCGCCCTCCCAGTAGAACTCGTCGGAGAAGGTCAGAGAGCTCCATGTGACAGCCGATGCGCCGCCTCCAGCTCGACCTGCCGTTCGCTCCAGTCGGGATGCGACGCGCGCAGGTGGTTCATCATCATATGACGTGCGCTGGTGAACATCCGGCTCGATACGCGCAACCGTTCGGCACCGCTCATCCTGCCGAAGACCGCGGCCATCTCGTCGCTCCTCACTTCGGCGCATGGCGGCTTCCGCGTCACAAATGCCGGACCTACGCGTGGTGACGCCGGCAGCGTGAGGTCGTCACGCGTCTCCTCTCGCGACCCGCCCATGCCCCAATTGTAGCTCTGCGCGCGAGGCCGACGGCGGGATTGTGCGCACGCTGCTTCTTGAATCGGGCCGGTTGTGGCACGCTCGGCGGGAGATGCGGATCCTGGGCGCGCTCCTGGTTCTGGCGCCGGCGCTCGCGGGGGCCGAGGACCCCGTGGTCAAGGAGTCGGTCGGCGTGAGCCTCGTCCAGATCGAGGTCACGGTCTGGCCGAAGGACGGCGGGTCCGACGCCTGCCGCGGTCTGGAAAAGGCGGACTTCGAGCTGGAGGTCGGCGGGAAGCCCCGGCCGATCTATGCGGTGGATGCGTTGGCCGCGGAGGACGAGGGGACCGCCGTACCGGGGCTGCGCCCCGAGGACGCGCCCGCACCCGGCGGCATGGCAGTCGTTCTGTTCTTCGATCTGTGGCATCTGGATCTGTTCTACAGGGGGTTTCCCGCCTGCCCACCGGGGAAGACGCTGGCCTTCCGCGAGGCGCGGCGATACGTCGAGGAGCAGTTCCGCGAGGGGGATCGGCTGCTCCTCGTCACCTTCGCAGGCTGGCCCGTCGTGCACGAAGGCTGGCTCCGCACCCGGGAAGAGGGGCTGCTGGCGCTGACGCGCCTGGAGAAGGATCGTCAGGTTCTGTCACCCCGCTACACGCATGCACATCACGAGAAGTGGATCGCCGGCTTGGAGAGCCTCTTCCTGGCCATGGGCCGGTACCCGGGAAGGAAAGACGTGATCTACCTCGGGGAGGACTTCCGCTTCGACGACGTGGCCATGCGGATGTTCGAGATCGCCGGGCGCGCGCAGGCCAACGGTGTGGTGGTGAGCACCGTGGACCTGCTGGATGCCTGCCGCAACGTGGACGGGCCTTTCTGCCCCCAAGCTCTTCCGCAGAACGCTGGGGGGCTGGCCTGCAGCCCCTGGAGCTCTCCGGTGGCGCTGAACCCCATCGCACGGGACACGGGAGGGAGCCTTTACCGGGACCCCAGCATCGAGCGCGCCGTGGCTTCCCTGCGCGCGGCCAGGAAATGCCGCTACTTCGTCTCCTTCGCCGCCCAGTCGGTGGAGCGGACGCGACAGCAGAGGATCAACCTTCGGCTGAGCAGCGCGCGGCGCGACCTCAGCCTCGCCGCACCCAGTGCCTTCGAGGCGCCGAACCGGAAACCCACCTCCGCCGAGCACGATGCGGCCCTGTTCCTGCTGCCCCGGTTCAGCCGCGGGCTCGCGGTGGAGGCCGCGATCTGGCCGTACCGTGCGGCGGCGAGTCAGAAGAAGAAAGCGAAGAAGGGAAGGTGGGACGTCCTTGCCCTGGCGCGGCTCCAGCATACGGAGGACGAGCCCTGGCCGGACGACTTGACCGAGATCGACGTGCACGTGCTGCTGCGGACGCTCTCCAAAGTGCACGGGGCGTACAGGAAGCAAGTGGTGGGTGCCGAGCTGGCGGCGCTGCGTGCGCCGGGCGCGAGCAGTCAGCTCATGTTCCCGCTTCCGGACGTGCCGGCAGGCGATCTCACGCTCGACCTCACCATCACCTCGAACGTGGGGGGGATCTCCGCGAGCCTTCGCAAGGAGCTCACCGTGCCGGCGCTTCCCGGACCCGGTGAGGCCGGGCCCTGGTTCCTGACCGACCACCTCGTGCGGCTGGGAGACCGGGCCGTGATGGCGCCTTCCCTGGACGGGTACATCACGCCCGGGGAGCCCATCGGCCTGCTGGGATTCGGCTGCAGGCCCAAGGAGGGAGCGCCCCCGTCCTATGCGGCGCGCCTGGTGCCGTCCTCGGGCGGTCCCCCAGTCCCCGTCACCGTCGCTTGGCTGCAAGGGGTTCAATCCCAGGCAGCCCCCTGCGGCTGGCTTTTCGGCTCGGTCGCGGCGGGGCTTCCGCCCGGTGCCTGGAAGTTCGAGCCACCGTCCACCCTGGGAGCGGCGGACCACGGGGGAACGCTCGAGTTCACGGTCGAGGGCGGTCCGGCGGAGGTGGGTCGGCTCGCCGTGCTCACTTCAGATGGACAGTCCAGGATCTCCTTCGATCACACGCTGCTCCAGTCGAGGCCTCTCGCCCGGGCGCCACATCCTGGCGGTGTGGGCGACGCGATAGCGGAGCGGCCCCCCATCCTCCCGATTGCTGCGCTCGATCGGACGGGGGATGCAGACGAACTCGGTGCGCATGTCCGTTGCGGAAAGACGGACCGTCGCGTAGCCGTGACCGCCCATGTCGACGAAGGCGAGGTGCGGCGCAAGGTCCGGGTTCGACAACGATCGCGCCTTCGCCAGATCGCCATGGCGGGCATAGGCGAGGCAGGAGCGCACGCCGTGCCGCAGCAGCATGTTGATCGTCGGCTGTGGCTTCTCGGCGCCCGGGCGATCGGCCAGGAATAGAGCCCGGAGCGGATGATCGCTCGGGAAGCGGTGCTCGTAGGCCTCGACCAGGCCGGGGCTCGAGATCGAGGCGCCGACGAAGGCGACACCGACCGGCGCGAACGGCTGCGGCGGGAGCGCCTTGGCGGCGTAACCCGCCCAGAAGCTGTGCCGATCGCCGGAGACGATGGCGAAGCCGGTGATGCGCTCATCGCGGACCAGGTCGTAGATCTCGCTCCGCTCGGCATAGGCGCCGCCGAAGTCGCCTCCCCCGAAGCTGGCGTAGGAGGTGCCGGGCCAGGGGTGAGGGGCCACCTCCTTGGGCAGGTTCTGGGGGTCGGCGCGCCAGTCCGGCGTGCCGATCGAACTGCCCCAGATCTTCCAGGTGGCACGAGATCGCCGCAGCCGCTCCTTGAACCACGCCCTCTGCTCGGCCCCCAGGATGGTCTGTGGAGGAGCGTCCTTCCGTGGATTGGAAATGCGGGCGTCGCCGAAGCGGATCTCCGCGGGTGGTCGGCCGCCGTCATAGGCGCGGCCGGCATCCAGGATCTCTCCCGCCTCCTGGGGAAAGAAGCTGGGGAACTCGGGGCTGCCGAGCTGGCCCACGTCCGGGTGCGACGTCGGATCCTCGGCGCGGTAGCTGTGCTGGTCGGTGATGATGAGGTCGAGATGACGGCCGTAGCGGAGCGCACGGTAGGCGGTGAGACTGCCAATGGCGGCGAGGTTGTTCGGCTCCTGACCCAGTCCGTGTTCGTCGAACCGTTCGACGGCGGCATTCGCCACCGCCGGAGGGTCGAACCTGTCCAGCGATGGCCCGCTCGGCTTGATGATCCGCGCCGGTTGATATTCGAACCAGGCCTGGTTGGCAGCGACCTTGACCGTCTGCGCGGGGCGCGTCTCGGGCCCGACCTTGATGAAGCTCTGCCAACCCTGCCAGGAGAACTCGTGATTGTCCCAGATCGCCACGAAGGGCCAGCGCGCCCGGGCGTCCTGCAGGTCCGGATCGTGAAGATAGGCGCGGTAGATGGCGCGGTAGCCCTCGAGACCGGTGGGGATGTGGAAATCGGAAACTTTCTCGGCGTTGGGAATGCGCACGATGTCGTAGATCTTCCGGTCGTAATAGCCGTCCGGGCGGTCCTCCGGATACCAGACGAGCTCGTAGATGAAATCGCCGAGATGGAGGACGAAGCCGAGCCGGTTCTCCGGTGCCGCCTTCTCATCCTCGAAGATCATCCGGCGAAACGCATGCAGCGCGCCCTGGTTGGGGTTCTGGCAGCTGACGAACGCGAAGTTGACTGGCCGCCGGTCGGAATCGCCGGGTGCCGTGATCGTCCGCCCGATTCGGCTACCGAGTCCATCGGCATCCGTGAAGCGGAACCAGTAGACTCGCGCGGGGCGAAGGCCTCCCACCAGTACCCGACAGGTCCAGTCGGAAGCGGCCGACACGATCGCGGGCGCGCGGGCGACCACGCGGCGGAACGCCTGGTCCTCGGCGACCTCTACCGTGAGCGTCTCCATGCCCCGGCCCTGAAACGGCCGCCTGGTCCAGAGGATGACGCTGTTGGCGGCGGGGTCGCCCGAGGCCACCCCTTCGGGGTAGAGGTCGCGCCGCTCGGTCCAGCGCGATCTCGAAGCCCGCGCCAGACCTGCCCACGCCACCGAGGCGCCCATGGCCAGCGCGGCCTGGATGAACTGACGGCGGCTCACCGTCATGTTGTTCCCCCCGGTAGCCCCGAGCGGGGGCGGCGGCGAGCACCAGGGTGGCTGAACCCCGCCGGGGAGAGAAGCACTTCCTTGCCAAGCGACCTTTGCACGCAGCCGACGTCCTCCGGCGTAGCGCGCTGCTCCATAATTGCCCGGTGAAGCTGATCCAGATCCCCTTCAGCCACAACTGCATCAAGGTGCGGGTGGCGCTGGCGTACAAGAACCTCCCCTGCGAGCTCGAGGACATTCCCCCCCGGGACCGCTCCCGCCCCCTGAGCGCGTCCCGCCAGGGGCTGGTCCCGGTGCTCGTGGACGGGGACCGGGCGATCGCGGACTCCACGGCGATCCTGCTCTACCTGGAGGAGCGCCACCCGGACCCTCCGCTGCTGCCGAAGGACCCGCAGGCGCGCGCCCGCTGCCTGGTGCTCGAGGACTGGGCGGACCGGGCCTTCATGGAGTCTTCGCGGCGGATCGCCTACGGGACGATCTTCCAGCAGCCCGGCAGGCTGGCCTCCATGTTCTTTCCCGGCGAGCGCGGCCTCAAGGCCCGCATCAAGGAGCGCGCCGCGAAGAAGGTGGTCCGGAAGCGGTTTCGCATCTCGGACGCGCGGCACGTGAAGGACCTCGCCGACGCCCGCCGGGCCGCCGCGCTGGCCGTGGAGCTCCTGGGTGGCCGGCCCTGGCTCTTCGACCAGGGCCCGACGGTGGCGGACATCGCGCTGGCCACGATGAGCTCTCCCCTCCACGTCTCCCGGGAGCTGCGCGACGACCCCGCCGTGCGCGCGCTGCTGGCGTGGGGGGTGAAGCTGCTGCCGCCGGAGGTGGCCGCGCTCTACACCAGGGCCTGACTCCGTCCTCCCCTACCAGACCTTGCACACCTGATCCGGCTCCTTGACGAGGGCCGCGCCCGGCTTGCACTGGAACGCCTCGGCGAACTCCGGCATGTTCGTGACCACGCCGTTGATGCGGTAGCGCCCCGGCGAGTGCGGGTTGATCGTGGCATTGATCCGCAGGTTCTCCGGCCGCTGGTTCTCGCACGCCCACTGGGCCAGGCCCACGAAGAAGCGCTGCTCGGGGGTGAGCCCGTCCACCGGCTTCAGGTCCAGGCCCTTGGTCGCCTCCTTCCAGGCCATCCAGGCCAGGATGGTGCCGCCGAGATCCGCGATGTCCTCCCCCGAGGTGAGCTTCCCGGTGATCTTGATGTCGTCCACGATGACGTAGTTCCCGTACTGCTCGCGGATGCAGTTCGCCCCCTTCTCGAAGGCCTCCGCATCCTTCTCCCTCCACCAGTCCCGCAGGTTCCCCTCGCCGTCGAACTGGCGCCCCTCGTCGTCGAAACCGTGCGTCAGCTCGTGCCCGATGGTGGAGCCCGTGTTCCCGTAATTGGGGGCGTCGTCCAGCTTGGGATCGTAGAGGGGGGGCATGAGCACGCCGGCAGGGAAGTTGATGTCGTTCATGGAGGCGTTGTAGTAGGCGTTCACCGTGGGCGGCGTCATCCCCCACTCCCCCCGGTCCACGGGCTTGCCGATCTTGGCCAGCTGCCGCTTCACCTCGAAGACGGTGGACCGCGTCACGTTCCCGAAGAAGTCCCCGCGCTTCACCTGCAGCGCCGTGTAGTCCCGCCACCGGTCGGGGTAGCCGACCTTGAGCCGGGTCCTGGCGAGCTTGTCCAGCGCCTGCGCCTTGGTCTCCGCGCTCATCCAGTCCAGCCCCTGGATCCGCACCTTCATGGCCGCGAGGATCTGCTGGGTCATGGCCACCGTCTTGGCCTTCGTCTCCGGGGGGAAGACGCGGTCGGTGAACTCCTTCCCCAGGGCCTCGCCCAGATCCCGGTCCACCCAGTCCACGCACTTCTTCCAGCGCGGCTGCGGCTCCTTCACCCCGCGCAGATAGGCCCGGTAGAAGGCGAAGTGCTCGTCCACGAAAGGCTTGGAGAGGTAGTCGGAGGCGGCGTTGATCAGGTGCCAGCGCAGGTAGCTCTTCACGTCGTCCAGCGACTCGGACTTCAGGCGCGTCCCCAGCTCGGTGAAGAACGCGGGCTCGGAGACGTTGAGCCAGGCGCCGGGGCGACCGCCCAGGGCGGAGAAGTAGCCCTTCCAGTCGAAGCCCGGCACCAGCGTCTTCAGCTTCCCGGGATCGGTGCGGTGGTAGACCTTGTAGGGGTCGCGGCGATCCACGCGCGACAGCGAGGCCTTGGCCAGGGCGGTCTCGATCCGCATCACCGCCGCCGCACCGGCCACGGCGCGCTTCCCGTCGCCGGCCAGGCCCAGCATGTTCTGCACGTGCTCCTGGTAGCGCGCCCGCGTCTCCTTCGACTTCGCGTCCTCCTTGAGGTAGTAGTCGCGGTCAGGGAGGCCGAGCCCGGCGGCATAGAGCGCGAAGATCTGCTTGTCCGACTGCTTGGCGTCCTGCTCGACCCCGGAGGCGAAGAACAGTCCGCCCGTCCCCCTCCGGGCCTGGATGGAGCCGAGGACCGGCCCCAGCTCGCGCACGGACTTCATCCCCGAGATCTTGGCCAGGTCGTCGAGGATGGGCGTGGCTCCCGCCTTCTCCACGGCCTCCAGGTCCATGCAGGCGTCGAAGTAGTCGCCGATCTTCTGCTGGGTGGCATTGCGCGAGGGGCTCGGCTTGGCGTCCTCCTCGAGGATCCCCCACAGGTAGCGAAGGTTGTCCTGGTAGAGCTTGCCGTAGACGCTCCAGCTCGCCTGGTCGCCGGGGATGGGGTGGTTCTTCATCCAGCCCCCGCAGGCGTACTGGTAGAGGTCCTGGCAGGGATCGGCGGTGCGGTCCATCGCCGCCCGGTCCAGGCTCGGGGTGTAGGGCAGCTGGGTGGTGGGGGCGTCCTGGGCCTGAAGGGGGGCGGCGGCGAGCAGGGTGATCGCCAGGAGGCGGAAGTTCATGGGAAGGCTCCTCGATGGGTCATCCAGTCTCTTGCGTGCATACGGCGGGGAGCGGTCCTGGTTCGCAGAACCGCTCAGAAGTAGACGTGGGCCTCCACGCGCACCTCGTCGTCTCCCCCGTCGCGGTCTCGCCAGAAGCCACGCACCTGCAGGCCCGGCAGCGGCGTGACGTCGGCGCCGACGCCCCACTGGGACACGGCATCGCCGCCGCGGCTCCGGTCGGGGTCGTGCGCCCCCGCCCACGCCCGCACGGTCAGGCCGCGGGTGATCTCGACGTCGGCCTCCAGGTGACCGGCCTCGCCGCGGACGCGCGTGCCCTCGTCGTCCGAGTCGAGCGTGCGGGTGTAGGCGACCAGCAGCACCAGACGCGCGGCCTTGAAGCCGGCGTACCCTTCGCCGAGCGTGCGGTGCGCCAGGCCGGGCAGGTCGTTGCTCGCCGCGCTGAGCCCCAGACGCGCCCAGCTCCCGATCCAGGTCCCGGTGGCCGCGTACTGCTTGCGGTTGTCGGAGTCTCCGACCTCGGCGCTCCCGTTCGAGGCGGAGAGCGCCGCCACCCAGCGCCCGGTGTCCGCCCCCACCTCGAGCCCGGTGTCCGGGTTCTCGAACGTGAAGCCAGACGCCCTGCGCGTGGCGGCGTCGTCGTCGAGCAGGCGCAGGCCGAAGGGCACGAAGAAGCGCCCGGCCTTCGCGTACATCCCCGCGCGGTGGCTCGCCAGCAGCGCGAAGGCCTCGCGGTTGGCCGCGCTTCCCGGGGCCACGCGCTCGTCGACGTAGAAGCTCAGGCGCTCGGGCAGGAGGTCCGCGGCGGCGTAGAGGTTGGCTTCGAAGACGCGGAACTCGCCGAGGTACGGGCCGTCCGCCGGCATGTGTCCCACGTAGCCCGCCCGCCCGTCGGCACCGAGGCGCAGGCGCTCCCCCAGGGCACCGTCGAAGAGGGTGCCGGCCTCGAACCACCGTGCCGGAAGCGTGCTCGCGCCGTACCCCGCGCCGTAGGCGGTGCGCCCGCCCCCGCCGGTCCGGTTCAGATGGCAGGAAGAGCAGGACAGGCCGCTGCGCACGGCCAGGTAGGGCTCGGCGTGGACCGCCGTCCCCGAGAGCAGCGCCAGGACCCACAGGGCGGGACGCCACATCAGTCGTTCTTCGCCCCGGCGGCGATCCAGTCGCGGACCCTCTGGATCTCCGCGGGAGAGAGGTACGGCCCGCCGTACGGCATCCGCTCGGCCACGATGCGCGAGTCCCCCTCCAGCTTGAGGACGAGGTACGAGCTGTCCGGGCGGCCGGGAAGGACACGCTTCATGGGGGCGAGCTCGGCGCTCGTCACGCCGACGAGGGAGCTGTGGGATTGCCCGCGCAGCAGGCTCAGGCCGAGGTTGGGGAACGGTCCGTGGCAGCCCACGAACGCGCAGCGGGGCGTGAAGATCTCGTCCTGGAGCCGGGTGAGCGTGGGCGCGGTGGAGGGCGGAGGCGACGGCTCCTCCACGATCACGCCGTCCCCGCCGCAGGCCAGGAGCACGGGCAACGGGAGCAACAGCAGCGTCTTCAGCCTCATCGCGGGGTGGCGCGTACCCACTGCACGTAGGCGTGGAGCGCGTCCAGCTCCTGGTCCGAGACGCGGCTCCCGAAGGCAGGCATGGGGATGGCCTGCCGCTGCAGGAAGCCGCGTGCCACCGGGTTGCGCGCCAGCCGGTCGCACACCCCCTTGCGCACCCATTGCCCGAACTCCTCCCGGTCACGCACCAGCTCGGCGTAGTCCGGACCGTCCCATGCGGGGACGTACCCCGTGAAGGAGCCGGGGTTCGGGAGCAGGCCGCGCCCTTCGGGCCCGTGGCAGCCGAAGCAGCCCAGGCGCCACGCCGCGTCCTTCCCCGCCGCCACCTGCTCGCTGGGGTCCTCGCCGAACTGCGACACGGCCGCGACGTAGGCGACGAGATCGTCCATCTGGCGCGCGGAGAGTCGGGCTCCGTACGGGGGCATGCGCAGGAGCGCGTCCGGATCCGGCTTTCTGTCTCGAGGGTGCCCGTCGGCGATCCACGCGCGCAGGTCCTGGGGGGAGCGGTTCCACATCCTCCAGGTCCCGCCCGTCCATCCCGGCACCTCGCCACCCTCGGCGCCGGGGTTGGCGATGGGCTGGCCGCCGCCGGGACCGTGGCAGGCGAAGCACCCCATGGAGTCCGCGATCTTCTTGCCGCGGACGACGGCGGTGTCCCCGGCCTCGCGCTGCCAGCGCGCCCGCAGCCCCAGATACGCGAGCGCCGAGGACCCGAGGGCGAGCAGGGCCGCCAGCGCGATCGTCAGGATCCGCCTCCCCGCCCTCAACGGGGTGCGGGGACGATCTTGTCCACCAGGAGGATCCTGGCGCCGCCGCGCTCCGCCCACTTCCCGGTGACCGTGACCTTGCGCCCGGCGTGGGGGCGAAGCTCCTTATTGGGCGTCTGCATGTCGTCCACCGAGAACAGCCACACCAGCCGGTTGGTCCCGTCCTCGACCAGGGCGAGCGGGATCCCGGCGTCGGCGCACTTCTGCGCGCAGGTGCGGTGGGACTCCCCCTTGGCGCCGGACTTGATCCAGCAGGCGGAGTCCACGACCTCTCCGGTCACAGATGCGGTTTCGGCAGCGAGCAGCGCGGGCGCGCACAGGAGCACGAGGGCGAGGACGTGTCGCATGGCGCTCACTCATACCGTGACGCCGCCGCCGCGCGCGGGGACGGTGCGCACGCAGCGGAAGGGGCGTCCCCCGCGTGCCATCGCCGGGTGGCGCCGGATCGGGCAGTTCGGCAACTGTTCGTCCTGCCCGTGCGGTAAGGACGTCGCCGCCGGTGCGGAATAGATGCCGTCTCCGGCATCTTCACCGCTGGCGCAGATCTTGAAGTGCCACGCCGGCGGAGGTATCCATGAAAACGAGGAGTCTCATCGCTCTGGCGTGCGCTTTCTGCTTGTTGCTGAGCGTCGGCGTGGCCATCGCCGAGGACCAGGAGCGGCCGCACGAAGGGAAGGTCATCCGTCTGGACAAGGACGCCATGTCGATGACCGTGCAAGGCGAAAAGAACGATCAGTGGGATCTCTACTGGACGGAGAGCACCAAGCTCGAGGGGGATCTCACGGTCGAGGAGTTGACGGTCGGAGACGAGGTCCACTTCGCCTACGTCGAGAAGGAAGGCAAGAAGTGGCTGACGGCGCTTCATCGCACCGAGAAGGCCGGCGACGACGACGGCGACGACGACGATTGATCCGTTCGGTCAGCGGTGCGCGCGGGCGAAGTCGATGAAGCCTTTCTCCACGTCCACGGCGATGAGCTTGACGCGCACCTTCTGACCGATGTCCAGGCCGCGGGACCCCTGCACCACCTTCCCCTCCACCGGAGGCTGGAACACGCGCACCCAGGTCCCCTTCTCGGAGGCGCCCGTCACCAACCCCTCGAACTTCTCGCCGATCCGGCCCTCGAGCAAGCAGGCCGCGGCCGCCTTGCGCACCTTGCGCTCCACCTTGTTCGCGGCATCCTCCGCCTCGGTGCAGTGCCGGGCCAGCTCCGCCAGCTCCTCGGACGTGTAGGGAAGCTTCCCTCCGCCGAGCGCAGCCTTCAGCAGCCGGTGGGTGATCAGGTCGGGGAAGCGCCTGTTGGGCGCCGTGGAGTGCGCGTAGTCCCGCACCGCCAGGCCGAAGTGGCCGATCGACCTTTGCCCCGGCTCCTCCAGCACGTACTCCCCCGCGCCCAGCGCCTTGACGATGGCGAGGGACAGGTCGGGGAAGCGCAGGGGGTCGTCCTTGCGGCGGCGGGCGAGGAACTGCTCCAGCGCGATCGGGTCGGGCTCGTGCGGCAGGTGCTCCCCCAGCTCCTCGGCGATGGCCACGATGCGGTCCCAGCGCTGGGGTACGCGCACCACGCGGCGCACGCTGGGAAAGCGCTTCCCCCGAAGGTAGCGCGCGGTCACGCCGTTGGCGGCGATCATGAAATCCTCGATGAGGTTCTTGGCGTTGTTGCGCGCCTCCGCCTTCAGGTCCACCACCTGCCCGTTCTGGAGCACCGCCCGGGGCTCGATGGTCTCCAAGTCGAGCGCTCCGTGCTCGTGCCGCAGCGCGCGCATGCGGTCGGCCGTGCGGTCCTGCAGCTTCAGGTTCTCGGCCAGCCCGGGAACGGTGCGGACCTTGTCCGGCGGCTCCGCCTGCCCCTCCAGCCACATGCCCAGGCTGTTGTAGGCGAGCTTGGCCCGGTTGTGGACGCTGGCCCGGTAGACCTCGCCCTTGGCCACGGTCCCGTCGGGGCCGACCTCCACCTCGATCACCAGCGCCACCCGGTCCTCCCCC
>DASUFT010000033.1:0-9567 GCA_036274395.1 Candidatus Polarisedimenticolaceae bacterium | reverse complement strand
TCCACGAAGTGCGGGTCCTGGTACCCCTTGGCCAGGGAGTCCACCTCGATCTTGTCCCCCCCCACCGCCTGGGCGATGGAGGCGAAGTCCTGCAGGGTGGAGATGACGCGGACCTTGGCCTCGGTCCGCGGCGCCATCCCTCCCAGGAGAACGGTTGCGAGCGCGATGTAGAGCTTCTTCATGGCGGCCTCGTGGTCAGAAGGGATGGGCGCCGTGGGCGCCGATGGCGAACTGGATCTGGAAGAGGATCTCGTCCGCGGTCTCGCCGTTCGCGTAGCTGCGGCGCCGCGCCTCCGTGCGGAGCTGGGAGAACTCGCTGGGCCAGAAGGTCAGGACGGCGGCGATCCCGCGATCCTGGAGGGCGGCGTCGTGGGGGTGATCGGAGCGCTCGTAGCGCGCGCCCGCGAACCACCGCTTGAGGAACTGGTAGTCCCCGGAGACGTACCAGCCGTTGGCGTTCTGCGTGGTGAAGCCATCGTCGCGCCGGCTCCACATGGCCTCGGCGCGCAGCATCGCGGAGCGGTAGGTCGCGCTCCGCAGCGGCTTCCAGCGCAGGGTGGCGTCCACCCCGTGCAGCGTGGTGTCCGACCTCTCTGTCAGACCGTTGGGTCCGCCGCCGTAGGAGAGGCCGAGGTCCAGGTTGGTGGACTCCACCAGGTCCCGGAAGAACCGTAGGCGGCCCAGATAGGCAACCTCCCGCTGTCCTTCCGGCGTCTCGAACAGGCCCTCCGAGGACCCGTTGTAGACGGCCAGCATCGCCTCGGAAGCGATCTCGCCGGGAAGGGCGAAGAGCTTGCCGATGGACCCGCCGTCGCCGACCCATCCCTCCTCGCCGCCCAGCAGGTTGACCAGGGGAAGCGGCTCATCCGGCCAGGGCAGCACGTGGGGGTGGAGCGGGTTGATCTTGCCGAAGGGCACGCGCATCCGCCCCACCTTCGCCAGCAGCCCCCAGGGAAGGGCGGTGAAGGTGAGGTACCCCTCCTCCAGCTCGGCCCCGTCCTCCCCGACGGAGACGAAGAAGTCGCCGCGGCCGTAGGGATCGACCACCGCCTGGAACGACACCTCCGACTCCCGCAGGCTTGCCGCCGGCAGGTTCTCGGTGTCGTTGTTCCCGGCCACCCCCAGGAAGTTCCCGATCACCGCGATCGAGGGATTGAAGTACGTCCCACCCTGGGCGGCCCCGGTGGCGGCCGGCGGCGGCTCCTCCGAGGGCGGCGTCTCCTGCGCCCGCACGGCGGCGGCGGTGCACGCCCAGAGCGCGAACAGGATCCATGTCTTCTTCATGCGGTCCCCCGCGGAAAGGGAGCCCGCGCGCGAGGGCGCGCGGACCCGAGCCGGCGTTCGATCGCTAGGACAGCGACGAAGCGGCGGGCGGGGCGCGGGGAAGGGAGGAGCCGGCGGCGGTCTGGCGCGGCTCTTCCACGGCGGCGGACTCGACCGGCGCCGCCAGGGTGACCGGCCGTCCCGCGTGGGCGAGGACGGCCTCGGCGGTGACCGGCTGCTGGGCGAACCGGCACAGGAGACAGGATTCCGGCGACTGGCCGGGGCTCTCCTCGGTGCTGGACCAGCCGGGCGTCGGCGCCGCCGGCCCCCGGTGCGGGTGCAGGTGCAGCGTGCCGGCCCCGAAGACGAGGCCCATGAGGACCAGCACGCAGGCGGCGATCGTGCGCCGGATGAGGGGAAGGCGCAGCACGGTTGGACCCTAGCGCCGGCCCGGGAGGCTGTCAAACGAGGATTCGCTCACTCCTCCCGCACCGGCTCCGGCGGCGTCACCGCCGCCACGTCCAGCTCGCCGGTGCGGATCCGGTAGACGTGCTCCACGGGGAGCACGAACACCTTGCCGTCGCCCACCTCCCCCGTCCGGGCCGAGGAGAGGATCGCCCGCACCGTGGGCTCCACGAAGGGCTCGGACACGCCGATCTCCAGGCGCACCTTGTCCACCAGCTCCATCTTCACCGTGGTGCCGCGGTAGGTGACCACGTGGTCCATCTCCCCGCCGTGGCCCTGGGCCCGGCTCAAGGTGAGCCCGCGCACCTCGGCGCGGTAGAGCGCCTCGAGCACGGCGTTCAGGCGCTCGGGACGGACGATGGCGACGATGAGCTTCATGCCTCGTGCTCCGCGACCGCGTGCGTGGGCACGGTGTGCCCCGAGCCATCCTCGTGCAGCACGAGGATGGCGCCCTCGCCGGTGCCGTAGGCCTCCTCGCCGTGGGCCACCACGTCGAGGCCCATGCCCTCGTCCCGCGTCCTGGCGCGGAGCGGCAGCACCAGGCCGACCAGCTTCAGGAGGAGGAGCGTGACGCCGCCGCTGTACACGACGGCCGCGAGGACGCCCATGAGCTGCACGCCGAGGTGGCCGTCGGACCCGCCCCAGGCATGAGAGGCCAGCACTCCGGTCAGCAGCGCGCCCACCACGCCCCCCAGGCCGTGCGCCGCGGAGACGTCCAGCGAGTCGTCGAGCTTCGTGCGTGCCCGCCATACGATCCCCCAGTAGCTGGGGAGCGCGGCCAGGGCACCCAGCAGGAGGGCGCTCCGGGGGGAGATGAACCCCGCCGCCGGGGTCACGGCCACCAGGCCGACCACGATCCCCGTGGCCACCCCCACTGCGGTGATGCGCCCGGTGCGGACGTGGTCCAGCGCCATCCAGACCGACAGCGTCGCGCAGGGGGCGAGCATGGTGTTGACGAAGGCCAGGGTGGCCGAGCTCCCCGCCGACAGGGCGCTGCCGCCGTTGAAGCCCAGCCAGCCGAACCAGAGGAGTGCTGCCCCCAGGAGCACGAAGGGCACGTTGTGGGGAAGGAGCGCCTGGTGTCCGTAGTCCTTGCGCGCCCCCAGCACGAAGGCGGACACGAGGGCGGCCATGCCCGCATTCACGTGCACCACGGTGCCCCCCGCGAAGTCGAGGGCCCCCAGCTGCTGCAGCCATCCTCCGCCCCAGACCCAGTGGCACACCGGCGCATAGACGAGCAGCGTCCAGCAGGCGATGAACACGAGGTACGCGGAGAAGCGCATGCGCTCCACCACCGCGCCCGAGATCAGCGCCGCCGTGATGATGGCGAACGTTCCCTGGTACGCGAAGAACAGGAGGTGCGGGATCGTCCCCCTGGCCTCGAGGCCGACGCCCGCGAGCAGCAGGTGGTCGAGCCCCCCCAGCCAGAGGTTCCCGGGCGCGAACGCCAGGCTGTAGCCGGCCGCCGCCCACGCCACACCGACCACCGCGAAGGCCGCGAAGCTCATCACCATCGTGTTGAGGGCGTTCTTCGCGCGCACCAGGCCGCCGTAGAAGAAGGCCAGCGCCGGGGTCATCAGGAGCACGAGGCCACAGGCCACGAGCATCCAGGCGGTGTCCGCACCGTTCACGGCTCCCTCCGTTCCCGCGAATCTACCACCGTCTCTCCGTGCTCCAGGACGCGGAAGCGGTCCGGCGCGATGCCCGCGAGCGCACACGCCTGGGCGAGGCGGCGCACCGGCTCGTCGATCGGCTCGTCGGTGAGCTGGAACGTGCCCCAGTGCATCGCCAGCGTCGCGGGGCTCCCCAGGTCCGCGTGGGCGCACACCGCCTCGTCGGGGTCCATGTGCACCGGGCGCATGAACCAGCGCGGGGCGTAGGCCCCGATGGGGAGGAGCGCGAGGTCGAAGGGACCGAGCCGTTCCCCGATCTCCGCGAAATGGGGTCCATAGCCGCTGTCCCCGGCGAAGTAGATCCGCCGCCCTTCCCGCTCCAGGACGAAGCCGCCCCAGAGGGCGCGGTTGCGGTCGAAGGGGCCGCGCGCGCTGAAGTGGCGGGACGGCACCAGCGTCACGCGCAGCCCCCGCGGGCCCTGCCATGCCTGCCACCAGTCCAACTCGTGCACGGGCCCGATGCCGTGGCGTGCCAGCAGCGGTGCGTGCCCCAGCGGCGTCACGAAGGGAGGGCGGTGAACCTCGGCGAGCCGCGCGAGCGTCGGCAGGTCGAGGTGGTCGTAGTGGCCGTGGCTGACCAGGACGGCATCGACCCGGGGGAGCGTCTCGAAGGCGAGCCCCGGCCGCCGCACGCGGCGCGGCCCGGCGAACGAGACCGGGCTGCAGCGCTCGGACCACATGGGGTCCGTGAGCACGGTCACCGACCCCAGGCGCAGGAGCCAGGTCGCGTGCCCGACGAAGGTGGCCGCCAGCTCGCCCTCACGGATGGGCGGCGGCGGGGGAACCCGCGGGTCCTCCACCCACGCCGGCCAGCGGGCGGCGCGGGAGGTGAGCTTCCAGCGCAGGACCTGCAAGAGACCGGGGGGCTGCTTCTCGCCGCGCAGGCGGAAGCGCGCCCCATCGTAATGATCGGAGAGGGGGTACCCCTCCGTGCTCATCGAGCCCGCACGGGATCCGCCAGGGCCGCCCAGCCGGCGGCGTACACCTCGCACCGCACGGCGACGTAGCCGGGGTAACGGGCGCGCGCGGCCTCCACGGTCGGGCGATCGAGGCGCGCCAGGCTCAGCGGCTCCATGGTCTCCAGCACGACCTCGCCCGACGGCCCGGCGACGAACGAGGGCCCTCCCAGGGGGACCCCGCGCTCCTCGCGAGGACGGTTCACGGAGACCACGTAGCAGCAGGCGGTGCGGGCATTCGCGCGCAGGACGAGCTTCCAGCTCTCCCAGGAATCGGGCTCGGTGGCGCGCGGGGCCAGCACGGCCAGGGCGCCCTGCGCGGCCAGCAGGTGCGTGCCCTCCGGCCGGTTCACGTCGGAGCAGAGCTGGATCCCCAGGGGGAAGCCGTCGAGATCCACCACCCGCGGCGCCTCCCGTCCGGGTGCGTAGTGCGCCCCTTCCCAGAACCCCTCCTCGTCCGGCAGGTGGAGCTTCGCGTAGGCGCCCCGCAGCGCCCCCTTTGCATCGAACAGGAGGGCCGTGTTGTGCCGCTCGCCGGTGCGCGGGTCGCGCACGATGGCGCCCCCGAGCACCGCCATGCCGGCTTCCCGGGCCGCGTCGGCGAGGGAGGTTTGCTTCTGCCCCTCCGGCCCCTCTGCGTCGCCGTCCGAGGGTTCCCGCGTCGCAGGGACCCAGGGGTGGAGGGGAAGCTCGGGGAGCACGGCAAGATCGGCCCCGCGCTCCCGCGCCGTCCGGAGAATGTCCTTCAGGTGCGAAGGGGGACCGTCGTGAAAGACCTCCGAGATCAGCGCGACGGTGAGGGCGTCCTTCACGAGGCCCGCCGGAACGTGTAGGTGGACGGGGCGCCGTCGCCGTGGACCACCTCCACGACCAGGGTGCCGTCGCCCTGCCGCCGGTAGACGATCCGCAGCGACCCGCGTCCGGTCATGGCGGAGGCGAACACCGCCTCGCCGTCGCCGGCCTTCACGACGGGGAGCACCCACGGCTCCGTGCGCTCCTCCCAGGCCACGCCCGTGCGCTCGAAGTGCCGCAGGTGCATCACCGGGCCCGTCGCCTCCTGCACGATCTGCATGTGCTCGGAGAGCTTGAGCTTCCCTTCGAGCACCAGGCGCCACATCCCGAGCATGGAGTCGCCGGCCGGTGCGGTCCAGACCTCCTGGGACACCATCTCCGCGTCCGAGCCGCGCCAGTCGCCGGCGAGCCAGGACAGATCGGCCAGCGTGACGGGGGAAGCGGGGGCCTTGTCTTCCGCGAGCGCGAAGGGAGAGGAGATCAAGCAGAGGCAGGCGAGCATGGCGCGCATGGCGGACTCCGGGTGGCCGGAGGAGGATAGCCGAAGCACGGGAGCGCAGGATGAAAGAGACGCTGGACGCCCCTCCTTCCACGATGCGCACGGAGCGGCTGTCCCTGCGCCGGCCCCGGGGGTCCGACGTGGAGGCGGTCTTCGCGTATGCGAGCGATCCGCAGGTCGTGCGCTTCATGGATTTCCCGCGCCATCGCACGAAGGAAACTGCCGAGGCGTGGCTCGCAGGGTGCCAGCAGGCATGGACCTCGGGGGAGGAGTTCACCTGGCTCATCACGCTCCCCCCGGGGGACGAGGCGATCGGCGCTCTCGCCTGCCGCCTCCGGGGGGAGGACCTGGACTTCGGCTACATCCTCGCGCGCGAGCACTGGGGGCGAGGGTACGCCACGGAAGCGGCGCGGGCCCTGGTCCAGTGGGCCTGGAGTGCCCCTGGCATCCGCCGGGTGTGGGCGACCTGCGATGCGGAGAACGCTGCCTCCGTGCGGGTGCTGGAGAAGCTGGGTCTGCGCCGGGACGGCCTGCTTCCCGGCGGGCTGGTGCGTCCCGAGCTCGGTGCGGAGCCCCGCCCTGCTTTGGTGTACGCGGCGAGTCGATGAGAGGCGCACTGCATCGGTCACCGGGGAGCCGCCCTCGAGGGCGCGATGTTCTGGTTGAGCCGGAACAGGTTGTCCGGATCATAGCGGTCCTTCAGTGCCACCAGGCGCCGGTAGTTCGTTGAACCGTAGGCTTCTCCGATGCGGTCCTCCTCGTCGGCGTCCATGTAGTTCACGTACACCGCGCCACTGGAGTAGGGCTGCATGGCGCGCCAGAGCCCCCGTGTCCAGGCCCGCAGGTCGCCATCCCCGGCCGCAGCCTCGCCCATCCCCAGGACCAACAGGTTGTATGTGGCCCCGCGGTGCCCGAACGCGGTCTCCTCCGCGCCCACACGGGCCACGGCACCGCCGAGCATGTGCTCGAGTGCCACGATCGACGTGAGGGTCGGCGCGCGCTCGGCATGGTCCACCAGGACGTCGAGGGCCTCGTCGCCGAGCCGGGAAAGGAAGGTGGACTTCCAGTAGTTCCGCTTGCCGGCCGGGAAGCCGGCATCGAAGGCCTGCTGCACGGCGGTGTAGGCCTTGGGGCCGACGTCGTCGAGCAGGGGAGGGCCCAGCGCCCGCAGGGGCGCTATCGCCCGATTGCCCGGGCCGGCCTCGCCGAGGTAGACGACGAACGCGCCCACCACCGGGACTCCGTCGGGGGTGTGGAGGAACGCGGCCATCGAGGACAGCGCATCCGGAGCCTCGGCCGTCATCTCGCGGTAGGCCTGGAGGAACTCCCGCCCTCGCGCACGCGGGTAGAGCAACAATCCCGCGTGCAGACGTTCCAGCGGCCGGAGACGGAAGTCGAGGCGCGTCACCGCGCCGAAGTTGCCGCCGCCGCCGCGCAGACCCCAGAACATCTCGCGGTTCTCGTCGGCACTCGCGGTCAGGACCTCCCCGGCCGCGGTCACCACCTCGGCCGAGAGCAGGTTGTCGCAGGCCAGACCCCAGGAGCGGGACAGCCAGCCGAACCCGCCGCCCAGGGTCAGCCCGGCCACCCCGGTGGTGGAGATCGCCCCGCCGGGCGAGGCCAGGGCGTGGCGCTGAGTCTCGCGATCGTACTCGGCCCAGCGGGTGCCGCCGCCGGCGCTGGCGGTGCGCCCGCCGGAATCGACCCGTACCGTGTTCATCGGCCCAAGGTCGGCGACGATCCCCGCGTCGCACGTCGCATTCCCGGAGACATTGTGCCCGCCGCCCCGCACGGCCAGCGCCAGACCGTTGTCTCGGGCGAACGCGATCGCGGCCACCACGTCGTCCGTGCTCCCGCATCGGGCGATGAGCGCCGGGCGCCGATCGATCATCCCGTTCCACACCCGGCGCGCCTGGTCGAAATCGGCGTCGCCGGGTCCGATCAGCGCGCCCTGCATCCGCCCGCGCAATCCCTCGATCCGCTGCAAAAAGGACATGGCATGCACCTCGGGAAAGGGGAAGCAGAAGGAAGTGCTGCGTGCCACTCTACTCCTGGACCTCCAGGACGGATAATGGCGCATGGACACGGAAGGCGTGCTCGAGAACGTGGTGCGGGTGCTCGGCGCCTTTCTGCTCGCGCTCCCCATCGGCTGGGAGCGGGAACGGGGGGTGGCCAGCGTCGGCCTGCGCACGTTCCCGGTGGTCGCCATGGCCGCCTGCGGCTTCGCGCTCGTCGGACGCGCCATCCCAGGCATGGATGCCGAGGGTCTGGCACGCGTCCTTCAGGGGATTGCTGGTGGCGTCGGCTTCATCGGCGGCGGCGCCATCCTCAAGGAGGGGATGAACGTCCGCGGCCTGGTGACCGCTGCCAGCATCTGGAACACCGGCGCCATCGGGATCGCCGTCGGTTATGGCGTGGAGGCGGTGGCTGTGATCCTGGCCCTGGCCAACGTGCTGGCCCTGGTCCTCCTCGGACGTTTCGGCGACCCGGGTGGAAGCTAGAGGTCGTACTGCGGCTCCTTCATGGGCTCCGCCTTCGCCGCCTCCACCCAGTCCCGCACGTCCGGTTGCGCCCACACCGCATCGGCATAGGCCTGCGCCTCGGCCACCAGGGACACGCCGTAGGTCCGCAGGCGCCCCACCACGGGCGCGTAGAAGCAGTCGGCCAGGCTCCACGCGCCGAAGAGGTAGGGGTCGGCCGTGCCGAATCGGGCGCGCGTGCTCTCCCATGCCCGCGTGATGTGGGCGATCTCCTCCAGCACCTCCGGGAGGTGACCGACCCCCGGCGAGGAGCGGCGGAGGTTCATGGGCATGTTCTTGCGCAAATTCTGGAAGCTGGAGTGCATTTCCGCCGCCAGCGCGCGGGCGGTGGCGCGCGCCTCCCGCGCCTGCGGCCAGAGGTGCCGCTCCGGGAAGGTCTCCGCGAGGTACTCGGCGATGGCCAGGGAGTCCCAGATGCCGAGATCGCCGTGGTGCAGCGCGGGCACGCGTCCGCCCGGAGACACCGCGCGGATCTTCTCGCGGCTCTGGGGATCCCCGAGGTGGAACAGCACCTCGCGGAAGGGCGCCCCCGTCATGCGCATGGCCAGCCAGCCGCGGAACGACCAGGACGAGTAGTTCTTGTTGCCGATGTAGAGCGTGAACTCCACGGACGTCTCCTCCCTTGCCTAGTCTAGAATGCCTGCCTCGGAGGGGACGTGCCCGCCATCAGCCACTTCTACGGACTCACGGTCAAGCTGTACCTCGGCGATCACCAGCCGGCGCACTTCCACGTGCTCTACGGGGATCACGAGGCCCTCTTCGCCATCGACTCCCTGGAGATGATGCGGGGAGAGCTGCCGCGGCGCGCGGTGCCCATGGTGCTCGAGTGGGCGGCCGTGCATCGCGAGGAGCTTCGGACGGGATGGGCGCTGGCGCAGGCGGGGAAGCCGCTGCTCCCCGTACCTCCGCTGGACTGAGGAAGCGATGGCGATGACGCGCATCCAGGAGGCGAGCGCGCTGCCCGGGTACCGGCTGCGCCTGGTGCTGACCGACGGCCGCACGCTCGAGCGTGACGTGCGTGACCTGCTCCAGGGCGAGCTGCTGGAGCCGCTGCGGGTGGATGCCGCCGCCTTCGCCGACCTCCGGGTCCACGACGGCGCCGTGGTCTGGGCCAACGGGGCCGACCTCTGCCCGGACGTCCTGATCTGGAGCGGCGCACCCCCCGAGCACGACCTCCACCTCGTCCCCATCGCCCAGCGCACCATGATGCAGGAGGTCTGGCGCCGCAATCGCCCGGACGAGCTGCGCACGATCCACGAGTACGCCGCCGCCGAGCGCCGGGGCGAGGTCTTCCGCGAGCGCAACGTGCACGGCGTGGACGCCGAGGAGTACGCCCGCCGCCTCCTCGAGGACGGCCGCCGCAAGGGGTGGCTCGAGGC
>DASUFT010000032.1:0-10737 GCA_036274395.1 Candidatus Polarisedimenticolaceae bacterium | reverse complement strand
CGGATCTAGCCGCAGAGCACCGAGCCGCCGTTGACGTTCAGGATCTCCCCCGTCACGTAGCTCGCGAGGTCCGAGGCCAGGAAGGCGACCGCCCCCGCGATCTCCTCCGGCGAGCCGGCGCGCCCCAGGGGAATGCCGGCGCGGATCGCGTCCCCGCCCGGGCCGCGCAGGTCCTCCCCGGTCATGTCCGTGTCCACCCAGCCCGGGGCCACGCAGTTCACGGTGATCCCGAAGGGGGCGAGCTCCGCGGCCAGCGACTTGGTGAGCGAGATCACCGCCCCCTTGGTGGCGGCGTAGTGGGCGTGGCCCGCCTCGCCGCGCTGGCCGGCCGTGCTGGAGACCGTGACGATGCGCCCGGCGCGCGCCTCCTTCATGTGGGGCACGGCGGCGCGCAGGACGTGGAAGGTGCCGTCGAGGTTGATCGCGAGCATCTCCCGCCACTCGCCGTCGCTCATCTCCTCGATGGGGGAGCCCTTCCAGATGCCGGCGTTCGTGACCAGGATGTCCAGGCTCCCGTAGCGGTCCACCGTCTCGTCCACCAGCATGTCGGCCTGGCTCCGGTCGGCGACGTCCGCGCCCAGGGCGAAGGCGGCGCCGCCCGCCTCCTCGATCCGCTGCACCACCAGCTCGGCCGAGGGGCGCTCCAGCACGAAGTTGACGCAGACCTTGGCCCCGGCCCGCGCCAGCGCCATGCAGCAGGCGCGGCCGATGCCGCGCGAGCCCCCGGTGACCAGGGCCACCTTGCCGGAGAGGTCGATCACGCTTCTCCCTCCAGGACAGCGAGCTGGCCGCAGGCGGCGCGGGCCTCGGCACCGCGGCTCCAGCGGATGGAGGCGGGGAGGTGCGCGGCCAGCAGGCGGTCGCGGATGGCGAGCACGCGCTCCCGGGTGGGGGGCACGTAGGGGAGCTTGCCGGGGACGGGGTTGAAGGGGATCAGGTTCACCTTGGCGGGGACGCGCCGCAGCAGCGCCGCCAGACGCCGCACGTCGTCGTCGCCGTCGTTCACGCCCGACAGGAGCACGTACTCGAACGTGAAGCGCTCCCCCGAGACCTCCGCGTACCGGCGGCAGGCCGCGAGCAGGCGCTCGATGGGGTAGCGCTTGTTGATCGGCATGAGGCGGTCGCGCAGGACGTCCGTGGTCGCGTTCAGCGACACGGCTAGGCGCGGGCGCGCGCGCTCCTCCGCCAGGCGCTCGATGGCGGGGGCGAGGCCGGAGGTGGAGACCGTGATGCGCCGCTTCCCCAGCGCGAAGCCCTCGGGGTCGGTGAGCAGGCGGAACGCGCCGAGCACTCCGTCGTAGTTGTGGAGCGGCTCCCCCATGCCCATGAACACCACGTTGAAGCGGGGGTCCTCGAGCGGGCGGTCGTCCAGCAGCAGGGCCACCTGCCCCGCGATCTCTCCCGGAGTGAGGTGCCGCGTCAGACCCATGCGCCCGGTGAGGCAGAAGTCGCAGGCCAGGGCGCAGCCCACCTGGCTCGACAGGCAGAAGGTCACCCGGCCCCGCTGGACCATGGAGACGGCCTCCACCGCGTGGCCGTCGCGGAGGCCCACCAGCACCTTGACGGTGCCGTCCGCCGCCTCCGTGCGGCGCACGATCCGTCCCGGGTCCACGTCGGTGTCCTGCCCCACGGCCTCCCGCACGCGGGACGGCAGGTCGGTCCAGCCCGCGGGGGCGTAGGCGCGGCGGGCGTAGAGCCAGCGATACACTTGCCGGGCGTGGAACGGGCGGGCCCCGTAAGGAGAGAGCGCCGCCACGAGACCTTCCCGGTCCAGTCCGAACAGGTTTGCCGCCACGCAAGGGAGTGTAGCGACTGGTCTTCGGCTTGAGCTAGCCTGGCGGCCACGGTTCGCACGGGGGTCCTGCGTGAAACGGGAACACGTCGCCTTCCTGCTGGGCGGGCTGGCCTTCGGCCTCCTCCTCGGCTTCGGCCTCGCCCATGCCCTGGCCACCCGCCCCGGGGGGGTCCCGGTCCAGGAGGCGGCGGGGGAGATCCCGTCCCCCGCGGGGCCGCCGGCGCCCAGCCAGATTCCGATGGGGGGAGCTCCGGGGGGCGGAGGCGCGGCGCCGATGATGGCCGAGCTGCAGCGCCTCCAGCAGCAGGTGCGGGACCATCCCGACGACGCCGCCGCCTGGACCCGCATCGCCAACCTCTACCACGACGCCGGGATGTTCCAGCAGGCCGTCGGGTTCTACGAGAAGGCGGTCACCCTGCTCCCCAACGACCCCAATGTGCTGACGGACCTGGGGGTCTGCTACCGGGGGGCGGGGGATTCGCAGAAGGCGCTCGAGGCCTTCGCCCGCGCCGAGAAGGCCGATCCCAAGCACTGGCAGAGCCTGTACAACCAGGTGGTCGTGTACGGCCTCGACCTGAAGCAGCCGGCCGAGGCGGAGGCCGCCCTCCGGAAGCTGGA
Organism: Candidatus Polarisedimenticolaceae bacterium; assembly: GCA_036274395.1. Lineage (GTDB taxonomy): Bacteria > Acidobacteriota > Polarisedimenticolia > Polarisedimenticolales > DASUFT01 > DASUFT01. The sequence goes on along the minus strand of DASUFT010000032.1, from coordinate 8,324 downwards.
GGCGGTGAACCCCCAGGCGCCGGGCCTGGCCGCCCTCAAGGAGGCGGTGGCGCAGGGGAAGGCCGGACGCTCGTGATCCGGCGCCTGCTCTGGATCGCGATCGCCGCTCTGGTGTACTGGCTCCTCCGCCGGCTGAGGAGGTCCGCCGTCCCGGAGGCCCGTCCGCGTCCGGCGGACACCCCCCGCTTCGAGGGGGCCATGGTGCGGGACCGTGAGTGCCAGACCTTCCTGCCCCGGGCCCGGGCCCTCTCGGTGCGGGCGGAGGACGGCGAGCACTTCTTCTGCTCCACCGGGTGCAAGGAGGCCTTCCTGGCCCGGAGCCGGCCGCTGGCCCGCTGAGCCAGGCGGGACCTATGTTCTCGCGTCGCCGGGCCTTCTGTGCCGGGTGGCGAGGGATGGGATGGTCGATCGCGGCGCGGCCGAGGCCCTCCACGAGAGGGCGTCCCAGCACTATCTGAGCGGGGAGTTCGCCGAGGCGCTGGCCGCCTGGGAGGAGCTGCTGCGCTTGAATCCGGCCGACGAGCGCGCCCAGGAGGGCACGCGTCTGTCCCGGATGATGATGCCGGAGCCCGCGGCGGACGCCGTCTTCGAGGTCGACCCGGCCGCGGAGGCGCAGGCCGCGCACGCGGCGAGCCCCACCCGCGCCGCGGTGCTGCCCGATCCCATCCGGCAGGCCGAGGGGATCGACTTCGGCGACCTCTCGGGCATGCAGGCGCTGCAGCTCGACCGCACCGAGGAAGAGGCGATCGACGCCGCGCTCGGGACGCTGGGGCGTGCGGCGGAACCGGCCGTCCCGCCTGCCCCGCCCGAGGCGGCGGAGGAGAACAGCCTCGCCGATCTGCTCGGGCTCGAGATCGATCCCGTCGCCCTCCCCGCCCAGGTGGAGGTGAAGGAGAGCGGGATCGCCCCGTTCCAACCTCCCACCGCGCGTTCCGCGCCTGGGACCGGCGCCGCCGCGGGGGCCCCCCCCGCCGCGGGCGAGCTGTCCCGGCGCCTCTCCGAGCTGCTGGCCCAGGCCGAGGCGGCCGCGGACGCGGGGGACCTGGGGGAGGCGAAGACGCTGCTCGCCCGCGTGGCCGTGCTCGACGAGGACAACATCGCCGCCCAGGCGCTCCAGGACAGGATCCGGGAGAAGGAGGGCGAGAGCCTCCGCCAGATCGACGACTGGATCGTGGAGGGCGTGCAGCTCTTCGAGCAGGGCCGCCCCACGGAGGCGCGCGCCAACTTCGAGCGCGTGCTCACCGTGATGCCCGACCACCTGGAGGCGCGCGACTACGTCCGGCGGGTCGACGAGGCCCTGGCCGCCGCGGCCGCGCCCCGCGTGATGCCTCCGCCGGCGCCCCCCGGCGCCCCGCTCCCGGTGGAGGAAGACTTCCTCGCCTCCCTCACCTCGGGAGCGCCACCGGATCTGCAGGGCATCCCGCTGGCCGGGACCTCTCCGCGCGCGAAGGCACCGGTGGCCGCTCCGGTGGGGGCACCCGTGGCGCCTCCCGCGCCGGTGGCCCGCCGCCGCGTCTCCCCCAAGGTGATCGTGGGGGCGGTGGTCGGACTGGCCTTCGCGGGCTGGTGGTTCCTCAACTCCCACGAGCCGGCGAGCGACATCCCGGAGGGTGCGATCACGGGCGAGCGCACCGGGGAGACCGCGGCGAAGACGTCTCCCCCTCCCGCGAACGCGGCAGCGGCGGCCACCGCGCTCCTGCCGGCCCCGCCCCCCGAAGGCGACCCCCGGACACGCGTCGAGCAGGCCGTGGCACGGCAGGACTGGGCGGGCGCGATCGTCGCCTACAACGAGATCCTGGCCGAAAACCCGGAGGACGTGGTGGCACGCGCCGGCCTGATGGAGGCCGCCCAGCAGTACCGGGAGAAGAAGGCGCTCGAGGAGCAGCTCGTGCAGACGCGCCGGGCCTTCGAGGACGGCGAGTACGAGGCCGGCCTGCGCCTGCTCTACCGCATGCCCAAGGAGCTGGATCCGGCGAAGGTGGAGGCGGGGAAGGTCGCGGGCTGGGTCAACCTGGGGATCGTCTCGCTCAAGGCCGGGGAGCCGGACAAGGCGCTGGCGAGCTTCGGCGAGGCCCTCGCCCTCCGTGCCGACGACGCCGACGCCAGGAAGCTGCAGGCCTTCGCGCAGGAAGCGGCCGGCAAGCCCAAGGACGGCGCCTACTACGCCCGCGTGGAGGCGATGGAGTTCCGCCCGCTCCCCTAGTGGCGGAAGTGCCGGCGGCCGGTGAACACCATGGCCAGGCCGTGCTCGTCGGCGGCCGCGATCACCTCTTCGTCGCGCACCGAGCCGCCGGGCTGGACGACGGCGCGGATGCCGGCACCCGCCGCCACGTCGATCCCGTCCCGGAAGGGGAAGAACGCGTCCGAGGCCATCACCGCACCTTCCAGGGGCCGGCCGGTCTTCCACGCCTCTTCGGCCTTGTGCGTGCCGATGCGCGCGGAGTCCACCCGGCTCATCTGTCCCGCACCGATCCCCACGGTGTGATCGGCGCGGGCGTAGACGATGGCGTTCGACTTCACGTGCTTGGCCACGGTCCAGGCGAACTGCAGCGCGTCCCACTCTTCGGGCTCCGGGCCGCGGCGCGTCACGAGCTTCCCCTCCCGCACCCGCTCGATCCCGGCGTCCCAGTCCTGGGCGAGCAGGCCGCCGGTGACGCGGCGGAGGTCGGCGCCGGTGCGGCGGTAGGCGGGGAGAGGGCCCACCGCCAGGACGCGCAGGTTCTTCTTGCGCGCCAGGGCCGCCTGCGCCTCGGCGGTCACCTCGGGCGCCGCCACCGCCTCGTAGAAGGCCTCGCCGATGGCGGCGGCCGCACCCGCGTCCAGGGGGGTGTTGAAGGCGATCACCCCGCCGAAGGCGCTGGTCGGATCGCAGGCCAGGGCGCGCCGGAAGGCCTCCTCGGGGCTCTGCCCCAGCGCCACCCCGCAGGGGTTCCCGTGCTTGACGATCACGCACCCGTGGCCGTCGAGGTCGGCCGCCAGCGCCAGCACCGCGTCCAGGTCCAGGATGTTGTTGAAGGACAGCTCCTTCCCCTGGAGCACCCGCGCCCCCGCCAGGCCGGCGGCCTCGCCCGGGACCCGGTAGAACGCCGCCGTCTGGTGCGGGTTCTCGCCGTAGCGGAGGTCCTGCACCTTCTCCCCGGTCAGGCGCAGGTCGCGCGGCCAGCGGGGGTGCGGGATCCCGTCCACGCGGTCGGCGAGCCAGGCAGCGATGGCGCCGTCGTAGTCGGCGGTGTGACGGAAGGCCTTGGCCGCCAGGCGGCGCAGCGTGGGCGGCGAGAGCAGGCCGTGGGCGCGCAGCTCGTCCGCGACCTCCGCGTAGTCCTCGGGATCCACCACCACGCCCACGTGCGCGTGGTTCTTGGCGGCGGCGCGGATCATGGCCGGCCCGCCCACGTCGATCATCTCGACGACGTCGTCGAACCCGGCACCCTCGCGGGCCGCGGTCTCCTGGAACGGATAGAGGTTGACCACCACCAGGTCGATGGGGGGGATGCCGGTGCGCGCCAGGTCGGCCACGTGCTCGGGGTTGTCCCGCACCGCCAGGATGCCGGCGTGGATGCGCGGGTGCAGCGTCTTCACCCGGCCGTCCAGCATCTCCGGGAAGCCCGTGTGCTCGGAGACGGGAACGGCGGGGATCCCCTCCGCGCGCAGGAGCGCGGCGGTGCCGCCGCTGGACAGGATCTCGATCCCGAGCTCGGCGAGTGAGCGGCAGAAGGGGACGAGACCCTCCTTGCGGTAGGTGCTGACCAGGGCGCGCTGCACGCGATCCATCGCTCCTCCGGGAATCTAGCGGTCCTGCTCGCGGCGGCGCCGCTCCTCCGTGGAGAGGTAGGGGGTGCGCGCGAGGTCGCCGCCGCCCCGCCGCCAGGCGTCGCACCACACGCGCACGATACCGGTGACGGTGCGGGACCAGGCGAGCGAGCCCACCGCGAAGGGAACGGAGCGGTCGTCGAAGGCCGCGGGCCCGGCCTCCCGGCCGGCGGCGGCCAGCGCACTCTGGAGCTCGCCGTCCAGGCGCGCCGCCGCCAGGAGCTCGCGCCGGGTGAACCCGGGGAGGTCCCGGCGCTCCAGCTCGGGATCGTCGTGCCCGTAGAACACCAGGGGGAAGCGCGCGCGCCGGTCCTCCACGAACTGGGAGAGGAACACGTAGCGCCGGTCCGCCCCCGGCTCCGCGTTGGGCGGGAACTCCGCGTCCGCCAGGAAGTGCGCCAGCTCGCCCAGGGCGTGCACGACCTCCCCGAAGGGGCGGCCCTCCTGGAGCGCGCGGACCACCGCGGCGTGGCGGGCGGCGATCGCCGCCTCCAGCGTCCCACCGGCGGAGGCCGGGCGGTGCGCGGGGCCGTCCTCGTCCGCCATGGGCTCGAGCGCGCCGCGCAGGAGCGCCTCGCGCTCGTGGGTGAGCGCCAGGCGCAGGGACGCGGGCATGAGCCGGGTGGCGTCGTCGATCATGCGCACGCGCGCGGCGGGCGCCCACGCCAGGGCGGGGGGCACGCAGGGCCCCAGCACGACCAGGCCGAGGGCGAGAACCCGCTTCACTTGGCGGGGGGTGCGGTCTGGCCCATGGAGAGCCCGACCGTCTTGGCCTTGCGCTCGTACAGGCCCATGCGCACCACCAGGATCCGCGGGTTGTTCACCACCTGGGGGTTGTACGCGGCATCGCCCAGGCGGGGATCGAGCAGCAGGGCGCGCGTGTACTCCTGGATGGCGCCGTCGTAGTCCCCCTGGTCGTCCAGGTACATGCCCAGGTTGTAGTGGGCGCGGGCGTGCGTGGGATCGAGGGCGATCGCCCGCTCGAAGGAGGACTTCGCCGCCCCGTCCTGGTCGAGCCGGAGCTGGACCATCCCCAGGTTGTTCCAGACCTCGGCGTCCTCCCTGTTCATGTCCAGGGAGGCGCGGAAGTACTCCTGCGCGGGCTCGAGGATGCCCTGACCCGCCAGCCAGACGCCGAAGGCGTTCAGCTGCGCGGGTGTGGCGGTGCCGCTGTCCACGAGGTCGAGGTAGCGCAGGCCGGTGAGGTCCGTGCCCACGCGGGTGGCGCGCAGCCGCTCCTGGACGACCGCCAGCCGGCGGGGAACGGGGGCGGGAGGGACCGCGGCAGCGGTCGGCGCGGCGGGCGCGGAGGCCGCGCCGGGGGCCCCGGTGGGGGCCGGCGCGGGCTCGGTGGGGACCGCGTCCTGGCGCGGCCACAGCCGCCGGAAGAAGCCTTCCTTCTTCTCCGGCGCGGGGGACGGGGCCTCCTGCGCCAGAGCCGGCGCCAGGGCCGCCCAGCCTAGGAGCGCGCAGGAGGCGATCCGGCGGCTCATGACGTTGCGGTCAGCGTCCCGGCCGGGCCTTGAGCTGGACCTTGCGGTCGTGGACCACGATGCGCAGTTCGATTTCTTCACAGCCGGTCTTGTCCTTGAGGCGCCGCGCCTGGGAAGCGACCCCCTTGACGAAGGCGCGGAAGGATACTCCATCCTCGCCGTCGCCCGCCTTCTTGCGGGCCTCCACGAAGCGGGCGTGGAGGAGCTTCATGGACTCCTCCTCGTGGGCGGGATCGGTGACGCGGCAGGTGGTGAGCAGGCGCTCCGCCTTGACCCGGTCGGCCACGGAGGGGGCGGGCCGGTCCCCCTCCTCCAGGGTGCGCAGCGTCTTCCCCCACAGTTCGGACATGGCGTTGAAGCGGCTCACCAGCGAGGCGAGATGGAAGCGCTGCGCGTACTTGCGGATGGGTGTTGCGGACAGGCGCTTGATGATCCTGTCGAGCTCGGAGCGCAGCTCGAAGGGCTGCCGGGGGAGCGAGCCCGCGAAGAACATGTCGTACTGCACCTTGATCTGGCGGAGTCCGACCTGCAGCCGGTCCAGCTCGGCGTCGATGAAGGCCTCGGGATCGGGATCGTTGACCGCCAAACTCTCTCCCTGTGCGTCTAGAATCGGCCGCCCGGCCGAAGACGAATATGGGGTCCCGATCACGCCCATGCAAAGCGATCTCCGCCTCATTCCCGCCGTGGGCAACCTGCTCGCGCACCAGGCCTTTTCGGCCGTCCTGGAGGAGGCGGGCGCCCCCCTGACGACGGCGCTGATCCGCGAGGATCTGGAGGCGGTCCGGGCCGGCGTCGAGGGAGGAACCCTGGGCGCCGGGGCACTTTCCGCCCAGGTGGCCCCCGAGGCCGTCGCCACCCGGGTGGCGGCCGCGGCGAGGCGCTTGCTCGTTCCCCGTCCCCGGCGCGTGATCAACGCCACCGGGGTGATCGCCCACACGAACCTGGGCCGGGCGGTGCTCTCGCGGGAGGCGGCGATCGCGGTGGCGGAGGCGGCGGCGGGGTACCTCGACCTGGAGTACGACCTCAGGCGCGGGGGGCGGGGGCGGCGCATGACGCACCTGACGCCGCTGCTCGCTCACCTGTTCCCCGGGGCGGCCGCGCTGGTGGTGAACAACAACGCCGCCGCCGTGCTGCTGGCGCTGCAGGCGCTCGCCCGGGGGCGGGAGGTCGTGGTCTCGCGGGGCGAGCTGGTGGAGATCGGGGGCGGCTTCCGCGTGCCCGAGATCCTGGCCGCCTCGGGCGCGCGCCTGCGGGAGGTGGGAACCACCAACCGCACGCGCCTGCAGGACTACCGCGCCGCCGCCGGACCGAAGACGGCGGCCCTGCTCAAGGTGCATCCGAGCAACTTCCACCAGGTGGGGTTCACGGAGTCGGTGAGCGTGGGTGAGCTCGCCCCGCTGGCGCGCGAGACCGGACTGCCGCTGCTGGTGGACTGGGGGAGCGGCGACCTCGTGGACCTGACGCCCTTCGGCATCCGGGACGAGCGCCCGGTGGCGGCCATCCTGGAGGACGGCGCCGACCTCGTCACCTTCAGCGGGGACAAGCTGCTGGGCGGGCCGCAGGCCGGGTTCCTGGTGGGGCGGCCGGAGCTGGTGGAGCGGGCGGCGAAGAGCCCGCTGGCCCGGGCGCTCCGCGTGGATCGCGTGACGCTCGCGGCGCTGCACGCCACGCTCTCCGCGTACGTGCGGGGGCGCGCCTTCCAGGAGGTCCCCACCCTGCGCATGCTGGCGCTGACGGAAGAGGAGGTGGGCCTCCGCGCCGCCCGCGTGCGCGACGCGCTTCCCCGGGAAGCGGACCTGACGATCGTCTCCGGCGTCTCCCGCCCGGGAGGCGGCGCCTCCCCCGCGGGGGAGCGGCCGACGCGTCTCCTGTCGCTCCAGGCGAAGCTGGAGAAGCGCCTGCGGGAAGGGGAGCCGCCCATCGTGGGGCGCGTGCACGAGGGACGCCTGCTCCTCGACCTGCGCACCGTGCTGCCCGGGGAGGATGCGGAGGTGCTGCGGAGGCTCCGGGAGCTGCTCTGAAGGTGTCAGGCACTTCCATTTCCATTTCCTTTCGCCCGCCTCGAGGGGCGAGCGGAAAAAGAAATGGAAGTGCCTGACACCTTCTCAGACGGCGAAGCGGAAGTTCGTGACGTCCCCGTCCTGGAAGATGTAGTCCTTCCCCTCCAGGCGCAGCGTGCCCTTGTCGCGGCAGGCGGCCCAGCTCCCGGCGGCGACCAGGTCGTCGTAGGCCACGACCTCGGCGCGGATGAAGCCCCGCTCGATGTCGCTGTGGATCACCCCCGCCGCCTTGCGCGCCGGGGTGCCCCGCCGCAGCGTCCACGCCCGGCACTCGTCCTCGCCGACCGTGAAAAAGGAGAGCCTCCCCAGAAGGTGGTAGGAGGCGCGGATGGACCGATCGAGCGCCGGCTCGGAGATCCCGAGGTCGGCCATGAACGCGGCGGCGTCGGCCGTGTCGAGCTGGGCGATCTCGGCCTCGATGCGCGCGGAGAGGGCGACCACCTCGGTGTGGGGGCGGCTGGCCATCTCCTGGAGGCCGAAGGCGGCCGCGCCTTCCTTCAGCTTTCCCGCGTCCGCCTCGTCTGCATTGACGATCAGCAGCAGCGGCTTGAGGGTGAGGAAGGTGTAACCGCGCAGGCGCTTCTCGTCCTCCTCGGCCAGCTCGAGGTTCCGCAGCGGCGTCTCGCTCTCCAGCGCCGCCAGGCAGCGGCGCAGCAGCTCCAGCTCCTTCTTGTCCTCCTCCCTGTTCATCTTCTTGATGTTCTGCTCGAGCTTCTCCAGCCGCCGCTCGGCGATCGTGTGGTCGGCCAGGAGCAGCTCCGTCTCCATGGTGGCGGCGTCGCGCGCGGGATCGATCGGGCCCTCCACGTGGGGCACCGCGTCGTCGCGGAACGCGCGCACCACGTGCGCGAGGGCGTCCACGGTGCGGAGCTGGTCGAGGGGCAGCACGTCGGCGGCCTCGCCCTTCGTGACGCCCCCCAGGTCGACGTACTCCACCGTGGCCGGCGTCGTCTTCTTGGGC
>DASUFT010000031.1:0-21337 GCA_036274395.1 Candidatus Polarisedimenticolaceae bacterium | reverse complement strand
CACGACCACGCGGACCGAGCGCGACACCATGGGCGAGATGCAGGTCCCCGCGGAGGCGTACTACGGCGCCTCCACCCAGCGCGCCGTGCTCAACTTTCCCATCAGCGGCCTGCGCATGCCGCGGCGCTTCGTGCGCGCCCTGGGGCTGATCAAGCAGGCGGCAGCCCAGGTGAACCGCGAGCTCGGCAAGCTCCCCCCCCACCTGGCCGACGCCATCATTCGCGCTGCCGGCGAGGTCGCGGAAGGCAAGCTCGACGCCGAGTTCGTGGTGGACGTCTTCCAGACCGGCTCCGGGACCTCCACGAACATGAACGCCAACGAGGTCATCGCCAACCGCGCCGCAGAGATCCTGGGGAGCGCGCGTGGCTCGCGCGGCGTGGTGCACCCCAACGACCACGTGAACCTCGGGCAATCCAGCAACGACGTCATCCCCACCGCCCTGCACCTCTCGGCCCTCCTCGCCGTCCACGAGGTGCTGGACCCGGCGGTGAAGGCGCTGCAGGGGGAGCTGGAGGCCAAGGCGAAGGAATTCTGGGATGTGGTGAAGACGGGGCGGACGCACCTGCAGGACGCCACCCCCATCCGTCTGGGACAGGTCTTCCGCGGCTACGCGGGACAGATGGAGCGAGCGGTCCGACGCCTGGCCCATGCGCGGGAGGAGCTGTCCTGCGTGCCCCTGGGGGGGACCGCCGTGGGCACGGGCGTGAACACCCATCCGGAGTTCGCCCGGCTCGTGTGCGAGAGGGTCTCGGCCGCGGCCGGGGTGACCATCCGGGAGACGGACAACCACTTCCAGGCCCAGGCCACCCTGGACGCGGTGGTGGAGGCGATGGGCTCCGTGCGCACGGTGGCGGTGAGCATGCTCAAGATCGCGAACGACGTCCGCCTGCTCGCCTCAGGACCCCGATGTGGTCTGGGCGAGCTCAGGATCCCGGAGGTCCAGCCCGGCAGCTCCATCATGCCCGGGAAGGTCAATCCCGTGATCGCGGAGGCGCTGATCATGGCGGTGGCCCAGACCATCGCCGCCGACCAGGCCGTGCTCCAGTCCGGGCAATGGGGCTTCTTCGAGCTCAACACCATGATGCCGGTGGCCGCCCACAACTTCGTGCAGGCGGCGGAGGTGCTGGGCGAGGCCACGCGCGGCTTCGCCGAGCGCTGCGTGCGGGGAACCCAGGCCACGGAGCGCGGACCGGAAATGGTCGAGCAGGGCCTGGCCATCTGCACCGGTCTCGTGCCCTTCGTGGGGTACGACAAGGCGGCGGCGGTGGCCAAGGAGGCGGCGAAGACCGGACGCACCGTGCGCGAGGTCGCGGCAGCCACCACCGGGCTCACGCGCGAGCAACTCGACCAGGCGCTCGACGCCGTCAAGATGACCGAGCCCGCCTGACCTCGGATGGGCCACGGCCACCCGCACCCCGAGGACTCGCGCGCCGCCAGCGTGCGCCTGGCCTGGGTGCTCGCCCTCACCGCCGCCTACATGGTGGTGGAGCTGGTGGGCGGGCTCCTCTCCCACAGCCTGGCCCTGCTGGCCGACGCCGGGCACATGCTCACCGACGTGCTGGCCCTGGCCCTGGCCCTGGCGGCCACGCGCTGGGCCACCCGGCCGCCCGACCGGGGACGCACCTACGGCTACCAGCGCGCGGAGATCCTGGCCGCGCTCATCAATGGCGCGGCCCTGGCCGTGCTCTGCTCCTTCCTCCTCGTCGAGGCCATCGAGCGCCTGCGCCGCCCGGCGGCGGTGGACGTCCCTCTCATGGCGGGGGTGGCGGCGGGCGGCCTTCTCGTGAACCTCGCCGGCTCCATCCTCCTGCACGGCGGCCGCGGGCGCCTGAACGTGCGCGCCGCCTACCTCCACGTTCTGGGCGACCTGCTGGGCTCGGTGGGGGCCCTCCTGGCGGCGGGCGCACTCGCCGCCTTCGGCTGGAGCTGGGCGGATCCCGTCGCCGGCGTCCTCATCGCCGGCATCCTGGCCGTCTCCGCCGTCCGCCTGGTCCTGGAGTCGGTGCACGTCCTGATGGAAGGAGCCCCCCCGCACCTCGATCTGGGCGCGGTGGCGCGCTGCCTGCGCGAGACCGCGGGGGTGGCGGGCGTGCACGACCTGCACGTCTGGAGCCTGGGAGGGCGCACGCCCCTGCTCACCGCTCACCTGGTGCTCGACCACACGCTGCCTCCCGCCCACGTGCTGCGGGGGGCCCTGCGCGCCCTGCGGGAGCGCTTCTCCATCGAGCACGCCACCCTCCAGATCGAGCCCGCGGATTTCAACATCCTCGAGGGCTCCTCCGTGGTTCGCCGTTGACGCTGCCGCGCCCTCGCGGTACAGGGGATTCCATGCGCCACCCCGTCGCCGTGCTCCTCCTCTGCCTGACCTCCGTCCTTCCCGCCCTCGCGGACGACTTCACGCGCGATCCCCGGCTCAAGGTCGATCTCTGGCTCGAGGGCCGGCTCCGGCAGGTGGGGACCGACTCCTTCATCGTCCGCTTCGACGATGGGGAGGGCATGGGGCGGGCTTTGGCAGGCAAGCGCGGCACGCGCGACGTCTACGAGACCCTGCGCGCGCGCGCCCGGGACCGGCAGGCCCAGGTGCGCGCCCTCCTCGACGCCCGCGGCATCTCCTGGAAGCCGCTCTGGATCGTGAACGGCCTGGTGGTGGAAGGCGACCTGCCCCTGGCGCGCGCGCTCGCCGAGCGGCCCGAGGTGACGGCGGTGATCGGGAACCCCGTGGTGCGTGGGATCGAGGAGGTGGAGGAGGGCCCCGTTCTCACCCCGGAAGCCGTGGAGTGGGGCGTGACTCGGGTGAACGCCGACGACGTCTGGCTGGGGGACGCGGTGCGCGGTGCCGGTGTGGTGGTGGCCTCCGCGGACACCGGCGTGGAGTGGACGCACCCCGCCCTCAAGGGCAAGTACCGGGGGTGGGACGGCGTCAGCGCCTCCCACGACTACAACTGGCACGATGCCATCGCCGACCTGGAGGCGCCGCTGGACGACCACAACCACGGCACCCACACCGTGGGCACCATGGTCGGAGAGGACGGCAGCAACCAGATCGGCGTGGCCCCGGCGGCGAAGTGGATCGGCTGCCGGAACATGAACCTGGGGAACGGCACGCCCGCGAGCTACCTCGACTGCATGCAGTGGTTCATCGCCCCCTACCCTCACGGCGGCGATCCCGAGGCCGACGGCGATCCCAGCAAGGCACCGCACATCGTGAACAACTCCTGGGGCTGCCCGCCCTCGGAGGGGTGCAACGTGGCTTCCCTGCTGGACGGGCTCGCCGCCACCGAGGCGGCGGGGATCCTCTTCGTGGCCGCCGCCGGCAACAGCGGCTCCTCCTGCTCCACGGTCTCGGACCCGCCCGCGATCCATGCCGACGCCTTCTCCGCCGGCGCCATCGACGTCAACAACAATTTGGCCAGCTTCTCGTCGCGGGGGCCGGTGACGATCGACGGCAGCAACCGCATGAAGCCGGAGATCGCCGCCCCTGGAGTGAACGTGCGCTCCTCCATCCGCAACGGGCTCTACGCCTCCTTCCAGGGCACCAGCATGGCAAGCCCTCACGTGGCCGGCGTGTCCGCCCTTCTCCTGTCCGCGAAGCCGGGCCTCCGGGGGAACCTAGACCTCACCATCTGCCAGCTGGAGCGCACCGCCAACACGGCGGCGATCCAGACCACCCAGACCTGCGGCGGAACCACGCGGCTGGACATTCCCAACAACCTCTTCGGCTGGGGGCTGGTGGACGCGTACGCCGCGATCCACCCCTCGGTCGACGCGGACCACGACGGCATCACCGACGCGTGCGACTGCGCGCCCGGAAACGACGGCGCCTTCGACGTCCCCGGCGAGGTCACGGGGCTCGCCGCCGCCAGCGACAGCGTGCTCTCGTGGACGTCCGCGGCCGCAGCCGCGGGCTCGGGCACCGTGTACGACGTGCTGCGCGGCGACCTGGCCGGGCTGCGCCTGGGCGTCCCCGTCGCGTCGGCGGACTGCCTGGCGACCGGCGCCGTGAGCGCGGCGGTCGCCGACGCCTCCGATCCGGGACCGGACGGCGGCTACTTCTACCTGGTGCAGGCGCGGAACGCGTGCGGCGCGGGGGGATTTGGCGCCGGGCGCACCCACGCCGCCTGCCCGTAGCCAGGCGGGCCGACCCTCGGTAGGATGGAGGCAAGCCCAACCCTCCCCTCCGAGGTGCTTCACGTTGGCTGCGCGCGCGATCTGGAACGGCACGCTGCGCGCCGGGAGCCTGACCCTGCCCGTGCAGGTCTTCTCGGCCGCCAGGGACAGGGGTGTGGCCTTCCACCTGCTCCACGCCAAGGACAAGACCCAGGTGCAGCAGCGGATGGTGCACCCGGAAACCGGCGAGCCCGTTCCCAAGGAGCGGATCCGCCGCGGCGTGGAGGTGGACCCCGGCGTCTTCGTTTTCGTGGAGCCGGAGGAGGTGGAGGCCCTTTCGCCGCCCGCTTCCCGTGACCTGCGCATCGAGCGCTTCGTCCCCGCGGGAACGGTGCCGGCGGCGGCGATCGACCGCCCCTACTGGCTGGGGCCGCACGGCGAGGCCGAGCGCGCGCGCTACTTCGCCCTGGCCGATGCGCTCGCGGGCGCCTCGCGCGAGGGGATCGCCTCCTGGGTCATGCGCAAGCGCCAGTACCGGGGGGTGCTGCGCGCCGAGGAGGGCTACCTCGTGCTGTCCACGCTGCGTCTGGGGGCGATGCTCGTCCGCACCGAGGATCTGGAGGCCCCCGGGGGGGAGAACGTGGACGCGCGCGAGCGCACGATGGCCACGCAGCTGGTGGCCGCGCTCCAGGGGCCCTTCGATCCCTCGGCGTTCAAGGACACCTATCGGGCGCGCGTGGAGGAGCTGATCGAGGCCAAGGCCAAGGGACGGCGCACCACCGTCCGCAAGTTCAAGCCCAAGAAACCCGCAGGACAGGACCTTTCCCAGCTCCTGCGCGCGAGCCTGAAGGATGCCACCAAGAAGCAGAAGGCAGGTTGACGACGCCGAGGCCGCGGAGATCCTGGAGGGAGCGCGGCCCCGCGCGTTCTGGTCGGGGACGATCACCTTCGGCCTGGTGAGCGTCCCCGTGGACCTCTACCCCGCCGTCCGCGAGGAGCGCAGCTCGCTGCGCATGCTGGACGAGGACGGCACCCCTCTGCGGCGCCAGTACTGGTGCCCCAAGGAGGACCGGCCGCTCGGCTCCGACGAGATCGTGCGCGGCGTGGAGGTCGGGGACGGCAAGTGGGTCACGGTGACCGACGAGGAGCTGGAGGCACTGGAGCCGGAGAAGACGCGGGACATCTCCCTGCAGCGCTTCGTGCCCCGGGAGGACCTACCCCCCGCCTTCTTCGAGACCGGCTACGTGCTCACCCCCGCGGGGCGGTCCACCAAGGCGTACAAGCTCCTGGCCGCCGCCATGGAGGAGTCCAGGCGCGCCGGCATCGCCACCTTCGTCCTGCGCGAGCGCGAGCACGTGGTGGCCATCCTGGCCGAGCACGGCATCCTGCGTGCCGAGACCCTGCGCTTCCCGGACGAGGTGCGCTCCCCCGCCGAGGTCGGCCTCCCGGCGCGGCCCAAGACCATCCCCGCCACCACGGCGAAGGCGGCCCAGAAAGCGGTGACGGCGACGAGGGGCGCCTCCCTTCCCAGGGACCTGCTGGAGGACCCCCGGGAGGCCGCCATGCGCCAGCTCGTGCAGAAGAAGCTCAGGCAGAAGAAGGACGTGGCACGCACGGAAGACGCGGGCGAGGAAGCTCCGGAGCCGGTGGACCTGCTCTCCGTCATCCGCGAGCGCATGGGCGCGCCGCAGACGGGCAAGCGCCGGGTCAGACGTCGAACTTGACCCCCTGGGCCAGCGGCAGGTCGGTCCCCCAATTGATCGTGTTCGTCTGGCGCCGCATGTACTGCTTCCAGGAGTCGGAGCCGGACTCCCGTCCTCCCCCCGTCTCCTTCTCGCCGCCAAAGGCGCCGCCGATCTCCGCCCCCGACGTGCCGATGTTCACGTTGGCGATCCCGCAGTCGCTGCCCATGGCAGACAGGAAGCGCTCCCCGGCGAGGACGTTGCGGGTGAAGATCGAGGAGGACAGGCCCTGGGGCACGCCGTTCTGGAGGGCGATCGCCTCCTCCAGGGTGTCCACTTCGTAGACCCAGAGCACGGGGGCGAAGGTCTCCTCCAGGGGAACCTGCATGCCCGCGCGCACGCGCACCAGCGTGGGCTCCACGAAGAAGCCGGGCCGGCTCACCCGCTTGCCGCCGCAGACGACCTCCGCTCCTTCCGCCCGCGCCCGCTCCAGCGCGTGCATCATCGAGGTGATCGCCTCCTCGTCCACCAGCGGGCCCATCAGGGTGGCGGGATCCAGGGGATCGCCGATGCGGATGTGCCCGTAGGCCGCCTGCAGGCGCTCCAGGAAGCTCGGCGCGATCCCGCGCTGCAGGATCAGCCGGCGCGTGCTCGTGCAGCGCTGCCCGGCCGTGCCCACGGCGCCGAAGACGACCGCGCGCAGGGCCAGATCCAGGTCGGCGTCGTCCATCACCACCACGGCATTGTTGCCACCCAGCTCGAGGATGGTGCGGCCGAAGCGCTCCGCCGCCACCCGTCCCACCTGTCTCCCCATGCGGGTGGAGCCGGTGGCGGAGATCAGAGGGATGCGCCGGTCGGCCACCAGCTTCTCCGACACGCCGTGCTCGCTCATCAGGAGGTTGAACACCCCGGTGAGACCGTGCCGCTCCATGACCCGGTGACACAGATGCTGGACGGCGACCGCGGTGAGCGGCGTACGGTGGGAGGGCTTCCAGATCATGGTGTCGCCGCAGACCGCCGCGATGGCCGCATTCCACGACCACACGGCCACGGGGAAGTTGAAGGAGGTGACGATCCCCACGATGCCCAGGGGATGCCACTGCTCGTACATGCGGTGGAAGGGACGCTCGGAGTGCATGGAGAGCCCGTAGAGCTGGCGGGAGAGGCCGACCGCGAAGTCGCAGATGTCGATCATCTCCTGGACCTCGCCCAGGCCCTCGGTGAGGATCTTCCCCATCTCCAGGGAGACGAGCTGCCCCAGCGGCTCCTTGTGCGCGCGCAGCTCCTCCCCGAGCTGCCGCACGATCTCGCCCCGGCGGGGGGCGGGCACCATGCGCCACGTCTGGAACGCGCGCGCCGCCTCGGCCACCACCCGCTCGTAGTCCTCCCCGTTGGCGGTGCGGACGCTGGCGATGGGCTCGCCGGTGGCGGGGCTGAACGACACCAGCTCCGACCCATGGGTGTCGATCCATCGCCCGGTGGACGCCCCGGGGTTGACGGCGGACAGGCCCAGGCGATCGAGCAGGCGCGGGACGGCGATCGTTTCCATGAGATCCTCCAGGAGCCAGGCAGTGTAGACGCGGCGAGGAAAGGATGCGACTGACCTTCCACGGGGCGGCCGGCCAGGTGACCGGCTCCTGCACCTCCCTGGAGCATGGCGGGGCGCGCATCCTGGTGGACTGCGGCGCCTTCCAGGGCCCGGCCAGGCTCACCGCCCTGAACCGGCGGCGCTTCACCTTCCCTCCCAGGAGTGTGGCGGCGGTGGTGCTCACCCACGCCCACGTGGACCACATCGGCCGGCTTCCCCTGCTCACCGCCCAGGGCTTCCGCGGCCCCATCTACTGCACGGCGGGCACCGCCGATCTGGTGGAGATCATGCTGCTCGACTCCGCGCGCATCCACGAGCGCGACGCCGAGGAGCAGAACGCCTGGCGTTTGCGCGCGGGGCGGCCTGCCGTGAAGCCGCTCTTCACGGAGGGGGACGTGGCCCGCATCCTGGAGCGCCTGGAGACCCGCGACTACGGCGTGCCCTTCGAGGTGGGAAGGACCGCAGTCCTCCGCGTCACGTTCCGCGACGCCGGCCATATCCTGGGCTCGGCCAGCGTGCTCCTGGAGAGGGACGGCCATCGCATCCTGTTCTCGGGCGACATCGGACCCAGGGACCAGCCCATCGTGCGCGACCCCGAGCCGGCCCCGCCCTGCGACGTCCTGGTGATCGAGTCCACTTACGGGGATCGCGAGCATCCTCGAACCGACGTCACGGATGACCTCCTCTTGAAGGTCCTCGAGCACGCCCGCGCCGATGGCGGGGCCCTGCTCATCCCCGCCTTCGCCGTGGGACGCACCCAGAACGTGCTCTACCGGCTGAAGACGCTCTCGGAGCGGAAGAAGCTCGTGTTTCCGGAGGTCTACCTGGACAGCCCCCTGGCCATCCGCGCCACCGAGATCTACCGCGCTCACCCGGAATGCTTCGACGAGGAAGCGCGGGCACGCCTGGAGGCCGGGAGCGGCCTGGTCTGGATGTCGGAGCTGCGCGTGCTCAAGGACCGGCAGGACTCGATCGCGCTCAACCGGGACAACCGGCCCAAGATCGTCGTGGCTGCGTCGGGAATGTGCACGGCGGGGCCGATCCTCCATCACCTGCGGCATCACCTGTGGCGCCCGGAGGCGGACGTCCTCTTCGCCGGCTACCAGGCGGAGGGGACGCTGGGGCGCAAGATCCTGGACGGCGCCAAGCACGTGCGCATCCACGACCGGCCCGTGCAGGTCCGCGCCTCCATCCACCAGATCAGCGGCCTCTCCGCCCACACGGACCGGAAGGGACTGCGGGCCTGGGCGGAGTCCGCCGGCTCGCCCAAGAAGATCTTCGTCAACCACGGGGAAGCGGGCCCGGCGGCGGCCATGGCGGAGAGCCTGCGGGCGGTGTTTCCGGGAGCGGAGATCAACCTCCCCCAGCTCGAGGAGGGGTTCGAGCTGTAGGACAGGTCCAGGATTCTCTTCCCCGTTCAGGGCAGCGTGTACTCCACCGAGGCGAGCCGTCCCTGCCACGCCTCCTCGACCTTCAGCCGCTTCTCCAGGGAGGCCGATGCCAGCAGCGTGAGCGCGCCTCCCTCGCGCACGAGCAGCACCGCGTGCGCGCCCGGATACGCCTCCAGGATGCCCCGCGCATGGCCGGAGCCCGCGACCAGGAGCGCGGTGCTCAGGAGGTCGGAGACTGCACCGGTGGGGGCGATCGCGGTGGCGGAGACGATGTCCGTGTCCGCCGCCCGCCCCGTCTTGGGGTCCACGATGTGCCCCGGGTTCTCCTCCTGGCTGGAGGTGGACACGTAGGCCGGCGGCTCCACCGTCAGCGTGGCGAAGACGTCCTCCTCGTCCTCCGGCGCCGTGATGGCCAGGTGCCAGGATCCGTGAGGGGGGAAGCCCCAGACGCCGAAGCTGCGGCCGAGATCGAGGATGCCCGCCGGCGTGTCCAGCATCGCCTCCCGCACCGCGGCGTCCAGCGCGCAGCCCTTGCCGATGCCGCCGAGGTCCAGCTCCATGCCGCGCGTCTGGAAGCGGATCTTCCGCCCCTGGCGCTGCACCTTCTCCCAGCCCACATCGCGCAGCGTGGCCTCGATCTCGGCATCGTCCGGCGTGCGCCGTGGCCCGGGCCGCAGCCCCCACACCACCATCAGCGGTCCCACCGTGGGATCGAAGGCGCCGCCCGTGGCCTCCGCCCCGTCCAGGGCCGCCGCCACGCACTCGGCGAGCACGGGGTCGGCGGCCAGCGCCTCTCCCGCCCGGGCGTCCCGGTTGAGCTGGTTCAGGCCGCTGTCCGCCCTCCAGTTGCTCATGGCCGCGTCGGAGCGGTCGAGCGAGTCGCGCAGGTGCTCCATGGCCCGCGCCTGCACGGGTCCATCCCCCCACACCGTCGCCTCCGCGTAGGTCCCCATGACCGGCCAGCGCCGCGTGAGCGGCTGGTCCTTGAAATACAGCTCGGCGCAGCCGCAGAAGAGAACCAGGGAGAAGGCGAGGACCCGCCTCACAGCTCGATCTGCGTGCCCAGCTCGATCACGCGGCCGGGAGGGATGTGGAACGCGGCGGTGGCGCGGGAGGCGTTCCGGGAGAGGGTGGCGAACATGCGCTCGCGCCAGAGCGCCATCCCCGGCTTGTCGGTGGCCAGGAGCGACTCCCGGGCAAGGAAAAAAGTCGTGGAGTCGAGGTCGATGTGAAGGTGGTGGGACCGGCACTTCTCCAGCACGTCCAGGACGTTCGGCTCCTCCATGAAGCCGTAGTGGGCGATGACCCGGTAGAAGCGCTTCTCCAGGAGATAGAGCTCGATGCGCTCCTTCTCCGGGACACGGGGCACCTCCTCGAACACCAGGGTGAGCAGCACCACACGCTCGTGCAGCACCCGGTTGTGGCGCAGGTTCTGGAGGAGGGGGGGCGGCACACCACTGGGGGTGGCGGAGAGGAAGACCGCGGTTCCCGCCACCCTTTGCGGCGGGTTCTTGGCCAGGCGCGCCAGCAGGTCGGACATGGGCATCGAGGTGTCGTGCAGGCGCTGGGCCAGCAGCTCCCGACCGCGCCTCCAGGTGGCCATCACGATGTAGCCCACGATGCCGACCACGAGCGGGAACCAGCCGCCATGGAGCACCTTGGCCAGGTTGGAGCTGAGGAACGCCAGGTCGATGCAGAGGAACACCCCCGCCGCTCCCGCCGCCAGGGGCAGGCTCCAGTGCCACTTCCGGCGCATCACCATGTAGAGCAGCAGCGTGGTGATCGTCATCGTCAGGGCGACGGCCACGCCATAGGCCCAGGTCAGGGCGCTGGAGCTCTGGAAGAACAGCACCAGGCCCATGGAGCAGAGCATGAGCATCACGTTCACGCGCGGGATGTAGATCTGGCCGATCTCCCGGGGCGACGTGTGGCGGATCTCCACCCGGGGCAGGTAGCCGAGCTGAACCGCCTGCCGTGTCAGCGAGAACGACCCGGAGATCACCGCCTGGGAGGCGATGACCGAGGCCGTGGTGGCGAGCGCGACCAGGGGAAGGCGGGCCCAATCCGGGGCCAGCAGGTAGAAGGGGTTCACGATGGCGGTGGGATCGCGCAGCAGCAGCGCTCCCTGGCCGAAGTAATTCAGGACGAGGGAAGGCAGCACCACCGCGAACCAGGCCAGGCGGATGGGAGCGCGCCCGAAGTGTCCCATGTCGGCGTAGAGCGCCTCGCCTCCCGTCACGACCAGGAACACGGCACCCAGGATGAGCACCCCTTCCAGCCCCTCTTCTCCGAAGAAGCGCAGGGCCCAGACGGGATCCAGCCCGTGCAGGATTTCTGGTGTCTGCACGACCGAGACCGCCCCCAGCACGCCGATCACCAGGAACCAGAGGAGCGTGAAGGGGCCGAAAACGCTGGCGATCCGCTCCGTGCCGTGACGCTGGAAGAAGAAGAGGAAGAACAGGATCACCAGGGTGATGGGGAGCACGAAGGGGGCGAGCGGCCGCGCGGAAACGGCGAGGCCCTCCATCGCAGACAGCACCGTCACCGCAGGCGTCAGCATGCCGTCACCGTAGAGGAGAGCCGCACCGAAGAGGCCGGCCATCACCATCGCCGAGCCCAGGCGGCTCGGCCGCTCCCGCGATTCCGGGCGCACCAGGGCGAGGAGCGCCAGGATTCCGCCCTCCCCCCGGTTGTCCGCCTGGAGCACCACCGCCAGGTACTTGACGCTGATCACCAGGACGAGGGACCAGAAGATCAGGGAGAGGATGCCGTAGATGTGGCGGGGATCTGGGGGCATGCCGTGCGCGGGGTTGAAGCATTCGCGCACCGCGTACAGCGGGCTCGTCCCGATGTCGCCGTAGACCACGCCCAGCGCGCCCAGCGCCAGCGGCGCCAGTGCCCGGTGCGTCCGGTCCTGCCCTCGGGTCGCCCTGTCGTTCTGCGGCACGCGCCTATACACTAGCGCAGACGATGAGCCAGTTCGGACAGAACCTCGGCTACGTCGACGAGCTCTACCGGCGCTACCTCCACGATCCCCGGTCCGTCAGCGAGGCCTGGCGCGAGTTCTTCGGCGGCGATCAGCCCGCCTCCGCGCAAGGGGAGCCGGTCCCGCCGGCTGCCTCCAGCCCGGCCGAGGCGCCGGATGGGGCGGAACCCCTGCGGGGCGCCGCGGCCCGCCTGGCGGAGAACATGACGGCGAGCCTGGCCGTCCCCGTGGCCACCTCCGCCCGCACCTTCCCCGTCAAGCTGCTGGAGGAGAACCGCCGTCTCCTCAATGCGCACCAGGCGGCGGAAGCCTCCTTCAAGGTGTCCTTCACCCACCTGATCGCCTGGGCGGTGGTGCGCGCGCTGGAACGCCACCCCGCCATGAGCGCGGTGTACACCGAGGTGGACGGAACGCCGCATCGCCTGCCCCGGCGCACGATCCATCTCGGCCTTGCCGTGGACCTGGAGCGGCGCGGCGAGCGTGCGCTGCTCGTGCCCAACATCAAGGACGCGGGCCGCCTCGACTTTCCCGCCTTCGTGGCCGCCTACGACGGCGCCGTGGCGCGCGCCCGGGAAGGCAAGGCCACCGTCGAGGACTTCCAGGGGACGACGGTCACCCTCACCAACCCCGGCGTGGTGGGCACGGCACTCTCCGTGCCGCGCCTGTTGGAGGGACAATCCGCCATCGTCGGGGTGGGATCGATCGCCTATCCCGCCGCCTTCGCGGGCGCCGCTCCCGAGATGATCGCGGAGCTCGGCGTCTCGAAGGTCCTCACCCTCACCAGCACCTACGACCACCGGGTCATCCAGGGGGCGGAATCGGGCGCCTTCCTGGGCACGGTGGAGCGCCTGCTCGCCGGCGAGGAGGGCTTCTACCACCGCATCTTCACGGAATGCGGGGTGCCCCACGAGCCCTTCCGCACCGCTCCCGACCGAGCGGCGCGGATCGGCGGCGCCGCGCCGGACTCCGAGATCATCCGCAAGCAGGCCGCGGTCCTGCAGCTCATCCGCGCCTACCGCGTGCGCGGCCACCTCTACGCCGAGCTCGACCCCCTCGCCTCCGGCTTCACTCCCGAGGTGGAGCCCGAGCTGGCCATGTCCACCTACGGTCTCACGGTGTGGGACCTGGACCGGCGCTTCTTCGTGGGGAACCTGCGGGGGTCCAATGCGACCCTGACGCTCCGAGAGACGCTGGAGATCCTGAGGGGCACCTACTGCGGCCACATCGGGGTCGAGTTCATGCACATCCCGGAGGGGGGCATCCGGGCCTGGCTGCAGGAGCGGATGGAGATGCCCCGCCCGCCCCTTCCTCGCGACGTGCAGCTGCGCATCCTCGAGCGCCTGAACGTGGCCTCCGCCTTCGAGCGCTTCCTCCACACCACCTACGTGGGCCAGAAGCGCTTCTCCCTGGAGGGCGCGGAGACGCTGATCCCCATGCTGGACGCGCTGCTCCAGGACGCCGCCGACGGCGGCGTGGAGGAGGTGGTGCTGGGCATGGCCCACCGCGGCCGTTTGAACGTGATCGCGCACGTGGTGGGGAAGGGTGCGGCCCAGATCTTCCGCGAGTTCGAGGGCGAGCTCGACCCTGCCACGGTGCAGGGCTCGGGGGACGTGAAGTACCACCTGGGGGCGGAGGGCACCTTCGAGGCACCCTCCGGCCGGCGGCTCACCGTGCGCCTGGCCGCGAACCCGAGCCATCTGGAGGCGGTGGACCCGGTGGTGGAGGGGATGGCGCGCGCGCGCCAGGACAGCCTGGGAGACACGGCGCACGAGCGGGTCCTTCCCGTGCTGCTGCACGGGGACGCCGCCTTCGCCGGCCAGGGCGTGGTGGTGGAGACGCTGAACCTCTCCGAGCTCCGGGGTTACCGCACGGGCGGCACCGTGCACGTGGTGGTCAACAACCAGATCGGCTTCACCACCGGACCCGCTGACGCCCGCTCCTCCCTCTACGCCACCGACGTGGCCAAGGCGGTGCGGGCACCGATCTTCCACGTGAACGCGGACGTTCCCGAGGATGCGGTCCGGGTGATCCGTCTCGCCCTGGCCTTCCGCCAGCGGTTCAAGCGCGACGTGGTGGTGGACCTCGTCTGCTACCGCCGGTGGGGGCACAACGAGGGGGACGATCCCTCCTACACCGCCCCCCTGCTCTACGCCAAGATCGAGAAGCGCCGCCCGGTGCGCGTGCTCTATACCGAGCAGCTCCTCCGCCGCGGCGTGCTCGACATGACCGAGGCGGAGGCGGAGCTGGAGAGCTTCCGCCGGCACCTCCAGCAGGTGCTTCAGGACGTGCAGTCCGCGCAAGCGGAGCCGCCGCAGTCGCCCATGGAGGAAGCGGCCTCCGCCTCCGAGCCGGATACATTCGTCTCCCCCGCCGTGCTGGACGCCGTGCTCGAGGGCATGGAGCGCCTTCCCGAGGGGTTCCAGGTCCACCCCAAGCTGGCGCGCCAGCTGTCGCGCCGCCGCGAGCGGATGGAGAGCGGCTCCATCGACTGGGCGCTGGCGGAGGCCCTCTCCCTGGGCTCGCTGGTGCTCGAGGGCGGGCACGTGCGCCTCTCCGGGGAGGACACGGCGCGCGGAACCTTCAGCCAGCGGCACGCCACGCTGTACGACTACCGGACCGGCGCCGCGACGACGCCGCTGGCGCGCCTCCCTGGCTCCGGGTCCTTCCACGTGTTCGACAGCCACCTCTCGGAATTCGCGGCCCTGGGGTTCGAGTACGGCTACAGCGTGGCCCGTCCGGAAGCCCTGGTGCTCTGGGAGGCGCAGTTCGGGGATTTCGTCAACGGCGCCCAGGTGATCCTCGACCAGTTCCTGTTCTCCGCGGAGTCCAAGTGGGGCCAGCGCAGCGCCCTGGTGCTGCTGCTCCCGCACGGCCAGGAGGGGCAGGGCCCCGAGCACTCCAGTGCGCGCCTCGAGCGCTTCCTGCAAGCCTGCGCCCGCGACAACCTGCGCGTCTGCTATCCGAGCACGCCCGCGCAGTACTTCCACCTGCTGCGCAGGCAGGCGCTGCTCTCCCTGCGCAAGCCGCTGGTGGTGATGACCCCCAAGAGCCTGCTGCGCCTGCCGGCGGCGGTCTCCTCGGCGGAGGAGCTGCACGGGGGCCGCTTCCGCCAGGTGCTGGACGATGCCCGCGTGCGGCCGGAAGCCGTGCGGCGGCTGCTTCTCTGCACGGGGAAGATCGCCTACGAGCTGATGGAGAGCGCCGGCGTCCGCGAGGACGTGGCCGTGGTGCGCCTGGAGCAGCTCTACCCCTTCCCGGGGGAGGAGCTCGCGCGCATCCTGGCGCGCTACGGCGAGGCCGAGACGGTCTGGGTGCAGGAAGAGCCCCGCAACATGGGGGCCTTCGCCTTCGTGCGCGAGCACCTGGACCGGCCGCTGCGCTACGTGGGGCGTCCTCCTTCTCCCAGCCCCGCCACCGGCTCCAGCCGCCGACACGTGGCCTCGCAGAAGCAGCTCCTGGAGGAGGCGCTGGGCGCTCCCGCTCCGGCCGTGCGTTGAGCGCGCGGCGTCCCCGCGTGCTGGTGGTGGGCGCGGGTTTCGGCGGGCTGCGGGTGGCCCGGGCGCTCCGTCACGCGCCCGTGGACGTGCTCCTGGTCGACCGCGGCAACGTGCACGTCTTCCAGCCCCTGCTCTACCAGGTGGCCACCGCCGGCCTCTCCGTGGACAACGTCACCCGGCCCGTGCGCGCCATCTTCCGCCGCCAGCGGAACGTCGCCTTCCGCATGGCGGAGGTGACCGGCCTCGATCTGGGGGCCCGCACCGCCGCCACCCCCGACGGTCCGCTCCCCTGGGATTTCCTGGTGCTGGCCGCGGGAGGCGGCACCAACTTCTTCGGGAACACCGGCCTCGCCGCCCACTCCCTCGGGCTCAAGGAAGTGGAGGACGCGGTCCGTGTCCGCAACCACGTGCTCCGCCGCTTCGAGCAGGCCGCCATCACCATGGAGGAGGCGCGCCGGCGCGAGCTGCTGACCCTCGTCCTGGTGGGTGGGGGGCCCACCGGCATCGAGCTGGCGGGAGCGCTGGCGGAGCTGGCGCACCTCGTCCTGGCCCGCGAGTATGCCGGTCTCCACCCCGGGGAGATCCGCATCCTGCTGCTGGAGATGGGCACCCGCCTCCTCCCCGCCCTCCCGGAGAAGCTCGGGAGCTACGCCCTGCGCAGCCTGACCAGGAAGGGCGTGGAGGTGCGCTTCGGCGTGCGCGTCGAGGGATACGACGGGCGTGTGGTGGAGCTCGGAGGAGGAGAGCGCCTGCCTGCGGGCACGCTGCTCTGGGCCGCGGGCATCCGTGCTTCCCACCTCCTCGCCGGCCTGGGGCTGCCGCTGGGGCCGCAGGGGCGGATCCCCGTCCTCCCCTCCCTGCAGGTGAACGGGCATCCCCAGGTCTACGCGATCGGGGACGCCGCCTACCTGGAGCAGGACGGCCAGGCCTTGCCCATGGTGGCGCAGGTGGCGATGCAGATGGGCGTGCACGCGGCGATGAACATCCAGCGCCAGCTCCGCCGCGAGAAGCCGCGCCCCTTCCGCTACCGCGACCTGGGAACCATGGCCACCATCGGCCGGAGGGCGGCCGTCGCCCACCTGGCCGGCATCGAGCTCACCGGCCTCGTGGCCTGGATCGCCTGGCTCGCCCTGCACGTGGTGCAGCTCATCGGCTACCGGAACCGGGTGGTGGTCCTCGTCAACTGGGCCTGGAACTATCTCTTCTACGACCCGGCCAACCGGCGCATCGGACCGGAGTGACTACTCCATGGCGCAAAGTGCTTGACAAAGAGGAAGGGAGCCCGTACCTTGGCGCCATGCACGAGGCGGCGCCGGAAGCGCTCCACGACCGTGCGCTCGATCACCTGGCGTTCATCCGGCAGACGATGGAGAGCGCCACCGCCTTCACCGCCGTGTCGGGGTGGGCCCAGACCGCGATCGGCGCCACGGCTCTGGTCGCCGCGGCGGTGGCCCACCGCGCACGTGACCCCCAGCGCTGGCTCACCGTCTGGCTGGCGGAGGCCGTTCTGGCCGTGGCGCTGGCCGCGTGCGGGATGGCGTGGAAGGCGCGGCGCTCGGGCGTCTCGCTGGTCTCCGGCCCCGCCCGGAAGTTCGCGTGGAACTTCGTGCCCCCCGTGCTGGTGGGGGCGCTGCTCACCGTGGCCCTGGCCCGGGTGGGGCTGTGGGGCCACCTCCCCGCCGTCTGGCTCCTGCTGTACGGCACGGCCGTGATCACGGGCGGGGCGTTCTCGGTGCGCATCGTTCCCGCCATGGGAATCGCCTTCCTGGTCCTGGGCGCGGCCGCGCTGTTCACGCCGGAGCGCCTGGGCGACACCTGGCTGGCCGCCGGGTTCGGCCTGCTCCACGTGGGCTTCGGGGTGGCGATCGCGAGGAGGTACGGTGGCTAGATCCGGATCGGTGCCGAAAGGCCGTGGCGAGGCACGCCCGGCCGGCAAGGCAGCCTCTCCCCGGCCCGCCCGCGGGGCGGCCTCCGCCCTGGAGCTGGACCGCATCATCCACGAGCGGATCCGCCTGGGAATCGTCTCCGCGCTGGCGGTCAACGACAGCCTGACGTTCAACGAGCTGAAGGCGCTGCTGTCCGCCACGGACGGCAACCTCAGCGTGCACGCCCGCCGGCTCGAGGAGGCGGGGTACGTCGCCTGCACCAAGTCCTTCGACGGGCGCATCCCGCGCACGGAGTACCGGCTGACCCCGGCCGGCCGGGAGGGGCTCGCCCGCTATCTCCGTCACATGGAAGCCCTGATCCAGGCCACGAAGAAGGGGTGAGGGAACGGATGGCCGGCCTCCACGTGGCGCTGATCATGGACGGCAACGGGCGCTGGGCGGCCGCCCGCGGCCGCCCGCGACTGCACGGGCACCGCGCGGGCGCGGAGGCCGTCCGGCGCACGGTGGAGGCTGCGGTGGCGCGGGACGTGAGCGTGCTGACGCTCTACGCCTTCTCCAGCGACAACTGGAAGCGGCCTTCCCGGGAGGTGCGCGCGCTCTTCGCGCTGCTCGAGCGGTGGCTCCGGGACGAGAGCGGACGCTGTCGCCAGGAAGGGGTGCGCCTGGCCGTGATCGGCCGCCGCGACCGCCTGGATCCGGCGCTCGTGCAGGCGATCGCGGGGGCGGAGCGCGCCACCGCGGAGGGGAAGGGGCTGCTCCTCCGGCTGGCGGTGGACTATTCCTCCCGCGACGTGCTCGTGCGCGCGGCGGAGCGCCTGCGCGGCGGGCCCGGCACGCTGGAGAGCTTCGCCCGGGCGGTCGCGGAGGCGGAGCACGGACCGGCCGTCCCCCCGGTGGACCTGCTGATCCGCACCGGCGGTGAGCGGCGCCTCTCCGACTTCCTGCTCTGGGAGAGCGCCTACGCGGAGCTCGTGTTCGTGGAGGCGCCCTGGCCCGAGTTCGACCGCGCCGCCTTCGACGCGGCGCTCGCCGACTACGCGCGGCGCCAGCGCCGGTTCGGCGCCCTGCCGCACGCCGCCGCTTCCTAGTCTTTCTTGTTGTCCATCGCGGCCCGCAGGAGGTCGCCCAGGCTGGTTCCGAACGACCCGCTCCCGGCCGCCGGCTGGGGCATCTCCTCCCGGCGCTCTCGTCCGCGTTCCCGATCCCGATCGCGGCGGGGACGGTCGGCGCCCTTGCGGGTGGGGGCCGGGCCCCGGGGGGCGGGTGCGGGCGCGGGCTCGACCCCGGGCAGGGAGAGGCGGATCCGCCCGTCCTCCGCCACCTCGGAGACCTCGACCTCGAGGTCCTGCCCGGTCGCGAACTTCCTCCCCAGATCGGTGCCGCGGGGCACGCCGGTCATCGCCGCCGGCACCAGGCCGACCTTTCCCGGCCCGAGCCACACGAAGACGCCGAAGCGCTCCGCCTTCTGCACCTTCCCCTGGAGCCTGGCGCCGACCTCCACCTTCGCCGCTTCGGGCGACCCCGGCTCGGGGGCGGGGGCGATCGACATCCGCTTCCGGTCGGGCTCCACGGACAGGACGAGCCAGTCCCGCTCGATGCCCGGGGTCAGGGACGCCTCGAAGCCCTCCACGGCGGGCGGGAACTCCCGCGCCGGCGCCAGCGCTTCCACCCCGCGCGCCATCTCCACGAACGCACCGAACGCGGTCACGCGCAGCACCTTGCCCCGGTGCACGGACCCCACGGGGTAGGCCTGCGCGAGACGGACCCAGGGATCCTCCTCGGCCTGGCGGATGGACAGGGAGATCCGGCCGGTGTGGTCGTCGAGCTTCAGGATCTTGACGCGGACCCGCTCCCCCACCTGGACGGCATCGGACACCTTGGCCACGCGGGAGTGCGCCAGCTCGGAGAGGTGCACCAGGCCCATGACGCCCGCTCCCAGGTCCACGAAGGCGCCGAAGTCCGCGAGCCCGGCCACGCGCCCCAGCATGACCGTGCCCTCGAGCAGGGTGGCGCGCACGGCCTTCGCCTCCTCGGCCTTCTCCGCCTCCAGCAGGGCGCGCCGGGAGAGCACCAGGTCCTCGCCGCCGCGGCGCATCTGCAGGATGCGGAACGCGTAGCTCTTGCCCACGTACTCTTCGGGCTGGTCCACCCGGTGCAGGTCGATCTGCGAGTGTGGGCAGAAGCCGCGGCTGCGGCCCACCCGCACCTCGTACCCGCCCTTGATCACCTGCTCGACACGACCCTCCACGGGGAGGCCGAGCCGGAAGGCGCGGGCCACCGCCGCATCCTTCGGACGCCGCTTGGGCCTGGGGGCCGGCGCGGCTTCGGCGGCCGCGGGCGATTCCTCGCCAGGGGGCGGCGCTCCCGTATCCGCCGCCTCGGGGGCAGGCTCCCCGGTCGCGTCCCCCTCGGGGACGGGGGCCGAGGTCACGGGGGGCGGAACCTCGGGCTGCGACTCGGCGGGTGCGGGAGGGGTCTCCGCCTCACCTTCGATGTGGTCCGTCGGCTGACCCGGGAGATCGTTCGTTTCGCTCACGGTCGCATCCCCTGGGTGCCACCGGCGGGTGGGGAGAAGGTGGACGGGACGTTTGTCGTGCTCGACCCTCGGCGCGGGCATTCTGCCACAGACGCGATTATCCTGCGCCGCGCAGGAGGGCGCCCTTGATCCTCGAGCCCGTCCAGAGCGCAGGCCCCGCGCCCTCGGGCCCGCCGCTGCCGGTGGGGCCGCGGCCGCGCGCCAGCTGGATGCGCCGGCTCTACCTCACCCTCCGCACCGAGCACGTCACCCCGGGAAAGCTGGGCCTCGCCATCGGCCTCGGCTCCTTCCTCGGGTTCTCCCCGTTCTGGGGTTTTCACCTCCTGCTCTGCATGGTGACGGCCTCGATCTTCCGCCTGAACCGGATGCTCCTCTACGCCGCCGCCAACCTGGCCAACCCGGTCACCGCCCCCCTCCTCCTCTTTGCCGAGGCCCAGATCGGGCAGCGCGTGCTGCACGGCGTCTGGCTCGACGTCACCCTCCACGAGGTGCGCAACGCCGGCCTCGCGGGCGTGGGGATGCTCTTCGCGGACGTCATCGTGGGGTGGGTGGTGGCGGGGTCGGCGCTCTCGGTTCTGCTCGGGCTCGCCACCTTCCTGATCAGCCGCACCTCGCGCCTCCCCGCGGTGTACCAGGGGATCGCCGACGACGTGGTCCGCCGCTATCTCGACGTCTCCATCCGGGACGCCGAGGGGGCGCGCGCACGCCTGCTCCGGGACCCCACGTTCCCCTTCCTGCTCGCCGAGGGGGCGCTCCACGACGCGCGCGTGCTCGACCTCGGTTGCGGCCGGGGGCTCGCCGCCGCTCTGGCGGCGGCGTGCGACAGCGTGCCCCGCGCCTATCTGGGGGTGGATGCCAGCTCCCGTTACGTCAAGGTCGCGCGCGAGGCGCTGGGGGACCTGCCCGGACACCGCTTCGTGGAGGCCGACCTCCGCGACTTCGACCCGCCTCCCTCCGACGTCGTGCTGCTGATCAACGTGCTCCGTTTCCTGCCCCTGGCCTCCCAGGACGCGCTGCTGCGCCGCCTGGGAAAGGCACTGCCTCCCGGCGCACGCGTGTTCGTGCGGGAGGTGGACGCGTCCCGAGGCAGCACCTTCCGCGCCGCCCAGGCGAAGGACCTGCTCGCCGCCTTCACGCCGGGACGGCCGCACCGGCGCACCCACTACCGGCGCGCCCAGGACCTGCGAAACGCGCTGGTGGCCGCGGGCTTCGAGGTGCGGGACCGCTCCACGCTGCACACGACACCACGCGCCCGCGTGCTGCTGGAGGCGGTGCGCAAGCCGGGCGCGCTCCCCTCCGCGGGGGCGTGACGGGTGCGTGCCGTGCGCATCCCCCGGGCGGGCGGGCCCGAGGTCCTGGAATGGGGTGCGGAGGAGGACCCGGTCCCCGGCCCCGAGGAGCTGCTCGTCCGCGTGCATGCCAGCGCCCTGAACCGCGCCGACATCCTGCAGCGCATGGGGCGTTACCCGCCTCCGCCCGGTGCCCCCCCGCAGGTCCCCGGCCTCGAGTACGCGGGCGAGGTGGTGCACTGCGGCCCGCGGGTGGCCCAGTGGCGGCCGGGAGACCGGGTGATGGGCCTGGTCGCCGGCGGCGCGCACGCGGAGTACGTGGTGGTGCACGAGCGGACGGCCCTGCGCATCACCCCCGCGCTCGGGTGGGAAGAG
>DASUFT010000030.1:0-30017 GCA_036274395.1 Candidatus Polarisedimenticolaceae bacterium | reverse complement strand
CTCCCTTCCTTCCGGGGTGGAGATGGTGATGCCGGGGGACAACGTGACCCTGGAGGTGAACCTGCACACGCCCATCGCCATGGACAAGGGGCTGCGCTTCGCCATCCGCGAGGGCGGCCGCACCGTGGGCGCGGGCACGGTCACCGAGATCCTGGAGTAAGGGGGCTTAGGCCATGCGCGAGAACGTGACCCTGCAGTGCAGCGGGTGCAAGCGTCGCAATTACGTGAGCACCAAGAACAAGAAGACCACCACGGGCAAGCTGGAGTTCAGCAAGTACTGCCGCTGGTGCCGCAAGCACACCTCGCACAAGGAGACCCGCTAGTGTCCCTGCTCAGCCGCCGCTCGGGGGAAGGGGGCATGACGACGGAGAAGTCCGAGGTGAAGCCCGGACCGATCGTCCGCTTCCGCGCCTTCCTCTCCGAGGTCGTGTCCGAGCTCAAGAAGACCACCTGGCCCTCCCGCAAGGAGGTCTATGGCACCACGGTGGTCGTCATCGTGGCCGTGTTCATCACCGCGGTCTACCTGTTCGTGGTGGACAAGACCCTGGAGCGCGGCATGACCTTCATCCTCTCGGCCTTCGGACGATGAGCGGAATCGTGGGCGCGCAGGGCACGGGGACCGGCGTCAAGCGGTGGTACATCGTGCACACCTACTCCGGCTTCGAGGCCAAGGTGAAGGAGTCCCTGCGCCAGCGCGCCGACGCCATGGGCATGGCCGGTGCCATCGAGGACATCCTCATCCCCACCGAGGAGGTGGTGGAGGTCCGGGATGGCAAGAAGGTGCGCTCCACGCGCAAGTTCTTCCCCGGTTACATCCTGGTGAAGATGGAGATGTCCGACGAGGCCTGGCACGTGGTGAAGAACACCCCCAAGGTGACGGGCTTCGTGGGCACGGGCCAGAAGCCGGTCCCCCTCTCCGACGCCGAGGTCGACCGCATCGTGCACCAGATCTCGCACGCGGCGGTGAAGCCCAAGCCCAAGACGGAATTCCGGCTGGGTGAGACGGTGCGCATCGTGGACGGCCCCTTCAGCAACTTCACCGGGCAGGTGGAGGAGGTCAACGAGGACCGCTCCACCCTCAAGGTGATGGTCACCATCTTCGGCCGCGCCACCCCGGTGGAGCTGGAGTTCCTGCAGGTGGAGAAGCAGTAAATGAAGAAAGTGGTGGGTCAGATCAAGCTGCACATCCCTGCGGGCAAGGCCACGCCCGCCCCGCCCGTGGGGCCGGCGCTGGGGCAGCACGGCGTCAACATCATGGACTTCTGCAAGAACTTCAACGCGCGCACCGCCAAGGAGGGAGGCATCCTGACCCCGGTGGTGATCACCGTGTACCAGGACCACAGCTACACCTTCATCACCAAGACACCGCCCGCCTCCGTGCTCCTGGCCAAGGCCGCCGGAGTGGAGAAGGGCTCGGGCACACCCAACAAGGACAAGGTGGGGAAGGTGACGCGCGCGCAGGTCGAGGACATCGCCAAGACCAAGCTTCCCGACCTCAACTGCAGCACGCTCGAGGCCGCGGTCCAGATCGTGATGGGTAGCGCCCGCTCCATGGGCATCGAAGTCGTCTGAGCCGTCCAAGTTCTCTAGGGAGTCATCCGGACATGTCCAAGCACGGGAAAAAGTACGTGGCGGGGCGGGCTCAGGTGGGCGAGCGGCTGCACACGATCGACGAGGCCATCCCCGTGGTGCGCAAGGCGGCCTACGCCAAGTTCGACGAGACGGTGGAGATGGCCATGCGCCTGGGGGTGGATCCCAAGCACGCCGATCAGATGGTGCGCGGCACGGTGGTCCTCCCCCACGGGACCGGCAAGAGCAAGCGCGTGCTGGTGATCGCCGGGGGGGACAAGCTCAAGGAGGCCGAGAGCGCGGGGGCCGACCACGTGGGCGGCGCCGAGCTGGTGGGCAAGATCCAGGAGGGGTGGCTCGATTTCGATGCCGTGGTCGCCACCCCGGACATGATGCGGGAGGTGGGGAAGCTGGGGAAGGTGCTGGGGCCGCGCGGCCTCATGCCCAACCCCAAGACGGGCACCGTCACCTTCGACGTGGCCTCCGCCATCCGCGAGATCAAGGCGGGCAAGGTGGAGTTCCGCGTGGACAAGACGGGGATCGTGCACGTCCCCCTGGGGAAGCTCTCCTTCCCCGACCAGAGCCTGATCGACAACGCCAACGCCATCGTGCACGCGGTGGTGCGGGCCAAGCCCGCCGCCGCCAAGGGCAAGTACATGAAGTCCATCACCGTGGCCTCCACCATGGGTCCCGGAGTGAAGGTGGACCCGCAGGTGGGCGAGGCCGAGCCCGCGCACGCCTAGGACGATGGGGAGGAGCGGAACACCGTGAACCGTACCGAGAAGGCAGAGGCCGTGGAGACGATGGCGGCGGCATTCGCCCAGGCGCCCCACGTGTTCGTGACCGGCTACCGGGGGATGACGGTCAACCAGTCGTCCGAGCTGCGGCGCCGCATCCGCGCCGCCGGCGGCACCTACCAGGTGGTGAAGAACCGCCTGGCCCGGCGCGCCTCCGCCGACACCGCGGTGGGCCGGGTGGAATCCAAGCTGCGCGGCCCCTGCGCGCTGGTGTCCCACCGCACCGACCCCGTGGTCCTGGCCAAGGTGCTCAGCGACTTCGCCAAGGACAACCCCCAGCTGGAGCTGATCACCGCCGTGGTGGACGGCAAGGACGTCGTCGCCGGGGAGGGGATCAAGACGCTGGCCACCCTGCCGGGGCTTCCCGAGCTGCGGGCGCAGCTCCTGGCCCTGGTGCAGACGCCCGCCACCATGCTGGTGCGGCTGCTGCAGACGCCGGGCGGGCAGATCGCCCGGGCCCTGGACGCGCGCCGGGAGAAGCTCTCGGGCCCTGGGGACGGGGAAGCCCCCGCCGAAGGCTAGGAACAAAGGAACGAGACGAGGATTTCGGAAGAACATCCGAGGGAGGATCGCCCGATGGCCGACCTGCAGCAGATCGCGGAAAACCTGAGCGGGCTCACCGTCATGGAAGCGGCGCAGCTCGTCAAGATGCTCGAGGAGAAGTGGGGCGTCTCCGCCGCCGCTCCCGTGGCCATGGCGATGGGTGCCGCACCCGCCGCCGGTGCCGCCGCCCCCGTCGAGGAGAAGACCGAGTTCGAGGTGATCCTCAAGGACGTCGGCGCCAAGAAGATCAACGTCATCAAGGTCGTCCGCGAGGTCACGAGCCTCGGCCTCAAGGAGGCCAAGGACCTGGTGGACGGCGCCCCCAAGACGGTGAAGGAAGGGGTCACCAAGGACGAGGCCGAGGCCATCAAGAAGAAGTTCGAGGCCGAAGGCGCGTCCGTGGAGATCAAGTAAGCTGTCCTCGGCCCTGAAGGACCGGACGCCCCCGGCGTCCGGCATCCGGCGCTCGACCCCCAGCGGGGGCGGGCGCCGTCGTGTCTCCGTGCTCGCCACAGCGACCAGCGAGGTGCCCACCGCATGTCCGAGACCCTGAATCCCGTGAATCCGCTGCGGGCAGACTTCTCCAAGATCCGGACGGGGATCGCCATCCCCAACCTGATCGAGGTGCAGAAGAGGTCCTACGAGCGGTTCCTGCAGATGCGCACCGCCCCCGCCGACCGGGAGAACGCCGGCCTGCAGGCCGTCTTCAAGTCGATCTTCCCCATCAGCGACTTCCGCCAGACCTGCTCCCTGGAGTTCGTGGACTACACGATCGGAAACTGGGAGTGCAAGTGCGGCGAGCTGCAGGGGATCGAGCACCTGCGCAGCGAGTGCCGCTCCTGCGGGCACCGCCTGATCGCCCCCGACGCCCGGGGCGGCGACGTGGTGTGCGAGAACTGCGGAAACCTCACCCCGGTGGTGGTCCGCGAGTGCGACCAGTGCGGCGACCCGGTGGGGCTCAAGTTCAAGTACGACGTGGAGGAGTGCCAGGAGCGGGGGCAGACCTTCACCGTCCCCCTCAAGGTCACCATCCAGCTGGTGGTGTTCGACAAGGACCCCGACACCGACGCCAAGAGCATCCGCGACATCAAGGAGCAGGAGGTCTACTTCGGCGAGATCCCCATGCTCACCGACAACGGGACGTTCATCGTCAACGGCACGGAGCGGGTGATCGTGAGCCAGCTCCACCGCAGCCCGGGCGCCTTCTTCCAGCGCAACGCAGACGGCACCCTGACCGCGAAGATCATCCCCTACCGCGGCTCCTGGGTGGAGTTCGACCTCGACAACAAGAACCTGCTCTGGGTGAAGATCGACCGCAAGCGCAAGATGCCGGCCACCGTGTTCCTGCGCGCCTTCGGCCTCTCCGAGAACGCCGACCTGCTGCGCGCGTTCCGGCCCACGGTGGCGGTGCGCTTCGAGGGCTCGTCCATCGCCGCCCGCGTGGATGCCAGTCTCCAGGACCGCAAGGCCAGCCACGCCGTGGCCGACCCCAAGTCCGGCGAGGAGATCGTCAAGAAGGGGCGCCGCATCAAGGCGGAGCAGGTGGAGCGCATGCGCGCCGCCGGCATCGAGTGGGTGCCCGTGGACCGCGAGGAGCTCCAGGGCGCCATCCTGGTGGACGACGCCGTGGACCCCGCCAGCGGTGAGGTGCTGGCGGACAGCGGCGAGCCCCTGACCGAGGAGAAGATCGACCGGCTCCAGGCGGCGGGGAAGCTCACGGTGGACGTGATCCTGGGCGCGGACGAAGGTCTGTCCGTGCTCCTGGAGACCCTGAAGAAGGACCCCACCCCGGGGCTGGCGGAGGGGATGCGGGAGAACACCCCCATCCCGCGCAAGCAGGCGGCGGCGCTCCTGGAGATCTACCGCAAGCTGCGTCCGGGGGATCCCCCCACCCTGGAGTCCAGCCGCACCCTGTTCCGCGGCATGTTCGAGGACCCCACCCGGTACGACTTCTCCCGGGTGGGCCGCCTCAAGTTCAACACCAAGCTGTACGGGGACGAGGCTTCCTGGCCCGAGCCCGTGCGCGAGCGCTGGCAGAAGCTCGAGGACCGCACCGCCTCCCGGCAGGACTTCGTGGCGGCCGTCGGCTACCTGCTGGGCCTGCGCTCCGGCAAGGGGGACATCGACGACATCGACCACCTGGGCAACCGGCGCGTGCGCAGCGTGGGAGAGCTCCTGGAGAACCAGTTCCGCATCGGCCTGGTGCGGATGGAGCGGGCCATCAAGGAGAAGATGTCCGTCTACCAGGAGATGACCACGGCCATGCCCCACGAGCTGATCAACGCCAAGCCCGTGATGGCGGCCATCCAGGAGTTCTTCGGCAGCAGCCAGCTCAGCCAGTTCATGGACCAGACCAACCCCCTCTCCGAGGTGACGCACAAGCGACGGCTCTCCGCCCTGGGACCGGGAGGGCTCTCCCGCGAGCGTGCCGGGTTCGAGGTGCGCGACGTGCACCCCACGCACTACGGGCGGATCTGTCCCATCGAGACCCCGGAAGGCCCCAACATCGGGCTCATCTCCTCGCTCTCCTGCTACGCCCGCATCAACGACTACGGGTTCATCGAGTCCCCCTACCGCAAGGTGGAGAGGGGGCGGGTGGTGGACTACGTGCGCGTGGTGCGGACGGGGGACAGCCCCTACAAGCTGCACGAGATCGTCCGCGCCGACGCCTACGCGGAGGAGCGGGCGCGCCTGGCCGCGGCCCACAAGGTGGCCCCGGAGGCGGAGGCTCATTCCTTCTACCTGGCCGCCTGGGAGGAGGACCACGCCGTCATCGCCCAGGCCAACGCCCGCCTGAACGCCGACGGGAGCTTCTCCCACGAGCGGGTGAACGCCCGCAAGGCGGGGGAGTTCAAGCTGCTCCCCAAGGAGGACGTGCAGTACATCGACGTCTCCCCCAAGCAGCTGGTCTCGGTGGCGGCCTCCCTCATTCCTTTCCTGGAGAACGACGACGCCAACCGCGCCCTCATGGGCAGCAACATGCAGCGGCAGGCGGTGCCTCTGCTCCGGCCCAACCGCCCCTACGTGGGCACGGGCATGGAGGCCATCACCGCCCGCGATTCCGGTGCGGTGGTGGTGTGCCGCCGCGGCGGGATCGTGGACTTCGTGGACAGCCAGCGCATCATCGTGCGGGTGGGGGCGGAGGGGCGCGAGGACTTCGGCGCCGACATCTACTCGCTCATCAAGTTCAAGCGCAGTAACCAGAACACCTGCATCAACCAGAGGCCGATCGTGGCCCGCGGGCAGCGGGTGGAGAAGGGACAGGTGCTGGCGGACGGCCCCTGCACCGATCGGGGTGAGCTGGCCCTGGGGCGGAACGTGCTCGTGGCCTTCATGTCCTGGCGCGGCTACAACTTCGAGGACGCCATCCTGGTCAGCGAGCGCCTGGTGCGGGAGGACGCCTTCACCTCCATCCACATCGAGGAGTTCGAGATCGAGGCCCGCGACACCAAGCTGGGGCCGGAGGAGATCACCCGCGACATCCCCAACGTCTCCGAGGAGTTCTTGAAGGACCTGGACGAGTCGGGGGTGATCCGCATCGGCGCCCACGTCAAGCCCGGCGACATCCTGGTGGGGAAGGTGACGCCCAAGGGGGAGACGCAGCTCACCCCCGAGGAGAAGCTGCTCCGTGCCATCTTCGGGGAGAAGTCGGGGGACGTGCGGGACGCCTCCCTCACCACGCCGCCCGGGATCGAGGGCACGATCGTCGACGTCAAGATCTTCTCCAGGAAGGGCGTGGAGAAGGACAAGCGCACCCTGGAGATCGAGGCCGGCGACATCGAGCGCATGAACCGTGACCTCCAGGACCAGATCCGCATCCTCCGCGAGGAGGACAGGAAGCGTCTCACCGACCTCCTGGAGGGGGAGAAGCTCACCGCACCCCTGCGCTCCCGGAAGACCCGCCAGACCATCCTGGAGGAGGGGACCGTCCTCACCCGCGAGGTGATGGCCGACATCGAGACGGAGGACCTGCACCGCTGCGAGGTGGGGGGCGCCCGGGCCGACAAGATCGGCGAGATCCGGCGCATGGAGGACCGCACCCGCAAGCGCATCACCATCCTGGAGCGCCTCAAGGAGAACAAGATCGAGCAGATGAAGAAGGGGGACGAGCTGGCCCCCGGCGTCATCAAGATGGTCAAGGTCTACGTGGCCATGAAGCGCAAGCTCTCGGTGGGAGACAAGATGGCCGGCCGCCACGGCAACAAGGGGGTGATCGCCCGCGTCCTCCCCGAGGAGGACATGCCCTTCCTCCCCGACGGCACGCCGGTGGACATCGTGCTCAACCCCCTGGGGGTGCCCTCGCGCATGAATGTGGGGCAGATCCTGGAGACCCACCTGGGATGGGCGGCGGCGCGGCACGGGGACTGGATGCAGCGGACCCTGGAGGGGGAGCGCAACGGCGCCGCCAAGGACATCCGCAGCCGCCTGGCCCAGATGCTCCCCGCCGGACCGATCCGGGACCAGGTCAACGCCGCGGACGACGCTCTGGTGCTCGACCTGGGCCGCTCGCTCCGGGACGGGATCACCTTCGCCTCGCCGGTCTTCGACGGTGCCACCGAGGGGGAGATCAAGGCCCAGCTCAAGCTGGCGGAGCTCCCCGACTCCGGCAAGATCCGCCTGCGAGACGGACGCCTGGGGAACGAGTTCGAGCAGCTGGTCACCGTGGGCTACATCTACCTGCTGAA
The DNA here is from genome assembly GCA_036274395.1 of Candidatus Polarisedimenticolaceae bacterium. GTDB lineage: Bacteria > Acidobacteriota > Polarisedimenticolia > Polarisedimenticolales > DASUFT01 > DASUFT01. The sequence goes on along the minus strand of DASUFT010000030.1, from coordinate 22,423 downwards.
GCTGTCGCACCTGGTGGACGACAAGATCCACGCCCGCTCCATCGGCCCCTACTCGCTCATCACCCAGCAGCCCCTGGGAGGCAAGGCCCAGTTCGGCGGTCAGCGCTTCGGGGAGATGGAGGTGTGGGCGCTGGAGGCCTACGGCGCCGCCCACATCCTGCAGGAGCTGTTGACCGTCAAGTCCGACGACGTGTACGGGCGGACCAAGATCTACGCGGCCATCGTCCAGGGTGAGCCCACCGTGGAGCCCGGTCTCCCCGAGTCCTTCAACGTTCTCGTTCGCGAGCTCCAGAGCCTGTGCCTGGACGTGGAGCTCCTGAGCGACCGCCCGGACGCGCCGGGCCCCTCGACCATCTGAGCGAGGGAGGGAGAGCGATGCGACCGTCGTTCCTGTTCGACAAGGCGAAGACGATCAACGACTTCAACGCCATCCGCATCAGCCTGGCCAGCCCGGAGAAGATCCGCTCCTGGTCCTACGGCGAGGTGACCAAGCCGGAGACCATCAACTACCGGACCTTCAAGCCGGAGCGGGACGGTCTCTTCTGCGCCAAGATCTTCGGCCCCGTCACCGACTGGGAGTGCCTCTGCGGCAAGTTCAAGCGCATGAAGCACCGGGGCGTGGTCTGCGACAAGTGTGGCGTGGAGGTCACCCAGAGCAAGGTGCGCCGGGAGCGGATGGGCCACATCGAGCTGGCGAGCCCGGTGAGCCACGTCTGGTTCTTCAAGGGCCTCCCCAGCCGCATCGGCCAGCTCCTGGACATCACCCTCCGGGACCTGGAGCGCATCCTCTACTTCGAGGCCTACGTGGTGGTGGACGCCGGGGACGTTCCCGACGTGAAGGAGCGGGAGATCCTCACCGAGGAGCGCTACCGCGAGCTCTACGACCAGCACCCGGACCGGTTCACGGCCGCCATGGGAGCGGAGGCCATCAAGGACCTCCTGGCCCGCGTGGACGTGGACACCCTGGCCCGCGAGCTGCGCGACCGCATGCGCACGGAGACGAGCCAGCAGAAGCGCATCAAGTTCGCCAAGCGCTTGAAGGTGGTGGACGCCTTCCGCAAGTCGGGGAACCGTCCGGAGTGGATGATCCTGGACGTCATCCCCGTCATCCCCCCCGAGCTGCGGCCCCTGGTCCCCCTGGACGGGGGGCGCTTCGCGACGTCGGACTTGAACGACCTCTATCGCCGCGTCATCAACCGCAACAACCGCCTGAAGAAGCTCCTCGACCTCAAGGCCCCCGACGTCATCGTGCGCAACGAGAAGCGCATGCTGCAGGAAGCGGTGGACGCCCTCTTCGACAACGGACGCCGGGGCCGCGTGCTGCGGGGGAGCAACAACCGGCCCCTGAAGTCGCTCTCCGACACCCTGAAGGGGAAGCAGGGCCGCTTCCGCCAGAACCTGCTGGGGAAGCGCGTGGACTACTCGGGCCGATCCGTCATCGTGGTGGGGCCGGAGCTGAAGCTCCACCAGTGCGGCCTCCCCAAGAAGATGGCGCTCGAGCTGTTCAAGCCCTTCATCTACAACAAGCTGGAGAAGGAGGGCCTGGTCTCCACCATCAAGGCCGCCAAGGAGATGGTGGAGCTGGAGCGCCCCGAGGTCTGGGACTACCTGGAAGAGGTCATCCAGGAGCACCCGGTGCTCCTGAACCGCGCCCCCACCCTGCACCGCCTGGGCATCCAGGCCTTCGAGCCGGTGCTGGTGGAAGGGAAGGCCATCAAGATCCACCCCCTGGTCTGCACGGCCTTCAACGCCGACTTCGACGGCGACCAGATGGCGGTGCACATCCCCCTCTCGGCCAAGGCCCAGATCGAGGCCAGCGTCCTCATGCTGTCCAGCCAGAACATCCTGAGCCCGGCCAACGGCATGCCCATCGTCAACCCCAGCCAGGACATCGTGCTCGGCTGCTACTACCTGACGCAGGCCAAGGCGGGGGCCAAGGGCGAGGGCCGTGTCTTCGGCTCCACCGAGGAGGTCATCCTGGCCTACCAGTCGGGCGAGGTGGAGACCCTGGCCCCGGTGACGCTGCGCTACAGCGGGCGCCTCATCGACCTCACCACCCTCCCCGACAAGGAGCGCGACAACGTGGTGCGCGCCCCCGAGCAGGAGGTGGAGGGCTACCGGCTGCAGACCACGGTGGGCCGCGTCCTCTTCAACGACCGCATGCCGGTGGGGCTCCCCTACGTCAACGGCCTGCTCAAGAAGAAGGGGCTGCAGTCCCTGGTCCACTACTGCTACCTCCGTCACGGCGCCAACATGACGGTGGAGCTGGTGGACACCTTGAAGGACCTGGGCTTCCAGTTCGCCACCCGGGCCGGCGTCTCCGTGGGCGTGGACGACATGGTGGTGCCGCCGGAGAAGGCGGCGGTGGTGGAGAAGGCCCGCACCGACCAGATCGAGGTGGAGCAGCAGTACCTGGACGGCCTCATCACCAACCGGGAGCGCTACAACAAGGTCATCGCCATCTGGTCGGAGGCCACGGAGAAGGTCTCCGAGGCCATGTTCCGGGAGATGACCCGCATCGAGCGGGAGAGCAACGAGTTCAACCCCATCCTGATGATGGCGGACTCGGGCGCCCGGGGCAGCAAGCAGCAGATGCGCCAGCTGGCGGGCATGCGCGGCCTCATGGCCAAGCCCTCGGGCGAGATCATCGAGACGCCCATCACCGCCAACTTCCGGGAAGGCCTGAACGTGCTGCAGTACTTCATCTCCACCCACGGCGCCCGCAAGGGACTGGCGGACACCGCGCTGAAGACGGCCAACTCCGGGTACCTGACCCGGCGCCTGGTGGACGTGGCGCAGGACGTCATCATCACCAGCGACGACTGCCAGACCCTGGAGGGGATCGAGGTCAGCCGCATCGAGGAAGGCGGCGAGATCATCGAGGAGCTGCGCGACCGCATCGTGGGCCGCACCGTCCTCGAGGATCTTCGCGATCCCCTCACCTCGGAGGTGATCCTGGAGCGGAACGCCCTGGTGGACGAGGACCTGGCCGCCGCCATCCAGGACGCGGGGATCGAGACGGTGAAGATCCGCTCCGTGCTCACCTGCGAGTCGCGCCGGGGCGTCTGCATCCGCTGCTACGGCCGCAACCTGGCCACCGGCCGCATGGTGGAGCTGGGGGAGGCGGTGGGGGTCATCGCCGCCCAGAGCATCGGCGAGCCGGGCACCCAGCTCACCATGCGCACCTTCCACATCGGCGGCACCGCCCGCGTGGAGGAGCAGAGCTCCATCGAGGCCGGCGGCGCCGGCACCGTGCGCTACCAGAACATCAAGTTCGTGGAGAACCGGCACGGCAAGCCGGTGGCCATCAACCGCAACGGCTCCATCGTCATCCAGGACCGGGAGGGCCGGGAGCGCGAGCGCTACACCGTGGTCTACGGCGCGGTGCTGGAGGTCCGGGACGGGGAGGCGGTGGCCTCCGGGCAGAAGCTCGCCGAGTGGGACCCCTACACCTACGCCATCCTCACCGACGTCCCCGGCACCATCCGCTTCCACGACATCGAGCCCGGCGTCACCATGAAGGAGGAGGTGGACGAGGTCACGGGCTTCTCCCGTCCCATCATCGTGCAGTCCCAGGACGAGAAGAAGCACCCGCAGATCCTGGTGCTGGGGGAGGGGAACGAGGCCCAGCGCAAGATCCTCATGCCCGCCCACGCCATCCTCATGGTGCAGGAGGGGGAGAAGGTCCTGCCCGGGGACATCCTGAGCAAGATCCCCCGCGCCACCCAGAAGACCAAGGACATCACGGGCGGCCTGCCCCGCGTGGTGGACCTCTTCGAGGCGCGCCATCCCAAGGACCCGGCGGTCATGGCCGAGGTGGACGGCAACGTCTTCTACGGCGAGATCAGCAAGGGAAGCCGCAAGATCCTGGTGCGCACCGAGGACGGGGAGGAGCGGGAGTACTCCATCCCCAAGGGCCTGCACGTGAACGTGCAGGAGGGGGAGGGCGTCCGCGCCGGCGACGCCTTCACCGACGGGCCCAAGGACCCCCACAAGATCCTGGAGATCCTGGGAGAGCGCGAGCTGCAGAAGTACCTGCTGGACGGCATCCAGGAGGTCTACCGCCTGCAGGGCGTGAACATCAACGACAAGCACATCGAGACGATCATTCGGCAGATGATGCGGTGGATCAAGGTGGAGGACCCGGGCGACACCGAGTTCATCGTGGACGAGCAGGTGGACCGCTTCCGCTTCATCGAGGAGAACGAGCGGGTGCTGGCCGCCGGCGGCGCTCCCGCCCGCGGGCGTCCCCTGCTCCTGGGCATCACCAAGGCCTCGCTCTCCACGGATTCGTTCATCTCCGCCGCCTCCTTCCAGGAGACCACGCGCGTGCTCACCGAGGCCTCCATCTCCGGCAAGGTGGACCACCTGCGCGGCCTCAAGGAGAACGTGATCATGGGACGCCTCATCCCGGCGGGGACGGGGATGGACATCTACCGCGGCATCGAGATCATCCCCGACGGTCCCCCTCCCATGGAGGAGCCGGCGGTGGAGGAGCAGCCGGCCGCCGAGGTGGACCTCGACACCGACCGCTTCGCCGAGATGATCCGCGCGGCGGCGGCCGCCGCCTCCGGTCAGGAGCCTGGCAAGACCGCGTAAGAACCGGCTGCAGGAGGGCGCGGGTGTCCCCCGCGCCCTCCTGCTGGCTTCCCTCCTCGCCTTCCTCGTCGTCCTCGCCGTCCGCATCCGCTTCCTCGACCTGCCGCTGGAGCGGGACGAGGGGGAGTACGCGTACGGCGCGCAGCTCCTCCTGCGCGGTGGCCTTCCCTTCCGCGACCTCTACACCCTGAAGCTGCCGGGGGCGCACGGGGCGTACGTGCCCGCGCTGCTCCTCTTCGGACAGACGATCACGGCGGTGCGGCTTGGGCTGCTGGCGGCGAACCTCGTCGCCGCCGGGCTCCTCCTTCTCCTGGCAAAGCGCCTCTCGGGACCGGCGTGCGCGGTCGCGGCCGCCGCCTTGTACCTGGTGGCCGCGGCCAGCCTCTCCATGCTGGGCCCGTTCGCGCACGCCACCCAGTTCCTGGTTCCTCCCATGGTGGCGGGCGTGCTCGTGCTGGAGGTGGCCGGGGAGCGGAGCTCCCGCCGCCTCCTGGCGCTCTCTGGCTTCCTCTTCGGCATGGCGGTCCTGGTCAAGCAGCACGCGGCCGTCTTCGTCGTCCTGGGGGCCGTCCTGGCCTGGATGCGCTCCCGGCGAGCGGGGGACGCGGCCCTGATCCTCGCCATGGGAGCGCTCCCTTTCGCGCTCCTCGCGGCCTTCTTCCTGGCCGCCGGATGCTTCGGCGACTTCTGGCTGTGGTGCTTCCGCTACGCGCCACAGTACGTGAGCCTGATGCCCGTCGACCGCGGGCTCATGATCCTGGGCTTGCGGCTCCTGGACATCGGAGGCTCCGTCCCCGGTCTGGTGCTTCTCGCCGGCTGGGGGCTGTGGGCGGCCTGGCGGTCGCCGCACCGCCCGCTGCTCCTGGCCTGGCTCCTCGCCTCCGCTCTGGCCGTCTTCCCCGGCCTCTACTTCAGGGAACACTACTTCGTGCCCCTGATCCCGGCGGTCGCCCTCCTGGGCGGACTGGGGGCGGCGGACCTGACCCGGCGGGGCAAGGCGGGAACGGCGGCGGCGGCGCTGCTCGTGCTCGGCTCCGCGGTCTTCCCCTTCTGGCGGGACCGCGTCTTCCTCCTCGAGGGCGACGGGCGCATCGCCATGCGGCGCCTATACGGCCCCCAGCCGTTCGCGGAGGCGGTGGAGGTGGCGCGCTACCTGAGGGCCCATGCCCGTCCCGGGGACCGCCTCGCCATCCTGGGCTCCGAGCCGCAGATCCTCTTCCTCTCCGGCATCCCCTCCGCCACCGGCTACATGTACACGTACCCGATGATGGAGCCGCACCGTCTGGCGGTGCCGATGCAGGAGGACCTCATGCGCCGGCTGGAGGCGGCGCCGCCACGGTGGCTCGTGCTGGTCTCGGCGCGGAGCTCCTGGTGGGAGCCGTACGGCGAGGTCCCGAAGCCGATCATTCCGTGGATGGACCGCTTCATCCCCGCGCACTACACGCCGGTGGGCGTCGCCGACATCGTCTCCCCCTACCGCACGGTCTACCTGTGGGGGGCGGCGGCGCAGGAGTACCAGGCGAGGTCGCCCTCCTCCGTGTGGGTCTATCGCAGGCGCGACCTGCAGGAACCGTAGAGTCCCTCCACAGCGGCCGCTGAAATCCTCCACAGCGCATGCAAGCGCCGCCTGCGCCGCCACTTGCGCGCGCCCGCATCCGCCGTCCGGCGGAGCGGCGTTGAGTTCCACCACAGCGGGAAGTGCGCGAAGGGGGAAAAAGCCAGCGTAGAGAAAGGAAACACCGTTGGCCCCGGCGTTGCTGAAGAACACGCCCACTGTCCGAGGACCTAGGAGGTGTCGCCATGGTGGGGATGCTGGTGGTCGCGACCTTCGCAACGTTCCTGGCGGCCGACTGGTGCCTTCGCCATCGCTGGCACCGGGCCTGAGGAGGATGCCATGGTCCTGGCACTCGTCCTCGCAACCTTCGTCGTCCTGATCGCGGCCCAGTGGGCGCTCACCGCCCATCGCTCCCGGGTGGAGCAGGAGCAGCGCCTGATCGCGGCCTCCGAGGGGCTGCGGCCGGAGGCCGTGTCCCTCCACCCCGGGATGGCATGGGTGGGACCGCTCTCCCGGCGCGCCGTGTCCGTGGGCGCCTCGGACTTCGCCGTCGACTTCACCGGCCGGATCGCCGCCGTCGATCTCCCCAAGGTGGGGCAGCGGCTGCGGGAAGGGGATCCCGCGATCGTCCTCCGCTCCGAGCACGGCCGCCGCCTGACCCTGGCGGCGCCGCTGCCGGGAAGGGTCCTGGCGGTGAACCCCGATCCCGCCGCCGACCCCAGCGGATGGATGCTGCGCATCCGGCCGCAGGACACGCTGGCGCTCCCCGCACTCCTGCAGGGGAGCGCCGCCCGGCGCTGGGTGGACGAGGCGAAGGCACTCCTGCTGTCGCGCCTGGACCCCGCGGTGGGACGGATCGCTCAGGACGGCGGCGTCTTCCAGCACGCGTGGGGCGAGCTGCTGGACGACCGCACGTGGACGGAACTCGAGAAGGAGCTGTTCCCGGAGACGGGAGGGAGGCGCGCGTCATGAGCCGAGACCAGGGCGCCATCGGGCGGCGAACGTTCTTCAAGGTGCTGGGGGTGGGAGCGGCGGCGGCCACGGGCGTGGTGCCGCTCTCCGCCCGGGCGGCACCGGGAAAAGAGGAGGAGACTCCGGGCAAGGCCCCGGCCGTGCTGGTGGACACCACGCGCTGCATGGGTTGCCGCACCTGCGAGGTCTCCTGCGCCGAGGCCAACGACCTCCCCAAGCCCAACCTCGAGGAGGACGTGTTCGGGAAGGGCGTCCGGGAGACGTCGGACACGCAGCGCACCGTGGTCAACCTCTTCAAGACCGACAAGGGCGAGGTCTACGCGAAGAAGCAGTGCATGCACTGCCAGCAGCCGGCGTGTGCCTCCGCCTGCCTGACCAAGGCCATGTACAAGACGGACGACGGGCCGGTGATCTGGCGGGGCAACAAGTGCATGGGCTGCCGCTTCTGCATGGTGTCCTGCCCCTTCGACGTGCCCAAGTTCGAGTACAACTCCTGGAACCCCAAGATCAACAAGTGCACGATGTGCTACGAGCGGGTGGAGCAGGGGCGCAAGCCCGCCTGCGTGCAGAACTGCCCCTTCGACGCCCTCACCTTCGGAACCCGTGACCAGCTGCTCCAGGAGGCGCACAAGCGCATCGCGGACAACCCCGAGCAGTACCACCCGGCGATCTACGGGGAGCGCGAGGCGGGTGGGACCAACTGGCTGTACCTGGCCAGCGTCCCCTTCGAGCAGATCGGCTTCAACCCGGCGGTGGGCGAGACGCCCTATCCCGAGTTCGCCAAGCCGTTCCTGTACACCGTTCCCCTGGTGCTGACGTTGGGCCCGGCCTTCATGCTCGGCCTGAACAAGGCCACCAAGCCGGAACCCGAGAGCGAGAAGGAGGAGGCGAGCGATGGCAAGCACCATCTCCCTGGCCGCGACGTCGCCTGACCCGCGGAACGGGCTGTTCCGGTTCCTGCTGCACGAGCTGAAGCCCAAGGGGAAGATCCTCACCCCCTTCAACGTCATCTCGGTGATCATCATGGCCACGGCCGCCGTGCTGCTCACCATCCGCTTCATCTACGGGATCGGGTCCATCACCAACCTGAACCAGGCCTACCCGTGGGGCCTGTGGATCGGCTTCGACGTGGTGACGGGGGTGGCCTTCGCCGGAGGCGCCTACGTCCTCTGCTTCATGGTGTACGTCCTCAACATCGAGAAGTACCACCCCCTGGTCCGGGTCACCGTGCTCAACGGCTTCCTGGCCTACGTCTTCTACGCGGGGGCGCTGCTCCTGGACCTGGGCCGGCCCTGGAACGTGATCAACCCCATCATCGGGAACTCGTTCGGCGTCAGCTCCGTCCTCTTCCTGGTGGCCTGGCACTTCATGCTCTACATGCTGGCCCAGCTCATCGAGTTCTCGCCGGCCATCGCCGAGTGGCTGGGCATGGACCGCCTACGCAAGATCCTCAATGCCATGACCCTGGGAGCGGTGATCTTCGGCATCACCCTGTCCACCCTGCACCAGTCTGGGCTGGGCGCCCTCTACATGATGGCCAAGCCCAAGATCCACCCTCTCTGGTACACGGAGTTCATCCCCGTGCTGTTCTTCGTCTCCAGCATCTTCGCCGGACTCTCCATGGTCATCTTCGAGGGCCTGATCAGCGGCCGCGTCTTCAAGTACCTCATGCCCAGGGGAGCGGAAGGCCACCATCAGCACCTGGTGCTGGACCTCTCCCGCGTCTGCGCCGGGGCCATGTTCGTCTACCTGGCCTTGAAGCTCATCGTGCTGGTCCACGACCACCGGCTGCCCATGCTGGCTACGGGATGGGGCGCCTGGTATCTCCTCGAGGTCGTCGGCTTCGTGGCCTTCCCCATGGTGCTGTTCCTGCTGGCCTCGCGCCGCAGGGTCTTCGCCTACGCGAAGTACGCGGCGCTCCTCACCATCGTGGGCATCGTCCTCAACCGCCTGAACCTCACCGTCATCTCCTACAAGTGGTACGAGGCGGTCCGCTACGTCCCCAGCTGGATGGAGTTCGTGGTGACGGCGGGCGTGATCTCCGCCGAGATCTGGGTCTTCCGCTGGATCGTCAAGCGCATGCCGGTGTTCGGCGACGCCCCCGACTGGGTGCGCGAGCGCACGCCGCTGCGGCCCACGCCGGTCCCGGCCGGGAAGGAGGCCTGACATGAATCACCCCCTGGACATCTTCGCCACCAAGGGCGTCGAGTACCTGATCCTGATCGGCTTCCTGGGGTGCCTGGTGGTCTTCTGGCGTCTCCTCAGCCGCGAGCGGCCGCAGGCCGCGACGGCCCCGGCGCCGGTCGGGCACCACCGGGGCTGGTTCGAGCTGCGCGATCCGCTCCTCTACCACCCCGGCCACACCTGGGCGCTCCCAGGGAAGGACGGCCTGTTCACCGTGGGCATGGACGACTTCGCGCAGAAGCTCCTGGGGGAGGCGGATGCCGTGCGCCTGCCGGAGGTGGGAGCCTCCGTGGAGCAGGGCGCGCCGGGATGGCGGATGGCGGTGGACGGCAAGGACGTGGACCTGCTGTCGCCGCTGGACGGCATCGTGATGGCGCGCAACGAGAAGGTGTTCGGCAAGCCCGGGCTCGTCAACGACGATCCCTACGGGGAGGGATGGCTCCTCCGGGTGAAGCCGACGCGCGGCAAGCCCAACCTGGTCGGCCTGCTGGGAGGCGACCTGGCGCGGGCCTGGATGGGCGAGACCGAGGATGCGCTGCGGCGGCGGATGTCGCCGGAGCTGGGCCTCGTCCTCCAGGACGGCGGTGTCCCCATCTGCGGGATCGCTCAGGCCGTCGCCCCCGATGCCTGGGTGGATCTCGCCAAGGACCTGCTGAAGACGGCGTGAGGTCCCCTCCGGGGAGAGCGGGGGAGCGTGAGCTCCCCCGCTCACCTCGTCCGCACCCAGGGAGGAAGGAATGGGATCCCAGGGCACCCGCTCCGACCCCGCGCTTCCCTGCATCTGGATGACCGCCGGGGTGCTCGCGTACCGCCTGTGCGACCGCAGCTACGACTGCGACGCCTGCCCGCTGGACGCGGCGCTGCGCGGCGGACCGGTGGCGGAATCCGATCAGGGCCCGGCGGCGCTCACCTTCCCCGACGACTGCCTCTACCATCGCGGGCACGGCTGGATCCGCCGGGAGGACGAGGGCACCGTCGCCTTCGGCCTGGACGCGCTGGCTGCGCGCCTGCTCGCGCCGGCCGGCTCGATCGTCCTCCCCGAGGAGGGGGCGGAACTGACGGCGGGCGGTCCCGCCTGCTGGATCCGCGAAGATGGGGAGCTGATCCCCGTGCAGGCCCCGGTCTCCGGCGTCGTGCTGTCGTCCAACACCGCGGTGCAGCAGGATCCTTCGCTGCTGGTGCGCTCGCCCTACGACTGCGGCTGGCTCCTGCAAATCCGCCTGCGCCGGCCGGAGCGGCTGCCCGCGGGCCTCTTCGGTGCGGTGGAGGCCGAGCGGCGGGCGACCGAGGCCATGGCCCGGATCCGTGATCGTGCGGTGAGCGGGATGGGAGCCACCCTGGCGGACGGGGGCGAGCTCGTCCCCGAGCTGCGGCGCGTGCTGGGGATCGAGCGCTACGCGCGTCTCATCGGGGAGCTGCTGCGGTAGCTCTTCGCAGTGTTCCCGTCTAGAATCGAGCCATCCCCCAAGAGGAACCTGCGGATGTGGAACCGGCGCCCCGGACCACGCATGGCGATCGCGCTCGAGGCAGCCGCCCTGGGCGGCTTGCTCGCCGTCTTGGACCTGGCCCTGCACGTCGACTTCCAGGCCTGGCTGGAGACGCCTCGCCGCCTCCTGCGGGCGGGCCTGGGGCTGGGGCTGGGTTACGCCCTGGCGCTGGGGCTGGCCGGCCTCCTCCTGGGGAGGCGCCGCCTGCTGCTGGGGTTCACGATCGTGGCCTTCGCGGCCGGGCAGATGCTCCTCGACGCCTACCGGGGCAACGTCGCCGACGACCTCGGGCCGACGCTGGCATGGCAGGGTGTCCTCCTCCTCGGCGTGACGGCGGCGCTCATCGTGATCCTGCCCCGCTGGCTGCGACCGGCGCCGGAGCAGGTGTGGGCCGCGGCGGGCGCGGGAGGGGCGGCCATTGGGGCCCTCGCGCTCGTCCTCGTGCTGCCGCCGGCCTCGCGCGCCGTCCCCGACCCCCTGCCGCACCCGGTGCGTGGAGCTCCCGACGACCAGCGGCCCAACCTCCTCCTCGTGACGCTGGACACGGTGCGGCCCGACCACCTGCCCGCTCATGGATACGCGGCGATCCGCACTCCGGCCATCGACCGCCTGGCCACCGAGGGGGTGGTGTTCGAGAACGCGGTGTCCCAGGCACCGCTCACGCCGGTCTCGCACGCATCCATCCTCACCGGACTGACCCCGGCCGCGCACGGACTGCGCAACTTCGAGCGTCAGAATCGGGTGCGGGAGAGCGTGGTGACGCTGGCCGAGATCCTGTCGGCACAGGGATACCGCACCGGCGCCATCGTCGCCGCGGCGGTCCTGGATGCGAGCTTCGGCCTGAGCAGCGGGTTCGACACCTATCGGCTCGTCCCACAGCGGGGCTTCTACCCCTTTCCGCGCGCGGAGCGAACCCTTCTTGCCACGGCCCTCGCCCAGGCGCGCCTGGTGCGGGACCGTGCCGTCTACCGCGCGGCGCGGCCGCAGGTGGACGACGCCATCGCGTGGCTGGAGCGGTCGCGCGGCACCAACTTCTTTCTCTGGCTGCACCTGTTCGATGCGCACGAGCCCTACGCCCCGCGGCCTTCGGACGTCGAGGGTGGCGGACGAGTCGGGCTCTACGACGCCGAGCTCCTGCGCCTGGACCGCAACCTCGACCGCCTCTTCGGGCGGCTGGAGGAACTCGGGCTGGACGAGCGGACGCTCGTCGTGCTCGCCTCCGACCACGGCGACGGCCTGGGCGATCATGGGTACTACGGACACACGGCCCGTCTCTTCCGGGAGCAGACCCGCATGGTGCTGATGCTGCGGTGGCCGGGACGCCTACCGGCCGGCAGGCGTGTGCCCTGGCAGGTGCGGTCGATCGATGTCCTGCCCACCGTGCTCTCCCTCCTCGGCTCCCCGTGCCCGCCTGTCGAGGGACACGACCTGCGTCCCTGGATCGCGGGGGAGGCGGCGGGGCATCTCCCTGCGACGAGCGAGACGCTGGAGCCCGACGACCCCGCCGAGCAGCTGATGGCCATCGACGACGGCCGCTTCAAGCTGATCCGCACCCTGGCCGGACGCGACTGGCTGTTCGACCGCCGGCGCGATCCGGGGGAGCAGGTGGATCTGTCGGACGAGGTGCCGGCGGTGCGCCAGCGCCTGGCCCGTGCCCTCGAAGCCCACCTCGCCGCGGCCCGCACGGCCGGCGGGCGCCATGCCGCGCCGCAGACCCTCGACCCGAAGCTGCGGGAGCGTCTGGAATCGCTCGGATACCTGCGCTGACCTTCCCGGCCGCGTCGCGACGTCAGGCGGGCGCCACCTCCGCACCGAGGCCGGCTGCTTTCTCCAGGCAGGCGGTCACCTCCTGGTCGGAGGTCTGGGAGAAGTCGTCGTAGAACTGACCGATGGAGAAAAACGGCGAGGGCGTCTCCAGGCACACGCACGCGTCGGCGCTCCCGGCCAGGCGCTTGACCCAATCGGGCGGTGCCACCGGGACGGCGACCACCACCCGTTCCGCGCCCTGGGCGCGGGCGACCGCGCAGGCCACGCGAGCCGTCGAACCCATCGCCACGCCGTCGTCCACCACGATGGCGGTCTTGCCCTGGAGCGGCACGCGGCGTCGGCCTTCCCGGAAAGACCGGGCGCGGCGCTCCAATTCCGCTCTCTCCCGCGCCTCCACCTGAGCGAGCTGGTCCGGGGAAACGTGGGCCAGACGCACGGTCTCGTCGTCCACGATCCGCACGCCCCCTTCCCCGATGGCGCCCATGCCCAGCTCGGGCTGGAAGGGCACGCCCAGCTTGCGCACCACGATCACGTCGAGCGGGGCGTGAAGCGCCCGGGCAACTTCGAAGGCCACGGGCACGCCGCCGCGGGGGAGGCCGAGCACGACCACCGGCTTCCCCCGGAGGTGTGCCAGCTCCGCGCCCAGGCGGCGGCCCGCCTCCACACGGTCAGGGAAGAGCATGGCCTCTCCTTGGCGCGCAGCTAGCTCTTGCGCGACGTCTCCACGGCGACCTCGCTCCACAGGCGCTCCACGTTGGCGCCGCCGCAGCTCACGCAGGTCACCTGGTGCGGCGCCTCGTGCTGGCGGAGGGACTCCACGATGGAGAACTCCTTGGCGCAATCCACGCAGCGGTACTCGTACATGGGCATGGGCTCTCCTTCGCGCTTCCGTGTGAGCGGGGCAACGGTGCTGGCTTGAGCACCGTTCATCCCATCTTCCTCGGCAAATCGGACCGCGTCCCCGAGGTGGAGGGTGTCGAAGCCTCCATGGAGGACGCTGTTCCGGTGGAAGTAGACCTCGTGGCCGTCGTCGGCGACCAGGAAGCCGTATCCGCGGTCGGGGAACAGGCGCGCCACGCGGCCCACGGGGACCGCGGCGTGCTCCTTCGTGGCGTGGCGCGCACGGCGCACCGTGTCCTGGAGCCGCCGGCGCGCGGCATCGAAGGCGTGCCGGAGCGAGACCAGCAACTCCCGGTCGGGAGTGTCGAGGTCGAAGTCCCTGGGCTGCTCCCGGAGCTCCAGGTCCTTGGCCGTGCCGTGAAGCGTGGGCCGCCGCCCCACCACGACCTGGGCGCCAGGGAGCGTCATCTCCACCCGCACGTGGTACGGGTGTGGTCCTTCGCGATGGCGGTGCGGGATCTCGATCATGACGTGACACCCGGTCAGGTGGGGGGCGTACCGGTCAAGCTTCGCCACCTCGCGGCGGACCGCGCTCTCGATGTAGGGGGTGGGTCGGACGTTGCGATACGTGATCTGCGGCTCGAGGATCATCGGTGCCTCAGTCGTTCAGCCCTTGACGCAGGAGTGCACGGTCCCGTTGTCCGATGGGCGATGGTTCGAGGTGGAGGCCAGTCATCATGTCGCTCTCCTGCCTTGGGGTCAGGAGCGCTCGACACGGGCGCAACGTGGCTCGTGGGGCACCGTGATTCTAGCTCGCAGAGGGCGGGATGAATGCGGAGAAGCGAACGGAAATGCTCTCGTTCGGGCTACCCGGGGAATGGGACCGGTCGTCTCCGGTTCTCCCATTGCCCCATGCCCCTGCGGAGGCGGCCTGCAGGCATGCGGGACTCGCCGCGGTGACGGGGAGCTCAGGGGCTTGCCGTGCGGGTGTGTGTCCGCGTCCTGTTGACGATCGCAATTGCCCTTGCCGCGACCACCGCAGCCTCCGCTGCGGAGGGCGAGCGGTGCTGGAGGATCTCGGACGGGTACGCTCCAGCATGTGGGGCCTGGGAGGCATCCTCGGACATGGGAGGGGAGCCGTGAAGGACCGGGTCTTCGTGATCGGCGCCTCACTGTCGGGGATCGACACGCTGCGCCGGCTGATCAGCTCGCTTCCCGCCGATTTCCAGGCGCCGATTCTCATCACCCAGCACGTCGCCTCGCACAGCCGCAGCATGCTGCCGGAGCTCCTCAGTCGACCTGACCGGCAAGCCATCCATCCGGCAAGGTGTACGTGGCTCCGCCCGACCGGCACATGCTTCTGCGCGATGGGTTCATCCGCCTGTCGCACGGGCCGCGGGAAAACCTGGCGCGGCCCTCCATCGATCCGCTCTTCCGCAGCGCCGCCGTGAACTACGGGCCGGCTGCGGTGGGAGTGGTGCTCACCGGTCAGCTCGACGACGGGACGGCCGGCTTGCTCGCCATCAAGGACCGGGGAGGAGTCACGATCGTGCAGGATCCGTCGCAGGCCACCGCTTCCTCGATGCCCCTGAGCGCGCTGCGCAGCGTCTCCATCGACCACTGCTGCAAGGTCGAGGACATGGGGGCGCTCTTCCTGGCGCTGGCCTTGGATGCTCCCGGCGGCGCGCCCCCGGATCTCCAGCGCACGATGGAGATCGAGAACCGCATCGCGGAGGGGATCTTCAGGGCCGAGGACTGGTGGGCCCTGGAGCAGCTTTCCGCCCCCTCGGGGCTGAACTGCCCGAGCTGCCGCAGCCCGCTCTACGAGCTGAATGACAAGCGCGTCCTCCGCTTCCGGTGCCGGGCCGGGCATGCGTTCTCCGCCCGGAGCCTCCTCAGCGGCCAGGGCCGGCGCGCTCGAGCACCTCCTCTCCTCCACGTTCGGCGTGCTGATGGAGGAGATCAGCCTCTCCAGCTGTCTGGTGGAGACGGACAGGTTCGAGGCGGAGGCGGAGTTCGTCGAGCGCCTGCGGCGGCGCATCGAGGACCTGCAGGGGGAGGTCGCGATCGTCCGCGATTGGCTGCGCTCCATGACCGGGCTGGTGGACCCCGAGCCGACGCACCACCTGGAGGAGACGCCCGTCCACGCCTGAGCGCGCGACCATGATCAGGGCGGGAGGAGCTCCACGCCGTGGCGGGCGAGGATCCGCGCGCAGGCGCTCCGCGACCAGTGCGTGAAGAGGCCGTGCAGCTCGGGATCGACGACGAACGCGCCCTGTCGCACGGGGAGCGTCCCCGGGTGGACCTCGAGGAACCAGGCGGCGCTCTCGGGGGTGGGTGGAGACGCTCTCACGTCCAGGAGGCTGTAGGTCGCGAGCTCCCAGGACAGCGGCCGGTCCACGGAGAGGAGGAGGTCCAGCTCTCCGAGATCGACGGGGGCCGGGCCTGCGTCCACCTGGAACGCGGCCAGCGGCTCGTTGAAGGGCGGCTCGACCGACGGCGTGTGGTAGAGGAGGTACGTCCCTGCGGGGAGGATCCAGGCGAACCGCCCTCCCGCTCCCATGGGTGGGGAGAGCCGCCGCCGCCCCGAGTCCACCTCGAACAGCGCCAGCCGGACGACGGGGTCCTCGGCGGCGAGCTCCGGCGGTTCCACGACCCAGGGATCGATCTCGGTCCCCCGGTCGAAGGTCCGGACACGGCCGAACACGACGGCCTCCTTCCCCGTCGCAGGCTCGATCTCGCCCGGTGCCGGCACGCGCAGGGGAATGCAGCCGCCGAGGAGGGCCATGGCGCCGAGCACGGCCCGGTGCCGCCCGGGGGAGCGCACGAGCTTCCAGGCCTGCCCGGCAACGGCGGGGACGGCGGAGAAGCCCAGCACGATCGCCCAGTCCCCGGGCCCGAGCGCCGAGACCCGCAGCACCCTTGCCAGCGGCCCCACGTACATGGCCGCCGCCTGCAGCGCGAGCGACAGAGCCACGGCGAGCAGCGCGAAGCGATTGGCCACCGCGCGCGCCGGGCGCAGCACGGGATCCAGGCTGCGGGCGTTGCCCAGGTGGAAGATCTGCGCCAGGGCCAGGGTCATGAAGGCCATGGCGTTGGCATGGGAGGGGCTGTCCGCCAGGCCCCACGCGAACGCCGCCAGGGTGGAGCCGCAGATCAGGAGGGCATGGAGCAGAACGCTCCCCAGGAACGCGCGCGAGAGGAGAGCCTTCTGCGGCGGCCGGGGGGGGCGGGCCATGACGTCCACCTCTCCGGGCTCGACGGCCAGGGCCAGCGCCGGGAAGGTGTCGGTCACCAGGTTGAGCCAGAGGATCTGCAGCGGGGAGAGGGGGAGGGGGAGGCCCGCCAGACCGGTCGCCAGGAGCACCAGGATCTCCGCCACGTTGCAGCTGAACAGGTAGAACACGAACTTCCGGATGTTGTCGTAGACGATGCGCCCTTCCTCGACGGCCGAGGCGACGGTCTCCAGGCGGTCGTCCTGGAGCACGATGGAGGCTGCGTCCTTCGCCACGTCGGTGCCGCGGATCCCCATCGCCACTCCGACGTCCGCGGCCTTCAGGGCTGCTGCGTCGTTGATGCCGTCTCCGAGCATGGCCACCACGTCGCCGCCCCGCTGGAACGCGCGCACGATGCGCAGCTTGTGCCCCGGCGAGACACGGCTGAACCCGCCCACGTCGGCCAGGCCTGCGGCGAGGGCGGCGTCGGTGGCGGCCTCCAGCTCGCGTCCGTCCACCACGCGCCCGTGCTCCCGCATCGTCCCCACCTGACGCGCCACCGCCTCCGCGGTCCTCCGCTGGTCGCCGGTCAGCATCACGGTCCGGATCCCCGCCCCCCGCAGCCGCGCGATCGTCTCCTTCACGCCCGGGGCGGGCGGGTCCATCAAGCCCAGGAAGCCGAGGAAGGTGAGCTCCCGCAAGGACCCCTCCGCCGGAGCGTCCACCGGCCCCGCGGCCACCGCCAGCACCCGCTGCCCCTCGCCCGCCATGGCGTCGTTGACGCAGAGCAGCCGCCGTCTGGTGGGCTCGTCGAGGCCGCTCCGCTCCAGCACGGTCGCCGGCGCGCCCTTGACGTAGCCGACCCGACCCCCATCGACCTCGTGGAAGGCCGCCATCAGCTTGCGCTCGCTGGAGAAGGGCACGAAGCCCAGGAGCGGCCGGCCTCGCGCGAGCGCGTGCCGGTCGATCCCCTCCGCCTCGGCCGCCTGCAAGGCGGCGACGTCCACCGGGTCCGCCAGCTTTCCCGCTTCCCGGGGCCGGCTTGCCAGCGCCGCCGCTTCCAGCAGCGCCCTCCGCCCTTTCGCTCCTTCCTCCGCCGCCCACACCCGGACCACCGACATCTCGCCGGACGTCAGCGTCCGCGTCTTGTCGGTGCAGAGGACGGTGGTGGAGCCGAGCGCTTCCACCGCGGGGAGGCGCCGCACCAGGGCGCGGCGGCGGGCCATGCGCCGGAGGCCGACGGCGAGGGCGATGGTGGCGACGGCGGGAAGCGCCTCGGGAACGGCGGCCACGGCCAGGGCGAGCCCCGTGCCCAGCACGAGGCCGAGCCCGGCCCCCTTCACCGCCTCCAGCGCCGCCACCAGCGCGGCCACGGCCAGGGCCAGCCACACCAGGCGGCGGCCCAGGGCGTCGAGCCTGCGCTCGAGGGGAGTGCGCTCCTCGCGCATCCCCGCCACCAGGGTGCCGATCTGCCCCAGCTCCGTGGCCGCTCCCGTCTCGGTCACCACGGCGCGCCCGGTGCCGGCCACCACCGTCGTTCCCTGGTAGACCATGCTGCTCCGCTCGGCCAGCACGGTGTCGGCGGCCGGCGTGGCCCCGGCGTCCTTGGACACGGGAAGGGACTCCCCCGTGAGGGCGGCCTCGTCCGTGCGCAGGCCCGTGGAATGGAGCAGGCGGGCATCGGCGGGGACGTGCTGGCCGGCGTCGAGCTCGACGACGTCCCCGGGGACCAGCTCCTCCGCCGCGATCACCCGCGGCCGTCCCCCGCGCACCACCGGGGCCCACGCCACCTCCAGCCGCAGGAGCCCCTCCATGGCCCGGCGCGCGCGCAGCTCGGTCCAGAACCCGATGGCCGTGTTCACGAGAAGCACCACCGCGATGGCGGCGGCATCGACGGGGTCGCCGAGCAAGAGGGAGACCGCGGTCGCCGCCAGCAGCAGCGCCACCACCACGCTCTTCAACTGGCTCAGCAGGATCGCGGCCGCCGAGACCGTCTTGGGCGGCACGGCGCGGTTGGGGCCGAAGCGCTCCCGCCGGCGTGCGGCTTCCTCGTCGGTGAGCCCCGCCTCCGTCGCATCCAGCCGCGCCAGCACCCCGGCCGCGGACTGCGCGTGCCAGGGACCCATGTCCTTCGGCATCCCAGGTCGCAGCTCTACGCCGCCGATCGGAGGAAGGCGTAGAGGTCCACCAGCTGGCGCACCGTCATGGAAGCGCTGTAATCCCCCATCGGGGAGAGCTTCCCCTCCAGCGTGGCCCAAGCCTGGGCCTCCATCCTGGGGCTGAGCGCGTGAGACGGCGACACGATGGCGGTGACCAGATAGGAGACGTCGACGGCGGCGAGGCGGGCGCCAATGGGCGGTCCCGGGTGGGCGCTCACCGGCGCGGGAAGCCCGGGATCGGAGGGCACCGCGTGGCACGAGGTGCAGCCGAGGTCCACGAACGCCCTTCGTCCGGCCTCCCGATCCCCGGGAGGGACGAACACTTCGAGGTTCTGAGCATCCGACACCGGGGCGGTCGAGGGCGCGGGCTCGCGGACGCAGCCCGTGGCGGCGAAGAGCACGAGCAACACGAGACAGATCCGGGCCATGGCCGACCTCCTTGTGGCTGGTCGAGAGCTACCCGCGAGGCTCGCGGTGGCGCCACCCAGCCCAGGCCGGGAAACCGCGATCGTCCCGAAGCCGAAGGAGCTGGTCTCCCTTGACGACCTCGGCCGCGATCACGACCGGCTTGCCGTCGACGGTGGCCCGGGAGCCCGTGACCTCGATCGTGTCCCCCGGCTCGATCGTGGTGTCCTGGGTGGAGATGTACCACTCGGGACCGAGATGGACGGAGAGGGTCTCCTGCGCCGCCCTCAGGGTGACGTGCGCTCCAGGCGACATGCCCGTCGTGGCGAAGCTCTCGACCGCGAGCACCTCACCGCGAACCGTGACCACGGAATGCGGATCGTAGTGGCGGGCATAGGGCCCGCCCGGTCCCCATCCCCGGCTGCCTCTCCATTCCATGGGCGTCGCCGACACGGAGAGTGCGGCCGTGAGCAGGACGAGTGCTGCCGCGGCATGCCTCATGAGGGGCCTCCTTTTGCCGGCAGGGTAGCCCCCGGCCCCCTCGACCGGGCGGGAGGAGGCGGACCGCGAAGCTCCTCTATGGGGGAGGGCATGCACGCAGCGCAATGGAGGGCGACGGTCTCGTTTCCGGTGCGCGAGCAGGAGTCGAGGTGGTAAAACCCAAGGAGGGATCGGAGGGACCTGCCATGAGACTCACCCTCTCCGTCATCAAGGCCGACATCGGCTCCGTGGGGGGACACATCCGGCCCTCGGAGCGGCTCCTGGCCACGGTCAAGTCCTTCGTGGCGGAGGCCGGCGGCGGTACCCTCCTCGACCACTACGTGGGCAGCACCGGCGACGACATCGCCATCCTCATGACCCACAGGGCCGGCGTGGGCGCCCGCGCCGTGCACGAACTGGCATGGAATGCCTTCGTGGCCGGCACCGCCGCCGCCAA
Organism: Candidatus Polarisedimenticolaceae bacterium; assembly: GCA_036274395.1. GTDB lineage: Bacteria > Acidobacteriota > Polarisedimenticolia > Polarisedimenticolales > DASUFT01 > DASUFT01. The sequence continues at coordinate 2,303 of DASUFT010000030.1, read as the reverse complement.
GGCACAGGGCCTCTATGGAGCCGGCCAGGACCTTCTCAAGGACGCCTTCACCGGCAACGTGCACGGCATGGCGCCGGCGGTGGCGGAGATGGAGATCGAGGAGCGTCCCAACGAGCCGTTCCTGCTCTTCGCCGCGGACAAGACGGATCCCGGTGCCTTCAACCTGCCCCTCTATCTCGCCTTCGCCGACCCCATGAACACGCCCGGTCTCCTTCTCTCCCCCGAGATCGGAAAGGGGTTCGAGTTCGTGGTGATGGACGTGGGCCATACCGAGGGGGACCGCGTGATCGCCCTGGACGCGCCCGAGGACCTCTACCGGCTGGCCACCCTGCTCCGCGACCCGGAGCGCTACGTGGTGGAGTCGATCTCTTCGCGCGCCACGGGCGAGCAGGCGGTGAGCGTGGCCACCTCGCGCCTGCACAACATCGCCGGGAGGTACACGGGCAAGGACGACCCGGTGATGCTCGTGCGCGTGCAGCAGAGCTTCCCCGCCACCGGCGAGGTCCTGGCCCCCTACGCCATCGGTCACTTCGTGGGAGGCGGGATGCGAGGCTCCCATCAGGTCCCGCTCATGCCCGTGACCCTGGGCTCGCCCGTGAGCTGGTTCGACGGGCCACCGGTGGTGAGCTGTGCCGCTTTCTGCGTGCACGAGGGGCGTCTCACGGAGGCCGTCGACGCCTTCGACCATCCGCTGTGGGACAGGGTGCGCGCGCGCGTCTCGGACAAGGCGGTGGAGATGCGACGCCAGGGATTCGTGGGAACCGCCATGCTGCCCATGGCCGAGCTGGAGTACACCGGCATCACGCAGGGTCTGCGGGCCCTGGAGCCGCTCTTCCGCGTGCGCCCCAGCCGTGAGCCTCTTGCCGCCGCCTCGGCGGGCCCCGCGCGAACACCGTGAGTGCAGACCGCTCCCTGCTGGTGGGCGTGGACTTCACGCGGTGCTCCGCGGCCGCGTTGCGCGAGGGGCTGCGTCTGGCGGCGAGGATGGAGGCGGAGCTCCGCGCCGTCCACGTGATCGACGCGCTGGTCACCGCCGAGGTGGAGGAAGCGCTCTCCGACGTTCAACGGCACATCCGTGAGGGTCTCCTCGCCGATGCCCGCAGGGCCTGGTCGGAATTCGCCATGACGGTGCCGGGCGCGCAGGCCGTCCCCTTCGAGGTGACGATCTCCGAACGGACCGCCGGGATCAGACGCGCCGTCCGGGAACACCGGGCCGACCTGCTGATCCTGGGCGCGTTCGGCCGGAGCCCGGTGGACGTGGGCCTGGGCACGATGGCCACGGCCTGCGTCCGCGCCGCACCGAGCGACGTGCTGCTCGTGAGAGACACGCACGCCGGCCCCTTCCGGAGCATCGTCGCCGGCGTCGACTTTTCCGAGACCTCCGGGCTGGCGCTGAAGCGGGCGGGGGAGCTCGCACTCCTGGAGAGGGCCGAGCTCCGCGTGCTGCACGTCTTCGATCCCCCCTGGCATCGGCTGCATTTCCGAGGCCCCACCCTCGAGGTGGCGCCCCGTGCCAGCGAGCGGTACGTCCAGGAGCTGCCCCGGCGGCTGGCCGCCTTCGCGGGCGCCACGCTGGCAGCGCTGCCGCCGCTCCCCTATGCGTGCGAGGTCTTCGAGGACCACGGCCACCGCAGTGGACTGGTGGCGTACGCGCAGGAAACCGGGGCCGACCTCATCGTGCTGGGGACGCGCGGGCATTCCAACCTGCGCGACACCTTCCTGGGAAGCACGGCGGAGAAGGTCCTCGAGCACACGAGCTGCTCGGTGCTGGCGGTGACGCCTCACTCGTCAGCGGGTGATTGAACCGGCTGCCCCCGGGCTCTCCTCCGGCGCCGGATCGCCTTCCCCAGCTCCGCGAGCCCCAGCATCCCCAGGGCGAGAGGAATGGGCACCAGCCAGGCCGTGGGAGGGAGGGCAGCCGTGCCGAACAGCGCCTGACCGGGGGAGGTCTCCACGATCCCCCATAGAAGCGCCAGCTCGGCCAGGATGCCCGCCGCCACCGCCCGGTTGGCGAGCAGGCCCTTCGCGAACACGCTCTGCCGGGTCGTGCGCCAGATGAGCACGTTCGCCACCTGCCCCAGCACGATGGCCCCGAAGAAGGCGGCGACCGCCTGCCCGTAGAGAGGCTGGGTGGGCTCCAGGACCTCTCCCGGCCTCCACCCGCCACCGAGGAGCACGAAGCCGTAGGCGGCGAATCCGGCCGCCGATTCCAGGATCCCCCACAGGAGGTAGCTGGACAGGAGCAAGCGCCGGGAGAGGAGGCGCTCCGTCCGGGGCCGGGGCGGCATGGCCATGACATCGTC
>DASUFT010000029.1:0-31455 GCA_036274395.1 Candidatus Polarisedimenticolaceae bacterium | reverse complement strand
GATCTCCGCCAGCGAGGCGGGGATGACGTAGATCCCGGAGCCGACGATGTTCCCGACCACCAGGGCCGTGGTCGCGATCGGCCCCAGGCCCCGGATCAGGCCAGGCTGTCCCCCCTCCTGCGGCTGCACGCGCGGATTATGCGCATGCGTGCGTGCGGCGCGTCTACGGGCACGTGTTGCTGTGGCGCAGCGAGCCGTCGCTCGCCGTTCCATAGCTTCCCACCCCGCACGCGTTGCCCCCGCGCACCAGGTACCAGAAACCCGTTCCTGTAGCTGGATCGGGGCCCGCAGCGTCGCTGGTTCCCGTGACGCCGTCCGCGAGGCAGGTCTCCGCTCCTGCGCCTCCCACGGGCAGGCCCTCGAGCGTCCCGCGAAGCACGTCGTACACCGTCGCCGAGCCCGCGCCCGCATCCTGCCACTGCAGGGTGAGCCGGTCGGGGAAGCCGACGGCGGCGATCTCTCCCGGGGCGGCGATCACGGTCGGGTCGAGGGGCAGACAGTCGGCGGCGTCCGCCGCGCCGTCCCCGTCGTCGTCGGGATCGCAGGCGTCCCCCAGCAGGTCACCATCGGTGTCGAGCTGGTCCCGGGCCTCCCTTCAAGACGATCTTGCCCTTGTTGTGGCCGGTCTCGGCTCGTTACGCACTTCAAGGACAGGGGTTCGTGTTCGGGCGATTGCTGCCGTTGCTGCGCGTCCCCAGCGTCCCTTCGCCGCCGGCGTTCTCGCCGGTCACGAGGTAGAACGCGGCGCTCCCGGCTGACGGCGTCGTGGGGTCGCTGAGCCACGTGGCGGCGAGGTCGCAGAAACGCGCCGCCAGCGGGTTCGATCCCGGCACCTGGGTGTAGACGCCGGTCGTTTTCAGCACGGAGAGGTCGCCCCGGTAGACGTTCCAGGTTGCGTAGCCCGACTCCGCCTGCCAGTCGATCCGACCGTTCGCATGGGCCGTGAAGGTCACGATACCGTCGTTCAGGTCGCAGAGGTCGCCTTCGCCGTCGGCGTCCGTGTCGCCCTGCAAGGGGTTGAAGAGGGTCGGGCAGTTGTCTCCTGCCGGCGGCGCGGGGGCCCGGGCGAGGGTCGTCATGGTCGAGTCCAGCCACGTCGAGCCGTCCTCGCCGACGAAGAGCCACCCCTTCCATCCCGGCGGCTCGTCGGGAAGGAGAACGACGACGGAGCCAGTGTCGGTGCTGACGGTGAGGGTGTCGCCGGCACGAAGGTCGATGCAGCCGCAGTTGTTGGTGTCGACGTAGATCGCCATCGGCTTCCGGTACGGGGCCACTGCGCTGTCGATCCAGGAGCGGCCGTTCGCGTTCCACCAGCCCATGCCGTTGGTGGCGGCGCCGTCCCAGACGACGACCTGGAGGTAGGCGTTCGCCGGCTGCGCCGGCAGCGTGCTCGACGCCCCGGTCGCGTCGCGCGCCGCGAAGGGCATCCGCGAGGCCACGGCGGCGGTCTCGTTCACGCCGTCGCCGTCGTCGTCGGCGTCGCAGGCATCCCCCTTCCCGTCGTGGTCGAGGTCGGCCTGGGAGGCGTTCGCGTGGAACGGGCAGTTGTCGAGGCCGTCGGCGAGGCCGTCCGAGTCGTCGTCGCCGTCGTCGTCGTCCAGGAGGCCGTCGTCATCGCGGTCCAGCGGGCACTCGAAGGCACCGGCGTCGACGATCGCCGATCCGTCGTAGTTCCCGTCCACGACGCGCGGGTGCCCCTCGACGTCCGTCTCCTGGCGCATCAGCGCCGCGTTCACGCCCATGTCGATGACGCGGGACTGCGGCTCCAGGTGGTAGATGCTGCCGGCCACGTCGTGCATCTGCGGATCCATCACGCGGTCGCTGGCGCCGGGCTGCAGGTTCACGAAGTTGGCGCCGGCGTTCCAGAGGACGTTCGAGAGGAGCGCCGGGGTCCAGGCTTCCGTACCGGGCGTGCGGTAGATCCCCGATGTGTTGGAGGCGAAGACATTGCTGGCGATCGTCAGCCGGCTGGAGAGCGGGGCCAGCGCCACCGACCCTTGCTCTCCGGCGAAGAGGTTGGTCGCCTCGTTCTTGACGAAAGTATTGTTGACGATCGCCTGGTCGTCGTTGGGTGTCATGGGGATGGACATGTAGATGGCGCCGCCCAGGCCGCCCTGTCCGGACCCCGAGTAGTCCCACGCCCGGTTGCCCTCGAAGAGGTTGTTCTCGACGCGTCCCGCGAAGTTCGTGCTGAGATGGGCCGCGCCTCCGGCGGCGCCGACGTTCGATCGGAAGATGTTGCCGTCGATCAGGTAATCCAGGCACTCGAACAGCTCGACCGCTCCCGTCGAGGGACCGTTCAGGAGACCGCTCCAGACGTACATCGTGTTCGAGTCGATGGTGTTCCCGGTCAGGCGGAGCGCCGACGCGGTGGCGAAGAAGGCCGAGCCGTACTTCCCGTAATTGTGGTGGATGCGGTTCCCCTCCACGAGCGGCCAGGAGAGGCTGAACCACATCGCCCCGCCGCTCCCGGAGAGGGAGAGGATCTCGTTTTCCGTGATCTCGTTGCTCCGGATCACGATGGTGCTCAGGTAGCCGGCGATCCCGCCGCCCGCGGGGGCGGGAGACATGGGGTCGAACGGCGTCCCCGTCGAGTTTCTCCGGATCACGTTGTTCTGGAGGAGCGGGCCCGACACCAGGCTGTAGACGCCGGCGCCGCGCGCCGTGGTGGGGACGACATTCCACAGGTCTCCGCTGCAGAAGTGACCTCCGTTCTGGATCGTGAAGCCGTCGATGGCGCTGGCGAGGTACCCGGCGTTCTCGCTGGTCACGACGGTCGGTGTGCCGGCCCCGTCGAGGGTGGTGACGTTCGTGGCCGGGTTCCGCTGGGAGCGCGCCGTCTCCGTGCCCGTGAAACCGCCGTAGAGCCAGGCGAACGCGCCGACGGTGACGTGCTCGGGGTAGGTGCCAGCGGCAACCCAGACCTCTCCCGGGGCGTCCTTCGTCGCTTCCAGCGCCGCCTGCACGGTGCGCTTGGCGCTCGCCCAGGAGAGGCCGTCCGCGGCGTCGCTCCCGGTCGGCTTCACGTGGTAACGCGCCCCCGTGACGGTCCACGGCGTCCCGTCCGACTCGTCGGCGCCGATGTCGGCGGCGGGACCCAGGGTGCGCGTCTGGCCGTCGAGATCGGGCCAGGAGCCCTGGACCCAAGCCGCGGACCCGGCGTTCACGCAGGGGCTCGCCGGCTGGACGTGCATGCCGCGCATCTGCCAGTTGGCGAGCTGGGGATCGACGGAGATGTTGCCGTTCGCCCCGGTGGCATCGGGGAGCGTCGGATAGTCCGTGTCCATGCCGTGGAGCTGATTCCCCCACACGTCGTTGGCCACGATGGTGGCCTCGGTGTTTCCCACGGGGTTGCGCGAGAGTCCCATGGTGTTGAAGGCGACGATGTTGTTGGCGATCTTGGGCGCCGTGTTCTCCCAGAAGATCCCCGCCCCGCTGTTCCCGACGATGGTGTTGTTTGCGATCGTGGCGGAGGTGTGGATGGAGTTCATCAAGGCGATCCCACCGCCCCTCCAGGCGCCATTGGCGGCGATGACGTTGTTCACGATCTTGGGCTCGCTCTCCGCGCCGATCGGCTCACCCGTCATGTCGGTGGCGGAGGCGAAGATGGCGCCGCCTCCCCAGTTCTGGTCGGAGCCACCTTCCAGGACGTTGGCGGAGTTCGCGACGATCCAGTTGTTCGCGATCGTGGGGGAGGAGGAGATCGGCGCCGATGCGTCCCCCGCGGCCCAGCAGACGATGGCGCCGCCGTTCTGGCTCGCACGGTTGCGCGCGATCAAGTTCCAGCTGATCTCGGGGGAAGAGCCGACGCATCCGATCCCACCGCCGTCCCCTTCGGCCTCGTAGGAGAAGTTGTCGACGATCACGTTGTGCGTGATCACCGGCTGCAGGTTCAGGATGGGGTTGAAGCCGTAGCTCAAGATCCCCGCTCCCGGGCCCATCGTCAGGTTGTACTTGATCACGTTGTTCGCGATCACCGGCGCCGAGGCCAGCATGGCGATTCCGCCGCCGCCGTTGGAGTTTCCACCCGTGATCACGAACCCGTCGATGCGCGTCCCCGGTCCGGCGGCGCCGGTGATCGACACCACGACCCCCGCGTTATCGCCGTGGAGCGCGGTTGGGTTCGCCGTGTAGTTGCGCTGGTTGCGGGAGGTCTCGTTGCCGAGGAACCCGCCGTAGAGTGCGACGTCGATGGCGTTCCCCGCCACGACGCGATTGTGGATCCGCTGGTGGTAAACGCCGGTGGCGACCCAGATCTCGTCGCCGGTCTGGGCGACGTCGATCGCCGCCTGAACGCTGGCCTTGGCGTGCGCCCAGTCGGCTCCGGAATTCGAATCGCTGCCGTCGGTGCGGACGTGGAGGACCGCCGCATGGACGGTCGTGGAGAGGGCCAGCGCGAGCGCGCCCGCCATCACGCCGAGATTGCTGGACATGGTGTTCGTCCCCTCGCGAGGCTCGTCGGGGCGAACGTCGAGCGACGCCGAAGGAGGCCGGAGCCGACGCGGCGTTCGTCGAGGTACTCGCGCGAATCACGCTAGCACCGCGGGGTTGCGGAGCGGGGCGGGGGGGCGGCGATCAGAGGACCGAGTTGGTCTCTTGGGCCGGAGCGCAGCGAAGGTCGATGCTGCTAATCGCAGCTATCCGGATCCAGGGAGATGTCCGCGTCGCGATCTCCTCCCGTACCCGGCCTCTCCGCAGGCGATCCAGTCCCCCACGAGCGCTCGCAGGCCGGCGCGAGACCGCCAAGCCGGACGAGGTAGTAGAAGCCGGTGCCCGCCGCCGGCGTCACGCCGTCGGTGAGGTGGAACAGCCAGTCGTCGTCTGCGAGACACGTCTGCACCGTTCCGTCGAACTGTCCAGCGCTGGCGCGGAGCGCTCCCAGGTCCCCTCGAAGGACGTCCACCAGGCGAGTGTCGTCCCAGCGCTGCCCGGAGTCGTAGTCCTCGGGAAGGAGCGTGGAAGGGAACGGCGTCCACGGTGTGGGGCAGGGGAGCGCGACATTGAGCGCGGTGAGCGCAGTGCAGGTGGGCTTGGCCGAGCAGCGGACCTCTACCGCGTAACGGCTCGTTTCCGGAGGGTACACGGTCAGGGTGGGGTCGTCGGTCCAGGACCGCACGACCACGTCCGAGCGGACGTCGATTTCGCCGTCGAAGTCGACGTCCTGCCAGAACCGGTAGAGGAGCGGCCCGCCCGGACAGAGGTCGGCCGACGAGGCCGAGGCGTCCAGGACGACGGGCTCGCCGGGCGTCGTGGGCGCGCCCGGTGTCGCGGTGAGCACGGCGGTCAGCGAGGTGCAGCTCGCGCCGCAATCGGGAAGCCCCGTACGATCTACAGCGTCAACGGCGATGGTGGCCGGGCTCGTGAGGGTGTGCGTGACGAGGACGTCGTCGATGTACCAGCCGTCGTCCGCCTCCATGGGGTTCCAGAAGAAGATCTGCTGCATGGTCACGTAGTTCTGGACCTCGATGGAGGTGGCCAGAAAGCGCAGGCGCACGCGCCGGCCGCGCCAGGCGGCGAGGCTGAACTTGCTCTCCACCCAGGTCCCGGGCCCTTTTGTGCCCTGCAATCCCGGGCCGTCCGTGGCGTGTCCGATGTCCGCCGGATTGAAGATCGCGTCATAGGCGATCGCGCCCTGGCGGTCGAACGAGAACTCCGGGTTGCAGGTGGAGGACGGGCCGTGCCGAAGATCTCCCACCGGGACCGACGGATCCTCGTCGTACCACGTGCTGCCGTCGTCCTTGGGGTCGAAGGTGCAGTTCGTGTAGTTGTCCACGGCTTGGCTGTCGTACAGGTTCTCGTAGGGATAGAGCTTCTTCCAGACGCCGATCCCGGTTCCGGCGGAAGTCGCGACCTGCAGGTGGACCACCCCGCGGTCCACCGTTTCCCCACCAGGACAGTCGACGTAGTCGCAGTCCACGAGGCCCACCTGGTGCTTGAAGCGCAGCTCGGATGTGACGCCGTTCCAGCCCAGGTTGATGGGATCGGTCGTGCGGATGGCGTCGAGCTGCTTGAGCCGCGTCGTGTCCATGCCCGCAGGTCCGGGATGGACGCCCCAGTGCAGGGAGCTGCTGCCCAGGTATGCCCGCCCTCCGTCGGGGGAGGCGGCCCCGTGCACGTGCCAGTCGAAGGCGTTGTCCGCGACATTTGGGAATCCCACGTAGCAATACAGCTCCAGCTCCGGACAGCTCGCGTGCGAGCAGGTGTGGTACTGGCAGACCAGGGGCTGGGAGAGAGACGCGGTCGCCTGCCCTACGTCCAGGGTCATGGTGGTGAAGCTCCCGAATCCCGCGCCCTCGAACCCCTCGGTGAACGAGGTGGGGAGTCCGCCCCCGCTCACGTCGAGGTCGAGCTCGAGCGTGACCCGCTGCGGCTCGACCGGCAGGTCGAAGTCGTCTCCCCAGATCAGGAAGTCGAGCACCGCCGTCGGCCCCACGTCGGGGTCGGTCCGGGCGAGGTTCGCCACGTGGAAGACCAGCGGCGTGGCCGCCTCGCGCGTCTCCTTCGCGGCCAGGGAGCCGAAAGCCACGACGGGAGCGACGGTGCAGTCCACCCCGGCGTCCACGCTCACCAGGGCCACGGCGATTCCGTCGTGCGCGACGGTGTCCACGTTGCGGAGCGTGACGTAGAGGCTGACCGTCTCGTTCGGGTCCGCGAACCCGTCGTTGTCCCCATTGTCGGTGAGGCGGACGCTCTTGACGATCACCCGTGCGGAGGCGGCCTCCGCGACGGTCACGGCGAAACAGGAGAGCGCGACCGCGAGCGTGGCAGCTCGGGAGATCTTCACAGGCCCCCCCAACGCGTGCCCTCAAGATACGCGAAAGAGTCGCTCTGACGATGAAGAAAAGAGCCACTCCTCTTGCGGCCCGGGCGTCCGCAACGACCGAGCGCTCAACGCCCCGTTCGTGTCACTCCCCGATCCCGGCGGCCGCCTTCACGCCGGCGCCGCGCTCGAACCGGTATCCGCACGCCGCGAGCCCCGTCTCCAGTGCGCCCAGCGTCGCCAGCACATCGCCGGGCCCGCAGGCGCCCATGTGCCCGATGCGGAAGTACTCGCGGCGGATCGACGCGTGCAGTCCGCCGGCGAGCGTGGCGCCAGCCGCGGCGACGCGCGGCAAGAGGTCCTGCGCGGACACGCCTGCGGGCAGCCGCGGAGCCGACATCGTGTTCGCCGCGATCTCCGCGCGCACGGGCACCTGCCCGAGGCCGAGCGCGGCCAGTCCGGCGCGACAGGCCATGGCGACGCGCTGATGCCGCGCCCAGCGTGCCGTCATTCCCTCGCGCAGAATCAGCCCCAGGCTGGTGTCCAGGGCCCACACGAGATTCACCGCGGGCGTGGCGAAGTACGCCGGGCGGCGTGCCTCGTAGGCCTCCATGATCGGCAGCCAGTGCGCCCAGTCGGAGTAGTAGCTGCCCGGCGGCGTGCGGCGTGCGCGGAAGGCTTCCATCGCGCGCGGGCCGGCCATGAGCAGCGCCAGTCCCGGGGGAAGCCCCACCGCCTTTTGCGACGCCGTCAGCGCGAGGTCGACCTCGTGGGCGCTCATGTCCAGCGCTTCGCCGGCGATCGAGCAGACCCCGTCCACGATCACGAGCGCGCCGTGCTCGCGGGCGACCCGCGCCAGGCCAGGCACGTCGGTCAGCACCCCGGTCGAGGTGTCGACATGCGTGATGGCCACGAGCTTCACGGGCCCCTTGGCGGCGGATAGCGCGGCGCGCAGGTCCGCCGCCTCCGGCCGGTCGCCGACCGCGGCGCGCACGTGCTCTACCTGTGCCCCGTAACGCTCGAAGATGGCCCCGAAGCGGTCGCCGAAGTAGCCGGTGTTCACCACCACCACCGCGTCTCCTGGCTCGACGAGGTTGGACGCGGCCGAGTCCATGGCGAGCGTGCCGGTACCCGCGAGCACGAACGGCTGGCCATCGGGTGCGCCGAACAGCACGCGAAGTCCCACGAGCGCACGCGAGAACGCCTCCAGGAAGCGTGGGTCGAGGTGGCTCGTGGGCGGTGCGGCGTGCGCGGCGAGCACGGCGGGCTCGACCTCGATCGGGCCGGGAATCATCAGCAGCGTGCGGTCTTTCATGGTCGGGCCCTCTTTCTGCCCAGGAACATCCGGCATCCCGGGACGGAGAAGCTGGCGGAAGAGCTCGTCAAGTGCTTGCGGTCTCCTCGAATGAGTCAGCGGATGCGCCGCCACCGGGCACGCACCATCTCCCAGCGGTCGGTGTACGGGTTGCCGCGGGCGAGATCCACCGGTGCCAGAGGCCGCAGATCCTGCACCAGCTGCCAGATCTCCGGACGCGCGTAGACCTGCATCGCCGCCTCACGGAGCTCCGGCAGGTCGCGCACGTACACGCGGGGCGCCCGGGTGGGGTCCAGCTCGTTCTCCAGGAAGGCGGCGCCGTACGCGAAGGCCGGACCGGCCACGAAGATCAGCGCCCGAGGCCGGATGTCCAGCGCCTGCGCGGAGCGGAAGGGGGCGATGGACTGCCCGTGGTAGGCGCTCGACTCCCCCCGCACGATCTGGGGGAGCCGCACCGCCAGGGGCCAGAGCGCCACGGCGAGCAAGGCCAGGGCGAGGGCCGCCATGTGCCTCCGCCGGTCGGGCTGCCCCTGCCTCCCTCTTCGCACCGGCTGCCGCTCTAGGGACAGCTGGCTCCGTTGTCGCGGGTGACGTTGCCGCAAAGCCCGGAGACGGTGCCGCCGCCGCGATCGCCGCCGGCCGAGTCCTGGCCCCAGGTGGCCTCCGTCCCGGCGCCGTCCACCCCGGTCACGACGAACCAGAGGTCTCCGGCGGGGACATCCGTCCAGGTCGTCGACCCCGAGGTCCCGACCCCGCACACGCTTCCCAGGAGCGTGTAGCCGGGGAGGGCCGCCAGGTTCCCGTACAGGATCTGGTGGTCCGGAGAGGCGCAGGTGACCACGTCCCAGCTCACTGCGATCGTCGACTCCGTCACACGGGAGGCGGTCAGGGCCGGGACCGGCTTCGCGGCCGTGGGCGCGGCGCAAGGCGTCATCACGCAGGGGGGATCGATCACCTTGTCCACCCGGACGTTGTCGACCTGCCACCACCACTCGAACGAGGCGTCGTAGTAGTGGAACCGGATCTGCACGTCCGCGGCCCCCGCCGCCTGCGCCGTGAGATCGATCGTCCGGTGGTCGGGGTTGGCACTCGATCCTCCCTGGTTGCGCAAGACGTTGACCCATGCCCCGCCCGTGAGGCTGGAGCGGACGTCGACGTCCCCCTTCTCGTCCTGGTTTCCGCTGTACCAGCGGAAGAACTGGTCGAACTGAAGGGTGGCGGTGAGCGCATCGGCGAGGTCGAGCACGGGGGTGATCAGCTGCTCGTCCTGGACGGGCCCGCCGCTTCCCGCGTTGTCGCTGTCCACGGCCACCACGGGGGCGGCGATGGGAGGGCTGAAGGTGCGGTTCCCGGGGTTGGCCGTCGTCCAGGTGGAGGCGGCGCCTCCGCCGGTGCCGCCGTCGACCACCGTCCAGCCGGCGGGCAGTCCGCCCGAGAAGCTCTCCAGGAGCACGTTGACGTCGGGAGAGAGGACCTCTCCCAGCCTGTGCGTGAAGGAGCCGCTCCAGGCTCCCTCCGCGCTGTCGATCTGCACGTCGAAGGCGAGCGCGTCGTCGCAGGACGCTCCCGGCGGCACCCTCACCACGAAGTGGGGGGAGGTCGATCCCGAGGCGGCGAACACGTCCAGGTCGGGATAGGTCGCGGTCCCGTCCATGATCACGACGCCGGGAGTGGGGGAGGTCAAGGTGGCGGTGACGCCGCTGAGGACGTCGGTCCCATCGTTCCCCAGCTCGACCGAGACCTGGACGGTTTCCCCGGCATCCCAGCGTCCGTTCCCTCCCGCTCCTCCGGAGGAGCAGCTGTCGGCCACCGTGGTGTGGCCGTTCACCTTGGCGTGGGGCCCGCAGGCCTGGTCGGGGAAGGTCAGGCCCAGGGTCCAGCCGGCGATGGTGCCGCTGGTCCCGCTGACCGCGTCCACGGCCTGCAAGCTCCAGTTCCCGCCGGAGAGGATCCCGTCCGCCGCCGAGAGCGGGCTGTCGGGGCGGAAGCGGCCGGTGAAGGGAGCGGTCCCCGCCGAGATGGCGAGGGCCGCCTCGTCGTCGAAGATCGTGCCGGTGAAGTGGTCGCCCGTCCCCCCCCGCCGGTTGGACAGCACGATGGGCGCGCCCACCGGCGGAATCAGCGAGAGGACGAGCTGGCCCACCGAGAGGTGGGTGACGTTGACCGTCACGTCCACGTCGGCCACCGGCTTGTTCGCGGCGACGGCGATCGTGGAGGAGGCGCCGGTCGAATTGTTGTCGGGGATCGCCACCGGACCGGTGCTGGCGTAGCTCGGCTGGCTGTCCAGGCCGGTGGTGAAGGCGAAGAACGCTCCCCCGTTGTCGTCCGTCCGGGTGTTCCCCACGTCGTCGGTGGAGTGCACGGAGAACACGTGGTCCGCACACTCGGTGAGGTCCGGCAGCGGCACGGTGTGGGACGTCACCGGGGCGGGCAGGGTCACCTCGGCGCTGGGAATGGGCCCGTCGCCGTAGGCGACCCGGCTGCTGGAAGGCTCGTCCGTGGTCCAGGTGACGACGGCGTCCCGTCCCGTGACGGCGACCTGCACGCTGGAGATGGTGGGGGCCAGGCAATCGGCGGTGGCGGGGACCTGCTGCGGCACGTCGAGCCCGCCGTCTCCGTCATCGGCGTCGACGTAGGTGACGGTGATGGCATCGCCGTGGGCGAGCGAGAGCTGCCCGTCGGCCGCGGGCGGAGCGGACGTGGTGGAGATGGTGCCCAGGTAGGTGGTGTTCCCGGGAGAGACCTGCGTGAGGACCACGTCCTCCGCCGTGGTCTCGGTGGTCGACTGCACGGCCACCGTGAGGGTGGTGGCGCCCACGTTCCCGTCCACCACCGAGATGCCCACCGTGGCGGCGCAGGAGTAGACGTCCTCGTCCAGGCTGAGGGTCCCTGCGAACGGCTGCGGGGTCGCCACCACGCAGCCGGAGACCGGGCTCTCGTGAGCGGGATTGACGCCGATCGCCTGCACCCGGTAGTAGAGGGGGAACCCGTTGGCGAGCCCGGTGTCGGTGAAGCTCGTCGTCCCGCTCGGGGTCGACGCCACCGGCGTGAACGAGGAGTCGCAGGAGACGTCGTTCCTCAGGACGCGATAGCTCGCCACCGCATCTGGCGGAGTCACCGCCCACGAGAGGCCCACCGCGTTCGTGTTCCCGCTGGCCGTCAACGTGAGCCCGCCCGCCACCGGCGGCACGCCCGTGCTCTGGTTGCCGGCGTCGCCGGCCGCGCCGCAGGCGATGTCGTGCCGGGCGAAGGCGGCGTAGATGGCGGCCCCGTGCGGGGTGCCGTTCGCCAGGTTGCCGTCGTCGTCGTCGGCCACGCGCAGCCTCTGGTAGAGGGAGCTGGCGCCGCAGCCGCCGGAGCCGGCGGTGCAGGTGTACATGTTCCCCACCGAGCCGGTGCGCGACTGGTACCACAGGCGATCGGTGAGGGCCCAGGCGGTGGCCTGGTCGAGACCGGCGGCCGGCAGGTCGCGGGTGGCCAGGTCGTAGACCGCCTCTCCGGCCAGGTACGCCTCGCAGTGGACCTCCTTGCCGCAGGCACCGCTCCCCGAGGAGCAGGAGGTGATGAGGTTCCCGGCCAGGCCGATCCGGGCCGGCTGGCGGCGGGTCCTGGCGTTCCAGTCCATGTCGCGGATGCCGGTGCAGGTGAGGCAGGTGTCCCCGTAGCCGGTGCAGGTCTGGGACTGCCAGAAGCCGCGGCCGATGCAGGGGGAGTGGTCGGCCAGGAACTCCGAGATGTCGGCGTAGGCCTCGGAGGGATTGTCGAAGCCGCCGCCATCGTTCTGGTCCATGCCGTGGCCCCACTCGTGCTGGACCACCCCCGCCACCTCGCAGGTGTTGTTGCAGCCGTTGCCGGCCCGGTACATGTTGAGCTGCTGGCTGGTGGTCCAGCCGGCGTTGCAGGTGTTGTTCACGTTCGAGTTCACCTGCGTCTGCGTGGTGTTCAGCCAGACGTTTCCCGGGAGCCATGCCCGCGCGTGCTCCTTGCGGCGGTTCGCGGTCCAGAAGCAGGAGCGGGAAGCCTTGGTGTCCCCGGCGCTGTGGCCGGCGGGAACCGCGCAGTTCGTCCCCAGGTTCACCGCCAGGTCGAGGTCGCCGCCGGCCGAGCAGGTCATCGTCTCGTTGACGGCGCCGCAGGCGTCGGCGATGCGGATGGTGGGGCTCTGCAGCTGGGTCACCGCCGTTCCGCCCACCGGCGTGCAGGCGAAGAGCCCCATGGCGTTCGCGGTCACGGCGGGGCCGCCGTTGATGGAGACGTTGGCGAACGGCATCGGATAGTTCGGCTGCTCGCAGCCGCTTGGGCAGAACCCGTCCGGCGATTCGGGGTGCACGCCGCCCTTGACCTGCGCGTAGCGGTCGTCGTCGAAGAAGGCCAGGATCCGGCCGGTGTGGGCGTCGACCATCCCCACCCAGCTCCCCGGCTCCTCCTCCACCGACAGGACGATCCGCCAGACCAGGGCCGAGGCGTAGCCGCGTCCCACCTCCCCGGCGTAGGCGCTGCTTTGGGGCTCGCCGCCCTCCGCCCGCTGGGGGACCAGGATGAGCCGGGGCGGCGCCAGGAGCTTCGCCGAGCCGCGGTCGGTCAGACCCATGTACGCCATCATTTTCTCGGCGGCGAGCGCGGCATCGAGCGCAGGCGTCCGCTCCACGTCCACCGTGGTCCACCGGGAGGCGCCGAAGGAGACCAGGTTCCCCGAGACCAGGTGGAAGACGTAGCGGTCCCCCTCCACCCGGATGCCGTCGACCTCGCGCACGAACACCACCTGCCAGCCGTTCGCCCCGATCGGCCCCGAGGCCTCGCGGTCGAAGACCAGCTCGGCGTCCGCCGCCTGCAGCAGCTCCCGGTTCTCCGCCGCGAACGCCCGGAACGAGTTCTCCAGCTCGCGCAGCGCATCGTCGCTCCGGTCCCACCCCCTGGGCTGGGCCACCGGCCAGCGGATCCCGCTCCCCTCCACCAGCAGCGGCGCCCCCGACCGGCCGTCGAGCTGGACCCGCCAGCTCCCCTTCTTCTCGGCAAAGAAACGCTCCCAGCCGAGACGCAGGCCGTGCTTGGCAGCCAGCGTTCCCACCTCGCGACTGTCGACGTCGGTGACGAGGGAGGGATCGGGAAGGCTCAGCTCCTCCAGGCGGCTCCGGTCCTGACGGATGCCGAAGGCCAGGGCGGCGGTCGAGCAAAGGAGCGCGAGAGCGAGATTCAGGGCACGGTGGATCGGTCGGTTGCGCAAGGTCCCCCCCATCACGCTGCCGAAGCGTGCACAGAATGTACGCCAAGTGGGGGCGCGATGGGCCTGGTGCTCAGCCCACCTGGACCTTGAGGTCCGACGTCGCCGGCACCCGCGCCTCCGGCGTCAGGATCCCCTGGAAGTTGAGGGGATCGACGGCGGAGACGTGCACGCTCTCGGCGCTCTGTCCGCGCCGGCGGATCTTCCGGAGCACCGGGATCGCCTCCGGCAGCGCGTACTGCTCGCCGTCGAAGCCGGCGACGAAGCGGCCGCCGCGGATCTCGCCGCGGGCCTCCAGCGTGCGGCAGGCCCGCGCGAGGTCGCGCCAGAACACCGGCATCTTCTCGCGCGCCATGGTGCGGCGGAAGATCACCCCCGTGCGGCGGAGGAGCTGGCGGGCCACGAACTCCGCGGCGGCACCGTTCTCCAGCGTAGAGGCGTCGCCCTCCACGAGGCTCCACCGCCCGCTCGCCAGGCCGGCCCCCTTGCGGCGCCAGCTCGGCAGCAACAGCCAGCGCAGGCCCGCGTAGGAGTCGCAGGTCACGCGCCCCGCCGCGACCAGCGAAGCAAGCCCATCTTCGACCGCGGCCAGGGGGAGACGGGCCCGCTGTTGCAGCTCCTGGACGAACACGGCACCCCGGGCGCGCAGCACCTCCTGCACCTGCCGGGCCACCGACCCCAGCTCGGGGCGCTCCACCTTCGCGGAGAGCGCGGTCCAGGCCTCGAGCTGCCCGCGGGGCACGAGCGTGATCGGGGTGCGGCGCACCGCGGTCTGCCCGCCACCCCACAGGCGGGCCCAGGCGACCTCGCCGCCCAGGGCGAGCTGGTCGAGCCACTCCCGCTTGTAGCCGCGCACGCGGGCGGGGAGGAGGCTCGCCTCCCAGGAGACCGCGGGGGCCTCGAACCCGGCGAGCTGCTGCACCACCTCGCGCACGCCGGCGGGGCCGTCCAGGCGCGCCTCGGGCTCCACGTGCTGCCAGGCGGCGAGGAACTGGAGGAACTGTGCCGCGGTGACGGGCTCGATCTCCTGCCGCAGCCGGTCCAGCGTGTAGCGGCGGATGCGCGCCAGCAGGCGCCGGTCGCACCAGGCGGTGCGCCCCTCCATGCGCGCGCGCATGGCCACGCCCTCGGTCTCCAGGTGGAGGAGGAGCGCTTCTTGCTCCGACCCGGACTCCACGAAGATAGGACCGAGAGCCTCCAACCGACCTCGGAGCACCCTCTTGGGATCCCGGCTGGCTTCGATCGCGTACCAGCGGTCGCCCTCGAGGACGACGCGCCGCGCCGCCGCCAGGGACGCCATCCACTCCGCCCAGGGTGCCGCCTCCTCCACGGTGGCGTAGCCCATCCAGAGCAGCGCCTCGTGCACCTCCTCCGCGTCCGCGGGGTGCGGCCAGGCCTCCTCGCGCACCCGGGCCACCGCGGCGGGATCGAGCGCACCCAGCTCGTCGGCGGTCTTCGGGTCCAGGATCCTGCGCGAGATCACGGCGCGCGTGCGCCGCTCCTCGAGCGGGGCATCGTCCAGGAAGGTGTAGGGCTGGCTGTTGAGGATGCCCCGGGCGAAGGCGGAGGGCTCCGCGGTGTCGATGGCCACGCGCTCGATGGAGCCGTCGCGCAGGCCGCGCAGCACCTCGAGGAAGCCGTCGAAGTCCATGGCCTCGGTCAGGCAGTCCTCGATCGTCTGCCGCACGATCGGGTGGTCCTCGGGGACGGGGATCGGTCCCGGGGGGAGCGTCTCCGGACAGGCCAGGGCCTGGGGGAAGGCCAGGGCCAAGAGGTCCTGGGCGCGCATGCGCACGAGGGCGGCCGGCACCCTCCTGCCGTTCCGCGAGCGGTCGAGCAGGAGCGCGCGCTGCACGTTCCAGCGCCAGCGCGTCTCGAACATGGGCGCGGCCAGGAGTGCCTGCACCAGCACGTCCCGCGCCGTTCCGGGATGGAGGTAGTCGAACACCTCCTCCAGCGGGAAGCTGTGCTGCACCCCCAGGCTCAGGACCACCGCCTCCTCGTTGGCGGCCGCCTGCAGCTCGAAGCCGAAGCCGACGCAGAACTTCTTGCGGAGCGCCAGGCCGAAGGCGCGGTTGATGCGGGATCCGAAGGGGGCGTGCACCACGAGCTGCATGCCCCCGCTCTCGTCGAAGAAGCGCTCCAGCACCATCCGCCGCTGGGTGGGGACGGTGCCCAGCACCTGCCTCCCCTCGCCGACGAACTCCGCGATCTGGGTGGTCGCGGCCTCGTCGAGCGTGGGGCCGCACTGAGTCGAGATGTACTCGGACGCATTCTCTGCCTCGGCGACTCCTTCCCGCAGATCCGCGAGCGCCGCCGACAGCTCACGCGTCCGCCCCTGCGCCTCGCCCAGCCAGAAGGGGAGGCTGGGGGGCTGCCCCTTGGCGTCCGCCACCCGCACGATCCCCGTCTCCACCCGGAGCACGCGCCAGGAGGCGTTCCCGAGCTGAAAGATGTCGCCGCCGTTGCTCTCGATGGCCCAGTCCTCGTTGACCGTGCCC
This sequence comes from Candidatus Polarisedimenticolaceae bacterium, assembly GCA_036274395.1. Lineage (GTDB taxonomy): Bacteria > Acidobacteriota > Polarisedimenticolia > Polarisedimenticolales > DASUFT01 > DASUFT01. The sequence continues at coordinate 15,658 of DASUFT010000029.1, read as the reverse complement.
AGAAGCGTCCCCTCCGGCTCCAGGCGCACCTGGTAGTCGGCGGTGTCCGGGATCGCGCCGCCCGACAGCAGCGCCCGCAGGCGCGCGCGCCGCGTGGCGCGCAGGCGTCCCTGCACCCCGTCGCGGTGGAGCAGCGCCCCCCGGCCGCCTTCGGCGTGGAGGCGCACGACCTCCTCGAACTCCGCGCGCGTCAGATCGCGGTAGGGCCAGGCGCGGCGGAAGGCGTCGAAGAGGGCGGTCTCGTCCCAGGTCTCGGCCACGGTCTCCGCCACCACCTGCTGGGCCAGGATGTCGAGCGGGCGCGGCGGTGGCGGCGTCCGGTCGAGGACGGCGGCGCGCACGCAGCGCATCAGCGCCGCCGCCTCCAGCAGCTCGTCCAGGGTGAGGGGGAAGATCCGGCCCTTGGGCGTGCGTCCCACCCCGTGGCCGGACCGCCCCACGCGCTGCAGCAGGGTGGCGATGGAGCGTGTGGCGCCCACCTGGATCACCAGGTCCACGTCTCCGATGTCGATCCCCAGCTCGAGGGACGCCGTGGCCACGAGCGCACGCAGGCTCCCCGCCTTCAGGCGCTGCTCGGCATCCAGGCGCCGCTCGCGGGAGAGGCTGCCGTGGTGGCTGGTGACCGCGTCCTCGCCCAGCACCTTGGTGAGCTGGGCGGCGATCCGCTCCGCCATCTTGCGCGTGTTCACGAAGACGAGCGTGGTGCGATGCTCGCGCACCAGGCCGGCGAGGCGCCCGTAGATCTCCTCCCACTGCTCGTGGGAGCAGACGGTGGAGAGCGGCGAGGGCGGGACCTCCACCGCCAGGTCGAGCGTCCGGAAGGTGCCGGCGTCCACGAGGGCGCAGTCCCGGCCGCTCCCCACCAGGAACCGGCCGACCTCGTCCAGCGGCTTCTGCGTGGCGGATAGCCCGATCCTCTGCACGGGCCGGCCCACGAGCGCCTCCAGGCGCTCGAGCGACAGCGCCAGATGCGCGCCCCGCTTGTCCCGCACCAGGGCATGGATCTCGTCCACCAGGACGGCGCGCGTGGTCCTCAGCATCGCGCGCCCGCCGGCGGAGGTGAGGAGGAGGTAGAGGGACTCCGGCGTCGTGACCAGGATGTGCGGCGGCTTCTTCGTCATCGCCGTCCGCTCGGAGGCAGGCGTGTCGCCCGTGCGCACGAGCACGCGGATCTGAGGAAGGGCGGGGTCGAGCGCCCGAATCTCCTGCAGCGGCCCCTGCAGGTTCTTCTGCACGTCATTCGAGAGCGCGCGGAGAGGTGAGACGTAGACCACCTGCGTCTCGTCGGGGAGGGCGGCCCCCTGTCGGAACAGCGCGTCGATCGCGGAGAGGAACCCGGCGAGCGTCTTTCCCGATCCGGTGGGGGCCGCGATCAGCGTGTGGTGCCCGGCGCCGATGTGGGCCCACCCCTCGCGCTGGGCGGCGGTGGGCTCCCCCAGGCGGTTCTCGAACCAGGAGCGTACCGCAGGATGGAACGAGGAAAGGCCGGACATGGTGGCCGTCATCGTACCGCCTTCGCTGCGTTTTCGCTCCGGTTTTTGTCGGGAGAATCCAAGACGCGACAGAACTGTTGCCGTGTTAGCATCCGGCGTTCCGGTTGCCGGTTGGGGGAGGCGCTGGTGCTCGAAGAGCGCTGCGTCGGTGTTCGATTCGCTCCCGCTCCGTCATTGAGAGGGAGAGGTGAGTGATGAGCGCGCCCCGGGGGTGGAAGAACCCCGTGCCTACCGAGCCGAGCCGGCGGCCTTCGGCCGGCCACGCCGGTGATGCCTTCCACGGAGGCGGTCCGCCAGGCCGCGCTTTCCTGCTGGATGGGGGGCGTGCGGGGGCTGTTGCTGATCTCGAACGGACTCAAGGGGGGTTAGTCATGCGTCCTTGTCTCGCTCTCTCGCTGCTGGTGCTCACCGCATTGACGTCCTGCACGGAGGCGCCGCCCCCGGAGCAGCCCGCGACGCACGTCCCGGAACCCACCTCCGCGACGGTCGCCGTGACTCCGCCCAACGCGGATCAGGTCGACCTCTATCTCTACGGGCTGTACGCGTTGAGGCCCAAGGACGGAGGCTTCCAGGCCGTCTTCCTGAGCCCCTCGGGAATGGAGCACCCGCCCGTCGTGGGCGTCAGCACTTTGCAGATCGCGGAAACCAACACGAGCCGGCCCGACCTCGTCACGGTGCCATCCCCGGCGCAAGCAGTGGCGGTGTGGCGCTTCGAGGAGCTGGAGGCGAAGGACAACGTGAAGACGGGAGGTCTCGTGTACAACGGTGACGAGCTCTCGAAGGACGTCAACGGCAAGGTGGATGAGAAGGACTTCACGAAGCTGCGCTGGGTTCCTTCCATGACGGACATCTTCGGAGTCTCTCAGGTCGTGGACGACACCAAGGTGGCGAGTGCCGCCGCCCGGATGACGATGAAGACGGGAGACCTGAAGGCCGTCTTCGACGATCCCAAGCATCAGACCGAGCCCTGGTCGGTCGGCCAGAGGAAGGACACCGCGATGGCCGATGGCGTGTGCCTGCGCATCACCCTCGAGGACCCGGGGCTTCCGCTGGGCCTGGCGGTCAAGCGGGCCTCGGGGGACGAGACCATCCTGCTGAAGGGAGGCACCACCGTGTTCGTCACGGGCTTTCCCACGGAGATCCCGAAGAAGGGAGACGACCACAAGCACTTCCCCGAACTGTACAAGCTCATGGCCGCAGACAGCAGCGGTCACGGAAGCACGGAGAGGCCGGTCAAGGGCTCGGGCCCGAGCTACAACGTGGTGCGCTGCTCGCCAGCGCTGTACTTCCCATGAGCCGCCGGCGCAGCATTGGTCTCGCATGCGCAGTGCTGCTGGCGGCGCGCGATCCGGCAACCTGCCAGACACCGGAAGAGTGCCGGTTGCAGAAAGACGTGCGGGTGGCCTGCAACGCATACCTTGCCGACCGGCTGGAGCTCGAGCTGACGGCCGACCTGGCCCCCGACGCGACCACCAACATGACGACTCTGCCCCGGCCGCTGCTCCGGGCCGCGCTGCAAGCGGCTGGAGCAACCCTGGAGCCCAGCGTCTCCCCGGCCCTGGCCATCAAGTATGGCCTCACCCGTCTCTACACCGTGCGCCTGCCCTCTCTCCCGCTCGCTGTCCGCGATCAAGCGGCGGAAGGGCTCCTGCGCGCTCTCAAAGCCATCCCGAGCGAGGTGGCCCGCGTGGCCCGGGTCCCGGTCCCGAGGGCGCCTGGGTTCGATCCTTTCGTCCACGAGCGGGATCGGGTGGTATTTCCGGAGGATTGCCCCTGCGGGACCCAGTGGTACCTGCACCGAACGAATATCCCCGAAGCCTGGAAGATGGGAGCCAATGGCGACGGCGTGGTCGTCGTGGTGGTCGACTGGGGGTTCGCCACGGAGCACCCGGAACTGCCGGTGCACTCGGCCACGAAGCCGGGCGCCCTGGAGATGACCCACGCCTTCAACGCCTGTGCCCCTGGCTCTGCGGTCGTTCCCGGGCCGGATGCGGCCCACGGCGTCGCGACCACCGGGCTTCTCGGGGCGAGGATGGACGGGGTGGGGATGCAGGGGGTGGCGTTCCGTTCGAGGATCTGGCCCATGCTCGCCTCTTGTTCCGGTGCGCCTGGCGGCTGTGATGACGCGGCGATGACCTGGACGAGCGGGAAGAACCCCTGGGCGGAGGCGATCGTGCAGGCCATCGACGAGCCCTCCCAGGAGCGGCGCAAGGTGCTCCTGCTCGAGGTGCAGTCGTGCTGCATGGGGAACTACGAGGCGAGCCTGGCCGTGGAGGGGGCGATCAAGCGCGCGATCGACAGGGGGATCGTCGTCGTCCTGGCCGCGGGGAACGGGAATCGCGACGCGGGCTGCGACGAGGCGGGAAACGTCATCGTCAGGACGAAGGCCATTGTGGTCGGCGCCACGGTCTACGCAAAGGACGCCCTCGACGGGCGCAGCAACTACGGCGAGCGCCTCGATGTCTCCGCGCCGGGCGACGCAGATTTCGACCTGACACTCGCCCCTCCGGGGGAGACCTGCGCTCCTGGCATGGGCTACCGCAAGAGCTTCGGCGGCACCTCGGGAGCCGCCGCCAAGGTGGCGGGGGTGGCTGCGCTCATGCTCGACAAGTGCCGGAAGCTCACTCCCGAGGACGTGAGGGACATTCTCGTCAGGGCAGGAGCTGAAACTCAGATCTTCCGCATGGATCGTGATCCCGCCAATCCCAACGATCCCGGTACGAGACGGCGAGGAGGTAGCTTCCTGAACGCCGCAAAGGCAGTGAAGATGGCGGAGGAGGTGTGCGCTCTGCGCTGACTTCTGCGTGTCCGTGGCCCGCCACGGAGGAGGCGAGAGATGAACGCGCGCTGGGGCGGGACGACTCACCATTCCGGTCAGGCCGCACTGGTCGCCGTCGAGCCTGGCACATCCCGGTGATGGATCGTCACGGGTCGAATCGATTGGGCTCCTTGGGACACCCGCCTTCCGCTTTGGTCCTGTGCATTGGGTCCGTCCTTCTCCTGTTACTGGGATGGGTCGGCCATGCGCACTGGCGCGACCCGAGTTCCACCACAGAGATGGCGTCCCTGGTCCGGGCAGCCAGAGGCCATCGTCTGGTGGAGGCTCGCCTGTCCGGTGGGTTTGACTGGGCGCCACTGACGCGTCCCGTCAGGCCAGGCGAGCCCGTCGCCCAGAGCGGCACATTGCGGGGGCTCGGTGGGCTCGTGCCGGCGGAGGGTAAGGAGGAAGGCGAGAGCAGGGATCCCCGCGTCTGGAAGCAGGACACCCACGTCACTGGGATTGCGGCGCTGCTGGCGGGGGACTTCGATGAGGCGATCACCGCCTTGGAAAAGGCGTCCGGCACGTCGAAAGATCCGCGCATCCTGTCGGATCTCGCGGCGGTTCTCCTGGAGCGAGGACAGGCACGCGAGCGCGCATCCGACCTCGTGCGCGCGCTCGACCTCACTGAGCGCGCGCTGGAGGTGGCGCCCGATCTCCCGGAGGCCCGATTCAACAAGGCGCTGGCCATCGAGAAACTCGGATTGCGTGAGATGGCGCAGGCAGTGTGGGCCCGCTACCTGATGGCGGATCCTTCCTCCGATTGGGCGAGGGAAGCCAGAAACAGGATGGAGTCGTTACAGGCAGCCGGTGCTGCACGTCGCAGATGGCAAGACGACGCCGCAGCGTACTCCGCCGCCTGTGCAGCGGGGGACCAGGGCTCTGCTGACGCAATCGCACGGGTGCACGCGCAGGACGTGACCGAGGCCGTCTTGAACGACTTGGCCAAATGGGCAGAGCTACATCTGGGGGGCGATGTCCGCGCGCACGCGGTTCTCCGCCAGGCCGCCATTGGTGCTCATGCGGTGAGTGAAGAGAAGGGAGACCGGCTGCTGGAGTGGGCCGTCGGCGAAATCGAGGCTGCGACCGCGGATCCGGTCACAGTTGCGGGTCTTGCCCGAGCAATCCAGTTGTTCCGGCTGGGCCGCTCGGCTCAGGACGATCTGCGCGCGGAGGAAGCCAACCGCCTGCTCAGCGAAGCAGTCCATCGCTTCCGGGGGCTCGGCAGTGTCCTGGTGGATGCGGCGAGCCTCTACCAGTTGTCCAGCGCTTACTACCTGGGCAGCTCGCCCCAGTACATCTCGGAGATCGACCGTCTCGTGACACATGCCAGGGACCATCAATTCAAGTTCGTGCTCGGGCGCGCACTCTGGCTTCGCGGCATGGCACTCGGGAGCTCCGGCAGAACGTATGACGCGGCCGCTTCCCTGGATGAGGCGGTCACTCAGCTTCGAGAGGTCGGGTTCCACGCCGACGCCAGCGTCGTGGCAGGGCTTCATGCATCGACGTGGTGGATGCTCGGCCAGGCGGCGCGGGCCTGGGACCTTCAGAGGCAGAACTTTCAGAAGCTCGATGAGGTGAGCGACCCCCGACGCGTCCAGGCGATGCTCGCGGAGGCCGCGTTGATGGCGGAGCAGATGGGGCATCCCCACGCCGGGCTGGTCTTGCAGCAGGGAGCGCTGTCTTTTGCCGAGCGCCACACCTCGACCGTCGACCGTTGCGACGCGTTCATCTGGCTGGCGAGGTCTGCTCTGGACGTGGATCGAAGGGCGCTCGCCGAGCAATCGCTGAGGGAGGCCTGGCTCGAGCTGTCGCGGGTGACCGATGCGAGCATCCGCGCGAGGTTGGATGCGGAACTCTCCTTGGCCGAGGCCAGGCTGCGACTGCACGCCGCTCCGGTGGAGGCGGAACGAGCGGCAGACCGGGCCGTTAGCCGTCTGCAAGGGCTCGGCCGGGAAAATCAGCTCGCGGAGGCCATTCTGATCCGTGCGCAGGCGAAGGAGCGAAACGGAGATCTCGAGGGCGCTTCCGCCGATTATCGGAAGGTGCTTGACCTCGCCGAGCGCCACACCGCGCGGGTCGGCGAAGCTCACCTGCGAGTCTCGCTCTTCGACACCATGGCGGAGCTGACGCGCGAAGGTGTGCGCTTCGAGCTGGATCGCGGACGCGATCGTGCCGCGCTCCTGCTCGCGGATCGGATTCGTGCAACTGCGATCTACGTGCAGCGCTCCATGCAGGGGAGTGATCCTGTCGACGACGTGATCGCCCGGCTACGGCCGCACGAGGCGGTGGTCTTCTTTGCGGTCATGCGCGACCGGACAGTGGCCTGGGTGCTACGCACCGGGGCCGTTGAGGAGGTGGAGCTGCACAAGCCCGTGGATGACCTGCAGCGTGAAATCAGCGCGTGGCGTGAAGCCGTTGTCCGCCAAGACTCCCATGAAACCAACCGTCTGGAGCAGGCACTCTCGCTGACCCTCTTGGAGCCGCTCCTGCCCGCGATGCACGCTGCTACCTCGGTCGTGATCGTGCCAGACGGTCCGCTCCACTTGCTGGCCTGGGGGAGCCTCCGCATCCCCGCGACTGGACGACGCTGGATCGAGGACGTTGCGATCGCCGCGGCTCCCTCTCTTCGATCGCTCTTGGCGGAGGCACGTCGGACCGACGGGAGATCATCCGTGCTGCTGCTCGGGAATCCCGCGTTGGACCACCTGCTATTTCCCAACCTGCCGGATCTGCCCGCCGCTGCGCGAGAGGTGGATGATCTTTCTGCCCTCTATCCGAATGCGCGCGTGCTCACCGGTGCCGATGCAACTGCAGATCACTTCCTCGCGGAGGCACAGCGCGCGTCCGTGATCCACATCGCGGCCCACGGAATGAGCCATCCTGTGGACCCGGAGCGTAGCGCCCTCCTTCTGGCCCCCGGGGGAACGGTGGCCCCGGACGGAGTGTTGACCACGGCAAAGCTTCGGGGTCAGGACATGCGGCATGTTCGTCTTGCAGTGCTGGCGGCCTGCCGTTCGGGAGACGGACCGCTCTCCCCCAGCCAGGGCCCTCTCAGTATCGCCCGCACACTGTTGGAAGACGGAGCCCAGGCCGCAGTCGTGAGCCTGTGGGATCTGCCAGACGAGGAGGGCACCGCGCTCACACTGGCGTTTCATCGTCATTTGGCGGAAGGAGTCCAACCGATGACTGCGATGCAGCGGGCACAAGCGCAGTGTTGGGACGCTCCGGAAGCGACGGTACGAGATTGCGGCGTTCTACAACTGATCAGCACTGGAATGGAAGGGGTGAGACCATGAGCAGACTTCTGAGTTGCGTGCTGATCATCTTCGCCTGTCTTCTGGCAAGTCGTGCGAGTGCGGCCGAAGACGTGACCGTCTCCTTTGGTGGGTTTGTGGCGTTCCAGGAGAAGACGTCCGCCGGCCAGCTGAAAGCCTACGAGGCATACCTCCTCAGTCCGAATGATGCTCAGCATTCGATCTCTCTCAGAGTGCCCATCGGTCAATACGACGCGACAAGTGTTCAGCCCACCACTACGTTGGACGACAACGGCGTCGGCTATGGTGTGTGGACCTTCTTCGTCCAGCAGGACGGTGGGCCGTCACAACCAGGCGACAAGGTGTACCGCACCATTGCGCTGGACGAGACCTCCGTCTCAAAATCGATCACTCGGGATAGAATCAAGACGCCGTCGGGAGTGAATCAAAACGACAGCAATCTCGGTTGGTGTGCACACATGAGGCACATTTTCAACTCAAGTGCTGACAACATCGACAGCACGAAACTCCAGGCGATCCCGCACTTGCAGCTCGCGCTGAAGATGGGCCGGCTGCAGTCAGGCTTCAACTCCTACACCGATTCGGATAAGAAGACGTACGATTATCGCAGTCAGCTCTGGTGGATTGGGCGCCGAAAGGCGACTGCAGTTGCCGATCGTGTAGATTGGATTCTCGCTCCCAATTCCGAGAGGGGCGTGCTCCTCCTGATCGATAACAAAAAACTGATCTTGAAGCCTGGCGCTACTGCGCGAATCTCCGTGAACCCAAACGATCCCTCGCATGATCCAAGCGAAATTCCGCATTTTGCCTACTACCTGTTCCTGCTGGCGGACTCGCACGACCCATTTCCATATCCGTGCGACACAAACGAGATCAAGTGCGGGCAAGAACGCCGCAGAGGGCACAAAGGGGACGTTCACATGATGGCGTACAACCCCGTGCGCTGCGTTCCAGCATTCTTTCCCTGAGTCCGGTACGATCCCCGCATGTCCATCCTCCGCTGGCTCGGCCTGCAGCAGTCCACACCGGTCCCCCCCGGGGATACCGAGTCCGTCCGCAAGATCGCGGCCGCGCTCGATGGCATGGACGAGGCGAAGGCGCGCTACATCGCCGCCTTCGCCTACGTCCTCTCCCGGGTAGCCGGCGCGGACATGGAGATCAGCGCCGCCGAGACGGCCACCATGGAGCGGCTCGTCCGCGAGAAGGCCGGCTTCGGGGAGGCGGAAGCCGTCTTGGTCGTGCAGATCGCCAAGGCCCAGCACCGCCTCTTCTCCGGGAGCGAGAACTTCCTCGTCACCCGCGAGTTCGGCCGGCTGGCCAGCCGCGAGGACAAGCTGGCGCTGGTGGACGCGCTCTTCGCCGTCTCCTCCGCCGACGAGTCCATCCTGCACCGCGAGGATGCGGAGATCGGAAAGATCGCCAGCGAGCTGGGCCTGGACCACGGCGACTTCATCGCCGTGAAGAGCCGCTACCGCCAGTACCTCGAGGTGCTCAAGCCCGAGTCACCCGAGTAGCTTGGGATTGGCCTGCGCCTGGCGGGCGCACTCCTCGCAGCAGACCTGATACGACCGTCCAGCCACCGTGATGGTGCGGGCGGTCTTCTCGATCGGATCCTGACAGACGGGGCAGGGCTTCTTGCTCATGGCTTCCTCCTTCGGAAGCCAGGCTAGACGTCAGGACCCGGGCGCCGCTTCCAGCTTCTTGCGCATTTCCCGGAGCTCGCGCGGGGAGGGTGCCGGCCGTAAGCGCGAGGGCGGAGCGCCGAATTCGGCCCGGAAGGCGTCCGTGAAGTGGGCGTGGCTCGAGAAGCCGCAGTCGAGCGCCACCGCGAGCAGATCTCCGCCGGTGCCCGAGAGGCGTGCCAGCGCGAGCCGGAGACGGAGCCGGTTCAGGTACCGGTGGATGGGAACCCCCGTCGCTTGCCGGAAGCCGCGCGCCAGGTGGAACGGGGAGACCGCCACCTCCCTGGCCAGCAGGTCGAGCGTCACCCGCTCGCCGAGGCGGGCGGCCAGCACCTCACGCACCGCGTCCGCTCTCCGGCTCCAGCGTGGTGGAGCGCTGGGTGCCGAGCCCGCGCGCGCCGCCGCGTCCAGGACCGCCAGCGCCGACTCCTCGATCTCGAGCTCCCGCCCCGCCCTGTCCTGCGCCAGCCGCCGCAGCCGCTGCACGAGCGCAAAGGTGGGGGAGGAGACGGGCAGCGACTCCGCCGGGAAGCCTCCCGCCTCCTCCACCGCGCGGCGCGAGAAACCCAGGACCGTCGTGGCGTCGCCCCCTTCCACGGGGTGGCTGATCCGGTACGGCTCGTCGCGGCGGAAGAACACCGCCGTCCCGGCATCCGCCAGGACCTCCTGCCGGCGAAGGTGCCGCCGGAAGACGCCCGCGCAGGGGAAGCCGATCCCCGGCTCGTCCGACCACTCCTCCTCCCCGGGGCCGCCGCGGCCGTGCCGGCACACCACCTGCCGCAGCGTCACGGAGCGGCCCCGGAAGAGCGTCTCGGCCTGGATCACGCGCGCCCGGCCACCGCCTGCGCGTGCTCGATGCGGGTCCCCAGCACCTGGAGGAACTGGGCCAGCCACGCGGGGTGGGCGGGCCAGGCCGGGGCCGTGACCAGGTTGCCGTCGGTGACCGCCTGGTCCACCGGCGTGTCCACGAAGGTGCCGCCGGCTCCCGTCACGTCCGGTCCCACGGCGGGGTAGGAGGTGCAGCGGCGTCCCGTGACCACGCCCGCCGCGGCCAGGACCTGGGGCCCGTGGCAGATGGCTGCGATCGGCTTCTTCCCCGAGGCGAAGTGCCGCACGATCTCCAGCACGCGCGGGTCGAGGCGGATGTACTCGGGGGCGCGGCCGCCGGGGATCACCAGAGCGTCGTACCCCGCCTCCTTCACCTCGTCGAAGGTGAAGTTCAGCGCGAAGTTGTGCCCGGGCTTCTCGGAGTAGGTCTGATCTCCCTCGAAGTCGTGGATGGCCGTGCGCACCTTCTCGCCCGCCTTCTTCCCCGGGCAGACGGCGTGGACGGTGTGCCCCACCATGAGCAGGGCCTGGAACGGCACCATCACCTCGTAGTCCTCGACGAAATCGCCCACCAGCATCAGGATCTTCTTGCCGGCCATGGAGACCTCCGTGAAGGGTGTGTGGGAGAGCCTACACCCTCAGCGCCGCCACCACCTCCTCCACCACCTCCCGCCGCGTGGTGTCGGCCTCGATCACGGGCAGGCCCTCGTCGGGGGCGATCGGCTCCTGGTCGATCTCCTGCATCTCCAGGACGGCGAGGTTGGCCTCCGAGGGATCGTTCCCGGCGTGCGCGCGGGCGGCGATCCTCTCCCGCAGCACCTGGGGCGGCGCCTGGCAGCGCACCACGTGGAGGGGGATGCGCAGGCGCGTCGCGAGCTGCCGGAAGATGCCGCGGTCCTCGCGGCGCACGAAGGTCGCGTCCACCACGACGGGCAGGCCGCCCATGAGGGCGGCCTCGGCGCAGAAGAGCAGGTGCAGGTAGACCATGGCCCGGGTGCGCGACGTGTACGCGCGCAGCTCGGGGAGCCGCCTGCGCTCCACGTCCGAGCGAAGGTGCACGGCGCGCAGGCGCGCCGCGAGCTGCTTGGCCAGCCACGTCTTCCCCGACCCCGAGACCCCCGACATCAGAGTCACCCCCGGCCGCTTCTCCGCCAGCGCGTGCGCGGCCTCCGCCAGGTAGCGGGGGCGCATCCCGTCTCCCCGCAGCGGGCTCACCTTCGCGCGGACCAGGCAGCCGTGGGCCTGGTAGAGGGGCAGGAGCCGGCAGGCGGCGTAGTCGCCGCTGCGCTCCAGGTAGCCGGACAGGAAGGCGTGGCCTGCATCCCGGGCGCCGCGGGCACCCAGGTCTCCGGTGAGGAAGCCGATCTCCTGGGCGACGTCGATCCAGCGGAAGGCGGGCTCGAACTCCATGCCGTCGAAGGCGCGCAGGCGTCCTCCCAGACGCACCACGTTCTCGGCGTGGAGGTCCCCGTGGCATTCCCGCACGAAGCCGTCCCGCAGGCGCCCGGGAAGCCAGCGCTCCGCCTCCGCCAGCCGGTGAAGCAGCGGTCCCTCCAGTGCCCCCGCGTCGTCGCCGCTCCACGCCTCCCGGCACTGCCGGAAGTTCTCCAGGAGCGCCGCCCGGACGCGTGCCGGCTCGCCGAAGGGGCCGCCCGGTGGGGCCACGGGGAGCCCGGCGTGGATCTCCGCCACGTCGCGGCCGAACGCGGCGAGCTCGGCCGGGGAGATCCTCCCGGAATCCAGCAGCCGGGCCAGCTCCTCCGCGGCGGGGAACTGGCGCATGCGCACCGCGTGCTCGAGGACCGCGCCCTCGCCCCCGATGCGGGCGCTCCCGCCGGCTTCCACGATGGGGACGACGTCGAGGTACAGCTCGGGCGCGAATCGCCGGTTCAGCCGCAGTTCCTCCGCGCAGAAGAACGCCCGCCGCTCGGGGTCGCGCAGGTCCACGAAGGGAAGGTGCACCGGGCGCTTGATCTTGTAGGCCAGCTCTCCCGTGAGCAGCACCCAGGAGAGGTGGGTGGATACCAGGCGGACGTTTTCGGCCGGATGCGGGTAGGCCTCGGGCCGGAGCAGCGGATGGAGGGCGGGAGGCAGGCCGTCGGCGGACACGGTGGATTGTAACGCGCGCGCTCCCGTCCCAGAATGCGCGCATGCTGCTCTACGACAGCGCCGTGTCCGGCAACTGCTACAAGGTCCGCCTGCTCCTCGCCCAGCTCGGCATCCCCTACGCACGCCGCGAGCTCTCGGTCACCGACCGTTCCAAGCGGCCGGAGCTCCTGGGTGGCCTGAACCCGGCCCTGCGCGTGCCCACGCTGGTGCTGGACGACGGCCGCCCCCTCGGGGAGTCGAACGCCATCCTCTGGTACCTCGCGGAGGGCACCCGCTACGTCCCCGACGACCGCTACGCGCGCGCCCAGGTGCTGCAGTGGCAGTTCTTCGAGCAATACGACCACGAGCCCTACGTGGCCGTCGCCCGCTTCTGGCTGCACTACCGCAGCGGTGCCGTGGACCCGGACGCCCTGGCGGAGAAGCAGAAGGGCGGCTACCGGGCGCTCGACGCGATGGAGCGGCACCTCACCTTGCGGGAGTTCCTGGTCGAGGACCGCTACTCCCTGGCCGACATCTCGCTCTACGCCTACACCCACGTGGCCGAGGAGGGTGGGTTCGAGCTGGGGAGGTACCCTGCGATCCGCTCCTGGCTCCAGCGGGTCGCCTCCCAGCCGGGTCACGTCACGATCGACGCCTGACTGGGACGCCGGCTTCGGCGCGGCGCGGCCGTCCCCTTATTCCCCAACCGTCCCCCCGTACCTTCCCGCCAGACATCCTTCGGGGGAGGTGCGCGCGTGGCGAGTCTTGGACTGTTCCTGGCGATGCTGGTGTCGGGGGACGTCGCGATGACCGTCCCTCTTCCCACCGAGGCGCGCGATGCCGTCCTCGTCCGCTCGCCGAGCGGGCGGCAGCTCCACCTGTTCCTTCCCCGCGAGAACGGGACCTTCGAGCTGCGCGTGCTGCCTCCGCTGCCGCTCCCCATCCGCACCATGGCCCTGGTGGACGCCGACGCCGACGGCGACCTCGATCTTGCCCTCCTCCTCCAGGACGACACCGTCGTGCTCTGGGAGGGGGACGGGAACGGGGAGTTCTTCTCCCACGAGCGTCCCGAGGTTCTCGCCCACGCGCACCATGGAATGCTCGTTCCCGCTCTCGAACCCGCCCGGGAGAGCGCGCTCCGGACCGTGCTGCGCGACACCCTCGCGAGGAGAGATCCCCCCCTCGCGGTCCCGGGGCGCCTGCCCGCGGGTTGGGTGCCGCGCGGCGTCGTGTTCGGCAGGTTCTCCCTGGGCGGGGTCGAGCAGACCGCGATCGTGGGCGGGGAGGCGCGGCCGCGCCTGGCCCTTCTCTCGGCGGATGGGACGACCGCCACCGAGGTGATGGCCCCGAGCACCACCTTCACCGTCTTCGTGGGACAGGTGGGCACGACCTTCAGCCCCAGCCAGCTCAGCATCCAGCCCGGCGACATCGTCCACTGGGTGTGGTCCACGCTGGGGCACAACGTGACCTCGGGGAGCAACTGCACCAACGACAACCTGTTCTGCTCCCCCTTGAACACGAACTGCGGGGCGAACCCCACCTCGTCGGCGGGCGCGGTGTACGACCGCACGTTCCTCAGCGCCGGGACGTTCCCCTACTTCTGCCGTCCCCACTGCCTCTTCGGCATGACGGGAACCGTGAGCGTCGGCCCGCCTCCCGGCGGCATCCTGGAGGCGACGAATCTCCGGCTGGCGAAGTCGGGGACGGACACCCAGTTCACGTACACGCCGGCCTGCGGGGCCACCGCCCACGCCATCTACCACGGCACCGGGAGCCTGGCCCCGCTGGGCCCGCAGTGGCGCGACTCCATCTGCACCGACACCTCGGGCTCGACCACCGTGGCCCTCTCCAGTCCCGCGGGGCTGCAGTACTTCGTGGTGGTGGGCCAGACGGCGAGCGCGGAGGGCTCCTACGGCAAGCGGAGCGGGGACATCGAGCGCGCGGAGGCGAGCGAGGTCGGGCTCTGCGATGTTCCCCAGGCGATCGGGACGAGCTGCCCCTAGAACGCCAGCTCGTCGGAGGGGATGAAGCGCCGCCGGGGATCGGGCACCTGGAGCCAGCCGTCGTCCCAGTCGGCGATCGCCTCGATCCGCTCGAAGCGCAGCCGGCCGTCGAACGTCCCGTCCTTCACCATCTCGATGTCGGACGGGAGCTTCAGCGCACCCACTTGCTGGAAGCCGTGGTGGACCACCTTGCGCCTCACCTCTTTCTTGGTCCCCATCCCTTCCGCCTCCGTCCCCGGGTACTCGATGGCGACCAGGCGTCCGTCGTCCTTGGCCAGGGAGAGCGTCGCCTTCCCGCGCGGCCCGTCGTCGATCGACACCTGCCAGACGGGGACGCCGGCCTCGATCCCGTCGCCTGCGAGGGACGGAGCGCGGTCGAGCGCCCGGAGCAGCAGGTCGATGCGGTGGGCGGCCCGCTCGCGGTTCTCGTCCAGGGGGAGCTCGTCCCAGCCCGACCCGAACCGCTGCTTGCACATCTTGCCGTCGTAGATCTCGATGGCAGTGACCTGGCGGCCGCGGAAGTCGAAGGTGACCTCGGTGCGGCGGCCACCATCCCCCCGCTCGTAGGCCGCGAAGTCGCGCGCCCGACCGGCACTGCGGCCGGCGGTCTCGATCGTGCCCGTCTGCTTCACGTCGGGGAGGGAGGCCAGGGCGTCCTTCCCGCCGTGGAAGGCGATGGCCTTCTCCAGCAGGACCTTGGGGTCGGGAGACTGGGCGAGCGCCACGCTCGACACGAGCGTGACGACCAGGGCGGCCACGGCTCTCACTTCTGCTCCTTTCCTGCAGGCGCGGCCACCGCCGGGGCCAGCGGCTTCCAGGGACCGGTGGGGACGTCCAGCCGCTTGGGCGTGGTCTTGCCGGAGGCGATCTCATAGGCCACGAGGAAGCTCAGGCGCGCTGCCCGCGCGACCTTCTCGGGGAGGACCTTGTCCCAGGTGTCCTCCGGCTGGTGGTAATCCTCGTGCGTGCCGGAGAAGAGGGAAGCGGTGGGGATGCCGCCCAGCCACAGCGAACCGTTGTCGCTGCGCCCGGCGCCGGCGCCCGCGTCGTCGTTCAGGGCGAAGCCGACCTGGGGGGCGAAGCGATCGAAGAGGGCGACCAGGTCGGGTGTCTCCGTCCGGCCCACCACCGAGATCTCCCCCTCCTTGTTGCGTCCCACCATGTCCAGGTTGATCGCAGCCACGATCTTCTCCAGCGGGATGGCGGGCTTGCGCACGAAGCGCTCGCTCCCCAGCAGGCCCATCTCCTCCCCCGACCAGCTGGCGAAGAGCACGCTGCGGGCCGGGGCCTTGGGGAGGGTGGCGAAGGCCTGGGCCACGGCCAGGACGGCCGCCGTCCCGGAGGCGTTGTCGTCCGCGCCGGGGTAGATCTCCTGTGTGGTCTCGCTCTTTCCCACGTGGTCGTAGTGCCCGCCGATGAGCACGTACTCCTTGGAGAGCACGGGGTCGGAGCCGGGGAGCACCGCCAG
>DASUFT010000028.1:0-12753 GCA_036274395.1 Candidatus Polarisedimenticolaceae bacterium | reverse complement strand
CCATCAGGAGGGCTTCCTTGCCACGAGGAGGATCCAGGGGAGCGCCCGCTCCATTCCTTCGAGATGCAGGCCCGCGTGCTCGAGCACGCGCCGGATCTGCGTGGCTTCGTCCTCGAGGAGCCCGGTGGCGAGGAGCACCCCGGCGGGACGGAGGAGCGCCGCCACCTCGGTCGCATGCGCCAGGAAGAATGGAGCCACGATGTTGGCTGCGACGCCGTCGAACGAGGCGGGCGCCAGCCTCTCCATGGAGCCGAGCGCGAGTTCCACCATATCGGCGGCACCGTTGACCTGAAGCACCTCCCGCGCGACCTCCACCGCGTCCGCGTCGGTGTCCCGCGCAACGACGCGCCCCGCCCCGAGGTGATGGGCGATCAGCGCGAGCAGGCCGGTGCCCGTGCCCAGGTCGAGCCAGGCGCTGCCTGGCGCGACGTGTCGCTCCAGCGCCTCGGCGGCCAGGCGCGTGGTCCCGTGCTCGCCCGTGCCGAAGGCGCGCCCGGGGACGAGGAGGATCGGCTTGCGCTCCTCCAAGCCGTCCCGGACCCCACTCGGGTGCACGGCGAAGCGCGTTCCCAGAGGGAAGGGCCGCAGCCCCTCCTGCCACCGCTCGGCCCAGCGACCGTCGGGCACCTCCACCACGCGCACGCGGCTGGCCGCGGGATCGAGCCCGTGCGCGCGGAGCGTCGCATGCGCGTCCGGCACCCGCGCCGCCGCGGTGAGGACGTCCTGGAAGTAAAGGAGGAGCTCGCACCGGCCCGGCGAGGCAAAGCGCGTCTCGCTCCCCAGCGATCCCTGGGCCAGCGCCTGGAGGAGCTGCTCCTCCAGCGCCACCGGGATCTGGAAGGCCAACGCTGCCCAGCCGGTGCGCTTCATGCGTGCGGAGGATAGCGGGACAGCCGCGGGTCTACCCGAAGATGTCCTTCACCCGGTCGAAGAGGCCGCGGTCGGGGGCTTCCGTCCCCTCCAGCTGCGCCAGCTTCTCGTAGGCTTCGCGCTGCTCGGGGGTGAGGCGCGCCGGCACCTTGACCACCAGTGTCACGTAGTGATCGCCGC
The DNA here is from genome assembly GCA_036274395.1 of Candidatus Polarisedimenticolaceae bacterium. GTDB lineage: Bacteria > Acidobacteriota > Polarisedimenticolia > Polarisedimenticolales > DASUFT01 > DASUFT01. The sequence continues at coordinate 11,703 of DASUFT010000028.1, read as the reverse complement.
GGCCGCTCCCCTCCAGGCGGGGCGCCCCCTTGCCGTGCAGGCGCACCACGCGGCCGCTCTCGGTCCCCGCCTCCACCGGGATCTCCTCCTCGCCGTCGATGGTGGAGACGCGGATCTTCCCGCCCAGCACGGCGGTGGGGATGGAGATCACCGCCTCCGAGAGGAGATGCTCCCCCTCCCGCTTGAAGACCTCGTGGGGCCGCACGTGGAGGACGACGTAGAGGTCGCCGGGGCTCCCGCCCTCGGGGGCGCCCTCCCCCTCGCCGTTGAGGCGCATGCGCGTGCCGTCGTCCACGCCGGGGGGGATGCGCACGGTGAGCGTGCGCTCCGCCCTGATCTGCCCCTGCCCGTGACACTCCGGGCAGGCGTGGGCGATCACCTTCCCCCTGCCCTGGCATCGGCCGCAGGGGCGCGCGATCGTGAAGAAGCCCTGCTGGAACGCAACCTGCCCGCGCCCGCCGCACTGGGGGCAGGTCTTCACGTCCTCGGGCCGCCTGGCGCCCGTGCCCTTGCACTCCGGGCAGCTCTCCATGCGGGGGATGCGGATCTTCGTCTCCAGGCCGCGCACCGCCTCCTCGAAGTCGATCTCGAGGTCGTAGCGCAGGTCCTGGCCGCGCCGGGCGCGCCTCCGCCCTCCCCGGGCGGCGCCGAAGATCCCCCCGAAGCCGAAGAGGTCCCCGAAGATGTCCGCGAAGTCGCCGAAGGTGGCGGGGTCGAAGCCGGAGAAGCCGGCGCCGCCCAGTCCGGCCTTGCCGAACTGGTCGTAGCGGGCGCGCTTGTCCGGGTCGGAGAGGACGGCGTAGGCCTCCGCCGCCTCCTTGAAGCGGCCCTCGGCCTCCCTGTCCCCCGGGTTCTTGTCCGGGTGGTACAGGACCGCCAGCTTCCGGTACGCCTTCTTGATCGCGGCCAGGTCGGCGTCCCTGGCGACGCCGAGGATCTCGTAGTAATCGCGCTCGGGCACGCCCCTCACATCTCCTCGACCGAATCGCCCCCGTCCGCGGCGGCTCCCGCCCCGCTCAGGCTCCCCGGATCGTACAGGATGACGTCGGAGAGGATACGACCGACCTCCGCGATCCGCTCCAGGGCCTGCGTGCACTCGGCGGCGCTGCCCGAATCCAGGGCCTTCCTGGCGTTCTCCAGGAGCTTGCGCACGTGCGCCTGCTGGTCCTGCGGCAGCATGGAGCCGAACTCGGCGAACGTCTTCTGGTTGCTGTCCACGAGGCCTTCCAGGCGGGCCCGGGCGCGCACGTACTCGGCGCGGCGGCGGTCCTCCTCGGCGTGCTTCTGGGCGTCGTCGATGATCGATTGGATCTCGTTCTCGGAGAGGCCGCTGCTGGGGGTGACCAGGATCTTCTGCTCCCGGCCGGTGGCCACGTCCTTGGCCTGCACGGAGACGATGCCGTTGGAGTCGATGTCGAAGGCCACCTCGATCTGGGGCACGCCCCGGGGCGCGGGCGGGATCCCCACCAGCTCGAAGCGGCCCAGCGACTTGTTCCCCCCCGCCAGCTCGCGCTCGCCCTGGAGCACGTGCACCTCGACCTTGGTCTGGTTGTCGGCCACGGTCGTGAAGATGCGGGACTTGCGGGTGGGGATGGTGGCATTGCGCTCGATGATGCGGGTGAACATGCCCCCCCGGGTCTCGATGCCCAGGGAGAGAGGGGTGACGTCCAGGAGCACCATGTCCTTGACGTCGCCCTTCAGGATGCCGGCCTGCACGGCGGCACCGATCCCCACCACCTCGTCGGGGTTGATCGTCTGGTTGGGCTCGCGGCCGAAGATGTCGGCCACCGTGCGCACCACCTTGGGCGTGCGCGTCTGGCCGCCCACCAGGAGGACCTCGTCGATGTCCTCGGGCCTCAGGCCCGCCATCTTCAGGGCCTCCTCGCAGGGGCCCCGGGTCTTCTCGATGAGGTCGTCCACCAGCTCCTCGAACTGCTCCCGGGAGAGCACGGTGTGGAGGTGGCGGGCTCCCCCGTCGTCGGCGGAGATGAAGGGGAGGTTGATCTCGGCGGAGTCGGTGCGGGAGAGCTCGCACTTGGCCTTCTCCGCCGCCTCCTTGAGCCGCTGCAGGGCCAGGCGATCGGCCCGGAGGTCGATGCCGGTGTCCTGGCGGAACGCCTCCAGGAGCCAGTCCACGATGCGCTGGTCGAAGTCCTCTCCCCCCAGGAAGGTGTCCCCCGAGGTGGCCTTCACCTCGAAGACCCCCTCCCCCAGCTGGAGGATGGAGATGTCGAAGGTCCCGCCGCCCAGGTCGTAGACGGCGATCTTCTTGGCGCCCGTCCCCTCGTCCATGCCGTAGGCCAGGGCCGCCGCCGTGGGCTCGTTCACGATGCGCAGCACGTTCAGGCCGGCGATCCGTCCCGCGTCCTTGGTGGCCTGGCGCTGGCTATCGTCGAAGTAGGCGGGGACGGTGATCACCGCCTCCATCACCTCTCCGCCCAGGTAGTCCTCGGCCATCTCCTTGAGCCGGGCCAGGAGGAAGGCCGCCAGCTCCGGGGGGGAGTAGTCGCGCTCGCGCACGCGGATCCAGGCGTCGCCGTTCTGGGAGGGGACGATCTCGTAGGGAACGAGCTGGCGCGCCTTCCCCACCTCGGGGGAATCGAACTTCCGGCCGATGAGGCGCTTCACGGCATAGATGGTGTGGGTGGGGTTGGTCAGGGACTGGCGCTTGGCGATCTGCCCGACCAGACGCTCCCCGCGCGAGGTGAAGGCCACGATCGACGGCGTGGTGCGCGCCCCCTCGCGGCTGGCGATGACGCGGGGCTTGCCGCCCTCCATCACCGCGATGCAGCAGTTGGTCGTGCCCAGGTCGATGCCGATGACCTTGCCCATTAGATCTCCTGCTCCGGCTCCGCCGGACCGGAGGCCGTGCCGTCATCGGTCTGCACGCGCACCAGCGAGGGGCGCAGCAGCCGATCTCCGAAGAAGTAACCACGCTGGAGCTCGCCCACCACGGTGTGGGCGGGGAAGCCGGAATCGGAGGTGGTGGCCACCGCCTCGTGGAGCATGGGATCGAAGGCCTGGCCCAGGGCCTCCACCGGGCGCAGACCCTCCCGCCGCAGCTCGTCGAAGAGCTGGCGGTAGATCATCTGCACGCCGGAGCGGAGGCCGTCCTCGCCTCCACGCGCCGCCAGCGCCCGCTCGAAGTTGTCGAGCACGGGCAGGAGGCGCGCGAGCAGGGACTCGGCGGCACGCAGGCGGTGCTCGACGCGCTCCCGCTCCACCCGCTTCTTCAGGTTCTCGAAGTCGGCGTAGAGGCGCAGGTAGCGCTCGCGCTCGTGGCTGTCGGGCGCCGCGGCTGCGGCGGCGGGGACCGCCCCCTCGGGGGCCGCGCCACCCTCGTCGTCGAACTGCACCTCGATCTCGTCGGCCGCGGGCGCGGGAGGCGCATCGTCGAGACCGACCACCTCGAGGATCTCGATCTCGTCGTCGTCGTGCACCTGGGGCGCCGAGGGTCTTGGCTTCGCGTTCATGCCGGACCTCGCCCCCCCGGACTGGAGAGCAGCCGCGTGAGCACCTTGGCCAGGTGGTCCACCAGCGCCACCGTGCGGGCGTACTCCATGCGCGTGGGTCCCACCACGCCCACCGTGCCCAGGATGCGGTCCCCGGCGCCGTAGGTGGAGGTGACCAGCGAGCACTCGGCGAGGCCGGGGAGCGGGTTCTCGCTGCCGATCACCACCTGCACGCCCTCCCCCTCGAGCACCCGACCGAGCAGATCCACCAGGCGGCTCTTCTCTTCCAGGGTCTTCAGGACGGCACGCATGCGATCGAGGTCCGCGAAGGCCGGCTCGTCCAGGAGGTTCGCCATTCCCTCCACGAACAGCTCCCCCTCCCGCTCTTCCCCGGCCGGCTCCACCGCCTTGCGGGCCAGGGTCAGGCCGGCGCGCTCCTCCGTCACCCTTCGGAGCAGCTCCTCGCGCATCTGCTGGAGGGTGAGCCCGGCGAACTGGTCGGTGAGCCAGCGGCCCAGCCGGTCGAGATCCTCCTGGCTGGCGGTGTCGGCGTCCTCCACGATGCGGTTGTGCACGACGCCGGTGCGGTCCACCAGGACCGCCACCACCCGGTGGGGATCGAGGCGCACGAACTCCAGGTGCTCCACCACGATCCTGCGGAGCTCCGGAGCCAGGACGACCCCCACGTGGTGCGAGAGGCGGGAGAGCTGGCGGCTCGCCTCCTCCAGCAGCTCCGCCACGTCCCGCCGCGTGCGCAGGGCCTCGTCGATGGCCTGGGCCTGCGCCGGCACGACCCGCGGCGCCCCCATCCAGTGGTCGACGTACAGCCGGTAGGCGGTGTCGGTGGGGACGCGGCCGGCGGAGGGATGCGGCTGCACCAGCAGGCCCCGCTCCTCCAGCTCCGCCATGACGTTCCGGATGGTGGCGGGCGAGAGATCCATGCCCGTCCCCAGGGAGAGCGTCTTCGATCCCACGGGGGCCCCGGTGACGATGTGCGCGCGGATGACGGACCTCAGGACCTCGCGCTCGCGCGCCCCCAGTCCGGCCGGCCGGACGCGGTCCCGTCCCCGCGCGGGATCGGGGGTCACGCCGTGGCCGCCTTCTCGCGCATGGAAGCCAGGGAGGCGCGGATGAACCCGTCCAGGTCGCCGTCCAGCACGCGGTCGGCGTCGCCGACCTCCACCCCGGTGCGGTGGTCCTTCACCAGCCGGTAGGGCGCGAGCACGTAGGAGCGGATCTGGCTCCCCCACTCGATCTTCTTCTTCTCGCCCACCTCGGCCGCCATCTTCGCCTGCGCCTGTTCCTCGGCCCGGGCGAGCAGCTTGGCGCGGAGCACCTGCATGCAGACGTCGCGGTTCCGGTGCTGGCTGCGCTCGTTCTGGCAGGAGACCACGATCCCCGTGGGGAGGTGGGTGATGCGCACGGCGGAGTCGGTGACGTTCACGTGCTGGCCCCCGGCGCCGGACGAGCGGTAGGTGTCCACGCGAAGGTCCTTCTCGTCGACCTGCACGTCGACGTCCCCTTCCACCTCGGGGACGACGTCCAGGGAGGCGAACGAGGTGTGGCGCCGGCTCTGGGCGTCGAAGGGAGAGATCCGCACCAGGCGGTGCACGCCCCGCTCCGTGCGCAGGTACCCGTAGGCGTTGGCCCCCCGGATCCCGAGCGTGGCGCTCTTGATCCCGGCCTCGTCCCCGGCCTGGAGGTCGAGGGTGTCGACCCTGTAGCCGCGGCGCTCCGCCCAGCGCGTGTACATCCGCATCAGCATCTCCGCCCAGTCTTGCGATTCCGTCCCCCCCGCCCCGGGATGGATCTCCACGATCGCGTTCGCCGCGTCGTGCTCCCCGGTGAGGAGGGTGGCGAGCTCGATCTCCTGCGTCCTCTGGTCCAGGTCGGAGACGGCGCGCACCAGGTCATCCCCGACGTCCTCTCCCTCGCGCATCAGCTCCATCAGCGTCTGCGCGTCCTCCAGCATCCTCGAGAGCGCCGCGGCGACCTCCAGGTCCTCCCGCAATCGAGCCCGGTTCTGCTGCAGCTCCCGCGACCGTGCAGGGTCCCCCCAGACCTCGGGCCGGCTCAGCTGCTCCTCGACCTCCGCCAGGCGGCCGCCCTTGGTCTCGATCTCAAAGAAACCTCCGCAGGCGATCGACCTTTTCCTGGAGGCGCACCGTCCGCTCGCCGAGTTCTTGCAGGTCGACCTTGGCCACGAGACCCTCCTCCGCACGAAAATGTAGGCAGGCCACGCCTTCGCGCAAGCCATTGGCGCCCTTCATATTACACACGCGTAAGCGCGGCTTCGATTCAGGGCGTGTCGGTCACCCAGGCGCCCGTCTGACCCTGGGCGCGGAGCTTCGCCGCCGCCGCCTCGGCGGCGGCGCGGTCGGCGTATCCGCCGACCCTCACCTTGAGGAGACTGCCCGACCCCTCCGCGACGGACTGCAGCCGGACTGGCCAGCCCGCCGCCTGGAGCGTGCCCACCAGCCGCTCGGCGGCCTGGCGGTCCCGCCCCGCGAAGACCTGCACGTTCCATGGCCCGCTGGAGGTCGCCTGGGGAGCGGACGAAGAGGACGGCGACGAGGGGGCGGCCACCTGGCGCCGGGGCTCGGGGACGCCGCTGACGTCGAAGCCGCCCGCCGAGGCGTCCACGTCGGCCGGGGGCTTCACGGCCCGGGAGGCCGGGGCGCCGCCGGGGGAGGGGCGCGGCTCCGGCGCCGTCCCCACCGACCAGCGGCCGAGGAAGAAGGCACCGGCCAGCGCCCCCAGGAGGAGCGCCACCCCGAGCCAGAGGGTCCCTCCCTCGAGGCGCAGCTCCCGCGGCTCAGACTCCTGCACGGGGATCCCCCACCAGCTCGGAGACGCCGATCGAGTTCTTGGGTCCGCTCTTGATCTGCTGCATGGCCCGGTCCGCCCGCACCACCAGCTCCTCCTTGGAGCGCGCGTGCAGGGGGAACGAGGAGATGCCGAAGGAGGCGGTGACGCGGATCCCCTCCCCTCCCGGCACCTCGGGAATGAGGAAGTTGCGGCTGGCGATCGCCTCACGCACGCGCTCGGCCACCTCCAGCGCCCCGTGCCACTCCGTCTCCGGCAGCACGATGCAGAACTCGTCCCCTCCGAAGCGGAACAGCTTGTCGAACTTCCGGACCTTGCCGCGCACGCGCGAGGAGACCTCCCACAGCGTGCGGCTCCCCATGGTGTGCCCCAGGAGGTTGTTCACCTGCTTCAGGTTGTCCATGTCGAAGAAGATCAGGGAAAGGGGAGCGCGGAAGCGCGTGGCCCGCGCCAGCTCCTCCTGCAGGAACTGCTCGAAGTAGCGCCGGTTGTAGCAGGCGGCGGTGTCGTCGAGGATGACGAGGGCGCGCACCGCCTGCAGCTTCAAGGACTGTCCCACGGCGACGCGAGCCAGCGCCAGCAGGCGCCGCACCCGCCCCCGGACCTCCCGGGAGAGCGGGGGGGCATCGGGCACCAGGAGCAGCGCCGCCGCCGGCCCCCGCTCCCCCCGCACGGGGAACGCGAGGAGAGGGCCCACGCCCCCGAGCCGGCCCTCGCCGTCGAACGGGCGCTCCTCCTCCGTCCAGGTCTCGAGGTCGTCGAGCGCACCCGCCGTCGCCGGCTCGGCACCCTCGCTCCCCAGGGCCTGCACGGCGGGCGGACCTCCCGGCTCCTCGGACGGGGTCACCACCCACCCCCGGTCCCTCCCCGCCAGGCTCAGGACCTCCTGTAGCAGCCTGCGCAGCCGGGGCTCCAGCTCCAGCTCCCCGTGCACGCGCAGCAGCGCGGCCAGGGTCGCCGGGTCCTCGATGCGCTCCTCCTCGCTCAACGCTCCGTCCTGGTCACTTGGCGATGAAGTGGCGGAGCAGCTCGATGGGAAGGGGGAAGACCAGCGTCGAGTTCTTCTCGGCCGCGATCTCCGTGAGCGTCTGCAGGTAGCGGAGCTGGATCGTCACCGGGTTCTTGCCGATCTCGTCGGCGGCCTTGGAGAGCTGGGTGGCGGCCTGGAACTCCCCCTCGGCGTGGATGATCTTGGCCCGCTTCTCGCGCTCGGCCTCCGCCTGCTTGGCCATGGCGCGCTGCATCTCCACGGGGAGGTCCACGTGCTTCACCTCCACCGCCGAGACCTTGATCCCCCAGGGGTCGGTCTGGGTGTCGAGGATGGACTGGAGCTCGTGGTTGATCTTCTCCCGCTCGGCCAGCAGCTCGTCGAGCTCCACCTGGCCCAGCACCGACCGCAGGGTGGTTTGCGCCAGCTGGCTGGTGGCGTAGTGGTAGTTCTCCACCTCCACGATGGCCTGCCGCGGGTTCACCGCCCGGAAGTAGACGACGGCGTTGACCTTGATGGACACGTTGTCCTTGGTGATCACGTCCTGGGGAGGGACGTCGAAGACCACCGTGCGCAGGGAGACGCGCACCATGCGGTCCACCACGGGGATGAGGAAGAACAGGCCCGGCCCGTAGTCGTAGCCGCGCAGGCGTCCCAGGCGGAACACCACCCCCCGCTCGTACTCGGGCAGGATGCGGATGGCGTTCATCAGGATGAACCCCACCACGACCACGGCCACGATGATTCCCAGCGGCAGTCCCAGCATCTAGTCCGCCTCCACCGTCAGCTTGAGGTTCGACACCGCCGTGACCTTCACCCGCGTGCCGGCGGGGAGGGGTCCCGTGGCGGCCACCGCGTTCCAGAGCTCGCCGTGCACGAAGACCTTGCCTTCCGGGTCCAGGGGCTCGGTCACCGTCCCCACCTCGCCGCGCATGCCCTCCACCCCGGTGCGCACCGGCGCCCGCTGGGCCCGGAAGGCGAGGCGGACCGCCAGCGCGCAGAAGCCCGCCACCGCCAGGGCGGTGGGGAGGACGAACCCCAGGGGAAGGCGCAGCTCGGGGACCTTCACCAGCAGGAGGGCCCCCGCGATCAGCGCCGCCAGGCCGCCCACGGTGAGCATGCCGTGGGAGACGATCTTCACCTCGAGGATGAAGAGCACCAGGGCGGTCACGATCAGGAGGACGCCCAGGGCGGAGATGGGGAGGATGGAAGCGGAGACGGCGAAGAGCACCAGGGCCACCACCCCCACCACCCCGGGGAGGATCGCCCCCGGCGTGGTCAGCTCGAAGTAGAGCCCTCCCAGCCCGAGCATCAGGAGCAGGGCCGCCACCTCCGGCCGCCCCAGGAACTCCAGGATGCGCTGCATCCAGTCCACCTCCGACTGCACGGTGCGGGCCCCCGCCGTGGCCAGCACCAGCGTCTCCCCGCCGAAGCGGCGCACCGTGCGGCCGTCCAGGGCGCGCAGGAGCGTCTCCCGGTCGGAGGCCACGAGGTCGATGAGACGCTCACCCAGGGCCGTCTTCTCCGTGAAGGCTTCCGCCTTCTGCACGGCGCGGTCCGCGGCATCGCCGTTCCTCCCCCGCTGCTCGGCGATGGAGCGCACCCCGGCCGCCAGGTCGTTCTGCGCCTTCTTGCGGGCGACGTCCTCCTCGGGGTTGGGCCCGAACATGGAGATCACCGAGGCCACCCCGGTCCGCGTCCCCGGCGCCATGGCCGCGACGTCGGCCGCCATGAGGAGGAAGAACCCGCCGGAGGCAGCGCGCGCCCCCGCCGGTCCCACCCACACCACCACCGGCGTGCGGGCGGCGAGCATGGCCTTCACCGTGGTCTCGGTGGCGTCCACCGTCCCCCCCGGCGTGTCCAGCTCGATGAGGACGAGGGAGTCGCGCGCGGCGTCGGCATCGGCGAGCGCACGGAGGATGCGCTGCGAGGAGGGCGCGGTAATCGGCCCCTCGAAGCGGACGAGGCGCACCGTGGGCCCCGCCGCAGGGAGGGCGGAGAGACCCACCGTCAGCACCCAGCCCGCGACCACGCGAGGGAGCCGAGGCATCGGCGCGAGTCTAGGTCCCGCTACGAAGCAACGTCAAGCAACCGGTCCCGCACTAGCGGGGGCCCAGGCGCCGGCGCAGCGCCTCCACCACCTGCGCGGGCACGAGGCCGGTCAGGTCGCCGCCCAGGCGCGCCACCTCGCGCACCAGGCGGCTCGACAGATAGGCGTAGGCCTCGCTGGGCATGAGGAAGACGGTCTCCACGCCCGGAGCCAGGCGGCGGTTCATCATCGCCATCTGCAGCTCGTACTCGAAATCGGAGAGGGCACGCAGCCCCCGCACGATGGTCCCCGCCCCCACCTTCTGCGCGTAGTCCACCAGCAGGCCGTGGAAGGCGTCCACCTCCACGTTGGGGAACGAGGCCGCCGCCTCCCGCAGCAGCTCCATGCGCTCCTCCAGCGAGAACACCGGCTGCTTCTCGTCGTGGCGGAGGATGGCGATGATCAGCCGGTCGAACTGGCGGCTGCCGCGCTCCACCAGGTCGAGGTGGCCGTTGGTGACCGGGTCGAAGGTGCCCGGGTACACGGCGGTCCGCTTCATGCGCTCCTCTCCGCCGCCGCCAGCAGGTCCGCGGCGTGCCGCCGCGAGGCCTCGGTGACAGTCTTCCCGCCGAGCATCCGCGCCAGCTCGTCCACCCGCTCCTTCCCCCGCAGGGGGCGCACGTCCGCGCGCGTGCGCCCGCCCTCCACGCGCTTGCGCACGTGATAGTGACGGTCGGCGTAGGCCGCCACCTGGGGGAGGTGGGTGACGCACAGGACCTGGCGCCTCCCGGCCAGGCGCGCCAGGCGCGCCCCCACCGCGTCGGCCGTGGCGCCGTCGATCCCCACGTCCACCTCGTCGAACACGACCGTGCGGGCCAGGCCCGCGCCCTCCAGCACCACGTGCAGGGCCAGCATCACCCGCGACAGCTCGCCACCGGAGGCGATGCGGGCGAGGGGCCGCGCCTCCTCCCCGGGGTTGGGCGCCAGGAGGAACTCCGCCCGCTCCGCCCCCGCCGGGGACAGCGGCGCCCGCGCCGGGGTGAAGGTCACGGAGACGCTCGCCCGGGGCATGGCGAGGGAGCGGAGCTGCGCGTCGATCGCGGGACGGAGCGCCTCCGCCGCCTTCGCTCTCCCCTCGGTGAGCACGGCGGCCGCCGCCCGGTAGCGCAGCGCCGCCTCGTCCACCTCCGCCGCCGCCCGGACGGCCTCCTCCTCGAGCCCGTCGAGGGAGCGCAGCTCGGCCGCCGCCGCGGCGAGGGCGGCGAGCGCCGCCGCCTCGTCCGGGCCGTGGTGCAGGAGGAGGCGGTCGAGCGCGGCGCGGCGGCCCTCGACCTCCTCCAGGCGCGCGGGATCGGCGTCCACCCTTCCCCGCCAGGCGGACAGCGCCGCTCCCAGGTCCTGCAGCTCCACCCGCGCCGCTTCCAGCCGGGCGGACAGCTCGGCCAGCTCGGGGGAGAAGGCCGCCAGCTCCCCGGTGCGCCGGCCGGCCTGCGCCACCAGGCCCACCGCGGAGGGCTCCGCCTCCCAGAGCAGCCCGGCTGACTCGTCGAGGAGAGCGGCCAGGCGCTTGGCGTTGGTCAGGATCCGCCGCTCGGCGTCAAGGGCGTCGCGCTCCCCCACCGCCGGCGCCACGGCCTCGATCTCCCGTACCCGCGCCGCCAGCAGGGAGCGCTGCACCTCCCGGGCGCGCGTCCTCTCCTCGAGCTCCTGGAGACGGCGCTGCGCCGAGACGGCCGCCTCGGCGGCCGCCGCCACGGCCGCACGCTCCCGCTCCAGGTTCCCGAAGGCGTCCAGCAGGGGGAGGTGCTGCTCGGGGGTGAGCAGGCGCTGGCTCTCGTGCTGGCCGTGCAGCTCCAGCAGGCGGGAGAGCGCCTCGCGCAGCAGGGTGACGGTGACGGGAGAGCCGTTGACGAAGGCGCGCCCGCCGCCGGCGGCGGCGATCTCCCGCCGCACCACCAGCGTGTCGTCCGGGAGGTCGATCCCGCGCTCGAACAGGGCGGCGCGGAGAGCGGCATCCTCGACGTCGAAGCCCGCCTCCACCACCGCGCGCTCGCTTCCCGTGCGCACGAGTCCGCCCTCGGCCCGCCCCCCGGCGGCCAGACCGAGCGCGTCCACCACGATGGACTTGCCGGCGCCGGTCTCTCCCGTGAGCAAGTTCAACCCGGGGCCGAACTCGATGGAGAGATCCTCGACGATCGCCAGCTGCCGGATGCGCAAGGTTCGGAGCATCGCGCGGCCAGGAGGCTAGCACAGACGTTGCATTTCTTTGACGGGCTCGCGCGCGCTGGACTAGTCTTTGAGCGCGGTCGCGTTGCGACCTCAGGATCTACGTTGGAGGCTCGAGTGACCCCCTTGCTGCTCCAGATCGCCCCGCACCGACTGGACGTGTGGACGGCGGTCACCTCCGC
>DASUFT010000027.1:0-10698 GCA_036274395.1 Candidatus Polarisedimenticolaceae bacterium | reverse complement strand
TGCGCCCGCTCGCCGCCGCGTGGCTCGGACTCCTCTGCGCGTTCCCCGCCGGGGCAGGCAGCATCGTTCCCCTGGGCTGTCCCGATCTGGACTGCGCCACCACGCCCTCTCCCAACAGCGGCTTCGTCGCCGTGGGGACGGGCAACTACCACACCATGGGCCTACGCTCGGACGGCAGCATCGTCGCCTGGGGGATGTGCGACGTCGGCCAGTGCGCCGTCCCCCCTCCCAACAGCGGGTTCAAGGCGATCTCCGCCGGGGACAGCCACAGCCTGGCCATGCGTCCCGATGGGTCGATCGTGGGCTGGGGGAGCAACGAGAACGCCCAGCTCGACGTGCCGCTGCCCAACGCGGGCTACGTGGCCATGGCGGCCGGGCTGCTGCACAACCTGGCGCTGCGCCCGAACGGCGCCATCGTGGGCTGGGGCTACACCCCCTGGGGGGACGTCCTCCCCCCTGCGAGCGTGCCCAACAGCGACTGGATCGCCATCGCGGCCGGCGGCTACTTCAGCATGGGGCTGAAGGCGGATGGCTCCATCTACCGGTGGGGCTGCAACGGGCTCTGCCCCGGTCCCACCCCCAACGCCGGGTTCACCGCCATCTCCACGCACTTCGACCACAGCCTGGCCGTGCGCGCCGACGGGTCCATCGTCGCCTTCGGGAGCAACGCCTACGGGCAGCTCGACGTGCCCACCCCCAACACCGGGTTCGTCGCCGTGGCGGCGGGGGATCACTTCAGCGTGGGCCTGAAGTCCGACGGCACCGTCCACGCCTGGGGTGGAGGATTCGACCAGGACTCCGTGCCCCTGCCCAACCGCGGCTACCTGGCCATCAGCGCCAACCGTGGACTGTCCGACATCCTCCAGTCCGAGGTGCACGATCCCGTCTTCAGCGAGGCCCCCATCCTCTCCCCGCGCGGCGGCACCAAGGCCTACGTGGTGCCGGCCGACGTGGACGGCGACGGAGACCAGGACCTGGTGGCCGCCGACTACGCCGCGGACGACATCTCCTGGTACGACAACAACGGCGGCGCCCCGCCGCGCTGGACCAAGCGCACGGTGGACGGCTCCGCCATCGGCCCCCAGCAGGTCGCGGCGGGAGACCTCGACGGCGACGGCGACCTGGACGTCCTCTCCACCAACTTCAACGAGGACGGCGTCTTCTGGTACCAGAACAACGGCGCCACATGGACCAAGAGGTTCCTCTCCACCATGGCGGGCTGGGGCGTGCACGTGGCGGACGTGGACGGCGACGGCGACCTGGACGGAATCGCCGGGGACCGATGGGACAACACTCCCGAGCACAAGGGTGTGGAGTGGTACGAGAACGTGGGAGGCACGCCTCCCGCCTTCGTGGCGCGCCGCGTCTCCGCCGGCTTCGTGGAGGCGACCTCGGTGCACGCCGCGGACGTCGATGGCGACGGGGACACCGACATCCTCGCCGTGGACGTCTTCCAGGACAGCGTCTACTGGTTCGAGAACAACGGTGCGCACCCTCCGGCCTGGACCGAGCGCACCATCACCACCGTGGCCGACGACGTCTTCGCGGTCTTCCCCGCCGACCTCGACGGCGACGGCGACGTGGACGTCCTCTCCGCTTCCAGCGAGGACGACACCATCGCCTGGTACGCGAACGACGGCGCCCGGCCGCCGGTGTGGACCCGCCGGGTGATCACCGACCAGGCGCCCCAGGCGATCGTGGTCTTCGCGGGGGATCTCGACGGGGACGGGGACCTGGACGTGGCCTCCGGCGCCACCGGAGACGAGATCGCCTGGTACGAGAGCAACGGCGCCGCCCCGCCGTCCTTCACGCGGCACGTCCTCTCCCACCGCTGCCGGGGGCCGGCGAGCATCTCCGGCGCGCGTCTCGACCCGGACGGCGACGTGGACCTGGTGGCGGGCTGCGACGTGGCGGCCGAGATCCACTGGTTCCCGAGCCGGGCGGCGCAGGCGGAGTCCGACGGAGACGGGGTGCCCGACGCGAACGACTGCGCGCCCCAGGATCCCACCGCCTACGCGATCCCGGGGCTGGTGCGCGACCTGTTCTTCCAGACGAAGACGGCGCTCTTCTGGAGCCCTCCCGATCCTCCCGCCGGCTCGGGCACCGTGTACGACGTGCTCCGCGGCTCCCTGCACGGCTTCCCCGTCGGCGGCGGAGCGGGGGAGGTGTGCCTGGCGGGGGGGACGGGAGCGACGTCCGTCAGCGACGCCGCCGTCCCTCCCGCGGGATCCGGCCGCTACTACGTCGTGCGGGCCGCGAACGTCTGTGGGGCGGGGAGCTACGGCACGCGCTCCTCCGGCGCGCCGCGGACCAGCACAGCCTGCCCGTGACCCTACATGCCGCGAAACCGGCCCTGATGCGTCCGGCTGACCGGTAGCTCTGCCCGACCCTCCCGCAGCTTGACCACCATGTCGCCGCCCCCGCGGTCGACGGTGTCGATGTAGCGGACGTTCACGGCGATCCCCCGATGGATCTGCCAGAAGACGTCGGGATCGAGGTCCTCCAGCAGCGCCGTGAGGGAACGCCGGATCAGAGCCTCGGTTTCCCGGGTGACGATCCTCGTGTACTTCCCATCGGACCGGCAGTAGTAGACGTCCCGCACGTCGAAGAAGCGCAGGGTCTGGCCCAGAGTGGCCTGGATCCAGTGCAGCCACGGCCTATGCGATCCCCGTGTGGCCGGGATCCCGGCCAGACGTTGCTTCAACCGGTGGATGGTGGCGGCGAGCCGGGCGTGCTTGACGGGCTTCAAGATGTAGTCGGCCGCGCCCTGCTCGAAGGCGGCGACCGCGTGCTCGTCGTAGGCGGTGACGAACACGACCTGGGTTGCACCCTGCACGCGCTCCGCGACCTCGAGTCCGGACAGCTTGGGCATGCGGACGTCGAGAAATGAGACGTCCGGCCGCTGCTCCTCGATGGCGTGGAGCGCCGACGCACCGTCTCCGCACTCGCTCACGATCTCCAGCTCCGGCCAGAGATCGGCGAGGCTCTCCCGGAGCTCCCGCCGCAGCAGGGGCTCGTCATCGGCGATCACGGCGGAGAGGGCGCTCATCCCTCCGCCGGGATGCGGATCTCGGCCACCGTCCCGCAGGGTGCCGCCGGGGCGAGACGGAAGGAGGCGCGTCCGTCGTAGAAGGTGGCCAGGCGCTCGCGAGTGTTGGTCAAGCCCAGGCCGTGCGCGGGCCGCTTCCCCCGGTCGATCCCCACGCCGTCGTCGGCCACACGGACGGCGATGTTCGAGCCCTCGCGGCTCACGGCGACGGTCACCGTGCCCGCCGCCTCGTGAGGTTCGATGCCGTGGACGACCGCGTTCTCCACCAGCGTCTGCAGGAGCAGCGGGGGAAAGGGCACCGCCGCGAGATCGGGCGGGATCTCCGTGCTGAAGCGCAAGCGCGCACCGAGCCGGATCTGCATGATCGACAGATAGCTCTCCACCAGCTTGATCTCGCTCCCCAGCGTGGAATGCGGCGCCCGCGCTCGCTCCAGGGAGCCCTCGAGGAAATCGGCCAGGTTATCCAGCATGGTGGCGGCGGCGGCGGCGTCCGTCTTGATGAGATAGCGCAGGTTGGCCAGCGTGTTCATCAGGAAGTGGGGCTCGATCTGCGCGCTCAGCGTTTGCAGGCGCGCTTCCAGGAGGAGCCGGCGTCCCTCCGCGGCCCGCCTTTCCCTGGTGCGCATCGCCGCGGTCACCAGGGAGAGCCCGACGAAGAAGGCGCTGAATGCGGCGGGGATCCAGGCCCGGCCCAGCGGCAGCATCGTGATCGTCGTGCCGGCCAGGCCGCCCACCACCGCCCCGGAGGCTGCGGTGATGAGGACGGCAGCCCACGGTGCATCGAACCCCGACCTCCGGGCCAGCGCGGCCAGAGCCAGGAAGTTGATGGAGTACGCCACCCACAGGGAGAGCAGCATCCTGAAGGACGTGTCCCAGCCGTCCCATGCGTAGATCGAGGCCGCCACCAGGGCGAAGGCGAGCACGGGGCCGAGCCGCCCCTGGAGGCGGAAGTCCGCGAGCCGCCCGTCATCGCCGGAGGCGACGGCCTGGTGCATCGCTAGCGGGACAGCTCCAGGTTGCCCGGCTTGGAGTCCAGCTTCCTGGAAGGCCCGGTGCCGGTCACGGGAACGTCGGTCCCGACTTCCTCGAAGCTGAGCTTGCTGATCCAGAGCTGGCCTTTACCGTTGGTGAGGGTGCCGAAGAAGATGCCGCTCGCGTCTTGAGACACGTCGAGCACCACGGAGTAACGCGTCCAGTCCTGCGTGCCCTTGATCGGCCGATTCTGCATGTTGTCGAAGGCGACGCTCTCTCGGCCTTCGTCTACGCGCATCCAGAGGCCGGCCCAGCCCTCGATCCCCTCGGCTTTGACGAGGGCGGAGAAGCGCACGCGCTTGCCGCGATAGTCGTCCGCGGCGAACATCTGCATCACGCCGGCGAAGCCATCCACCGTGGCGTCGCACCGCAGCGTCATGTTGGGCGTGCCCTGGGCCTCGAGCTGGGTGTCCACCCCGGCCAGGCACTGCTCCGCAGCCGGCTTCGCCCCGTTCTTGAACCACGGCTGCGGCAGCTTGGGATCGATGTCGGCGGCGTGGACGGCGACGGCCGCGAATGTCGCGGCCACGAGCACTCGATAGTTCACGGGAGCCTCCTTCCGGTGAGGTTGAGTGAAGCCACCGGCGCAGTGTACCCAGGCGCGGAACGCACGAGACGGGATTTGCGACGGGCGCCCCGCCAGCGGGAACGAACCATTGAAAAGCGAGCACGAGCATCGCACGCCGGCTGGGAGCGCAGGGTCACGAAACTTTCGTGCCTTCGAGACACTAGTGCTTTCGAAGGGGCGGTGTCCTCAGGGTGCCTGACGCACGGCTCGTGTCCCTTCGTCCGCGAAGGGCGCCAGCGCTGGATGGTGCAGGCTCGTGCGGAACTCCACGATCTCGAAGCGCGCCAGACCCTCCCGGACGAAGGGGTCCAGCTCCATCAGCGCGGCGAGGTCCTCGCGGCCCGGCGCCACGGCCAGGATCACCCCGCCCGTCCGCGGGACCTGGCGCCCGGAGGCCACGAACACACCGGCCCGGTAGCCCTGCTCCAGGAAGGCGACGTGCGCGCGCATCCGCCGGTCGATCTCCGAGAGGGGACGCTGATAGGTCAGGAGGACGACGAACATCGCACCATCTCCCGTTGCATGAATGGCCAGGACCGCGCCTGTCAGGAGACCGGCCACGTTACACCGAAGGGGGTGCGACCGGCCCGCTTCACCCCTTCAGGAAGGGAGCGAATTCTCCGTTCGCTTCGCGGCTTCCCTACGTTCTGGAGAGCAAAGGAGGTGCGCCGTGAGCTGCCCATCAGGATCCACAGCGCGCGAGGGCGCCGGCTGCCGCCTGCGGGAGCACGAGGATCCCGCCCTGGGGAGAGTGCTGGAAGTGGTGCTTTCCGGACGGCAGGAGCCCGACTTCTGGGAGGGTGTGCGGGAGGTGCTTCGCGACGCGGTGGCCCAGCGAGCCCCTCATTATCTGGTGTTCGATCTCCGCGCCCTGGACTGCCTCGTCGGATCCGCCCTCCTGGGGGGCCTGGTGGCCGGGGCTCTGGCGATGAAGGAGGTGCGGCGGCCCGGCAGGACCGCGGTCGTCGCCACGGGGAAGCTCGCCGGCAGGCTGGGCGAGGCGATCTCCCTCTGCAAGCTGGACGACGTCCTGGGTGGGGTCCACCCCGACCTCGAGTCCGCGCTCGGTGCGCTCTTCGAGGATCCTCCCGCCGCGACGGCCGAGCACCGGCGGAGCGCAACACCGGAAGGAGTACCATCCACTGCATGGGTGGAACCACGGAGCTCTCCGGACCGGAACTGACCCAGGGAGTCGCGCTCGAGGAGGTCCCGCGCGGCGGGATGCTGCTCGGGAAGGCGCGCGGCGAGGCGGTGATGCTGGTGCGTCCCCTGGACTCCGACCAGGTCTTCGCCGTCGGCGCCACCTGCACGCACTACGGCGGCCCTCTCGCCGAGGGGCTGCTCGTGGGGACGCAGGTGCGCTGCCCGTGGCACCACGCCTGCTTCGACGTGCGGACCGGAGAAGCCGTCGCCGCTCCCGCGCTGAGCCCGGTCCCGTGCTTCGCCGTCGAGCGCCGGGGGTCGCTTCTCGTGGTGAAGGAGAAGCTGCCCGAGCCCGGTCCGCGCGCGAAGCCCGCAAGTGTCCCCGAGAGTGTGCTGATCGCCGGCGCCGGTGCTGCCGGGAACGCGGCGGCGGAGATGCTGCGGCGGGAGGGGTACGACGGTCCGGTGACCCTGATCGAGGCGCAGCCGGTGCGTCCGGTGGACCGGCCCAACCTCTCCAAGGACTACCTGGCGGGGACGGCGCCGGAGGACTGGGTCTATCTCCGCGGCGAGGAGTTCTACGCCCAGCAGAGGCTGGAGCTCGTGCGCGGGACGCGTATGGTGGCGCTCGATCCCGCCGGGCGGCGCGTCCAGCTCTCCGATGGCACGAGCCGCAGCTACGGGGCCCTGCTGCTCGCGACCGGAGCCGATCCGGTGAAGTTGCCCCTCCCCGGCGCCGACCAGCCGCACGTGTTCACGCTGCGCTCGCTCGCGGACAGCCGGTCCATCGTCGCCGCCGCGACCTCGAGCGGCTCGTCGCGGGCGGTCGTCATCGGCGCCAGCTTCATCGGGCTGGAGGTGGCCGCGTCGCTGCGGGCACGGGGGCTCGAGGTGCACGTGGTCGGACCGGACCGGCGTCCGCTGGAGCGGGTGCTGGGGCCGGAGCTGGGCGCCTTCGTGCGCGGCCTGCACGAGGAGCACGGGGTCGTGTTCCATCTCGGCCACAGGCCGGCGGCGTTCGAGGAGGACGCCGTGGTCCTGGACGACGGGTCGCGCCTTCCCGCGGATCTGGTCGTGGTCGGCGTGGGCGTCCGGCCGGCGCTGGAGCCTGCCGAGAAGGCGGGGCTCCAGGTGGACCGGGGCGTCGTCGTGGACGCCCACCTCCAGACCAGCGCCCCCGGCGTGTACGCGGCCGGGGACCTGGCCCGCTATCCCGATCCCGTGAGCGGCGAGCGCGTGCGCATCGAGCACTGGGTGGTGGCCGAGCGGCAGGGGCAGACGGCGGCCAGGAACATGCTCGGCCGGCGCGAAGCGTTCCGTGCCGTCCCCTTCTTCTGGAGCCAGCACTACGACGTCCCCATCAACTATGTCGGTCACGCCGAGAGCTGGGACCGCATCGACGTGGCGGGGAACCTCACCGGCAAGGACGCGCTCCTGGCCTATCGCCGCGGGGGGAAGATCCTGGCCGTGGCGACCGTCTACCGGGATCGCGCGAGTTTGCAGGCGGAGGTCTGTCTCGCGCGAGGGGATCAGGGAGGGCTCGAGGCGCTCCTCGTGTAGCATCGCCGTCCAACGTGGGGGACGACGATGCGCTCCAGCTCCATCGGGACCATTCTGCTGGCGGCCCTGGTCTCTGCCGCACCTCTGGCCCTCCGCGCCGACGATCGCGCCGACATCCAGCGCGAGATCGGCAAGCGCCATGCCGAGGCGGTGAAGCGCCTCCAGGACTGGATCGCCTCCCCCGCCATCGCCGCCGAGGACCGCGGCTACCCCGAGGGCGCCGAGCGCATGGCCAGGATGGCGCTCGACGCCGGCTTCCAGAAGGCGACGGTGATCAGGACCGACGGCAAGCCCGGCGTGTTCGCCACCCTCGACGCCGGCGCTCCCAGGACGGTGGGCCTCTACTTCATGTACGACGTCAAGCAGTTCGACGCCGGAGAGTGGACCTCGCCTCCCCTGGAGGCGCGCCTGGTGGACAAGCCCGGAGTGGGCAAGGTGATCGTGGGCCGGGGTGCGGTGAACCAGAAGGGACCGGAGGCTGCACTCCTGGCGGCCCTCCATGCCATCCGCGGAGCCGGCAAGAAGATGCCGGTGAACCTCGTGCTGGTGGCGGAGGGGGAGGAAGAGGTCGGCTCCCCGCACATCGCCCAGCTCGTGCGCCGCCCGGACGTGGAGGCGGCGCTGCGCAAGACCGTGGGCGTCTTCATGCCCTCGGCAGAGCAGGACCTCGATGGGGTGGTCACGGTCAGCCTCGGCGCCAAGGGCATCGTCGAGTGCGAGCTGGTGGCCAGCGGCGAGAAATGGGGGCGCGGTCCCGCCAAGGACATCCACTCCTCCCTCAAGGCCATGGTGGACAGTCCCTCCTGGCGCTTGATCAAGGCGCTGGACACCCTCGTCTCCGACGACGGCAACACGATCACCATCGACGACTATCCCAAGCCGCGGCCGCCCACGGATTCCGAGAGGGCGATGGTGGAGGCGGCGGCCAGGCGCAGCGACGAGGCCATCCTGAAGCAGCAGATCTCGGTCCAGCACTGGATCGACGACCTGCCCTGGGCCGAGGCCAACCTGCGCCTGGTCACGCAGCCCACGGTGAACATCGAGGGGCTGGTGGGCGGCTACACGGGACCCGGGGGCAAGACCGTGCTGCCCCACCGGGCCGCCGCCAAGCTCGACCTGCGCCTGGTCCCCGACATGAAGTTCGACGATGCGGTGGCCGCGCTGAAGGCCCACCTGGCCAAGCGCGGGTACGGCGACATCGAGGTGAACGTGACCGGGGGCTACAACCCCACCGCCACCTCCGCCGACACCCCGCTGATCCAGGCCCAGGTCGCGGTGCTGAAGCGGGCCGGCATCGAGCCCGTCATGTGGCTCAGGAACGCGGGCTCGTACCCGGGGTACGTCTTCACGGACCCACCGCTCGGCCTCGCTTCCGGCCACTGGGGCCTGGGCCACGGCGGCGGTGCCCACGCGCCCGACGAGTACTACGTCATCGAATCCAGCAACCCCAACATCCTGGGCTTCGACGGTGCTGTGATGTCCTTCGTCGACTACCTGTACGAGCTGGCCAGGTAGAGGGGCGGACCCTACGTTGTCCGCACCATGGTGGGTCAGGCCTCTCCACAGGTGGACCGCGGCATCCAGACCTACGTCGAGCGTTGCCGGAAGCGCATTCCCGGCTTCGTCGAGCAGCACTTCTCCCTTCGCCAGACCTGGGCGCTGCAGCGGCCCACCCTCGGCCTCGACCTCCTCCTGGCCCCGCTGAATTCCGCCTGGGCGCTCCCCTACATCGCGCTCCACAAGACGGCGGAGACGCTGGAGAAGGTGGGCTGGCCGGCGCCCGCCCGCTGGACCAAGCACCTCCCCTCCGCCATCAAGACCGGCTACCAGGTCGAGATCGAGCGGCTCATCTGCGCCGAGCTGCTGGAGTGGAACCGGGAGCTGGCCCGCGCGCCCCTGCCGCAGGGACTGGTGCAGGAGCTGCGCGCCGTGCCCGGAGCGGACCGGCTGATCGAGCGCATGCAGCGCGAGGCGGCGGAGCGGCCGCGGGGCCGCACGCTCCCCGACCTCCTCCGCCAGTTCACTTCCGGGAGAGCCATCGTCTCCGACGTGGCCGGCACGCTGCTCACCCTGGGTCTGAGCTGGATCACCCTGGGGAACACGTCCCTGAGCCTGCAGGGGATCGCGTACGGGATGGCCAAGCAGCAGGCGCACGATCGCGCCGCCTCCCGCTTCTTCCTGGGGAAGCGGATGGGCTCCCGTTTCTACGACCTGTTCCCTCCGGACGTTCCCCAGACCAGCGTGAACCTGGTCCTCGTGCTGCTCGCTCTCGGCCTCACGGCGGCGGCCATGGCCTGCACGATCTTCAGCGACCCCATCCGCAAGACCCTGGGGTTCCACCGCAACCGGCTCCAGGCCCTCGTCGAGGACATGGAGAAGGAGCTGATCGTGCTCGCCCACAAGGCCACCATTCCACTTTCGTAACCTGCGCCCGCTCGCTGCAATTGCCCGCTCCATCCTCCGAACCTAGCTTCGCGCCAGGAAGGAGCACGACCATGGCGCGTCCGACCTTCGCCCTGCTCTGTCTTGGTGCGCTGCTGGGAACCGCGGCCTGCGCCGGAGCGCGATACGAGACGGTCACCTATCCGCCACGGGTGAACCTCGCGCAGCACGAGCTGATCGGCGTGATCGAGTTCGCGTCTCCCGACCAGCGGGAGCTGGCGCCGATGGTCACCGCCCGCTTCGTGGAGTCGGCGCGCAGTGACCAGGGACTCGTGCGCATGGTCTTCCTGCGCGGCGAGGCCCGGCGTCCGGACGCGGCAAGGCTCCAGGAGATCGCCGCCGAGCACGGGCTGCGCACCATCCTGGTGGGCGACCTCCGGGTCTCTCGCGTGCGCCCCAGCATGTCCGTCTCGGAGTCGCTCTCCTCGGCCAGCGTCACGGGAGCGGTGGAAGCCACCCTCACCGTGGAGATGATCGAGGTGGAGACCGGGGCCTCCCTCTGGAGCGCATCCGGCCGGGCGCACGAGACCGTGGGCGCCCTGAGCCTCCAGGGAGCCAAGCATGTCGACTTCGGCGCCGTGGATCCCCGCGCCGCCTACAACGGGATGATCGACACGCTGGTGAGCCAGGTGACCCGGGACCTGCACGGCTCCTGGGAGCGGCGAAGGGTGTCCTGAGGACGCTCGGACAGGCGCCCCGCCCGGGTCTCCCCGAGCGGAGCGCCTCCGTCGATCAGATCGCGTCGCAGGTGGAGGTGAGCGGACTGGCGGCGAGGTTGATGCTGCAGGTCGCCACCGGGGTTCCGTTCCGGGTCGCCGTGGCGGGAGCGGTGCTCGACCCGTTGAACGTGACCGTGACCAGGAACTCACCGAAGGAGATGGCCAGCGCTCCTCCGGTCGGGAAC
>DASUFT010000026.1:0-7473 GCA_036274395.1 Candidatus Polarisedimenticolaceae bacterium | reverse complement strand
GGAGGACTGGATCCTCGCCGATCATCCTCTCCAGCGCCCGTGGGTCGGCCCGCCGGCGAGCCACCGAGAGCCTCTGCCGGGCGAGATCCAGGTCCCGTCGCTGAGCAGCGATCCGCGCCAGAACGATCCACGGACCGGCCTCCCGCGGCCGCAGGTCCGCGCTGCGCTCCAGGTCTCGCTCGGCCGCCCAGATCTCTCCCTCCGCCATCGCGCGCACAGCGCGGAAGAACAATGCCCGGGCGAGCCGTGAGGTCAGCGATTCCGACGTCCCCAGTTTCTGCAGCGCGTCCTGCAGGAACGGAACCTCGTCCGCCAGCACCCCCGCTTCCTCTGCAGCGGCGGCGCGGAACGTGGCGAGCTCGAGCGTCGCCCCTTCCCGCCAGAGCCGCTCGGCGATCGGCAGGGCCAGGTCGGCGCGACCGACCGCCCGGAGAAAGATGCCGAAATTGAGCGCGGGGAACACCCGTCGCCCGAGAAGGAGCGCTGCCGGCAATGGGGAGCGCGACGACACGTGATCCGTGACCGCACGCGCCGCGCTCACGAGATCCACGGCCGGGGTGTCGCCTGCAGGATCCCAGCGGAACACCGCGGCCGCTTGGTCCACATGGACGAGCTTCCAGCCCCGGGAGCGCGCGAGACCGTGCAGGAGGCGGGGCGTCTCCAGCGATGCGTGCTCCAGCACCGCCACCTGGCATCCGAAGCGAGCGGGAAGGGCGTCCGCGGGAATGTGTCCGGTGAGGATCTGCGCGCGGTAGAGGTGGAGATGCTCGGGTGGATAGAGCGACGTGTTCCCCGCGATGAAGATACGGTGCCCGGGCAGCTCCCGCAGCAGGAGACCCCCGCTCTGGAAGTCGTTGCAGATCCTCGCCCCTGGTGCATGCTCCGCGAGGTAGTGGGCGGCCCCCAGGGGAACGACGTCCCGCGCGATCCCCCACCCGGTCCATCCGGGCGCGCGCGGAGTGCCCGGAGGAAGGTGGTCGCACAGGCGCGCCCAGGCCACGACGAGCACCACCACCACCGCCAGAGCCGGCATCCACCCGCGCGGCGGACGCCAGACGGGCACCAAGAGCCAGAGGCTGAGCGGGGGCAAGAGGGTCAGGTTGCGCACGAGGGGCAGCGCCATCACCACCGCGGCGCTCCAGGCCAGCACCGGGAACCATCGCCGCTCCCGGACGGCAAACGGGAGCTCGCAGGCCGCCGCCAGCGTCAGCGCCGCAGTCAGGCGATAGGGCCAGGGTGCAAGGCCCGGAGGAGGGAGGAGCACGCACAGCAACGCGGCCGCGAGTGGGAGGCCGGCGCGCACGGGTGGGGCGAGGGGAGGCCTCCGGAGCGCGAGCACGGCTCCGCCCGCGACGAGCGCCCCCGCCAGGAGCCCGTGCCAGGCTCTCCAGCCATGGAGGAGGGCCGTGCTCGGGAAGAACTCCACGATGGCCTCCCGCATCTCCGGATGCTGCCGAAGCAGGCGAAGCTGCTGCACCGGCCAGACGACCGCGCGCCAGCCCTGGGGATGGATGGCGCACGCAGCGATGCAAAGGAGCGTCACGAGGAGGAGCCTGCGGGCGGCGAAAGGGCCGGCCCCCACCGGACCCGGCGCGCTGCCCAGCGCGGCCGCGAGCGCCGCCGCCAGGAGAACCACGATCCCGGTGACCCAGTACCCGTGGAGGTTGACCCAGAGCGCGAAGAGAAGCGGCAGAGCCCAGAGGAGCCGGCGCCCCGGCGCACGCAGCACCAGGATCGCCACCCCGGCCAGGAGGGCATGGCTCCAGGTGTCCGGTCGCGGCTCGAGGCGGTAGGCGCCCGCGGCGAGCGCGAGGGCGGTGCCTGCCAGCGCGGCCCAGGGCGTCGCTCCCGCCGCCGTCAGCAGTGCGTACCACGCGCCGGCGACCAAGGCCGGCAGCAGGAGCTGGTAGATGGCGAGGCCGTCCTCCCCGCCCCAGCGATCGGCCAGAGCGACCAGCACGGAGGCCAGCGGCTTGTCCTCGACGTAGGCGTGGCCGGGGTAGAGATCGTGGAACGAGGAGTGCCCGATCCCGGAGGGCTCGTCCAGGATGGCGCGTCCCACCGCCACGTGCTGGAAGACGTCCGGGTCCACGACCTCGTGCAGGCCGAACGCGGTACCGAGTAACACCGCCAGCAGCGCCGCCACCCGCGTTCCGGCGCGGTCGTTCACGGCTTCGCGCCGGCCCCCAGCTGCGACAGCAGCTTTCGCGCCTCCGGGTCCGGCCGGATGGCGAGCGCGCGCCTGAGCACGGCCACCGCGTCTTGTTCCCGGCCGGCGGCGATGAGGGCACGTGCCTGCAGGGTCAGCGCACGAGGATCCTCACGCGTCGCCCGCACCAGGCGCTCGGAGAGCTGCAATGCCTCGCCGCTCTCGCCGCGCTCGAGCGCGAGCACGGCCAGCCCCTCCAGCGCCCCGGGCTGCTCGGGGGACACCGCGAGAGCCTCCTGGAACCTGGCGAACGCGTCCTGGGGGCGCTTGCGTCCGTGGGCGATCACCCCCAGCCCCACCAGCGCGCGGGCTTGCTCGGCGCTCCCCACCGGAGCCGCCTTCAGAGCGCCCGCGAAGTACGGCTCCGCTTCGTCGATCTTCTGCCGCGCCAGGAGCAGCGATCCCGCGAGCAGCGCCGGCTTCGCGTTCCCCGGCTCGAGGCGCGCCGCCTCCTTGGTGGCGCGAAGGGCCTCATCGGACCGGCCCACGCGCGCCAGCGCTTCCCCCAGGAGGGCGTGCGCCGGCGCCAGGCGCGGCTCGCTGCCCACGGCGTGCTGGAGGGGAGGGATGGCGGCGGCCGGCTCGTTCCGCGCGAGGTGCACCATCCCCTCCCCGTACCAGCCCAGGGGGAAGCCGGGCGCGTCCTTCTGCAGCGCGTGCAGCACGGCCAGGGCCTCCTCCGACTTGTTCGCCTGCAGCAGCACCATGGCCTCGTTGTAGCGGTTCAGCGGCACCCCGGCCTGTCCGCCGGAAACCCCGGCCGGGGCCGAGCCCGGACCCTCGCCGGACCCCACGTAGCCGAGGGCGCGCAGCTTGGCCAGGTGCTCCGACGCGTCCGCCTCGCTTCCGGCCCCCGCTCCCTTGGCGCGCGCACCGGCCATCTCGTAGTCGGGGACGCTGCGGACGGCGACGTTCAGGACCTCCGACGTGAACGCGGCGTCCACCGGGCGCCCGCGCAGGGTGGCTGCCAGAGGCAGCTCCAGCAGGCGGAACATGGTGGGCAGCACGTCGTACAGCGTGGCATCCGGCAGCTTGACGCCGGGACGCACCCCCCGTCCCCAGAGGAGCAGCACGCCTTCCGGCCGGTGCCACAGCGGGGCCTGGTTCCCCAGAGGACCGCGCGACGGGATCTCCGGCCGGCGCGCCCCCGTCTTGAACCCGTGGTCGGAGACGACGAGCACCGTGGTCTCCGCCGGGTTCACGTGCTGGAGGAGCTCTCCCACCACACCGTCCACGGTGGCGTAGTAGCGGTCCCACACCTGCGAGGCAGGGGCCGCCTGCATCGGCTTCAGCCAGGGCATGGGAGGGTCCTGTGCGTCGGCGTAGAGGTGGCCCACGGCGTCGGTCCCTTCGAAGTAGACCGCCGCCAGGTCGGGACGGAAGCGGTCCATCAGGGCCGGCGCCAGGCGGCGGTACAGCTCGGTGCTGCGCAGGATGCCGATGAAGGTGTCGAGCGGCTCCCTGTCCACGTGGATCGTGCCCGCGCCCGCGCCGCCGGCGGTGAAGTAGCGGGCGGCCTCGGTCGTCCCGATGGCTCGCTCGATCTCGGCCCGCATGGTCTCGATCTCGGGGATGAGCGTTTCCGGCCACGCCACCGCCGTGCTTCCGCCCGTGGGGGCGGCCCCTGCGATCTGGTGCGACCCGGCGCGGTCGGAGACGAGGAAGCCGTTCACGGGCTCCGCGGGCCAGCTCGCGTACCAGCCGATCACGCCCACCTTGCGGCCGGCCTCGGAGGCGACGTTCCAGAAAGCGCGCACCTTGCGCTCGTCCGAGCGCACCGGTTCCACGTGTCCGGCCTGCTGCGTGAGGAATCCGAGGATCCCGTGCTCCACCGGCGACCGACCGGTGGCGATGGTCGTCCAAAGGATGGGCGAGAGCATCGGCTCCTCGGAGCGGAGCACGCCGGACGCCCCCTCTCGCCGTAGCCGCGCCAGGTTCGGGATCGTCCCCTTGCTCTCCAGCCGGTCGAGGATCTCCCAGTCGGCGCCGTCCAGGCCGATCACCAGGACCTTGCCCTTTACCGCCACATCCTCCTTCGACTCCCCCGCCGGGCGGCCGCAGGAGGCGAGGAAAGGACAGAGGACGAGAAGCAGGAGGAGCTTCGGAGATCTCACTTCGCGAGGATAACGCAGACAAAAAAGGAGGGCGCCTCGCGGCGCCCTCCCTTGCGGACAGAGACTGCGGAACGCGGGAGCTAGAAGCTCCAGCGCGCCGAGAAGCGGACCGAGCGCGGCGTGTTGTACGCCTGCTGCGCGTTCGCCACGTTCAGCGGCCGGCCGAAGTCGGGATCCAGCACGCCGGCCGTGGACTCCACGTTGTCGTTGATGTACGTGATCTCCTGATCGTTGAACACGTTGAACACCGTGGCGCCCAGACGGACGAGCTGCTTCCCGAACTTGAGGTCGTAGCCGAACTCGAGGTCGAGCGTGGCGATGTCGGGGAGGCGGCCCAGCGCGCCGCGGCCAACCGCATCGTAGTCCCGGAGGATGATGCCGGTTTCCGCGTTTAAGTCGTTTGACGCCTCGTTGGGCGTTCCGTTGACCCAACACGAACCGGCGGTGCTGACGCCGTTCACGCAATCGGCAACCGTGAAATCGTTGCCAGTTCCGTTGCCCGGTGTGGTGAGCCAGCTGTACACGGGATTGAGACCGGGCAGCTCTCCGGCATTCACGTAGATGGGGTGCGCCAGGAACGGCGTCCGCGGCGAGCCCGACTGCCAGTTGAACCGGCCGCCAATGGTGAGCCCGTTATCCCAGGTGTAGGACGAGGTCAGGTTCAGCACGTAGGGCCGGTCGGTGTTGAGCGGTCCCACCTGGAACTGGCCGCGGGTGAGGGTCGAGTCCGGGAAATCGAAGAGCGAGGTGATGTTGGGATCGGACTGCCCGTTGTCGTTCCGGAACAGCCCCTCGTAGTTGCCGCGGAGCGAGCTGATCCGGAAGTTGCCGTACAGCAGCCAGTGATCGCTGAAGCGCTTGTTCGCGATCAGCTCCAGGGCCTTGTACTCGCGGATGGCCTTGGGGAAGCCGGGGCCGGCGTTCTCTCCCGGGTTGGCCAGGTTGTACGCCCCGAACGGCGCCAGGCCCTGACCCGGGAAGGGATCCTGGGAGTAGCCGTAGAAGGTGCCGTAGTAGAAGTTCTGGATCGCCTCGATGGAGTTGACCTGCACGTCTTCCAGGGCCCGGCCCTGCTCACGGTAGATTCCGCGGACCTCGAAGGCCAGGTCGCGGTTCACCTCCTGCTGGTAGCCGAGGACGACCTCGTCCACGTAAGGCAGCTTGGTGCCGTCGTTGACGGTAGTCGTCTCCAGTCCCTGGAAGAGGATCGTGGATCCGGGCTGGGCGCCGCTGAGTGTCCCGGTGTTGAAATCGTAACCGGTGAAGGTGTACCGGCTAAGCCCAACCTCATTGGAGAGGGCGCGGATGGCCAGGTCGTTGGGGATGCGCTCGAAGTAGCGGCCCAGGTTCGCGTAAACCTTGCTCCGGCCGTTCCCCAGGACGTCCCAGGTGGCGCCGACGCGAGGCGCGATCTCGGTGTCGAAGCTGTACTCCGAGCCCGTGAAGGTCTTTGACCCCGGCACACGGATCGTCACCGGAGGCGTGAGGGGATCGGCGTCGAGGTCCCGCGACTCCGTCGTGAACGGGATGTCGAACCCGCCCGCCCCCTTGATGTCCTGCTGGGTCACGCGGACGCCGAGCTTCAGATTGAAGCGCGGGGTGATGGACCAGGTGTCCTGGGCGAAGAACGAGAGCTCCTCGGTGGTCGTGGGGGGCGGCGTCGGATAGAACCGGGCGCGGATGACGCGGAAGTTCGTGTCGCTGCGGCGGTCGATGAGGGCTCCCGAGGTGGAGGTAAGGGTCACGACGCAGTCGGTGCCCGGCCCGACCGTGCTGCAGTCCGGTGCGGCGGCGGTGTAGGAGCTGTCCCCGTCCCCGTCCAGCGGGATGACGTAGCTCTGCGAAGCTCCGGAGTAACCCTGGTCGTCCAGGTACTCGACGTCGTCGTACTGCAGTCCGCCCTTCAACTCGTGGTTCCCCAGAACGTAGGTGGCAATCAGCTTGAACTGGTCGTTCTTGTCCGTGGCCTGCGAGATGAAGCCCGTCCCGCCGTAGTACCAGCGGGCGGCGTTGTCGTTGGGCTGGCCGGGAGCGCAGGCGCCGGCCAGGAAGCACAGCTCCTGGCGTCGATCCCGCACACGCGGGAAGTCGATGGCGACGTCCTCGGTGAACTCGCCATCGTGACGGCCCACCTGGGCGGACAGGAAGAACTGAGGCGAGAACACGGCGTCGTACTTCAGAGAGTAGTTGTTGGCGCCGTACTCGATCTTCGACTGCCCACCGCCTGCGCTGAAGTCCAGGAACTTGGTGGAGAGCTCGTTCTGCGGGCCCAGGTCTCCCTCGGAGGGATCGCCGAAGCCGGACAGCTCGAACCGGTGATTGGGATTGAGATACCAGGTCAGCTTGGCCGCCCAGTTGTTGCTGGTGCGCTGCCGCTCCTGGGGCCCGAGGGTCGCGACCGGGAATGTGGGAACGTTGACGTCCAGCAGAGGCGGCAGGGGGATGCCCTCCACCACGTAGCTCTCCTTGGTGGTCACGGGGTTGTAGGCCGCGAAGTAGAAGAGCTTGTCCTTGATGGCGGGGCCGCCCACGGAGGCCGCCAGGTCGGTCTGCTCGCGCTCCACACGATCCACGGCGCCCACGGAGAGCGACGTGCGCTTGAAGTCCTCCATGGTGCCCGAGGGAGTGATGTAGGCGGCGAGGCTGCCGCCGAAGTCGTTGGTCCCGGACTTCACGATGGTGTTGATCACGCCGCCGGTGGCCTGGCCGTACTCGGCGTCGATGCCGCCGGTCTTCACCTGCACCTCGTCCAGGAACTCGTAGGTCACGCCCGTGCCCAGCGAGCCGTAGACGATGTTGTAGGAGCCGATGCCGCCGTACCCGGTGTTCGTGATGTTGACGCCGTCCACGATGTACGAGTTCTCCAGGCCCGAGGAGCCGGAGACCGAGTAGTTGCCGGCGCCGGTTCCGCCGCCGCTCACCACGCCGGGGGCGAGGGTGAAGGTGTCGGAGAAGTTGCGGCCGACAGGGACGTAGTCGGTGTACTCGTCGACGTTGAACGAGGCACCCGTGGTGGTCGACTTGGGATCGATCACCGGGGCTTCGCCGCGCACCACGACTTCCTCAACCTGCCCGGGGTTGAGCTGGAAGTCCACGCGGGAGCGCGTGCCCACGTTCACCTGGATGTCTTCCTGGACCACCGTGCCGAAG
>DASUFT010000025.1:0-6214 GCA_036274395.1 Candidatus Polarisedimenticolaceae bacterium | reverse complement strand
CCCTGGCCGAGCTCGACGTGGCGCTCACGGCCACCCTCATGCGCTACATCTCCGATCTCCACATCGGGCGCGTGAACCCCCAGCGGGTCGACTTCCTCCTCGACGTCGGCCCAAAGAAGTACGACCTCCCCAAACTGGTGCAGAGTCTCTCGGACGCGCCCGACGTTGCGGAGCGGCTGGAGACGGTGGAGCCGCCCTACGACGGCTACCGGCGCCTGCGGGCGGCGCTCGGCCGCTACGTGCGACTGGCTCGGGACGGAGACGGCGCGCCGCTGCCGGCGGCGAAGCTCGTGGAGCCCGGCCAGGCCTGGGAGGGGGTCCGCCCCCTGGCGGCGCGCCTCGCGCACCTCGGCGACCTGACGGGCTCCGTCTCCGGCGACGTGTACGAGGGGCGCCTGGTCGATGCCGTGAAGCGCTTCCAGGAGCGGCACGGTCTCGCGGCCGACGGCCGGATCGGCCCCGCCACCCGGGCGGCGCTCGCGGTCCCCCTGAGCCGGCGGGCGGAGCAGATCCGCCTCTCCATGGAGCGCTGGCGCTGGGCCCCGGCGTCCTTCGATGCCCCGCCCATCGTGGTGAACATCCCGGAGTTCCGCCTCCGCGCCTTCGACGGGAAGCAGGGTGTCGCCCTGACGATGCCCGTGGTGGTGGGGAAGTCGTATCCGGGACGGAAGACGCCGGTCTTCGCCGGCTCCATGACGTACCTGGTGTTCCGCCCCTACTGGAACGTGCCCCCCTCCATCGCCCGCAAGGAGATCCGGCCCAGAATGGCGGCCGACCCCGGCTGGGCGGGGCGGAACGGCTACGAGGTGGTGGACGGGCGGGTCCGCCAGAAGCCGGGGGAGAACAACGCGCTGGGACGCGTGAAGTTCATGTTCCCGAACCCCATGAACGTGTACCTGCACGACACGCCCTCCCGGGACCTCTTCTCCCGCCCGCGCCGAGACTTCAGCCACGGCTGCATCCGCCTGCAGGATCCCCCCGCGCTCGCCGCCTGGGTGCTGCGCGACGACCCCAGGTGGACGCGCGAGCGGATCGAGCAGGCGATGCGCAGCGGCCCCCTGGACGCACACGTCACCCTCCCCCATCCCATCCCCGTGCTCCTGGTCTACGCCACCGCCGTCGCCCCCGAGGACGGAACCGTCCGCTTCTTCGAGGACATCTACGGGCACGACGCCACGCTCGAGGACGCGCTGGCGGAGGGCTACCCGTACCCGTGGTGAGGAGGTGGCTCCTGCGCGCGCTCGCCGCGTGCGCCCTGGTGCTGGCGGCCGTGGTGCTGGGCTACGCGGTCCATGCCCGTCTCACCCTGCCCGCGCTCCGCCCCTGGCATCGCGTCCATCTCCAGGAGGAGTTCCGCGCCGGCGGGAGCGTGGCCACGTTCGAGCAGTACCTGCGCCTGGAAGACCGTCTTTTCGCCGAGCTGCACGCCCGCCTCCTGGACGATCCCCGGCAGGCGGACGGGTACGTGCTGGGCCGCTACCACCCGGGGAGCGTCCCCGCGCGCCTCGCCCTGGACACGCCCTACAACCGGTCCTTCGAGCTGGTCCCGCCGGGGGCGCCCCGCGGCGCCGTCCTCCTCGTCCACGGCCTGTCCGACGCGCCGTACAGCATGCGGGCCCTGGGGGAAACCTTCCTCGCGCAGGGCTACCACGTGGTGGTGCTGCGCCTGCCCGGGCACGGCACGATCCCCTCGGGGCTCCGCGACGTGACCTGGCAGGACTGGGCGGCGGCCGTGGAGATCGCCGCCACGTACACGGCCGGGCGTGCCGGCGCCGGGAGGCCGT
The DNA here is from genome assembly GCA_036274395.1 of Candidatus Polarisedimenticolaceae bacterium. Lineage (GTDB taxonomy): Bacteria > Acidobacteriota > Polarisedimenticolia > Polarisedimenticolales > DASUFT01 > DASUFT01. The sequence continues at coordinate 4,430 of DASUFT010000025.1, read as the reverse complement.
TCCTGGCCGCCGGGTACTCGACGGGAGCGGCGTTGCTGACGCTGTACGCCGTGCGCACGCTGGAGGATGCGTCGCTCCCCCGGCCGCGCCGCCTCTACCTGGTCTCGCCCGCCATCGGGATCTCGCGGCTCTCGTTCCTCACCCGCGTGATCGCCGGGCTCTCCTTCCTCCCTCCCTTCGATCGATCCGCCTGGCTGGACGTGCTCCCCGAGTACGATCCCTACAAGTACAACTCCTTCCCCGTGAACGCGGGGAAGCAGATCCACCTCCTCACGCGCGCGCTGCGGGGTGCGCTCTCCGGTGCCGGGAACCGCCTGGGCACGATGCCGCGCGTCCTGGTCTTCCAGTCGCTGGTGGACGCGACCGTGAGCGCGAGCGACATCGTGCAGGGACTGCTGGGCCTCCTCCCCGCGCGCGGTCACGAGCTGATCGTCTTCGACGTCAACCGCTCCGAGGCCCTGCAGGGGCTGATCGCGCCCGGGCCGGTGGCGGCGCTCACGCGCCTGCGCGAGGCCGTGGACCTCCCGTTCGCCGTCACGGTGGTCGCGAACCGGACGGCGCAGGCGCGCGAGATCGCGTGCTACCGGCGGGAAGCCGGTGGCCGCCAGGTCCGGACGACCCTGCTGGCGCTGGCGTGGCCGCCCGGCGTGTTCTCCCTGGGCCACGTGGCCCTGCCTTTCCCGGTGGACGACCCCGTCTACGGGCTCACCCCCGGGGAAGGCCCCGGACCCGCGTTCCCGCTGGGCGCCTTCGACGCGCGCGGCGAGAGCGGGGCGCTGGTGGTGCCGCTGGGCATGCTGGCACGCCTGCGCTGCAATCCCTTCTTCGACGTGATCCGGGAGAGGGTGGTGGAGAGCTGCGGGGAGGACTGAAAAACAGGCGTGGGCGGCACGCAGGGCGCCGCCCACGTCGTCAGGCGTTCTGTTGCTAGGTGGCCGGGCCCATGTCCGGCATCGCTTCCATCACCCGTTCACGCACCCGCTCACGGACGGCCTTGCGCACGGCGCGACGGCGTCCCGCCTTGCGGGCAACGCGGGCCTTGGCGCGGCCCTTCTTGCGGGCGACGCGTCCTGCCTTCCGCGCCACCCGAGCCTTGGCGCGTCCGGTCTTGCGGGCGGCACGACCGGCCTTGCGGGCGCGCTTCCCGGTGCCGCCCTTCTTGCGGGCGACCCGGCCGGCCTTGCGGGCGACGCGAGCCTTGGCGCGACCTTTCTTGCGGGCGACGCGTCCTGCCTTCCGCGCCACCCGAGCCTTGGCGCGTCCGGTCTTGCGCGCTTTGCGGGCGACTTTGCGTCCCCGCTTGCGAGCTGTTTTCGCGGCTGGACTCATGCGGTCCTCACGACGTCGATGCACGGCACGCCGCACCACGCGGCGCGCCGCTCGATCCGTCACGTGCATCGTAGGAGCAGCGCGAAGCCAGGGTCAACAAGGAATCAGGATCAGAACCCCACGGAGAAGCCGATGCGGTACACCCAGGGGCTGTCGTACGCCTCGAAGGGATCGTTCTCGTCGTACGAGAAGTTGTAGAGGACGAGCGCGTACGCACCGGACCGGCCCCGGGCACGGTTGAGTCCCAGCCCGGCGAGCACGTTGGTCTCGCTGTCGCTGTCCGTCCCCGTCAGCGTCGCGTACTCGTAGTTCACGTACTCGGACTCGGCGTGGGCGAACAGGCCGCGGAAGAGGTGGAGCTGGCCGAAGAGGCTGCCGCCCCAGTCGCTCGTGTCCAGGGACACGCCGTAGCGGTCGTCGTTCTTCCACCGGTAGAAGAGTCCGACGCCGGTCGTGACCCGGGGCGTCAGCCGGTAGCCGACCATGGGCGCGACCTCGACGTAGTCCACGACCCCGAAGGACGCCCCGATGCCGCCGCCGAAGAAGAGCTTGTCCCTCCAGGCCGGCCGGGGAGGAGGCGGAGGAGGCGGCGGCGGAGGCGGCGGTGGTGTGGGCTGCGGCGCGGGTGTGGTGGGGGGAGCGGTGGGCGCGGGCTGATCGGGGGCGGGGGTGGGGGCGGGATCCGGCGGCGGTGTCTGGGCCGCGGCGGGAAGGAGGAGAGCTGCCGAAACCAGCCAGGCGAGGACCTTCATGACGCGCACCTCTTCCCCGGCTCGAGGCTCGGGGAGCGGCAGTCTAGCAAGGTGGCACAGCACCGGCCTGCGGTTTACGCTTCGGGCATCGTTTCCCCGCTCTTTGCGGCAATTCCCGGTGAGCCATGGACGTCTTCGGAATCCGCCTGGTGGGCGTGAACGCAGCGGTCGGCCACAAGCTGCTGCTCACGCTCGCCCTCCTCCTGCTCCTGGGCCGTGCGCGCCGTGACCGGCGAGCATCCCAACCAGCGGGTGCTGCGCCGGCTGGACGAGGCCGACATCCCGGTCGCCAGCGCCACCTTCGAGGTAGTGGGGGTGCCCACGCTGCACGTGCGGCAGGAGAACAGGTAGACTTTGGGGCACGGCCTTCCCCGGTTTCCCAGGAGACCTTCCGTGATCCGCCTCGCCGTCCTGCTGCTGCTCGGCCCCGCGGTTGCGGCCGGCGCCACCGGCTGCACGTCGCGCAGTCATGCCGAGCAGGCCCTGCACCTCTACGTCAGCAACGAGGTGTCGGGCGACATCTCGGTCTACGACGCCCAGACCCTGCGGCCGCTGCGGCGGATCGACGTGGGGAAGCGCCCGCGGGGGCTGCGCCTCTCCCCGGACGGGTCCCTGCTCTACGTGGCGGTCAGCGGCTCCCCGCGGGAGCCTCCCGGCACCGACCCCTCCACGCTCCCGCCCCCCGACCGCCGCGCGGACGGCATCGCCGTCGTCGATCCCGCCCGCGGTCGCGTGCTCCGCATCCTGGAGAGCGGCACCGATCCCGAGTCCTTCGCGCTCTCGCCGGACGGCAAGTGGCTGTGCGTGTCGAACGAGGACGCCGCCCAGGCCTCCTTCGTGGACCTGGCCACAGGAAAGGTGGTGGCCCAGGTGCCGGTGGGGGGCGAGCCCGAGGGCGTGGCCGTGCATCCCAACGGCTCGGTCGTCTACGTGACCAGCGAGGAGGAGAACCAGGTCGTCGTGCTGGACGCGGACCGGCACGTGGAGGTCGCGCGCTTTTCCACCGGACCCCGCCCGCGCGGGATCGCCTTCACGCCCGGGGGGGCGCGCGCGTTCATCACCAACGAGAACGGCGCCAGCCTCACCGTGGCGGACGCCTGGAAGCACCGCGCCCTGGGCACCATCCCCCTCGGCGAGGGGGCCCGGCCCATGGGCGCCGTGGTGTCCGGGGACGGCCAGCGCCTTTACGTCAGCCTGGGCCGGGGGGGCGGCGTGGCCGTGGTGGACGTGCCGACGCTCACGGTGGTGCGCCGCCTGGACGGTGTCGGCGCGCGTCCCTGGGGGATCGCGCTCACGCCGGACGGGACGCGTCTGTTCACGGCCAACGGGCCGGGAAACGACGTGACGGTGCTGGAGCTGCCGGAGGGGAGGGAGCGGCGCAAGCTCCCTGCGGGGGAATCTCCTTGGGGCATCGCCCTCGGGGTGGCACCCTGATGCCCATGGTCTGCTCGCGTTCGCGTGCGGGGAAGATGCGGTGACCGGCGATCTCTCCCCGGAGACGCAGGCCTTCCTGCACGCGCACGTCGAGGAATACGAGCACCTGGAGCTGCTTTTGCTGCTGTTCCGGGAGCGAGAGCGGTCCTGGACCACCGAGGAAGCGGCGGAGCGGCTGAACCTCCCTTTCGCGGTGGTGGCGGGAGCGTTGACCCACCTGCGATCCCACACCCTGGTGGAGGCGGCGCCCGGGGAGAAGCCGCGGTACCGCTACCGCGCCAAGCAGCCCGACGTCGATGCCTGCGTCGGCGAGCTGGCGGTCGCCTACGAGAACGACCGCGTGAAGATCGTGCACCGGATGAATGCCAACGCGCTGGAGCGACTGCGCAATTCCGCGATCCGTGCCTTTTCCGACGCCTTCCGGCTGCGAAAGGGACAAGACGATGGCTGAAGCCGTGTACGTGCTCTGCGCCCTGACCAGCGCCGCCTGCGCCTACCTGCTCATCGCGAGCTACCGCCAGACGCGGAGCCGGCTCCTGTTCTGGAGCGGCCTCTGCTTCCTGGGACTGGCGCTCAACAATGTGCTGCTCTTCATCGACCTGGTGGTGGTGCCCTCCTCCGACCTTGGGATCTGGCGGAGCGAGCTCGCCCTCGCGTCCCTGGGCCTCCTGGTGCTCGGGCTCGTGTGGGAGTCCCACTGATGTCGCGGGAGTTCCTGTGGGGTGCCCTGGCCGCCACCAGCAGCGTGGCTGGCCTGTTCTTCCTCCGCTTCTGGCGCACGACCCAGGACCGCTTCTTCCTCCTCTTCGCCCTGGCCTTCGCCGTGTTCGCGCTGCACTGGACGGGCCTGGCGGTCCTCGACGTCTCCGACGAGTCCCGGCACTACCTCTACGTGGTGCGCCTCCTGGCGTTCCT
>DASUFT010000024.1:0-6290 GCA_036274395.1 Candidatus Polarisedimenticolaceae bacterium | reverse complement strand
GAAGTGGCTCGGGGTAGGCTCTGACCGTAGCTGCCGATCGGGAATATGTGTCCCGAAATTCCCGGTTCGCTCGTGCTGGAGAAGGTTCGCCGGGGTACCCGGGCAGAAAAAAGGCCGGGATCTCAATCCCGGCCTCTTCTTGCAACATCGCGGGTTTGCTCCGGAGGCTGATGCTCTATCCACTGAGCTACACGCGCAAGAGCCCCGCTATGCTACCGCAGAGCGGGCCGGAATTCCCGGCCCACCCCCGTGGGGTGCACCGCACGCACGCTGGCGCGCACCGGCGATGGTTCGAACGGCGCGCTCTCCCCTGCCCCGTCGTCCAAGGTGCTCGAGATCGCCTCGCACAGCGCCGCATCAAAGGAGGCACGCTCCTGGTGGCTGATGAGCACGCCGCCCACCGTCAGGCTGGTGAGGGTCATCGCCATCCTGGCAAGCGGGGAGCAGGCCAGCACGTGGACCGCCGCGAGGTCGCCCGCGTGCGCGCTCAGCCAGTCCACCGCTGCCCGGCGGAGCCTGGGCTCGTAGGTCTTTAACAGCTCGGCGTCGAGGAAGAGGTAGGGCTTCTCGCAGGCCATGGCGATGGATCGCTCCAGTGCCCTTCAGATGGGGGGCGCGAACCCGGCCTCCAGGTGCCCGCGGTGGACGAGCACGGTGACGCGCGGGGTGGGACGGGCGACGCAGAGATCTCCCTGCTCGCTCACCCAGGTGTCCCTCGCCAGGAAGGTGCAGGTCACCCGGCTCGGGTCCACCTCCGAGGAGGCTGGGACGGAGGCCACGGTGATCGTGCGCGAGCGCGCGATGGGGGCGGGAGTGGTCGTGGACCCCGCCGGCTACATCATGACGCCCACGTCGTGGACCTTGAATTATGCTTAGCGCTAAGCAATACTAGACACGTGAACGCCTCTGAAATCGCACGGGTGCTGGGGCGTCGTGGCGGGAAGGCTCGCGCGCGCACGCTGTCCAGGGAAAAGCGGCAAGAGATCGCGTCGAAGGGCGGTCGAGCCAGGGCTCTGTCCCATCACGCGGAACGGCGGGTCCGTGCGAACTTCAGGGCCCTGGAGGCCGTCGAGGCTCTCAGGAACTCCCGTGGCCGCTAGCGACGGTTATTTCCGGACCGTAGGAGGGCTGGCGAGCGCTCTCGACGCGCGGGGATTCGAGCCCGTCCTGGTAGGGGGAATGGCGATGGTCCTCTTGGGATCGCAGCGCGTCACCCGGGATTTCGACCTGCTGGTTTCCACACAGGGACCTTCAACGGAAGACCTGGTCAGGCTCATGTACCGACATCACCTGGAGCTCGTGACGAAGTTCAGTCCCGAAGGCGAGGTCAAACGAACCGTCAACAACGTCCGGATCGCCGTCGCCAAGCTGAAAATGGAGCAACCTCGGAGCCTCTTCTTCTTCAATCCGAAAACGGGTCTCCGGGTGGACCTGCTCCTCGACTTTCCCCTGCCCGCTCATCCCGTGGCGGGACGAGCCGAAAAGGTCAAAGTGGGATCAAGCAGCCTCCGGGTCGCCTCCACGGAGGATTTGAGGCGGCTCAAAGAAATCGCCTATGCCGATCGCCGCTCCGCGTCGGACGCTCAGGACCTGGAGTTCCTGAAGCTCAAGACGCGAGAATAGTCCCTAGTTTCACAAGGTCGTCCCAGGTTCGCGGATCGAGAGATGGAGGTGGTGGGGCGGCCCGACGATCGCGTCGTCGTACCCATCGCCGTCGATGTCCCCCGCGCCCGCGACCGACCAGCCGAGCTGGTCGCCGACGCCGCCGCTCACCGTCCAGGAGGGCGTGACGGACATCCCGGAAGGGCCGCCGAGATGGAGGAACGCCTGGGACGTCCCGGTCTCCGAGGCCGGGAGCTGGGGCGGGCGCTCTAGCGCCGATTCACGGCGCGATGCGGATCCCCACCGAGTGGATCAGCCACATCTGGATGGACCGCATGTGGACTTCCATGTCGTTCGACTGCGCGGATGCCCAGTTGTTGCTTCCGACGATGACCCAGAAGCCCGTGTTGCCGCTTGCGGAACTCTCGCTGATCAGATCGGCATAGTAGTGCTTCCCCGGGATCAGGTGTTCGACGCTTCGAGACATGTCGTCGCCGTCACCTTCGAACTCGGTTTTCGACATGCGGGTCCTTGCTCGTCGATGCTCGCGGCCTGGACCGCCGGGGACAGGAGACCGAACAGCGGTACGAGTGGGAGAAGGAAGACGGCGACAGCTCTCATGACTGATTCCTCCTTGGTTCGGGACGGGAATGCGTGGGTTCCGTGTCCTGCGTCTCACCCTGGGAAAGCTCCCGCCCCTCCCCCTCCAGCCAGAGCGCGAGCCACTGCGGGCAGGCCACCACGGTGCATCGTTCGGGAGGGAGCTCGGCCAGCAGGCGCACCGCCGCGCCCTCCGCGGCGTAGACCTGGGTGAGGTCGAGGGTGATCCCGCGGCCGTTCGCGCCTTCGAGGAGGGCTCTCAGGGCCGAGGCCTCGAGCGCGCCGATCACACGCGCTCGCCCTTCGCTGCTGCTCTCGATGCGGATCATCCCGATCACCTCCGTCCAGCCGGCCGCCCTGCGGCCACCGCCGGACGCCTTCCTAGAGGCAATGGGCGTGCCCGGTCCGCGAGGGCCGTTTTCCCGAGAAACACGCGGGAAGGGAGCGGCGCCTCTCCTATGCGGTCGCGACTTCGCGAGGGATTCGTGAGGGTGCGGTGAACCACCGCCTGAGGGTCGCCGCGAGCCTCGGCTCGCTCCTGTTCACGGCCCATGCTGCCGTCGAGGTCCGCGATCCGCGGGTTCCGGGAGAGCTGGAGCATCGACCAGAACATGCAGACGCCCGAGGATACCGAGGAGACGGAGCCCATCCTGAACGACGTCCCCTACGCGGGCCTGCTCGCCGTGCAGAACGCCTGGATCGGGTATGACGACCGGGACCTCTTCCGCTTCGGCTGGCTCCTGGGGATCGTCGGTCCGGCCTCTCTGGCGGAGCCCACCCAGAAGGGCTTCCACGCCCTGATCAACGGGGACGACCCCAACGGGTGGTCGAACCAGATCGACACCGAACCGGTCCTCAACCTGTACTGGGAGCGCAAGCACAAGCTGGCCAGGGCACGCTGGGGGGATCTCGCGCTGGCAGGGGGCGGCAACCTGGGGAACCTCTTCACCGGGGCCTGGTCCGCGAGGAATTCGCCGTCTTGGAGCGACCCGCCGCGCGGGTAGGTCTCGCCGATGGCCGGCTGGTCCTGGACCGGATGAGTCCGACCCGGGCCGGGGTGGTGGCGCTCATCGTGGCGCAGAGCGCGGCCATGGAGACCTACGAGCGCATCGTGGACGACCTCTTCGACCGCACCCGCACGCTCGTGGAGCGGCTCGAGCAGCGAGGCGTCGTCCCGCTGCGGACGCGTGGCCTCCATCGCTTCATTGGCGAGGCGGTGGGGCGGCGCAGCGAGGTGCTCTCCACCCTGCACCTGCTGGACAAGCCGGATGCGACGTGGGACGACGCCGCCATGGAACCGCATCTACGACGACCTGCGCGGCGAGTTCGACCTGCGAGACCGCTTCGAAGCGCTGGAGAGCAAGCTCCGCGCGGTGCAGGACGCGCTGGAACTGCTGCTGGGCGTGGCACGGGACCGCCGCCTGGTCTGGCTGGAGGCGGCCATCGTCGGCCTGATCTGTCTGGAAGTGGTGCTGGGACTGCTGCGCTGATCCATCAGCGCTGCTGGAGCGAGTGGGCGCTGCCCGTGACCGCCGGTCGTGCCAGAGCGCGTGTGCATGCAGTCACGACACGGTCTCCAGGTCCGCCTTGCCGATCCGTCCCCACGCACGACCTGGTTGACGGAGACGTTCGGCACTCCGCCCACGCCATCGCGGACGTCGGCCTGCTCGCATCAAGCGGGCGTCCGATCGAGCGCGAGCTGCCTCTTCGCCATCTCCCCACTCGCCCAGTGCCCTGCGGGCATCCCCGAGCGGCCCCTGCCTTGACAGGAGGCAGAGCTTGTCGAACCCTTCTTGCCGGAGCCGTAACCGGTGCGGGCAACCTACCTGATCGCTCTGCTGCTGGCGGCGGCCCCCCCATCCGCCCTGGGCGCGCAAGAGGCGCGGCCGTGGCGCGTGCTGATGGTGCACTCGTTCGGGGCCAGCGCACCTCCGTTCACGACCCATTCCACGGCGTTCGAGTCGGCCCTCGCGACGGAGCTGGGGACGGCGGTGGACCTGGACCAGGTCTCGCTGGACATGGCGCGATATGCCCAACCCGACATGGAGGAGGTGTTCGCCGAGTACCTGACCAAGCGGTTCTCGAAGTGGGAGCCGGACCTGCTCGTGCCCATCGGCTCGCCCGCCGGGCGTTTCGTGGCCAAGCTGCGGGACCGGCTGTTCCCCCGGATCCCGGTGGTCTACACGGGGATGGACAAGCGGACCTTGCCGGAGGACGCGCTGGCGCACAACGCGACGTTCGTCGGGGAGGACTTCGATTTGCCGGGGCTGGTCCGGGACATGCTCCGGCTCGATCCCCGGACGAAGAACGTCGTGGTGATCCTCGGCGCCACGCCGCTCGAGCGCTACTGGACGGAAGTGTTCCGGAAGGCATTCGAGCCGTTCCAGGAACGTGTGCAGTTCACCTGGGTGAACGACCTGTCGTTTGCGCAGATGCAGGACCTGGCCTCGGCCTTGCCGCCGCACTCGGCCATCCTGCTGGCCCTGCTGTTGCGGGACGCGTCCGGGGTCACGCACAACCAGGACGATGCGCTGGCGCGTCTGCACCAGATCTCGCGCGCGCCCATCTACGGCATGTACCGGCACCAGGTGGGCCTGGGAGTGGTGGGCGGCAGGCTCTACCAGGGGGAGAAGCAGGGGATCGAGTCCGCACGGGTGGCGGCACGCATCCTGCGCGGGGAGCCCGCATCGCGTTTCCCTCCGCTCGTGATCGGGACCAGCGAGCCCACCTACGACTGGCGCGAGCTGCGCCGCTGGGGCATCAGCGAAAGCCGCCTTCCGGCCGGCAGCGTCGTGCTCTTTCGCCACCCCGGCGTGTGGGACCGGTACGGCTGGCACATCACCGCCGCCCTGGGCGTCATCCTCGTCCAGGCCATGCTGATCCTGGCGCTGCTCGTCCAGCGCCGCCGGCGACACCTCGCCGAGCTGGCTTACCACGAGGCGCAAGCCGAGGTCCAGCAGAAGCGCACCGAGCTCGCGCACGTGGCCCGCCTCGCCTCCCTCGGCGAGCTCACCGCTGCTCTGGCCCACGAGATCAACCAGCCGCTCGCCGCCATCCGCAACAACTCTTCCGCCGCCCTGCGCTTCCTGGGCGCGCGCGAGCCGGACCTGGGGGAGGTGCGGGAGACGCTGGGCGACATCCAGGCCGACAGCGAGCGCGCCGGCGAGATCGTCCACCGTCTGGCGGGCATGCTCAAGCGCGACACGCCCGGCCTTGCCGACGTCGACCTCAACCACGCCATCGGCACCGTCGAGCGCATCGTCCGCAGCGACGCCGTCCGCCACGGGGTGACCGTCCACCTCGACCTCGCGCCGGGAGCGTTGGCCGTCCGCGGCGACGGCGTGCAGCTCCAGCAGGTCGTCCTCAACCTGATGGTCAACGCCTTCAGCGCGATGAGCGAGCCCGGGGCGAACGGCACGCGGCGCCTGGTGGTGCGCACGCGACCGCTCGAGGGCACAAGGGTGCTGGTGGAGGTGACCGACAGCGGAACGGGAATCCCCCCGGACCAGCTGGAACGCATCTTCGACCCGTTCATCACCAGCAAGCACGACGGCCTGGGCATGGGCCTGGCCATCTGCCGCTCCATCGTGGAACGCCACGGCGGCAAGCTCTGGGCCGTCAACAACCCGGACCACGGCGCGACGTTCTCGATCACCCTGCCCGCCGGCCAGGGGTGAACGGCGCCGTCTTCCATTCCCACGACCATTCGCTTGCGGGGACGTCGTGCCCGAGGGGCTCGGCTATGGGGACATCGCCCCCTTCTCCCTCCAGTCCGGCTCGGATGGGAGCTTCGAGGCGCGCTGCGTCCCCGAGTGGCCGGACACACGCTACCCGACCGGGGCGTCCCCCCGGCTTTGCCACCGCAAATGGAACGGAGCTCTTCCTCGTCACCTACCGGCGCGCATCCGCGGGCGCTGCTCCTGCTGCTCGACCCTGACCTACGGCGCCGTCGACTCCGCCCAGAGCACGGCAAGAGGGAGATCGAGCCCGTCGAGGCCGGGCACGGGAAGGGTCGCGTCCCCCTCGGCCTCCCCGCTCTTCTCGAAGCTCCCGCGGGCGAGCCGGTAGCACTGGAGCCGCCGGGCGCC
>DASUFT010000023.1:0-116160 GCA_036274395.1 Candidatus Polarisedimenticolaceae bacterium | reverse complement strand
ATGGAGCTGGAGAGCGACCGCTTCCAGAACCTGAAGTACGCGGAGGACGCCTTCAAGACCGAGGCCGGTGCCGTCTACGGCGAGTACCGGAAGAACCGCACCAGCCCCTTCTTCACCATCTACGAGGCGCTGCGCGCCGCCGCCTTCAAGACGCACACCTACGGGCACACCACCATGGGTTACGAGGCGGACATCGCCGCCATGCCCAGCATGTACGCGTACTCCAAGGAGTTCTTCGCCCGCTACTACCGGCCGGAGAACGTGACCCTGCTGGTGACGGGAGACGTGAAGCCGGAGACGGTCTTCGATCTTGCCCAGCGGCACTACGGGGACTGGAAGCGCGGCTACCAGACGCCGACCATCCCGGAAGAACCGCCGCAGACGGAGGAGCGCCGGATCGACGTGTCCTACCAGGGCCGGTCGCTTCCCATCGTGTGGGCGGCGTACAAGCTCCCCCGCTTCGACGCCAACGACCGCAAGTGGGCGGCCACGGAGGCGCTGGGGGAGCTGGCCTTCGGGGAGACGAGCGCGCTCTACAAGAAGCTGGTGCTGGACGATCAGGTCCTGCAGAGCCTGTCCGGCGGCCCCAGCATCAACCGCGACCCCAGCCTCTTCGATGTCATCGCCCAGGTGAAGGACCCGGCGAAGATCGACGCCGTCCTCGCCGACGTCGACGCCACCATCGCCGGCTTCGCCGCCGCTCCCTGCGATCCCGCCAAGCTGGCGGCCACCCAGCAGCGCCTGAAGTACGGCTTCCTGATGGGACTGAGCTCCCCCAGCAGCGTGGCCAGTGGCCTGGCACGCATCATCGCCGTCACCGGCGACGTGCAGACCGTGGACCGGCTGTACGCCACCTACGCCGCGCTCACGCCCGCCGACGTGCAGGCCGCGGCGCGGGACTTCCTGAAGCCGGAGCGGCGCACGGTGGGCGTGCTGAAGGGGACCCAGTGATGCGCCGTCTCGCCGCCTCCTGCCTGCCCCTGCTCCTCCTGCTCCCCGGCTGCGCCGGGACCACCGTGCAGAAAGGGACTGTCGTGCCCCAGACCACCTCCGCCAAGGCCGCCAGCACTCCCGTCGTCCTCCAGGTTCCCGGCGACCCGCTGGTCAGCATGCGGGTGTGGTTCGACGTGGGCTCCTCCGACGACCCCGCGGGCAAGGAGGGCCTGGCCTACGTGACCGGGCAGCTCCTGGAGCAGGGAGCCACCAGCGCCAACAAGTACGAGGCCATCCTGGAGAAGCTGTACCCCATCGCCTCCTCGTACGGCGTGCGGGTGGACAAGGAGATGACGACGCTCTCCGGGAGGACCCACCGCGACAACGTGCAGACGTTCCTTCCCCTGTTCCTCGACGCCTACCTGCACCCCGCCTTCCCGGCCGAGGACTTCGAGCGGGTGCGCAGCGACACCCTGAACTACCTGGAGAAGAGCCTGCGCTACTCCTCCGACGAGGAGCTGGGGAAGGCCACGCTGCAGAGCGCGGTCTTCGCCGGCACCGGCTACGCGCACCCTCCCCAGGGGACCGTCTCGGGATTGAAGTCGCTCACCCTGGACGACGTGCGCGCGTTCTACAAGGCGCACTTCACCCGCGACCGCACCGTTGTAGCGGTCGGTGGCGACGTCGCTCCGGATCTGCTGGACCGGCTGCAGAAGAGCCTGGCCGAGCTGCCGGCGACCGCCGCCGCCGACCGTCCCCTCCCGGTAGCACCCAAGCTCTCCGGCCGCTCGGTGGTGATCGTGTCCAAGCCCGGCGCGGACAGCTCGATCAGCTTCGGCTTCCCCATCGACGTTCCCCGCGGCAGCGACGACTTCTACGCCCTCTGGATCGCCAATTCCTGGCTGGGGGAGCACCGCAACCAGTCCAGCCACCTCTACCAGGTGATCCGCGAGGCGCGCGGCCTCAACTACGGCGACTACGCGTACATCGAGGCCTTCCCGGAGGGAGGACAGCGCACGGTGCCGCCCGTGAACGTGGGGCGGCATCGCCAGCTCTTCGAGGTGTGGATCCGCACCCTCCCCAACCCCCAGGGAGTGTTCGCGCTGCGGGCCGCGCTGCGCGAGCTGCAGGGACTCATCGACCGCGGCATGACCGAGGAGGAGTTCGCCCTCACCCGGGACTTCCTGGGGAAGTACGTGCTGAACTTCGCCCCCACCACCTTCGAGCGCCTGGGCTACGCCGTGGACGACCGCTTCTACGGGATCCAGGGAGAGGGGCACCTGGCGCGCTTCCGCGAGCGCATGCGCTCCCTCACGGTCGCCGACGTGAACGCCGCCCTGAAGCGCCATCTCCAGACGGAGAACCTGACGATCGCCATCGTCACCGGGGAGGCGGAGACGATCCAGGCCGCCCTCACCTCCGGCGCCCCCACGCCGATCAGCTACGCCTCCCCCAAGCCGGACGAGGTCACCAAGGAAGATCCGGAGATCGCCGGCTACCCCCTGAACATCGCCGCCCCGCGCGTGAACGTCGTGCCCGTGGAGAGGATGTTCGAGTAGGCGGATAAGAAGGTGTCAGGCACTTCCATTTCCATTTGCCGCCACCGCCCAGAGCGGGTGAGCGGAACAAAGGGAAATGGAAGTGCCTGACACCTTCCTACCTCGCCGGGGTATCCGGCTCCCGCACGGGCGACGACGTGCGCCAGGTCCCGCGCGGCGGCCAGTCCAGCGTGCCGGCCAGCGCGGCCGCCTCCTCGGGTGGGAGGTCGGGGAAGGTGAGCTTGCCTGCCTCCCGGGCGGCGGCCACCCGCCGCTCGGCCTGCTGCCGGCGCTCGGGATCGACCCCGTAGGCCTGGGAGTCGAAGTGGATCTGGGCGGGCAGCGCGAGCCCCGTGCCCGCTCCCTGCAGCAGCTCCACGATGCGCAGCAGCAGGTCCTCGCGCACCGCCAGCAGCTCGTCGAAGCTCGTGGTGGGCACGGTCCCGATCACCTCGACGTCGAACGATTGTTGCCCGAACCCGATCAGGCGCACGCGTGCCCCCCGCTCCAGGCGGGGGTGCGCCGCCAGCAGGCGCTGCAAGCCGGTCAGCACGTCGCGGAGCTGGTCCGAGGAGGTGTCGGGGCGCACCGCCACCACCAGGCGCAGCCACATCTTGTCGCGCCGGGAGAAGTTCTCGATGCTCTGGGTGGAGAGCTGGCCGTTGGGGATGCTCACCAGCGTGCGGTCGGGCGTGCGCAAGCGCGTGGAGCGGAGGCCGATCTCCTCCACCGTGCCCGTGAAGTCGCCCGTCTTCACCACGTCCCCCACGCGCATGGGCTGGTCCACGATCAGGGACACGCCGCCGAAGAGGTTCTCCACCGTCTTCTGCGCGGCCAGGGCCACGGCGATGCCGCCGATGCCCAGACCGGCCACGACCGCGGTGACGTTGACGCCGAAGGTCTGCAGGACGGTGACGACGGCGATGAGGACCACCACGACCTTCGCCGCCTTGCGGGCCAGGGGGAGCATGGTGGACGCCGAGTGCCGGCCCGTCCGGGCCAGGCGCTCGCCCAGGCGGCGGCTCCAGATGTCGAGCAGGCGATGGACGAGCCAGGTCGCTCCCGCGATCCACAGCACGATCTCGATCGCCCGCAGCGTCCAGAGCACGCGCGCGGGCAGCCCCAGCCAGCTGGCGCCCCACACGAAGAACGAGAGGCCCAGCAGGAGCCGCAAGGGCCCGTGGGCGTCGCGCAGCGCATGGTGCTCCCCGCGCTGCAGCCCCGCCAGGGGACGCATCAGGCGCACCAGCAGAGGGGTGATCAGGTAGGCGAGCAGGGAAGCAACGAGCAGGAGGCCCGCGATCTCCACCCAGTGGGCGAGCTCGAGGCCCAGCAGGCGCCTGGAGAACCCGGGGGGGAGCAGCCGCTCCACCGGCGCCGTTCCCAGCGCCACGTACAGCTCGGGGATACGGGCGACCGTGTCCGGTGAGAAGCGCCAGAGACTGCCGGAGCCGCGGCGCAGCCGGAGTTCCATGGGCCCCTCCGGGGTAGGGATCGTCCCCAGGGCGTCGTAGTCCGGAGGAAGCCCGTCCTCACCGTGCCCTTCCGGCGCGTCCGAGAGGGTGGCGATGGGGACCCAGAGCTTGCGCTCCAGGATCTCGCTGAGCCGTTGGGCGAGCTGCGGCGGTTCGAGACCCTCAACCTGCCGCTTGCCGCCGAGGTCGAGGTACTGCGCCGCCTGCGACCAGTTCTCCACGCGCACCGCGCGCTGGAAGCCGCGCACGGTGCCGCGGGGTGAGACCCGGCCCAGGGGATCGGAGACCTCCTCGACCGATTCCGGGGCTCTCGGTGCCTGGGCGGGGAGCGCGGGGCCGAGGGAGACGAGCAGCGCCAGAACGCATCCCCAGCGCATCGCTCCCATGGGGCGGAGCCTAGCATCCGTGAAAGAACTACACCATCGCACGACCGGAAAACGCGGCGCCGCTAACAGGGCGCGCGGGGCATGGATCTTGTACAGGGATGTTCACCAACGCCCGCCCAACAGCGTCCGCCCCCCCACGAAGCAGGCGATCGGGAAGGAGTGTGCATGCGAGCAATGCGAGTGTTGACCCTTCTGTCTGCTGCCCTGCTGGCCGCGGCCGCGACCCCCGCCGCGCGCGCCGATGTCGACCTCGACCTGCGGGCCGGGATCTACACCGACGGGTCCGACGGCTTCCTGGGCGGCGGCATCCTCTGGGACGTTGGCCAGCGCGGCCATTGGATGGCCAATCCCAACCTGGAGTATGTCTTCGTGAACAACGGGGACCTCTTCACGCTCAACGGCGACGTCCACTACGACCTGCAGGTGGACGCCCCGTTCGCGGTGTGGGCGGGAGGTGGGCCCGCCCTCCTCTTCGCGGATCCCGATGAAGGAGACAGCGAGACCGACTTCGGCCTCAACCTCCTGGCCGGGATCGGGGCCAAGGAGGGCGGCATCCGGCCCTTCGCCCAGGTGAAGCTCATCGTGTCGGACGAGTCCCAGCTCGTCTTCGGATTCGGCCTGAGGTTCTAGAGCTTCCAGGTGCCTGTCCCCTACCACCCACAGCTGCGGCCGCGGTTCTGCTCGTCGAGCCACGCCTTGAGCGGCGCGAAGTAGTCGAGGATCGCGGTCGCGTCCATCGCCTTCTCCCCGCCCGTGACCACGGCCAGCGCCTCGGGCCAGGGCCGGCTCTGCCCCATGGCCAGCATCCGTCCCAGCGCCTCCCCCGCCGCCTCGTTCCCGTAGATGGAGCAGCGGTGCAGGGGGCCGCTCTGCCCGGCGATGCGGCAGAGCCCGCGGTGGAACTGGAACTGGAGGATGTCGGCCAGGAAGTACCGGGTGTAGGGCACGTTCGAGGGGACGTGGTACTTGGAGCCGGGATCGAAGTCCTGCTCGGTGCGCGGCACCGGGGACACGATCCCCTGGTACTGCTTCACCAGGTCCCACCAGGCCTGGTTGTAGCGCTCGGGCGGGATCTTCCCGGAGAAGACCTCCCACCGCCACTGGTCGATGAGCTTGCCGAAGGGGAGGAAGGCGACCTTGTCCAGCGCCATGCGCATCAGGTAGGGAAGGTCGCCCTCCGGTCCCGGAGGGGGACCCTCCACGAGATTGATCCGGGTCAGGTACTCGGGGGTCACCGACAGGGCCAGGGTGTCGCCGATCCCCTCGTGGAATCCGTCGTTGGCGCTGTTGCGGTAGAGCGCGGGCTGCCCGGCGTAGGCGCGCTGGTAGAAGTTGTGCCCCAGCTCGTGGTGGATGGTGCTGAAGTCCTCCCCCGTCTGCTCGATGCACATCTTGAGGCGGAGGTCGCTCTCGAAGTCGACGTCCCAGGCGCTGGCGTGGCAGACCACGTCGCGGTCCTTGGGCTTCACGAACATGGAGCGCTCCCAGAACGTCTGGGGAAGCGGCGCGAAGCCGAGGGAGGTGAAGAAGCGCTCCCCCATCTTCACCATGTCGAGGGGGCCGATGTTCTTGCCGCGCAGGGCGGCGGTGACGTCCACCTTCTTTCCCTGCGGCTCGGGGGGCTTCACCAGATCGTAGACCCCGCCCCAGGCCTGGCTCCACATGTTGCCCAGCACGTGGGCGGGCATGGGGCCGGTTTCCGGCACCACGTCCTTGCCGTAGGCCTGGGAGAGCTTGGCCCGCACGTGGCAGTGGAGCGCCACGTAGAGCGGCTTCACCTGCTGCCAGAGACGCTCCACCTCGGCGGCGAAGGCGTCGGGGGGCATGTCGTATCCGGAGCGCCACATGGCCCCGGCGTCGGCGAAGCCCAGCTCGCGCGCGCCCTCGTTCTGCAGCTCCACGAAGCGGCGGTAGGGCTCCCGCATGGGGGGAGAGATGGTGCGCCAGCCCACCCAGGCGTCCAGCATCTCCGCGGGGTTCCGGCTCTCGTCCAGGACGCGGGAGAGCGCCTCCAGGTCCCGGCAGGTGCCGCCGGGCTTGCAGTACTGGCCCTTGCCGTAAGTGCTCTCGAGGGACGCCCCGATGCGCGCCACCTCCGCCTGCTTGGCGGGGTCGGAGGGACCCACGGTGGTCAAGGAGGTCTTGAGGAGCTGGAGCTTCCGCCCCACGTCGGCCGGGAGCCTCAGCCCGTCGAATCGTGTGGCCTGCTTGGCCAGCTCCACCGTGGCGTTGATCACCTTCTCCGCGGCCTGGGCCGCCATGAGCTCCGTGTCGGGCGTGATGTAGGTGCTCTGCACCCAGGAGGCGCGCTCCCGGTCGATCCAGAGCGCGAGGAGGCGCTTCTCGGCGTCCTCCACGAAGACGCGGGCCTCCTCCACGGTGGCGGGGGTCTGCGACATGGCCTGAGTCATCGGCTTCCCTTGGGCCGCGGCGGGGGCGGCGGCGGTCATGGCGAGCGCGAGGAGCAGCGTGTGCATGGGAACCTCGATCAGTAATAGTCGGCGCAGGAGAGAAAGTAGCCGCAGCCCTGGGTGGGGCAGACGAGCTTGCACTTCCGCTCCGCGAGCGCGGCCCCGCAGTTGGGACAGGTGCGCACCGCGGCCTGCGGGTCGTGGGTGGGATGGGGAGCGGGAGCGGGCACTCGAGGTTTATATCATTGCGGTAGGATCGGGTCATGACCTGGATCGATCTCCTGATCCTGCTGGCGATCGCCGGGATCTGCGGCGCCATCGGCCAGGCCATCGCCGGCTACTCGCGCGGCGGCTGCCTGACCGCCATCGCCGTGGGCTTCATTGGCGCGCTCCTGGGGGCGTGGATCTCCAGGAAGATGGGCCTGGGGGAGATCCTGGCCATCGAGATCGGCGGCACCCGCTTCCCCATCGTCTGGTCCATCATCGGGGCCACGCTCTTCGTGGCGGTGGTGGGGCTGCTCACACGGCGGGCCCACTGACGTCCCGTCGCCGCCGCTGGCTCCGGCTGGCGCTTCTGCTCTCGACGCTCGGGCTGGCCCTGCTGGCACTGTGGGCGCAAATCACCCGCTCGCGCGGGGAAGCGCTGCTCCGCGAGGAAACGCATCGCTTCGTGGAAGACGTCGGTCCCCTGGATCCCATGGCCTACGCACCACCGCGGCCCGGGACCGGCCGCGACGCGACCCCGCTGCTCCGGGGCGGTATCGCAGCCATCAAAGTCGAAGACAGGGAAGAGTTGCCGATGACGGCGTCCACCACGTGGTCGCCTGCCGAACGGAGAGCCATCGCTCGACTGCTCGAGCGCAACGCGCTCGCGCTTCAAATGCTGCGTCAGACTCGGGGCCTGCCGGACTCCCGGTTCGGCTTCCGCTATGCCTCGACCGAGCCGATGGAGTTCTCTGCCGACCGGAGCTACTCGCACGCGGTGCGTCTGCTCGCGCTCGATGCCAAGGTCGCGGTGCGGGAGGGAGCCTTCGATCGGGCGATCGAGGACGTGCAGACCCTCGCGCGTGTCGGGCGCGCCTACCTCCAGGAGCCGGTGGACCTCTTCGTCCACCTCGGGGCCGTGACCGAGCAGCTCCAGCTGGACGTCATCGGATCCTTCGTGGAGCATCCTGGAATCAAAGCGCCCCATCTCTCCTCGTGCCAGGCTTCCTTGCAGGACGTGAATCTCGGTGCCTCGTGGCACCGTGCACGTGTTCGGGAGATGGTCGTGTTCCAACGGCAGTTCCACCGCGATCTGAAGGCAGAAACCGGGATCATGGCGCTCCCCGTGTGGCTGCAGGGTCCCTCGATGGAAGCGGACGTGCTTGCCGGCGCACGCTCTGTTCTCTCGCTGCACTCCGATCCTGAAGCCCGATCTCCGACTGGACGGCCCGCTGCGTTTGCTCTGGTGGCATCGCTCGGAGGCCAGGAGACCGCCGATAGGATCAAGGCCACCTACGCACTCCGCAGCCTGACCTCCGCCGCACTGGATCTACGGCAGCGCGCTCTGGTAGACGGTGTCTATCCGGAAGCGCGCATCAAGCGCGAGGTGGTCCGATATACGCGGGCGCCCGACGGGTCGGCCACCCTGGAGCTGGTGGGCGACCGAAAGGCCTGGCCCGGAGCGCTGAAGGCGGTGGCGCTCCGTCGCAGCCTACCGTCGCCCGCCGCCCGCCGCTGAGCCCTGGGTCTAGCGAGACGCCGTGGCCTGCGCCTTCGCAACCGCCGTCTGGACGCGAGCGGCCAAATCATCCCGCAGTCCGATCCAGCGGTCGATCACCCGGCCCCTGTGGACGACGAACGTGGTCGGATAGCTGTCCACGTCCAGGACGTACAGGTCTTCCTCGTGCCGGATCAGCCGGAACCGGATCTCCAGCGCGTCCCGCGCTTCCTTCAATAGATCCGCCGGCTCGTCGCTGAATCCCAGGACCGCCACCGGGCCCAGGGAGGTTTCCCTCCCGTCCAGCCGCTGCAGGTCCGGCATCTCCTGGCGACACGGACCACACCAGGTGCGCCAGACGTTCACGACCACCGGCCGGTCGCCGTAGGCGCCCAGATCGAACCTCTGGCCGTCGAGGTCGGAAAGCGTGGCGGGGAGCACCAGATTGTCTCCCGGACGAAGCGTTCTGTGCGCGTCCGCCTTGGCACGCCTGGCCTGCAGTTGCCGCATCTGCCGTCGCATGAAGGTCGATTCACAGAGATACATGGACCCCATGGCGAGCAGGCTGGTGACCGCGCCGACGAGGAGTCTCCGCCGTCCCGGACGCACGAGCAGCACCGCCCATGAGGCGATGGAGACCACGCACAGCCACACCAGCCCGGACCCAATCGCGCCGCTGACTGGGCCGGGCTTCCCGTATCTCAGGAACACGGAAGCCAGATAGCTGAGCGTACCCAGCGCCAGCATGGTCACGGCCAGAACGCGCGGGGCACGGGACTCCGGTCCTTCCATGCGGGGAGGATTCAACCACCGAACGGCCCGGTTCGGCTACCCTCTACGCCGGAGGTCGCATGCGCGCGCTACATCTGGGAACCGCTCTGCTCGCTGCCGGCCTGACGCTCGCCGCCGGGAAGAGCGAGCAGGTCGATCTCTCCAAGCATTTCGCGGAGACACGCGGCGCATGCTTCGTCCTGCTCGATCTGAAGACCGGAAACACGCTCCGCTACAAGCCGGAGCGCTGCAGCAAGCGTTTCTCCCCCTGCTCCACCTTCAAGATCCCCAACAGCATGATCGGGCTGGAAACGGGGGTGGTGAAGGACCTGGACCACGTCTTCCGCTGGGACGGCAAGCCGCGGTCGCGCCAGGCCTGGAACCAGGACCACACCCTCCGCTCCGCGGTGCGGGAGTCGGCGGTCTGGTACTTTCAGGAGCTGGCCAGGCAGGTGGGTGCCCAGCGCATGCAGAAGCTCGTGGAGGGGATGAACTACGGGAACCGGGACCTCTCCTCCGGCGTCACCAAGTTCTGGCTGGAGAGCACGCTCACCATCTCCGCCGACGAGCAGGTGGAGTTCCTGCGCCGCCTGGTGCGGGACGAGCTGCCCCTGTCCAAGCGCAGCATGGAGCTGGGGCGGGCGGTGATCGTGCTGGACGACCAGAACGGCACCGTGTTCCGTGGCAAGACCGGATCCGGGAGCAACCTGGGCTGGTTCGTCGGGGCCGTCACCGGACCGCGCGCGGAGGTGGTCTTCGCGGCCAACGGCTCGGGCATCGGCGTGAACGGCCCAATGATGCGGAAGATCGTGGAAGCCATCCTCGCCGAGCGTGGGATCTGGCCCCCGCCTCCCCCCGCGCCGGCTCCCTGAACGGAGGAGCGCATGTCGCGACGGGTGTGGGGAATCCTGGTTCTGATGCTGCTGAGCCTCGTGCTGGGTGTGGGGGCCGGCGAGTTCTTCTTCGGGATCTGGCTGAAGACCGTGCCCCCCGCGATGACCACGAACTTCAACACGGGGAGCGCCCATGCCGCCTTCCTGGGAAGCGGGGCGGTGGTGGGGGTCGTGTTCTTTCTGTGGGGGCTGCTGTCGCCGGTGATCGCCATGATGTTCCGGCCGAAGAAGACGGAGCCCGCGCGCCCCTGATCCAGTTGAACTCAGGGAACGATCTCCACCGGGGTGCCGTCCGGAACCGCGTCCCAGATCTCCTCGATCTCCTCGTTGGTGACGGCGATGCAGCCCTCCGTCCAGTCGGAGCTGGTGTGCAGGCGACCCAGCCAGCCCAGCCCGTTCTTCAAGCCGTGAATCATGATGTCTCCTCCCGGCGGCTCCCCCGTGGCTCGCGCTCGCACGAGGTCGGCATCGTTGGGATAGGAGATCCGCAGTGCCCTGTGGAAGGCGCTGTCCGGCTTGCGGCCGGCGATGATGTAGATCCCCTCGGGGGTACGCCCGTCACCTTCCCGTCGTTTCGCGCCCACCGGCTCCCGGCCCAGCGCCACCTGGTAGGTCTTGAGCGTCTTGTCTTTCTCGAAGAGCGTCAGCGCACGCTTGGCCTTCTCGATGAGGATCCGGTCGGCCGCCGTGCCTCGGGGAAGGGGAGCGTCGTTCTTCTGCGCCCACGTGGACGCCGCCACGGCGAGCACGAGCATCACGCAACCCCCCGCCAGGACGGGGCGCTTCCAGATCATGGACTCGTCCTCCCGAACACCAGCGTGTAGGTCAGAGGCTTGTCCAAGCGGGGGCTGGTGAGCGTCACCTCCATGGCCAGCTTGCCGTCCGGCCGCAGGCGGTAGACGTTCGTCCGCGCGCCATCGTCGCCCTCGAAGCTCTGGCGCAGGGCGCCGTCCTCCGTGCGCGCGGACAGCTCGAACCGGGCGCCGTCGTCCCGGATCCAGGTCACATGGCGGCCGTCACGGGGCGCCACCACCGGCGGTGCCGCGTCGAGCTGCACGCTCACCTCCTTCGGGGTGTAGGCGATGCGGACCGTCCGGGGTACGGGGTTGGCCTTGGTGAGGCGGCTTCGTGCGAAGGGGCGGAGCAGGAAGTTGAACTCCTGCGCCGAGCGCTCCACGGCGACCTTCACGTCGTCGCTGGCGGCACGGTCGAGGGCGAACGTGCCTTCCAGGCCGGAGACCTCCGTCGTGGCCAGCAGGAGCACCGCACCGACGGCCGCGGCGACGCTCATCCCTGCTTCGCGGGTGCCAGGCGTGCTGCGAGCAATCCGAAGAGCAGGAAGAGCGCGCCTGTCAGCCAGCCTCCGAGCGCGAACCCCTGAGGATGCAGTCCGAGCAACCAGCCCGCCGCCACCAGCAGTCCGCCCAGCCCCCAGAAGACCGGCATGCCGTAGAGGAAGACGAAGGGAAGGTAGTGGGCCCCCACCACGATCATGAAGCCGGGATAGAACCAGTGAGGACGCGCGTGCGTGGCCGCCAGGATCAGCGGAATGCACAGGGGCACCATGAACGCCACCTGGGGAGCGAGCGTGCGCAGCGGGTTGGACCGGCTCAGCGCGGCCCGGCCGCCCGCGAGCTTCAGCGTGAGCTGCGTCAGCGGGAAGATGAAGAACCCACCGAAGATCAGCACGAGAACGGCCACGTTCCGCGACCCCCAGGTTCCGGCCGCCGCCGAGGCCAGCCAGAGCGCCCCGGAGACCAACCCGCCGAACGCACCGTTCCGGTAGACCTCCCGCATCTCGCGCTGCGCGTCCTCGATCAGCATGCTCATGCTCCCCCTGGGGCGAGACTACACCGACTCCCACCGCTTGGGCCCCAGCCAGAGGGCGTACTGCTCCTCGACGACGTCGATGCCCCAGTGCTCGCCGGGAACCTCCGCCACCTTCTGGAATCCGGCGGCGAGATAGAGGTGGGCCGCCGCCTCCAGCCTCCGCTCCGTCCAGAGGACGACGCGGTCGTAGCTCGCCACACGGGCGAAGGTGAGCGCGCGCTCCAGCAGCACCTTGCCGAGCCCCTGCCCCCGCGCCTCTGGCCGTACGAGAAACCAGCGGAGCTGCGCCTGCGCGATCTCCAGCGGCGGCGTGACCGCTGTGCCGTCGTCGGCGGCGAGCGCCTTGATCGCGGGATCCTTCCAGAAGTCGGAGCGGACGATGGCGATGCAGCCGAGGGGATCGCATTCTCCCTCCGCGATCCAGATCCGCTCGTCCACGGCGTTGCGGAGGATGCAGGCGGCCATGGGCTCGGCCACGTAGGCCTCGAAAGTGGCGTCCCAGCCCATCTCCCGCGCCAGTTCCGCATGCGCCTCAAGGAGCCAGGCCAGGTCGCCGGTGCGCCGCTCGGTGCGGAGGGTCCAGCGCCCGCTCATGCCGCGCGCGAGCGTAGCAGCATATTCACTGATCGGACGGCTCGGCCGCAGCCTCGACCTTCCGCTTCTCCATCATCTTCACGGCCTGGTCGCGCAGGCGAAAGGCCTCCGCGAGCGCCGCCTCCGCCTCCGCGGGCTTCCCGGCCTCGGCCAGCATGTCGGCCTTTTCCCGGAAGAGCAGGTTCTTGTAGGCGAGGGCTTCCAGGTAATCGGGATCGAGGACGAGGGCCTGGTCGAGAGCGTCCATCCCTTGCTCGAGAACCGCGGCACGCTCCTCCGGTGTGATCGTCGAGCGCGCCTTGCTGGAACGCTCCCAGCAAAGGACGCCCACGGTGTACCAGTGCGTCTTCGTCCCGGGCTCCAGCTCGGCGAGCTTCTCGTACCAGCGGAGGCTCTCGGCGAAGTTGCCATTCTTGGCCAGGAGCTGCGCGAGCTGCACCATCCGATCGGTGTCGTTTGGCTCCTCACCGAGCTTCTGCTCCAGGAAGGCGATCGCCCGATCGTGGTCCCCGGCCGACGTGAGGAGGCTCAGGTAGTCCTTCTCGACCTTGTCCATTTCCTCGGCGCTGGGGGCGGTCAGCGTCATCAGCTTCTCGAGGACGGCCACCGCCTGCTTCTTGATCTCCGCGTCCGCGGGAGCGGCGGATTGCGGATGGAATTGCGCCAGCCAGGACAGCGCCGTGTAGTAGTTGGCCTCCCAGTGATCGGGATCGGCCTCGAGGACCTTCCGGTACTCGGGAACGGCCTCGGCGTACCTGCCGGCGCGGAAGAGCGCGCTTGCGTGGTCCAGGTCGGATTGGGTCGCCACACCCACGAGCAGAGGCGCTGCTCCCACGACGATCACGATGGCCAGCGCGTGCAGCCTGCGGTGTGCCATGGCGGCTCCTTTGCTTTCCTCGAAGTCTGCCCCACCTCGAACCGGCCCGTGCTTCGCCGATCACGTCCTGGCCGCCGGATCGAGGACGAAGATGATCCACCACCACCCTTGCCCGCGACGGGGCGCGGCCTTAACGGGCCCGCATGAATCCAGCACAACGGAACCGGTGGGAACGGAGGCGTGCGGCGGGCAAGCTGGCCTGGATCGGACGGAGCGTTCTCCTGTGCATGGGCTGGGCAGCGCTGGGTGTGTCCCTTGCGATCTGGATCCTCGGCGGCGAGTGGAGGATCTCCCTCTACGTGCTCGCGGCGGCGGGCCTGGGCGCGCTCCTGGGGTCCCTTCATCGCTGGAACGCGAGGGAGCGCGCCTATCGCGCCGATGTGGCGCAGGAGGCGCTCCACCATCTGATCTGAGGACCGGGCTACCAGAACAGCTTGCCCGCTCCCGAGGGCGCCGACGCGCGCTCCAGCTCCAGCAGGCGCTGCTTGCGCCAGACGCCTCCGCCGTAGCCGCAGAGCGAGCCGTCGGCACGCACGACGCGATGGCAGGGGACGATCACGGCCACCGGGTTCGCTCCGTTGGCGCGCCCCACGGCGCGTGCGGAGCCGGGAGCGCCCACCTCGGTCGCGATCTGGGCGTAGGAGCGCGTCTCCCCCTGGGGGATGCGCAGCAGCGCCTGCCAGACCGCACGCTCGAACTCCGTGCCCTGGAGCTCGAGCGGGACGTCGAAGCGGTTCCGCTTGCCCTCGAAATAGGCGCGGAGCTGCTCCTCCAATTCCTTCAGCACCGGAGGGTCCCCCGGCACCACGGTGCCCCCGATCTTCCGGCGCAGGCGCTGCAGCTCGCGCGTGAGTCCGGCACGCTCCACGAACTCCAGCACCCTCAGACCGCGCTCTCCCGCCACCGCGAGCATCGTCCCCAGCGGGGTCTCGATCCAGCGTGCGTGCAGGAGCGTCGCGGGATCCGCCTCCGTGGGGGCGGCACCGAAGGTGCGGGCGAAGGCCTCGCGGAAACCGCTCGGCGAGTCGTAGCCGCGGGCGGCGGCGGTCGCCGCCACCGTGTTCCCTTCCCCGATCTCCTGCAGGGCCATGCCCATCCTCCGTGACCGCTGGTAGGCCTGGAAGGTCATGCCGAAGGCGCGGCGGAACTGCCGCCGCGCGGTCCCGGGCTCGACCCCCATCGCCTGCAGCTCCTTGTCCGTGACCCGCCCCGAGGGCGCGCGCTCCACCGCGTCCAAGAGGGTTCGGACCAGCGCGGGCGCCCGACGAGCTGATTCCAGGGGGTGGCACACCTTGCACGGCCGGTATCCGGCTCGCAGCGCTTCCAAGGAGGTCGCGAAGTACTCGACGTGCGCCTCCTTGGGCTTGCGGGCGGAGCAGGTGGGGCGGCAGAAGATGCGCGTCGTGCGCACCGCCGCCAGGAACACCCCCTCGTAGGAGGCGTCGCGCGCCACCAGCGCGCGGTACAGTACGGGGGGCGGCGGCAGGCGTCGGGCGGGTTCCACGCCGGAATTCTAGAGCCCCCTCCGCCCCTCCGCCGCGCCGAAGATCGGGCGGGGAACTCGACGAAACCTGCCCGTCGCGGCCGGCATCCAAGTGCGCGGAGGTCGAGGAAATCCATGCGCTCCAACCTGGCGTCCCCTCTTGTTGCGGTCCTTTTCCTTTGCGCCTGCGGCGGGGTGGCGAGCCTCGCCGGGGGCGACGACGACCACGGCTTCACCCCGGTGATCACCGAGGCCCAGGCCAAGGCCAAGGGCCTGCAGCTCGCCACGTTCGCCGCCGGCTGCTTCTGGTGCACGGAGTCCCCCTTCGAGGGGCTCCCAGGCGTGAAGGAGGTCGTGTCCGGGTACACGGGTGGCACCATGGAGCGTCCCACCTACCAGGCGGTCTCCTCGGGCGGCACCGGGCACAAGGAGGCGGTGCAGGTCCTCTTCGACCCCAGGCAGACGACCTACGAGAAGCTCCTCTACGTGTACTGGCGGAACGTGGACCCGTTCGCTGCCGGCGGGATGTTCTGTGACCAGGGCGAGCAGTACCGCGGCTTCATCTTCGTGCACGGGGCCGAGCAGCGGCGCCTGGCCGAGGCCGGCAAGGCGGAGGTGGCCAAGCGCTTCGGGAAGCCGGTCACCGTGGCCATCGAGGATGCCGCCACGTTCTGGCCGGCCGAGAACTACCACCAGGATTACTGCTTCAAGAATCCGCTCCGCTACAAGGCCTACAAGACCGGCTGCGGCCGCGACGCCCGTCTCCAGGAGCTGTGGGGGGACGAGGCCTCCCCGCACGGCAAGCACGGCTAGCTGCATCCGCCCCGCGCGGTGAAGATGCCGCTGCGGCGCGGATGCAACGGCGATGGGCCGAGCGGGAACGCAGGCGTTCCCGCTCGGTCCATGTTGGCGGCAAGGAGGCCGCCATGACCGCCGCCTGGAGGCTCGTTCCCACCGATCCCTTCCGTGCCCGCACCCGCAATCCCGCGCTCGCCCTCGCCGTCCTCGCGCACCTGGCCCTGCTGGGAGCGCTCGCCGTGAGCGCGCTGCTGCGCGTCCAGCCTGTGGAGCCCATGGAGCCCGTGAACTTCCTCCCTCCCCCGATCCTGCGCATCGTCCTGCCTCCGCCGCCGCTGGAACCCGAGCCCCTGCCGGTCCTGGAGAAGGCGCAGCCGTACGACGTGCAGGTTCCGCGGGCGCCGGCGGCACCGCCACGCGCGGAGACCGCCGAAACGCTCCCAGACGTGCCGGGCGGCGGCCCGGACGTCGGCGATCTCGATCGTCTCCTACCCGAGCTCGGCCCCCTGGCCCCGGGGTTGCCGAGCGGACCGGGAGGTCCCGGCAGCGGTCCCGGACCGGGCCCCGGCGACGGTCCTGGCCCGGGCCCCGGCGGCGAGGACGGCCCGCTGCAGGTGGGAGGCGGGATCGAGCGGCCCACGCTGCTCGAGAAGGTGGAGCCGGAGTATCCGGAGGCGGCGCGGCGGGCCCGCATTCACGGCACGGTCACGGTGCAGGCGGTGATCGGGCGCGACGGCACGGTGGAGGACGCGCAGATCGTCCATTCCAGTCATCGTCTCCTCGAGGAGGCTTCGCTGGAGGCGGTGCGGCAGTGGCGTTACGCCCCGGTGCTCCTGCACGGCAGACCGGTGCGGGTCACCTTCGTGGTGCGCGTGGAGTTCATCCTGAACTGACGGTCAGCGAAGGCGGGCGGCGATGGCGGCGCGCGTCTCCTCCGCGTGCGCGGCGTCGCGGTAGGGATGGCGCGGCCAGAAGAAGCCCTTGAGACCGTCGCCCCGGCGGCGGGGGACCACGTGCACGTGCAGGTGGGGCACCGACTGGCTCACCCTGTGGTTGATGGCCACGAAGACGCCTTCGGCGTTCATCGCCTCCTCGACCGCGCGGGTCAGCTCACGCGTCCAGCGCATCAGGGGGGAGTGCAACCCATCGGGAAGATCCGTGAGCGTGGCCACGTGGGTCCGCGGGATCAGCAGCACGTGCCCCGGGAAGAGCGGCCGGTGATCGAGGAAGGCGAGCCACTGCGCATCCTCGAGCACCTTCAGCGCCGGCTCCTCCCCGGAAGCGATCCGGCAGAAGAGGCAGCTCACCGTGCCGGGACCGCCAGCTCGGGTGCCCCCTCGGCCAGGCGCGCGCGCAGACGCACCGTCCAGGCGAGCAGGCACACTGCCGTCCCCAGCAGGAGCGCGCCGCACCACTGGTGCGCGGTGGTGAGCGCCACGTCCCAGCCCTGGGAGACGACGGCCACGCCGGCGGCGCCGCTGGCCACGTAGGCGGCCAGGCCCAGCATCACCTGGACCGAGGTGAGGAACGCGAGCAGCAGGCCCAGCCGGCTCAGCGCCCGATCGTCTCCGTGCAGGCCCCAGGCGCGCGTGCCGTGCCAGATCGCCATGGGCGCGATCACCCCCGCCAGCACCAGGTGGATCATCACACCGGTCGCCAGGTGGCGCTGCAACGCGCCCAGGGTGATCTGGATCAGCAGCAGCGCCACCAGGAGCGCGCCCACCGTGACCTCGCTCTGGCGGACCGCATGCCGGCCGGGCCCGGCGTCCCGCCAGGCGGGCCGGAGCACGACCGCCAGGGTCACCATCACCGCGAAGAAGATCTGGCCGAAAACGCCGTGCACGATCGCGAGCACGATCTGGGGCGAGGTGTGCTCGGGAGAGTCCGAGAGCGTGAAGCGGCCGGTGACCCGCAGCCCGCCCAGGATCCCCTGCACGATCACCATGGCCAGCGCCAGGAGCGCCAGGGTGCGCACGGCCCGCCGCCGCTCCACGCGCGCCGTCTGGAAGGCGAGCGCGGCCGTGGTCAGGCCCACCAGGGAGCCGAACAGGCGGTGCGCGTGCTCGAAGTAGATGCCGCCCGTCATGCGCGAGAGCGGGTAGAGGAACATCCCGTAGCGGAAGGAATTCGGCCAGTCCACCACCGCCAGCCCGGCGTTGGTGCTGGTGACGAGGCCGCCCACGCCCAGCAAGAGCAGCGTCGCCGCCCCCGCCACCGCAGCGAAGGACGCGGTCCACGGCGCGGCTCCGTCCACCGGCCGGCGCACGCGGCTCCCCATCCACGCCCCGGCGAAGCCGAGCAGGGCCGACGTGGCCAGCGAGAGCGGGAGCCACAGCAGCGCCGAGGGCACGATCCGGTTCGGCTGTTCGGTGGAGGTGAGGAGGCCGCCCAGGACCAGGAGGTTGAGCAGCCCCGAGAGCAGCCCCGAGAGCGTCCCCGTGCGCAGCGGCCGCGGCGCCCGCCGGCCGGCGACGAACCCGCCGGCCAGGCCGCAGAGGAGGAGGAGCGCCAGCAGCACGGGCGGAGGGGTGTGGACGAAGGGGAGCCTGCAGAGATACCCCGCGGTCCACATGGCGACCGTGGTGCCGAAACCGATGGCGAGGACGTCGGAGCCGCGCGTCATCGGGGCCTACATCCTCCGGGCGAGGACCTGGAGGTATTCGCACTCCATGTGCACGGTGCCGTTCTTCGCCTTGTTGTGCTCGGCGAAGATCTCCAGCAGGTCGCGCTGCAGCGCCTCCTGGCCCGCCGTGTCCAGGGCCTGGAAGGCGCGGTGGGTGGGCCCGAAGTAGTTGCGGAAGACCTCGACCCCGTGCTCCGGTGAGAGATAGTACCAGTGCGACATCAGGCGCTCGGTGCGGATCTCGCTCGTCCCCGGGCCGAGGAGCCGCTGGAGCAGCTCCTCCGTCCCCCACTGGGGCGGCGGCTGCACGCCGGGAGGGGGTGGGACGTGACGCGACTGGACGGCGAAGAACTGGCCCGTCAACCCCTCCGGCGTCCAGTTGGCGAGCGCGATCGTGCCGCCCGGCTTGCACACGCGCAGGAGCTCCGCCGCGGCCCTTTCCCGATCGGGCGCGAACATCACGCCGAAGACGGAGAAGACGAAGTCGAAGCTGGCATCGGCGTAGGGGAGCTCCTGCGCATCGCCCACGCGGAAGTCGATCCTGGTCCCCTCGGAAGCCGCGCGCAGGTTGGCGTGCTCGATCAGGTGGGGGACGTAGTCGATGCCGCTGACGTTGCAGTAGCGCCGTGCGGCGACCAGCGCGGCGTTGCCGCTGCCGCAGGCGACATCCAGGACATCGGCGCCGGCAGGTGGGTCGGCGGCGCGGACGAGGTCTTCACTGACCTGCAAGACCTGCCGCCCCACGACGTGGAAGTCTCCCGAGGCCCACACGGCCTGCTGCTTCTGGGTGATGGCATGGAAGTCCACGGCACCGGACGTCCTCATCGATCGTTCCTCCAGCTCCTGGAAAGGTCGGGAATGGTGCGCGGCACTCTACTACGATTGCGCCATGCGGGCGCGCCGCTTCTCCTTCCGGAGCGGAGGCTGGGTGCTGCTGCTGGCCGGGGCGCTGTCGTTGCTGGCCGCCTGGCCGCTCCTCCGCCCGGTCCTGCGCTCCCCCGGTGCCCGCGCCGTGGGGGACGGGCGGCACGTGGAGAGCTACGGCTTCGACCTGACCCGGCTCGCGGTGCCGCGCGCGGGCCTGGCCGCGTCGGGGCTCCCCAAGGACGGGCTCCCCACGCTGGACCGTCCGCCGGTCATGCCGGGGGCCGAGGTGGCTGCGACCTATCGCGCGCGCAAGAAGTACCTCGTCGCCGACGACGAGGTGATCGGCGTGGTGGTGAACGGAGAGGCGCGCGCCTACCCGCTGCGCGTCTTGAACTGGCACGAGATCGTCAACGACGTGCTCGGCGGCAAGCCCATCGCCGTGACCTACAGCCCGCTGAGCGACGGCACCGCCGTCTTCGACCGCGTGATGGATGGCAAGACGGTGGAGTTCGGCGTCAGCGGCCTCCTCTACGACTCGAACCTGGTGATGTACGACCGCGGCGGCGCCAGCCTGTGGAACCAGCTTCGTGCGGAGGCGATCGCCGGTCCGGCCGTGGGGACGCAGCTTCGCATCCTCCCTTGCGCACGCACGCGCTGGGGCCCTTGGCTCGCGACGCACCCGAAAACGACGGTCCTGCGCCCGGATCCCAACTACTTCGAGCGCTACCGGCGAGATCCCTACGGGAACTACGTGGTCACGGGAAAGCCGCGATTCCCAGCGGATCCGATGCCGCCGCCGGGCATCCCGCCCATGACGCGCGTCATGGCGTGGCGACCTTCCCCTTCTGACGCCTGGCAAGTGGTGCGCGCAGGAGAGAACCCCGACCTGCCAGGGCGGGAGAGAATCTACGCATTCTGGTTTGCTTGGTACGCCACGCACGAAGGAAGAGTCATCTTGAAATAACTGCAGGTGCCTGTCCCCTATCTCGTCCTCTTATTCCAGTCCCGCAGCTCCTTGTGCACCGTCCGCCACTTCTTCTCCTCGGCGGACTTCTTGGCCAGGTCCTGCTCGATCTCGTGGTGGTGGCGCTCCCGCTGGAGCTTGCGCCAGCTCTCCAGACGCATGGGGTCGAGACGCCCATCTCCTGCCGCGGCGATCACGGCGCAGCCGGGCTCGCTCGCGTGCTCGCAGTCACGGAAGCGGCAGGAGACGGCGAGGGCGGCGACGTCCTCGAACACGGTGTCGAGCGATTCGCCGGCATCCCACAGGCCCAGCTCGCGCATGCCCGGGGTGTCCACGACCAGGGCACCGTTCGGGAGCTTGACCAGGTTCCGCGTGGTGGTGGTGTGGCGGCCGCGATCGTCCTCGGCCCGGATCTCCGCCGTCCGGTAGCGCTCCTCCCCCAGCAGGGCGTTGATCAGCGTGGACTTCCCCACGCCCGACGAGCCCAGGAGCGCGACCGTCGTCGCGGGCTTCAGCCAGGGCGCCAGCGCCGCCAGCGTCTCCGGCATGCGCGCGCTGCAGGTCACGATGGGAGCGCCCGCCGCGACGGCGGCCACCTCCGCGATGGCCGCGACCGGGTCCTCGCAGAGGTCCGCCTTGGTGAGGAGCACCACGGGTTCCACGCCGCCGTCGCGCGCCAGCAGGAGATAGCGCTCCAGGCGCCGCGGGTTCAGGTCGCGGTTCAAGCTCTGGGCCAGGAACGCCACGTCGATGTTCGCCGCCAGGAGCTGCTCCTCGATCCGCTCTCCCGCAGCCTTGCGCGCCAGTCGGGTGCGGCGCTCCAGCACCCGCTGCACGGTGGCGCCGTCGCCGTGCCGGTCGGGCCGCACGAGCACGAAGTCCCCGACCACCGGGAGCATGCCCCGGCTCGTGCCCTCGCGGCGCAGGCGCCCCGGCGCGCGCACCAGGCGCTCGGTGCCGTCCTCCAGGAAGGCCCGCCAGGCGACGCCGAGATCCTCGGTCACGCGCGCCGCGAGGAGGCCGGCATCCCGCGCCGCATCCATCTGGGAGGCGAAGAAGGGCGAGAAGCCGAGCGCGTCCAGGCGGGCCATCAGGTGGCGAGCTGCAGCACGACGAAGAGCACGATCCAGACGGCGTCCAGGAAGTGCCAGTACATCGCCATCAGCCGGATGCCGTGGAAGTCCGCCCAGGAGTAGGCGCCCCGGTGCGCGCGCCACGTCGTGCGCACGAGGGGGATCAGCCCCCCCAGGACGTGGAGCGCATGCAGGCCGGTGAGCATGTAGAAGGTGAAGGCGTAGAGGCTCCTGGTGGCCAGCACCGCGTCCACCGTGACCATCCGCCACCAGTTGAAGATCTGGCAGAGCAGGAAGGCGGCGCCCAGACCCAGGGTGGCGCCGAGCAGGCGCGTCGAGGCCTCACGCTTCCCACCCCGCATGAAGAGCACCGCCCCGTGCATGGTGACGCTGCTCAGGAGCAGGAGGAAGGTGCTCAGCCAGAGCCCGAGCGGCAAGGGCGCCGTCCCCGGCGGCACCCATTGCGGCGAGCGGACCCGCACCATCAGGTAACCGACGATGCTGGCCGCGAAGAGGACGGAGAGGGAGACCAGGAAGATCGTCATCCCCAGGACGCCCGCCCCGGGAACCGACGGCTGCTTCTCCCGCGTCATCGTCTCATCGGAGTCGGATCAGGGGGCGCCTTCGGCCTTGGGCTGCTTCCCCTGCATGCCGGGCGCGTAGCCCGGGATCATGTCCCCCTGGTACTCGGCGGTGTCGGTGAGGGCGCCGCCCACGAAGAGGATCACGAATCCGATGGAGATCGCCATGACGATCCCGTTCAGCGGGCGATCCCAGCGCAGGTGCATGAAGTAGAGGGCGACCAGGGCCGCCTTGACCCCGGCGATCAGGAGCGCCACCCAGAGCGTGAACGGCCCCAGCAGCTCGGCGGGGATGTAGGTCACCGCGACCGTGACGATCGTGAGCACCACCAGCGCGCCCCACACCCCGAAGAGCACGCGCAGGGACACGACGTGCCCGACCTGGGCGTGGCCTCCTGCGGGGTGGCGGTGATCGTGATGCGCCATGCTGCGTCCTCAGTGGATCAAGTAAAGGAGCGGGAAAAGGAAGATCCAGATCAGGTCCACGAGATGCCAGTAGAGTCCCACCAGGTCCACGGGCGTGAAGTAGGCCGGGCCGAAGGCCCCTTTCATCGCCTTGCGGAGCACCCAGCCGATGGCCGACATCCCGGCGATGACGTGGATGGCGTGTAGCCCGGTCATCAGGAAGTAGATGCTGAAGAAGATCCAGACCTTGTCGGGCTCGGCCTCGTGCCCCGCCCCGCGCGCCGCCACGGCCAGGCCGGCCGGTCCGTCCGGCGCCCGCTTGATCACGCTGGGCTCGACCTTGAGGCCGCCCTGGGAGGCTGCGGGTGGAGCGGCCGGTGCGGCGGCCGCTCCGGTGGGCGCAGGAGACGGCGCCTGCGCGGGGGCTCCCACTTCGCTCACGCTGCGGGTCAGACCGGTCCGGGCCGTGGCCGGCGGGTTGGCCACGTCCGGGGGCGGCGTGGTGCGGCCCTGGGCCGGCGGTTGCGCGGGGACGCTTTGCTCCGGCGTATTCGGCGACGCGGCCGCGCTGGGGCGGATCCCCGCAACGTCTCCCTGCGCCCTCTCGCCCGGGGTGGCCGCGTGTCCGCCCTCGCTGTGCGTGAAGTGCTTGCCGGGGAGGAGGCCGTGCTCCCACTTCTGCTTGTACTCGACGTACTTGATCCCCATGAAGCCGAAGCCGCCGAGGATGGTGAGCGCCAGGAGGATCTTCAGCAGGCGCTGCTGGCCGAGCTGCGCCGCGCGCACGCCCCAGGCCATGGTGAGGGACGAGCAGATGAGCACCAGGGTGTTGATCCCGCCCAGCTTCTTGTCCAGGAACTGGTGGGCGTAGACGAAGATCTCGGGGTGGTTGGCGCGGTAGACCGCGTAGGCCACGAAGAGGCCGCCGAAGAGCAGGACCTCGGTGGCCAGGAACAGCCACATCCCGAGCTTCCCGGAGTCGAACTGCTGCTCCGGGTTGTCGAAGTGGTGCTGCAGGCTGGGGTCGTGCCCGTGCCCGTCCTGCGCATCGTGGCCCCGGACGGCCTCAGCCATGGTGCTCCTGGAGGCGCTCCTTGGGGAGGGTGCGCACCCAGGTGGCCTTCTCCGGCTCGGGCTGGAAGGCGTCGAGGTCGTAGGGATCGCCCACCACCGGCGTCTCCGCGAAGTTGTCCCAGGGCGGCGGCGAGTTCGTCTCCCACTCCAGGGTGGCCGCGCCCCAGGGGTTCGGCCCCGCCTGGCGGCCGCGATAGAGCGAGTGCAGCAGCAGCCCGGCCACGATGAAGAACCCGGTCCCCATGATGTAGCTGCCGACGGTCGAGGTCACGTGGTAGGGCTGGAACTCCGGCAGGTAGGACCAGTACCGGCGGGGCATGCCCCTGGCGCCCATGATGAACTGGGTGAAGAAGGTGATCTGGAAGCCCACGAAGATGAAGGTCCAGGCGATGCGGCCCCAGCGCTCGGAGTACATCTTCCCCGTCATCTTCGGCCACCAGTAGTGCAGGCCGGCCAGGAAGGCGGTGATGGTGCCGCCGAACATGACGTAATGGAAGTGCGCCACCACGAAGTAGGTGTCGTGGAGGTGGGTGTCCACCGCCACCATGGCCACGAACATGCCGGTGAGGCCGCCTATGGTGAACAGGAAGATGAAGGCCAGGGCGTAGAGCATGGGCGTGTCCAGGTGGATGGCGCCCTTGTACATCGTGCCCAGCCAGTTCCACACCTTGATCGCCGAGGGGATGGCCACCGAGAAGGTGAGGGCGGAGAACACCATGTTCCCCAGGTCCGACTGGCCGGAGGTGAACAGGTGGTGCCCCCACACCAGGAACCCGAAGATGGCGATGGCGATGGAGGAGAAGGCGATGAACTTGTAGCCGAAGATGTGCTTGCGGGAGAAGACGGCGATCACCTCGGAGATGACCCCCATCGCGGGCAGGATCATGATGTACACGGCCGGGTGCGAGTAGAACCAGAAGAAGTGCTGGTAGAGGACGGGATCGCCCCCCAGGGCAGGATCGAAGATCCCCACCCCCAGCGCCCGCTCCGCGATGAGCAGGAGCAGGGTGATGCCCAGCACCGGCGTGGCCAGGATCTGGATGATGGAGGTGGCGTACAGCGCCCAGGGGAAGAGGGGCATGCGGAACCAGGACATCCCCTGAGGCCGCAGCTTGTGCATGGTCACGATGAAGTTGAGGCCGGTGAAGATGGAGCTGAAGCCGAGCAGGAAGGCCCCGAAGACCATGGCGATCACGTTGCCGCTGGTGGTCGTGCTGTAGGGCGTGTAGAAGGTCCAGCCCGTGTCCACGCCCCCGGTGGCGATGGAGATGAGGGCGAAGAGCGCGCCGCTCACGTAGAGCCACCAGGACATGAGGTTGAGGCGGGGGAAGGCCACGTCCTTGGCCCCCAGCATCATGGGCAGGATGAAGTTGCCCAGGGAGCCGGGGATGGCCGGGATCATGAAGAGGAACACCATGATCACCCCGTGCAGGGTGAACATCTCGTTGTAGGTGTCCGCGCCCATGATCGTCTGATCGGGAGTGAGCAGCTCGGTGCGCACCAGCAGCGCCGCGATGCCCCCCGCCAGGAAGGCGGTCAGCACCGAGACCAGGTAGAGGATGCCGATGCGCTTGTGATCGAGGGTGAAGATCCACGACCGGACGCCGGTCGCACGGTTCAGGTAGTTCTCGACTTCCGGCCGACGCAGGGGCGCGTAGCCGGGAAGGGCCGCTTCCCTGCCTGCCATTACGGGTGTCCTCCGCCGCTTCCCCCGCTCAGGGTCTTGAGGTACGCGATGATGGCGTCGATCTCGCGATCGTTGAGCTTCCCCTGGAAGGAGGGCATCACCGGCTCGAAGCCGGCCACCACCTTCGCCTGCGGTTGCAGCACGGACTCGTGGATGTAGTTCTCGTCCGCCGTCACCGCTCCGCCGCCGGCCAGCGCCACCGTGGACCCGAAGAGTCCCTGGAACGTGGGACCCGTCCCGGGCTTGCCGTCCACGGTGTGGCACTGGGGGCAGCCGCGCTGCTGGTAGAGCTTCTCCCCCGCCTGCTCGGGCGGCATCTTGTCCAGGAAGTTCGAGGCCTCGGCCAGCCAGCGCTCGAACTCGCCGGGAGGATGCACCACCACCTTCGCCAGCATCTTGGAGTGGCTGGTGCCGCAGTACTCCGCGCAGAAGAGCTGGTAGGTCCCCGGGGTGGGCGACTGGAACCAGGTCTTGTTGTAGCGGCCGGGCACCACGTCCCGCTTGATGCGGAAGGCGGGGACGAAGAAGGAGTGGATGACGTCCTGGGAGGAGAGGGTGAGGCGGATGGGCGTGTCCACGGGCACGTGGAGGTCGGGGTCCACGTAGCCCCCCGGGTAGGTGAACAGCCAGTTCCACTTCTGGCCCGTGACCTGGATGTCATAGGCGTTCTCCGGGGGCGTGGCCAGGTCCATGAAGTCCCGGAAGCCCACCCAGAAGAAGGCCACCACCAGCAGCGTGGGGGGCACCGTCCAGGCCACCTCGAGCGCCAGGTTGTGGTGCGGCGCCGGATCGGCCTTCTCGCGCACGCCCGGGCGGTGCCGGTACTTGAGCGCGAAGAGGACGATCAGCACCGTGATGAGCACGGCGAAGAACGCCGACGACCAGAACACGAAGTTCCAGGCGGAGTCCACGCGGTGCGCCAGCGTGGAGCCTTGCTCGGGAAGCCAGACAGAGAGCTGGATCACGTCAGGCCGTCCTGTGCCGTGCGCTGCGCCGCACGTCGCGCCGCCACAGCGCCGCCAGCAAACCCCCCAGCAGGACGACGGTGAGGACCGCGCCGAGGCGCACCAGACGCATCGCCGCCAGTCCGTATCTTCCGCTGGAACGATCCCAATCGTAGCAAGCGAGGAGCACCCGATCCACGGACGTGCCCACCTTGCCGCGGCTGGCCTCCACCAGGGAGAGCCGCAGGTCACGGGGCGGATACTTGACGCCGTAGAAGGTCCGGGAGAGCCGCCCCTCGGGGGTGGCCACGAAGATCCCGGCGGCGTGGGCGTACTGCCGCGTGGCCTCGTCCCAGCGGTAGCGGAAGCCCACGGCATCCGCCAGCTGGACGATGGACGCCTCGGTGCCCGTCAGGAAGTGCCAGCGAGGGGACGCGGCGGGGTCGCCGAGGGCCTGGAGGTAGCGGGCCCTCTTGGCCCGGGCAAGCTCCGGCGTCTCCCCGGGATCGATGCTGACCGCGACCACGTCGTAGTCCCTGCCGGCGTCGAGCCCCACCTCCTTCACGGCGTCCACCACCCCGTTGAGCACGAGGGTGCACAGCATGGGGCAGTTGTAATAGACGAGCGCCAGGAGCACGGGGCGTCCGGGCTGGAAGTAGGCGCCCAGCGGAACTTGACGCCCTTCCTCGTCCCGAAAGGGAGCCTCCAGCGGGAGCGGGGCATCGGGGCGGTCGACGATCTCGATCCCGCGCAGCGGCTCCCGGGGCGTCGGAGTGGGCGCGGGGACGGCGAGGAGCAGACCGGCCAGAAGAGCGGCCAGAAGAGCCATCGCGTCAGGGGGCCTGCCGGCCCGCGTCGCGCACCGTGAGCTCCATCGCCCGGTCGATGGGGATCGAGACCACGCCCTTGCCGGGGTCGATCACCCGGTAGCCGTTCAGCTTGCCGAGCTGCTCCGCCCGGTAGCCGCGCAGCTCGTTGTTGCCGACGTTCACCACCTTGCGCTGGGCCTCGGCCTGGGCCACGTGGCCGAACAGGGCCTCGAGCGCGACCACGACCACCACCAGGAGGATGGAGCCGATGAGGCCGACGGCGACGATGGAACCGGGCCGGGTATCGGTATCGGGCTGGGCCGCCATGGGTGACGCACGATAGCACCCGCACGAATCAATTGACCAGTTCTGTCCACCAATGTTAGGGTTACCGGCCCTCGGGCCTATTTGTTGCCACGAAAGCGTTTCTGACGTGCACGACGACCTGACCCAGCGTCCTCCCCTGATCCTCGGCAAGCCCGACTTCCACGCGATCACCGAGGCGGTCGCCGCTCCCCTGGAGCGCCCGACGCCGCGGGCGTGGTGGCTGTGCTTCGGGGTGTCCCTGGCCATGCTCGGCCTCCTCGGGGTGAGCGTGGCCTGGCTGTTCTGGGAAGGGGTGGGGATCTGGGGACTCAACAACCCCGTGGGCTGGGCCTTCGACATCACGAACTTCGTGTTCTGGGTGGGGATCGGCCACGCGGGAACCCTCATCTCCGCCATCCTCTTCCTGTTTCGCCAGAAGTGGCGCACCTCGATCAACCGCTCCGCCGAGGCCATGACGCTGTTCGCGGTGGCCTGCGCCCTCACCTTCCCCGGCATCCACGTCGGCCGCGTCTGGGTGGCCTACTGGATGTTCCCCCTCCCCAACCAGATGGGGATGTGGCCGAACTTCCGCAGCCCCTTGCTGTGGGACGTCTTCGCGGTGAGCATCTACGGGACGGTGTCGCTGCTCTTCTGGTACGTAGGGCTGATCCCCGACCTCGCCACCATCCGCGACCGGGCGGTGAGGCCCGTGGCCAGGCGAGTCTACGGAGCCCTGGCCCTGGGCTGGCGCAGCTCCCACCGGCACTGGCAGCACTACGAGCGGGCGTACCTGATCCTGGCCGGCCTGGCCACCCCGCTCGTGCTCTCCGTGCACTCCATCGTGTCCATGGATTTCGCGGTGAGCCAGCTTCCCGGCTGGCACACCACCATCTTCCCCCCCTACTTCGTGGCGGGGGCGATCTTCTCCGGCTTCGCCATGGTGGTGACGCTGATGGTGATCACGCGCAAGGCGTTCGCCATGGAGCACATCATCACCATCAACCACTTCGACGCCATGGCCAAGATCATGCTGCTCACCGGCTCCATGGTGGGCTACGCCTACGGGATGGAGTTCTTCACCGCCTGGTACAGCGGCAACCCCTACGAGGTCTTCGCCTTCCAGAACCGGGCCTTCGGCCCCTACGCCTGGGCGTACTGGACGATGGTCTCCTGCAACGTGATCATCCCCCAGCTCTTCTGGTTCACGAAGGTGCGCCGGAGCATCCCCGCCCTCTTCGTGCTCTCCCTGTTCGTGAACGTGGGGATGTGGTTCGAGCGCTTCGTCATCATCGTCACCTCGCTGCACCGCGACTTCCTTCCCTCCAGCTGGGCCATGTACACCCCCACCATCTGGGAGGTCATGGCGCTGGTGGGGAGCTTCGGGCTGTTCTTCACCCTGTTCTGCCTGTTCGTGCGCTTCCTCCCCATCGTGGCCACGGCCGAGGTCAAGACCGTGCTGCCGCAGGCCGACCCCCATGGGGGCGCGCACGCTCCGGTGGTGCCTGCGGTCGAGCCGGTGGAGGCCTGAGCATGGCGCTCATGAAGCCGAGCCTCCCGGAGGGAACGCCCTGCTTCGGCGTGCTCGCCCAGTTCCGCGACCCCGCGGAGCTGACCCGGGCCTGCGAGGCGGTGCGGGACGCGGGCTTCACCCGCTGGGACGCCCACTCCCCCTTCCCCGTGCACGGCCTCGACGCCGCCATGGGGCTGAGGCGTTCCATCCTCCCCCTCATCATCTTCGTGGCGGCCATGGTGGGGGCGGCGGGCGCACTCGCCCTGCAGGGCTGGACCAGCGCCGTGGACTACCCGCTGGTGATCAGCGGCAAGCCGCTGTTCAGCTGGCAGGCCTTCGTCCCCATCATCTTCGAGCTGGCGGTGCTGTGCGGGGCCCTGGCCGCCGTCTTCGGCATGCTCGGTCTCAACCAGCTACCCACGCTCTACCACCCGCTCTTCGCCTCCCGCGCCTTCGAGCGCGCCAGTGACGACGGCTTCTTCATCTCCATCGAGGCCTGGGACCCCAAGTTCGACGTGGAGGGGAACGCCGCGTTCCTCCGCGATCTGGGGGCGACGCACGTGGAGGTGGTCGCGCATTGAGCCACCCTCCCGCCCGCACCCTCCTCCAGGCCGAGCAGGTCTCCATCCCTCCCGGGCATGCCTGGCACCGGCTCTCCGCCATCCCCGTGGGCCTGGCGCTCCTGGGAGCGGTGGGCCTGGCGCTCGCCGCGCGGGGTCACGCCGAGGACGTCCTGCACTCCTGGCTGGTGGCGTTCCTGTTCTTCCTCAGCCTGGCCCTGGGCTCCCTCATCTTCGTGGTCGCCCACTTCGCCGCCAACGCCGGATGGGGAGTGGTCGTCCGCCGGCCGGCGGAGAGCGTGGCCGCCACCCTGCCCCTCTTCGCCCTGCTCTTCCTGCCCGTGCTGGTGGGGATGAATCACCTGTACCACTGGACCGATGCGGCGGCGATGGCCGGCGATCCCCTGCTCCGCTGGAAGCAGCCCTACCTGAATTCCCGGTTCTTCGTGGGGCGCGCGGTCCTCTACTTCGGTGTGTGGTCCTGGCTGGCGCTCTACTTCCTGCGCAGCTCGCGCGCCCAGGACCGCACGGGCGATCCGGAGATCACGCGGCGCCTGCGGCGGGTGTCCGGCCCCGCCATCGTCCTCTTCGCCCTCACCACCACCTTCGCCGCCATCGACTGGGCGATGTCGCTGACTCCGCACTGGTACTCCACGATGTTCGGGGTCTACTTCTTCTCCGGATCCCTGATGGGCGCCTTCGCCCTGCTGGCGGTGATGATCGCCGCCATGAGGCAGGCGGGGCTCCTGCGGCGGGTGCTCACGGTGGGCCACTTCCACGACGTGGGGAAGCTCCTCTTCGCCATGGTCTGCTTCTGGAGCTACATCGCCTTCTCCCAGTACTTCCTCATCTGGTACGCCAACATCCCGGAGGAGCTGACCTGGTACGCGGCGCGGATGCACGGGTCGTGGAAGACGGCGAGCCAGGTGCTGGCGGTCGGGCACTTCGCGCTGCCGTTCCTGTTCCTGCTGCCCGACCGGATCAAGCGCCGCCCCGCCACCCTGGTGGCCGGCGCCGTCTGGATGCTGGCCATGCACTACCTGGACCTGTTCTGGGTGGTGATGCCGGCGCACCGGCCCGCAGGCTTCTCCCTGACCCTGGCGGACGCCGCCGCCTGCCTTGCGGTGGGGGGCGTCTTCTTCGCGGCGCTGGGATGGGTGCTCCGCCGGGGGGCCCTCGTCCCCTACCGGGACCCGCGGCTCCTGGAGTCGCTGACCTACGACAGCGCGTGATGCGCGAGGGGAGATCTCCGGCCATACTGGCGTGATTTCGAAGGAGGGTATCGCCGGCGAGGGGCCGGCGGCCCTGGAGGAAGTTCATGCGGATGCGACCGATCGTCTCCCTGGCGGCCGCCCTGGCCATCGGTGCCACCACGCTGGCCTCTGCGGGGAATCTCACCGGAACCGTGAAGTACGAGGGGAAGGTCCCCAACCTCAAGCCCATCGACATGGCCGCCGACCCCAACTGCGCCAAGAAGCACACCACGCCCCAGCCCAACGAGGCCCTGGTGCTGGGGAACGGCAACACCCTGGGGAACGTGCTCGTCTACGTGAAGTCCGGGCTCCCGGCGGGGAAGACCTTCCCCGCCCCCAAGACCCCGGTGGTGATGGACCAGAAGGGCTGCCACTACACCCCCCACGTGATGGGGGTGATGGTGGGCCAGCCCTTCAAGGTCCTGAACTCGGACGGCCTGCTGCACAACGTGCACGCCCTCCCCAAGGTGAACAAGCAGTTCAACATGGCCATGCCGGCCAACCGCACCGAGGCCACGGAGACCTTCACCAAGGCCGAGGGCGTGTTCACCGTGAAGTGCGACGTGCACCCCTGGATGAACGCCTACGTGGGCGTGTTCGCGCACCCCTTCTTCGCCGTCACCAAGCCGGACGGTGGGTTCTCCATCCCCGGCCTGCCGGCGGGGAGCTACGAGATCGAGGCCTGGCACGAGAAGCTCGGCACCAAGACGGGGAAGGTCACCGTGGGCGCCGACGGCAGCGGCAAGGTCGACTTCAGCTTCAGCCCGCCCACCGGGAAGTAGGAGAGCCCCATGACGCAGGTCCTGACACCTCCGCACCACGCGCACGAAGCCGAGCACCCGCACGGCCACGAGCTCGGGTTCTGGAGGAAGTACGTCTTCTCCACCGATCACAAG
The DNA here is from genome assembly GCA_036274395.1 of Candidatus Polarisedimenticolaceae bacterium. Lineage (GTDB taxonomy): Bacteria > Acidobacteriota > Polarisedimenticolia > Polarisedimenticolales > DASUFT01 > DASUFT01. Next base: position 84,917 of record DASUFT010000023.1, on the reverse strand, counting down.
GTGATCGGCATCCAGTACGCGGTCACGGGCCTGCTCTTCCTGTTCTTCGGCTTCTGCCTGATGATGCTGATGCGGTGGCAGCTGGCCTTCCCGGGGAGGGCGCTCCCGCTGATCGGGCGCCTCTTCGGGGAGGCCCGCATGCCCGGTGGATCCATGCTCCCCGAGTTCTACAACGAGCTGGGGGCCATGCACGGCACCATCATGGTGTTCCTGGGCGTGGTCCCCCTGGCCGTGGGCGGCTTCGGGAACTTCGTCCTGCCCCTGCAGATCGGCGCCCCGGACATGGCCTTCCCCAAGCTCAACATGCTGAGCTACTGGTCGTTCTTCCTGGGCGGCGTGACGATGCTCTTCTCCTTCTTCGTCCCCGGCGGCGCCGCCCAGTCGGGCTGGACCTCCTACGCGCCGCTCTCGAACATCGCCGGGGAAGGGCAGACGGTGTGGTGCATCGGGATGATCTTCCTGATCACCTCATCCCTGCTGGGTGCGATCAACTTCCTCACCACCACCATCCAGATCCGGGCCAAGGGGTTGAGCTTCATGCGCTTCCCCTTCTTCGTGTGGGCGCAGTTCGTGACCGCGTTCCTGCTGCTTTTGGCCTTTCCTCCCCTGGAGGCGGCGGCGGTGCTGCAGCTCATGGACCGGCTGGCCCACACCAGCTTCTTCATGCCCTCGGGCCTGGTGGTGAGCGGCCAGGTGCTGGAGATCAGCGGAGGCGGCAGCCCGCTCCTCTGGCAGCACCTCTTCTGGTTCCTGGCCCACCCCGAGGTGTACGTCCTCATCCTGCCCGCCATGGGCATCGTGGCCGAGATCATCGCCAACAACACCCGCAAGCCCCTGTGGGGCTACCGCGCCATGGTGTACGCGCTGGTCTTCCTGGGCTTCATGTCCTTCATCGTGTGGGCGCACCACATGTTCCTCACCGGCATGGGAACGGTGATCTCGTCCTTCTTCCAGACCACCACCATGATCATCTCCATCCCCTCGGTGGTGATCCTGACGGCGCTGATCATCTCCCTCTGGGGCGGGTCCATCCGCTTCAACACGCCGATGCTCTTCGCCCTCGCCTTCCTCCCCATGTTCGGCATCGGGGGGCTCACCGGTCTGCCCCTGGGCCTCTCCACCCCCGACATCCACCTGCACGACACCTACTACGTGATCGGGCACTTCCACTACGTGGTGGCACCGGGGACGATCTTCGCCCTCTTCGCCGGCATCTACTACTGGTTCCCCAAGGCCACGGGACGGCAGATGAACGAGACCCTGGGCAAGATCCACTTCTGGCCCTCGCTCATCTGCATGAACCTCATCTTCATGCCCATGTTCATCCTCGGCCTGGCGGGCGTGAGCCGCCGCCTCTACGACGCCGGCTCCACCTACGCGCACGCAGCACCGGTGATGCAGTGGACGCGGCTGTCCTCCTACGCGGCATGGGCGCTGGCCCTGGCCCAGATCCCTTTCATCATCAACTTCTTCTGGAGCATGAAGAAGGGGAAGAAGGCGGAGCAGAACCACTGGCAGGCCACCACGCTGGAGTGGACGGACGCCCCCTCGCCTCCGCCGCACGGGAACTTCCCCAAGCTGCCCCAGGTGTACCGCGGCCCCTACGAGTACGGCGTGCCCGGCCACCGCACCGACTTCCTGCCTCAGAGCGAGCCACAGGGGGCCTGACGCCATGGAAATGGAGATCCCCTACACCGTCCACGCCCGGCCCGACACCGGCCTCACCAACGGCAAGATCGGGATCTGGCTGTTCCTGGCCTCGGAGGTGATGCTCTTCGGGGCGCTGTTCGCCACCTACATCATCCTGCGGGTGGGAGCGCCGGTCTGGCCCCGGGGGCACGACATCCTCAACGTGCCCATGGCCACCTTCAACACGGTGGTGCTCATCACCTCGTCGGTCACCATGGTGATGGCCTGGGCCTCCCTGATGCGCAAGCAGTTCGGGAAGTACCGGCTCTTCATGGGCCTGACGGTGATCCTGGGCGGGGTCTTCCTGGTGGTGAAGTACTTCGAGTACTCGGCCAAGTTCCACCACCACCTCTTCCCGTCCACCAGCACTTTCCTCGCCATCTACTTCACCCTCACCGGGCTGCACATGCTCCACGTCATGGGGGGCATGGTGGTGAACGCCTACTTCTGGGGCCCGGGCGCCAAGCTTTGGAAGACCGACCCCACGCACTTCGCCGCCCGGGTGGAGCATTCCGGCCTGTTCTGGCACTTCGTGGACCTGGTCTGGATCTTCCTGTTCCCGGTGCTCTACCTTCTCTAGGGTGGGCCCTGAGGGCAACATGAGCGACGAGCACGCCGCAGCGGACATCGACCGGCACGTGCGGATCTACATCGCCGTCTTCCTGGCCCTCATGGGCCTGACGGTGGTCACCGTGGCGGCCAACTTCTATCTCCATCTCTCGGTGGCGGGCACCATCGCGCTGGCGCTGTTCATCGCCTCCATCAAAGGGTCCCTGGTGGCCTGCTACTTCATGCACCTGATCTCGGAGAGGAAGCTCATCTACTGGGTGCTGGGGATCACCGTCATCAATTTCCTGGGGATGCTCCTCATCCCCATCCTCACCGAGTCGGACAAGATCCGGTACTGACATGTCGCTGCGCGGCTTTCACCTCCTCTTCATCTCCGCCTCCACCCTGCTCGCCCTGCTGCTGGCCGGCTACTGGTGGAGGTCGGGCGTGCCCGCCGGTGCTGGGGCCGCCGCCCTGGTGGCGGTGGGCCTGGTCGCCTACGGCGTGTGGTTCCGGCGCAAGGCGCGGACGCTGGTCACGGCGGCGGTGCTGTACCTGCTGGCTTCCCAGGCCGCCCACGCCTGCGAGAGCTGCTACGGCAAGGCCCAGGGCTCCATGATCGACGGCGCCCGCATGGGCGTCCTCCTGCTGGTGCTGGTGACGATGAGTGTGCAGGTGGGGTTCGTCGCCTTCTTCTTCCACCTCCGCCGCCGGGCCAAGCTGGCGGCCGAGGACTCCATGAACGCGGAGTGGACGGATCTGCAGAGGGAGCCCAGGCCATGAATCATTTCTGGTTGCCGGAGATCGCGTCCGCCCACGGGGCCGACATCGACAAGGTCATCGTCATCGTGCACTGGTTCATGGCCGTCCTCTTCGTGGGGTGGATGAGCTTCTTCACCCTGGCTCTCCTGCGCTTCCGCAAGGGCCGCAACCCGGTACCCGATTACCGGGGGGTGACCAGCCATCGCAACACCTACCTGGAGATCGGGGTGGTGATCGTGGAGGCCGTGCTGCTCATCGGCTTCTCCATCCCCCTCTGGGCGGACCGGGTGGACGAGTTCCCCGACGAGAAGGACGCCACCGTGGTGCACGTGGTGGGGCAGCAGTTCGCCTGGAACGTCCACTACCCGGGGCCGGACGGAAAGTTCGGCAAGCGCGACGTGAAGCTGGTGGACGAGGCCAGCAATCCCCTGGGCCTGGACCGCAGCGACCCCGAGGGCAAGGACGACGTCACCACCGTGAACCAGCTCCACGTCCCCGTGGACAAGCCGGTGATCGTGCACCTGTCCAGCAAGGACGTGATCCACAGCTTCGGCGTCCCCGAGTTCCGGGTGAAGCAGGACGCCATCCCCGGCCTCAACATCCCGCTCTGGTTTGTCCCCACGGTCACCACCGAGGAGATGCGCAAGAAAGCAGGAAAGGCGGACGACTGGACTTACGAGATCGCCTGCGCCCAGCTCTGCGGGATCGGGCACTCCACCATGCGCGGCTTCGTGACCGTGGAGACGCCGGAGGCGTTCCAGGCCTGGTTCGCCGCCCAGGCCGCAGCCCAGGCCCCCAGCGAGGAAGACGACATCTGGAACTGACGCCCCGGCCGAATCACACCTCTATGCGATAGGCACATCGTCCCCCCGTCCGTACGCTCCGGACGAGGGGGACCTCCATGCTTCGCCACCTCTTCGTCCTCGTTGCGCTGACCGCCGCGGCTCCGCCCGCCCACGCCGCCCTCACCCTGCAGGAGCGGCTCGCCGCTCGCCGGGCGGTGGAAGAAGTCCTCTGGAGCCACCGGACCTGGCCGGCGGAGAACGGCGACGAGAAGCCCGGGCTCGAGGCATGGCTCGCGCCGGACGCCCTGCAGCGGCAGGTGGAGGACGATCTCCGCAAGTCCGCGGCACTGGCGCAGCTGTGGGGCCGCCCCATCACCCACGACGCCCTCCAGGCGGAGCTGGACCGCATGGTCCGGAACTCCCAGGCGCCCGGCGTCCTGCGCGAGATGCTGGAAGCGCTCCAAGGTGATCCCGCCCTGGCCGCCGAGGTCCTGGCCCGCCCGGCGCTGGCGGATCGGCTGGCCCGCGCCGCCTTCGCCCACGACGCCCGCATCCACGGGGAAACGTACCGCCGCGCCCTGGCGGCGCGCTCGCTGGCCACGGACCTCCTGGCGCTGAAGGGCGCCGCCGATCGCGTGGTGGAGCTCCGCTACGCCCGGGGGGGCAGCGTGCAGGACCCCCACGATCTGGCGGCAATCCCGGCGCAGCCTCTGGACGCCGAGGAGTGGAAGACGATCGCCGAACCCCTCCGGGCGCAGCCGCTCGGGATTCTGGGACCCCTGGAGGAGCAGGAGCGGGCCTTCACCGTCACTGCGGTCACCGCCAGGGACACGGACAGCGTCACCGTCTCCACCGCGGTCTGGGAGAAGGAGTCCTTCGACAGCTGGTGGAAGGACCATCGAGACGGATTCGTGATGGACGCGCCGGAGCCGATCGGCTCCTACACGCTGGGCACGCTGGCGCCGGGGAACCCCTGCACGAACGACACCTGGTACCCCTTGAAGCGCGCCGTCCCCGCCGCCCGCATGGAACCGGTGTGGGTCTGGACCGGCAGCGAGATGATCGTGTGGGGGGGTGGGAGCGGGGCCACCGGGGCGCTGGCCACGGGCGGGCGCTACCGGCCCGACATCGACGTCTGGACGGAGGTGAACGCGGCGGGTGCCCCCTCCGCCCGGCGCCACGCCACCGCGGTGTGGACGGGGACGGAGATGATCGTCTGGGGTGGGGACGACGGTGCCTCCCCCAATCCGGTCGCGACCAACACGGGGGCCCGCTACAACCCGGCCCTCGATCAGTGGAGTGCCACGCCCACCTTCAATGCGCCCTCGGCACGCGCCTATCCCACCTCCGTGTGGACGGGATCGGTGATGATCGTCTGGGGCGGCATCAGCCTTCCCATCGCCTACCTCCAGACCGGCGGGATCTACAACCCCGCCACCAACTCCTGGACGGCGACCTCGCTGGTCAACGCACCGTCAGCGCGCTACGGCCACACCGCCACCTGGCTGTCGGGAGAGATGATCGTGTGGGGGGGCGAGGCCGGCCCCTTCCTGGACACGGGGGCCCGCTACAACCCCGCCACCGACAGCTGGGCCTCCATGACCTCCACGGGCCGGCCGGCCGGCCGGTCCTTTCACAGCGCCGTCGTGCTCGGCGGCCGGGTGGTCCTCTGGGGAGGGCAGATTTCCGGAACCGCCATGGCGACGACCGGGGCGCTCTACGCGCCGGACTTCTGGACGGCGCTCCCCACCACGGGCGCACCGGTGGGGCGGATGAAGCACAGCGCCGTGGTGGTGAACGACCCCGCCCAGGGGAACGCCCACATGGTGATCTTCGGAGGCCAGGGCTTCGACGGCAATGGCCAGCTGTACGACCCGGGCGGCGGGGGCGCCTACCGCCAGGTCCAGAACGACTGGCGGCCCATGGCCGCGGCCGGCGCGCCCTCGGCCCGGCACTCGAGCGCGGCGGTGAACGTCGGCACGGCGATGGTGGTCTGGGGGGGTGCTGCGGGGAACACGGCCCAGGGGGACGGCCGCCGCTACGACCCCTACGCGGAGGTCTGGAGCGGGATCAGCAACTCCGGCACGCCAGGGCCCAGCCCAGGCCCGCGCACGGGGCACACGCTCGTGTGGACGGGGAGCGAAGCGGTGGTGTGGGGAGGCGCCGTCTCCACGGGAGGCTCCTCCTACAGCCTGGCCACCGACGCGTGGACCGCGCTCACCGAGGTGGGGAGCCCCAACCACGTCTACTGGCACTCCGCGGTGTGGACGGGCTCCGTGATGATGGTGTGGGGCGGCGAGACCCCCGGCGGGCCCGTGAACACCGGCGCCTACTGGAACGCGGGCGGGTGGGTCACGATGGATCCCACGAACGCTCCCTCGGCGCGACGGCGCCACTCCGCGGTCTGGGCGGGACAGAGCATCGGGATGATCGTGTGGGGCGGGGACGTGGGCTCGGTCACCATCTTCAACGACGGCGGAACCTACTTCTACCGTCCCCTGTTCGGGGACAACTGGGTGACGACGCCGCCCTCTCCGGTGGCGCTGGGCCCGCGCGTGTATCACACGGCGACCTGGACCGGGACACGCATGGTGATCTTCGGCGGCGCGGATCAGACCCACATCTGGGGCGACGGCGCGGCCTTCAATCCCCTGGCCAACACCTGGACGCTCCTCAGCGGGGTGAACGCGCCCGCCGCCCGCTACTACCACACCGCGATCTCCCCCGGGGACGATTCCGTGATCGTGTGGGGCGGCTACAACAGCGGGAACTACTACGGGGATGGCGCGCGGTACTTCGTGGGCACGAACACCTGGACACCCATTGCCCCCTCCGGGCTGGGGGGACGGCGGATGGTCGAGGCCACCTGGTCGGGACGGGAGATGCTGGTGTGGGGCGGACTCGGCTCCTCCGTCTTCGGGGACGGCGCGCGCTACAACCCGGGGTTCGACGCCTGGACCCCGATGAGCGCCTTCGGGGCCCCGAGCGCACGGTATGACCACCGGTCCCGGCAAGCCGGCGACGAGATGGTGACCTGGGGCGGCTCGAGCAATACCGACACCGGGGGACGCTACTGCGCGTCCTGCGCCGTGCTCTCCGGCTTCGAGGCGGCGAAGGACCTCTCCTTCAGCAGCAGCACCACTCTGGCGTGGAGCGCGAACACCGGCGTCACGGCGTACGCCCTCTACCGAGGTACCTTCAACGGCAGCGCCCCGCTCACGAACCACGGCTGCTTCCAGGGCGGCCTCGCCACGCCCACGGCGAGCGATGCGAACGTGCCCGCCCCGGGGAGCGGCTTCTACTACCTCGTGGGGGCGAGCAACAGCTGCAGCCGCACCGGCCTGGGGCAGATGACGGGAGGGGCGCCCCGCGCCAATCCTTCCTGCCCCTAACATGGGGGCATGCCTCCAGTCGGTCGTCGCGCGTTCCTGGCGTCCCTGGGCGCCGCGCTCGCCGCCTGCGCCGGCAGCGGCGGCAAGGACGTCGCGGCCCTGCGGGCCTCCCTGGATCCCTCCCTCGTCTGCGACGACGTCCACCTGCTCTGGCCGGCGGAGCTGGCGACGCGCACGACCAACGCATACGTGGACCACTCCGCCAAGCCCGCCCAGTTCTGCCTGATCTGCCAGAACTTCCAGGCTCCCCCCGACCTGCACCGCTGCGGCACCTGCGTCACCGTCAAGGGACCGATCAGCCCTGGCGGGTGGTGCAAATCCTGGACGGCGAAGCGCACCTGACGCGCGACCGGTTTGCGCCTACCGGGGCTCCGCGTACGATAGGGGCATGCTCTTCCTCTGCCTGCTGGCCGTGGCCACGGGCAGCGCCGCGAACGCCCCCAGCCCTGCGTTTCAGCAGTTCGAGGCGCGCCTGAAGGACTATGTGGCCCTCCACCGGAAGCTGGAGGCCGATCTCCCCAGGCTTCCCGACAGAGCCTCCCCCGAGGAGATCGACCGCAACCAGCGCCTGCTGGGGAAGCGGATCGCGGCCTCTCGCGCCGACTCCAAGCCGGGCGAGTTCTTCACGCCGCCCATCGTGGAGCTGATCCGCAGCAGCCTGAAGGACGTCCTCGAGGACATGGGGGAGAAGAACCTCAGGGCCTCGATCATGGACGAGAACCCGGGACCGATGACGCTCACGATCAACAAGCGCTATCCGGACCAGGTCCCGCTCTCCACCATGCCGCCGCCGGTGCTGGCGGCGCTGCCTCCCCTGCAGGAGGACCTCGAGTACCGCTTCATCGGGCGCCGCCTCGTCCTGCTCGACGTCCACGCGCACCTGATCGTGGACTACACGGACGAGGTCCTGCCCTGATGCCGCGCCGCACCCTCGCCGCCACCGCCGCCGCCTTCGCCCTGTCCCTCCTGGCCTGCGGCTGTCCCCTGCTGGGACCGCAGCCCACCAAGGGTCCGGCCGCGGTGGTGGAAGCCCCGGTTGCCCTCCCCAACGCGAACGGCTCGCTCAAGTTCGCGGTGCTGGGGGACTTCGGGACGGCGGGACGGCGGCAATACGAGCTCGCCGACCGCATGTTCGAGGTGCACAAGGCCTTTCCCTTCGAGATCGTGCTCCTGGTGGGGGACAACCTCTACGGCGCGGAGCGCCCGCAGGACTTCCGGTCGAAATTCGAGACCCCCTACAAGGCCCTGCTCGACGCGGGAGTGAAGTTCTACGGCGCCCTGGGAAACCACGACGCCCGGGAGCAGCGCTACTACGAGGCCTTCAACATGGAGGGGAAGCTCTACTACTCGTTCCACGCCCCTCACGAGCCGGTCCGCTTCTTCGTGCTGGACAGCACCTATCCGGTGCCGGAGCAGATCGCGTGGCTGCAGAAGGAGCTGGAGGACTCCACGGAGGACTGGAAGATCGCCTACTTCCACCATCCCCCCTACTCCTCGGGAGGGCGTCATGGCTCCGACATCAAGCTCCGGCAGACGCTGGAGCCGCTCTTCGTGAAGTACAACGTGAGCGTGGTCTTCACCGGCCACGACCACTTCTACGAGCGCATCAAGCCCCAGCAGGGGATCGTGTACTTCGTGGTGGGATCGGGGGGCATGCTGGCGCCCGGCGACATCAAGCCCAACTCGCCCATCACCGACAAGGGGTTCGACCGCGACCGCGCCTTCCTGGTGGCGGAGATCAAGGACGACGCCATGACCTTCCAGGCCATCTCGCGCACCGGTGAGGTCGTGGACTCCGGGATCATCCTCCGGCGAAAGCAGCAGCCCTGAGATGAGAGGCATCCTGCTGCTGGCGCTGCTCGTCCTCTCCCATCCCGCCGCGGCCGAGGAAGCCGTCCCTCTCGGCCAGCTCTGGGAGCGGCCGCACGACATCGCCGCCCGCGACGTCCTCCACGGCTGGGGAGGGAAAGCGCTCGTGCCCTCCCCGAGGACCGTCTACCGGTTCGTGTCCGAGGACACGAAGGGGCACTCGAAGGGGTACGAGGTCGTGGACCCGCAGGGCCGGACCTGGGACGTGAAGATCGGCGAGGAGGCCCAGTCGGAATTCGTGCTCTCCCGCGTGCTCTGGGCCGTGGGCTACCGCCAGCCGGTCATGTACTACGTGCCCAGGTGGAAGATGGAGGGCGGCCCCACGCAGACGCCCCCGCCCGGCCGCTTCCGTCTCCAGTCCGACCACGAGAACGAAGGGGTGTGGGAGTGGCGGGACAACCCCTTCCTGGAGACCCGGGCCCTCAAGGGCAAGATCGTGATCAACCTCCTCTTCAACAACTGGGACCTGGACGAGAGCCAGAACCGGATCTACAGAATGAAGGAGTCCGCCCCCGGGCCCACGCGCTGGTACGTGGTGCAGGACCTCGGCGCCGCTTTGGGAAGATCCAAGATCGCGCTGGGGAGCCGGAACAACCTGCAAGACTTCGAGCGCGCGGGCTTCATCGAGGGCGTGGAGGAGGGGCGGGTGAAGTTCGACTTCCGGGGCAGGCACTTCAGGCTGCGGAACGATCTCACCCCGGAGGACGTGGTCTGGGCCTGCCGGCTGCTCTCGAACCTCGGTCACCGGCAGCTCGACACCATCTTCAAGGCCGCCGGCTACTCCGCCAGCGAGCGCCGCCGCTTCATCGCCAAGATCGAGGAGAAGATCCGGCAGGGACTGGCGCTGGAGCACCGGCGGTGAACCCGCTGCTGACCGAGCTGCGCGAGGCCGCCATCCGCCTGCCCCTGGCGGTGGCCCTGGGGGCCATGCTCGCGCTCCGTCCGCGCCGCCGGGGGACGCCGCCCCGCCGGGCGGCGGTGGTGCAGACGCAGATCATCCTCGCCGTGGTGGGGAGCGCCATCATGCTGGTGGTGGGCGAGAGCATGGCGCGCGCGTTCGGCATCGTGGGCGTGGCCAGCCTCATCCGCTATCGCAGCAAGATCGAGGACCCCAAGGACGCCGTGGTGATGCTGGCGGCGCTCGCCGTGGGCCTGGCCGCCGGCACCGGCCTCTATGCCCTCTCCGTCTTCGCCACCGTGTTCCTGGTCGTCACCCTCTGGGTGATCGAGAGCTTCGAGCCCCAGACGCGCACCTTCGAGCTCTCGGTCAAGCTGGGCGACAAGACGGCCTCCCTGCAGGCACAGATCGAGACCGTGCTGCGCCGCTTCAAGGCCCACTTCGAGCTGCGCACGATGTCCGAGGCGGAGGCCGTCTACCTCGTGACCACGCCCTCCTCGGTGCGCACCGACCGCGCCGCCCAGGCCCTCATGGGCCTGGATCCGGACGGGAAGGGTGCGGTGGAATGGAAGGAGGTCTCGAAGAAGGTCCCCGCCGTGAACGGGTGACCGCCGAGCCTCCTCGGTTGCACGATGGGGGAAGAAGCTGTATACCGTGCAGTGTACAGCATGCGCGCCCTGTTGATCGATTTCACCTCCGAGGAGCCGGTCTACGGCCAGATCGCGCGTCAGCTGCGCGAGGCGATCGTCTCGGGCGCCCTGGCCCCCGGTCGTGCCCTGGCGCCCGTGCGCACGGTGGCGAGCGACCTGGGGGTCAACCTCAACACGGTGGCGCGTGCCTACCGCCTGCTCCAGGAGGAGGGGTTTCTCGAGATCGCCCACCGCACGCGCGCCCGCGTCCTGGGACCGCCGTCCGCTGCGCCGCCCGATCGGGTGGAACCGCTGCGGCGCGATCTGCGCACGGCCCTGGCGCGGCTCCGGCAGGCGGGCGTCCCGGCGAGGGAGCTGAAGAACATGCTGGAGGCCGAGCTGGCCGCACTGGGCGGCCGCCGGCGGGGGTGAGGTCATGCGAGACACGGCGATCCTCTGGATCGTGGCGCTGGAGACCCTCTTCGCGGGAGCGCTCTACCTGTTTCTTCCACGCATCGCCCGGCACGGGCTGCTGTTCGGCGTCTACGTGGGCGAGCAGGCAGCCGCGGGCGCGCCCGCGAGCCGCATCCGTCGCATCTGGGCCCGCTGCGTGATCGCCGGCACCCTGGCCACGGCCATGGTGCAAGTCGCGTTGCGCAACTCCACGGCAGCCATCGTCTGCCTCGTGGCCTTCGTGCTGCTCCTGCTCGGCCTCTATCTCTGGGCGTACTTCGCCGCCCGCGCCCTGGCCCCGCCCGCGCCCCCGGCGCCCGCGGTGGCCATCGTCGAAGAGGACGCCTCGGCCGGTACTCTGCCCTACGTCACCCTGGTGTTCGCCCTGGCCTGCGGACTCCTGGGCTTCGCCTACGCCGCCGCCAGCTATGCGGAGCTTCCCCCGCGCATCCCCACCCACTTCGGCTTTTCGGGGGCTCCTGACGCCTGGAGGGACAAGAGCGCCCGATCGGTGCTGTTGCTCCCCGCGATCGGCGTCATCCAGGGCTTCGCCCTGGGTCTCCTGTGTGTTCTCGTCTCCCACGCCAAGCGTGCCGTCCGCCTGGGGGACGACGGCACCAGCCTGCGCGCGCAGCTCGTTTTCCGCCGGGCCGTGACCCGCTTCCTGTGCGGGGTCACCTGGGTGATCTCCCTCATGCTCGCGCTCATCACCGTCTTCTCCATCCGCACCGCCCAGGGACTGAGCGAGGGACTTCCCCGCGCGGTGCTCGTCCTCGCAGGCGTGCTCGTGGTGGGGGGGGTGGCCGGGGTGGTGGTGCTCGCCGTGCGCTATGGCCAGGGAGGGGCGCGCCTGGAGGGAGCGACCGCCGCTCCCCTCACGAACGGACTCGCCGACAACCGCTACTGGGTGCTGGGGATGTTCTACGTGAACCGGAACGATCCGTCCATCATGGTGGAGCGGCGCTTCGGCCTCGGCTACACGATCAACCTGGGGAACTGGAAGGCGGTGGTGGGCCTGATCGCCTTCCTCGTTCTCCTGCTGGGCATCCCGCTGCTGGCCGCGCGCTAAACCCGTCCCCTCACCTTGGCGAGCCACCAGCGCAGGCCCACGAGGAGGAAGCGCCAATCATGGAAGAACTCCGGCGGCTTCCCCTCGAAGGCGTGCCCGATGAACTGGAAGATCCAGCCCACCAGGAACAGGGCGAGCGAGACCTTCCAGAACCAGGGGACGAAGAAGGTCACGAGCAGGAGCGGGATGGACACCGCGATGAGCGGGATCCCCACCGTGTGGCAGAAGCGGTTCACCGGGTGCTGGTGACTTTCCGCGTACTGCCCCACCCACTGGTGCCAGGGACGCCCCCCTAGCATGCCGCCTTCCCCCGCGGCTCCCACAGCTCGATGGGGTTCCCCTCCGGGTCATGGATCCTTGCGAAGCGGCCGTTGGGATAGGCCTGCGGGTCCATCGCCACCTCGATTCCCGCGCCCCGGAGCTGCGCCGCCAGCTCCTCCAGGTCGCGCACCCGGAAGTTGACCATGAACGCCCGTTCGGGCGCGCCGAAGTACGTCGTCTCCCGGGGGAAGGGCTGGAAGACGGTGAAGCCGGCCTCCTGGCGCCAGCAGTCGTCCTCGTAGTTGTCCGGGGTCATCGTGATGCCCAGGTGCTCCTGGTACCAGCGGGCGAGACCCTTGGGGTCGTTCGCCCGGAAGAAGACACCCCCGATTCCCATCACGCTCCTCATCCTCGACCCTTGCTCCTCCCGGCCCGCTCCAGGATCCCCATCCGCTTGCCGGCGGCGGAGCAGGCCAGCAGCTTCGTGAAGCGCCGGTCCCGCGTCTCCTCCCGCTTGGCGCTCATCACGTAGAACGCGGTGACCCTTTGATACCACGGAGCCTGGTTCTTGTAGAAACGCCAGGCATCCTCGCTGGCGCGCAGGCGCCTCAGGTACGGGGGGGCGAGCTCCATCGCGGCGCGCTCGAAGGAGTACAGACCGGTGCGCTTCTCGTCGCGACCGCGGTAGGCGGCGAGGCCGGGCGCCGTCATGCGGCCGGTCGCGATCAGCTCCTCCACCCTGGCCAGGTTGACGCGGCTCCACGTGCTCTTCCGCTTGCGAGGCGTGAAGCGCACCCGGAAGCTGCTCTCGTCCACGGCATGGCGGGCGCCATCGATCCAGCCGTGGCAGAGCGCCTCGTCCACCGCCTGCTTGTAGGTCAGGCCCCGCTCCGCCTCGCTCACCTTGAAGCACCGCACCTCCAGGGCCTCGACCCTGGCGTGGTTCCTGGCCAGCCATCGGCGGAACTCCTGGGCGCTGCCAAACGTTCTCGGCTCGGACATCGCGCTAGATCTTCCAGCGCTCGAGACCGGCGATCTCGTCCGAGGTGTCCCCGGGGGACGTGTGGTGCCGGCTCCACCACAAGAGGGTGAGCAGCAGGCCGTAGAACACCACCACCAGGATCAGGACGACCGGGGAGGGGATCGCGCCCACCGCCATGCGCTCCCAGAGGTCGGTCCAGGAGACGGCGAGGCCGGGATGGAGGGCCAGCTTCACCAGCCATCCTCCGAGGAGGATGCCGAAGATGAAGAGGTAGTTGCGGCGCAGCCGGAAGCCGAACGCCTCCAGGAAGGTCGTCTTGTACTTGGGCAGGTCGAGGTCCCGGGCCACCATGTCGCGCCACGTGGTCAGCGGGGATTCCAGGTGCCGCGTGAGGATCGGCACCAGGAAGTTCTCTTCCAGCATGCGCACCCTCGCCCGGTAGACCTCGAAAGTGCGATAGCGGCGCGCCTCGATGGAGAGGTAGGCGAGCAGGACCACGTTCCCCAGGAGGAGGACGACGTGGGGATGTTCGATGCTGGTGAACGCGAAGGAGAGCATGCCGGCGGTGGTGAGGACCGCCCAGTTCGTGGTGGCGTCCAACCTCTCCCGCCAGGAGACGGAGCGTGCCACCTCACCGCGGTAGAAGTGCACCATGACCTGGATGTACTCCGGCCGGGTGAGGGGATAGTCCTCGAAGCGCTGCCCTTCGGACACGGGCGCGAGTCTACACCGCCAGCAGAGAGTCCTCCGGTCAGGACGGTGCTGCCTAGTGCGCCGCCCCTGCGTGCGCGGCCGGCGGGCCGGTGCTCTTCACGGCGGCGTAGGTCGACTGCGCGAGCTCGAGGTGATCCTGCAGGGTGGGGAGGGTCTTCGTGATCCTTGACCATGTGCTCCATGTACGCGCGGTCGAACGCGGCGGCGTCCAGCTTCTGCATCTTCTCCAGGTCCATCTGGTGCTTCTTGTCCAGGGATGCGGGCACCTCGATGCCCTTGGATCGGGCCAGAGCCCCGAGCTCGTCGTTGGCCTTGCCGTGGTCCGTCACCATGCGCTGCCCGAACTGCCTCACCTGTTCGCTGGAGGCGTGCGCCGCGGCATAGGTGCCGAGCTGGACCTCCAACATTCCGCCCTGGGCAGCCTCGTCGACGAACTTGCGGTCCGCCGGGGCCAGCGCGATCGTCGAGAAGCAGACCGCGAGCGCAATCTTGCTCGAGCCATGGTGTGCCATAGGGATTCTCCGTGATGGGAAGGGAGTGGGAGGGCGAGAGGCGGGAAGGCTCCCAGCAATGAGCGTGCACGCGGGCGATGCGCGGAAAGCGCGCGGGCAGCCAGCGCCTTCTTACCGGGCCTGGTGAGGAACTACCAGGGGGAGTAGCGCAGGACCACCTGGTGGGCTCCGGCGGGGACCGCCACGGCGCGAAAGGCGTAGTCCGCCTTCAGGATCGGCACCTCCCTCCCATCGACGCGCGCGGTCCACCCGGGAACCCAGGCATCGCTCAGGACGAGCCAGCCCGCCCACGCCGTCGAGGTGCGGAGCTCGATCCGGTCGCCGCGGTCCTCGAGGATGTCGACCCGCCCCGGGCGTGGGGCGTGCAGCGCCTCCCCGGTGGACGGCGGCATCAGGGAACGCTCCACGAGCGCCGTTCCTCCGAAGAGCCCGTCGGGCGCGGCGCGCAGCGTCTCGATGAACCCGAGGTCTCCGGAGTAGGGCGTGAGCCGCGGGACCATCCGCGCCCTGGGAAGGGCGAGGCGGTTGCGGTAGATCCGGAGGAGGCGGGTGGAGCGGTTCGCGAGCGAGGCGACCGGAGTCGCCGCCCGGTGCTCGATGGGCTGGAGGGAGACGACGTGGGTCACGCCGGCCGCTCCCAGGAGCATCAGGAGCTCTCGGGGAGGAGCGCTCCCGGCGAGCACGCCGAGCTTCGCGTAGTCGAGCGGCGCGCAGGCCTCGGTGTCCCCGTTGAACGCGAGGTCGAAGCCGTAGGAGACGGGCGTGTACGCCTGGAGCAGCTCGCGCTCCCATCGGAAGAACTCGCGCGTGTGGGTGAAGGGCGGCGAGAACCAGAGGTCCTCGTAGTCGGACTTGGCCACGTAGACCCTGCCCTGCGGCCCCGGATCCCGTCTCAAGGCGAGCGCGGCGTCCGGCACCCTCTCGTAGAACGAGGCCTCCGCGGTGGGGGCGAGGTGGCGGTTGGCAAGCCCGAGGTCGAGGGCGAGGAGAGCGGCGGCGGCGAGGCCGAGGCGGGGACGTGAGGGGAGCGGTCGCTTCGCGATCAGAAGGACGATCACGAGGAGGACGGGGATGGCCGAGCGGAGCGCGCCCCCCAGGAGCCCCGATCGGATCGTCTCCACGAGGCGCGCGGGCGTGGGGAGGCCGGCGTACGAGGCGATCGCCGCATCGAGCCCGTGGAGCGCCGCCACGGAGAGTATCCCCAGCACGGCCAGGCTCCCCAGTCCCGCCAGCAGGGATCGCCCGCGCCCGCCGGGCTCGGCCCCGTCCTCGTCCAGGAGGTCGACCCCGCGCCCGACCAGGAGGGCGAGCGGGAGCATCGCCACCGCGAGCCACTTGGCGGGATAGCGGAACGAGCCGTACCCGGGGACCTCGACGAGGAGCGCGTGCAGCGGAGTGAAGCGGCCGAGGGCCGCGACGAGGAGGAACGCGAGCGCCACCAGGAGACCCCACCGCCTACGGTCGGATGCGAGCGCGCCGCGGAACGCGAGGGCGAGGGCGAGGCCACCCACGTAGACCCCGGGGAAGAACTGGTGCCCCATCTCGGGGTGGAGGAGCTTGGCGAAGAAGCCTCCGGCACCGACCAGGACCGGGTTGCCGAAGGGGTCGGGGATCAGGAATCCGAGCGCCTCGACGGGGCGGAAGGACCAGACCGCCATCCCCGCCTCGGTGAACCCCGCCTTCCGGACCGACGCGGCAAGGTAACGGTAGACGGCGAGGAGGTAGGGCATGGCGGCGAGGAGGCCGGCGCCGAAGCCGAGAGCGAGGGATGAGATCCTCCGGAAGAGCGAGGGGCGGTCTCCAGGCAGGGTCAGGACCAGCGCGAGCAAGAGGCCGGAAACCGGCCCCAGCGGCTCCCCCACGAGCAGCGCGAGGAGCACGACGGGGCCGAGGAAGAGGATGGGCGCGAACCATCGCGCCGAGGGGCGCGGCTCCGCCGCCCGGTCCGCTGCGAGGAGGATCCAGGGGATCCAGGAGGTCGACCACTGGATGTTGACGAGCGACGTTGACGAGACGGCGATCCCCGAGAAGCCGAACGTGGCCGCGGCGCCGAACGCCCCCGCCGCCTTCCGTCCCTGCCGCCGGGCGAGGAGCCACGTGCCGAGCGCGCCGGAGAGGAGGTGCGCGATGGCGAGAAAGGAGAGGGCCCGGTGCGGGGGAATCCGGCTCAGGAGGAGCACCGGGGGGTAGAGCACCTGCTGGATCGGGCTCGCGAGCAGGGGCGCCCCGTTCCCCAGGCTCGGGCTCCAGAGGATCGAGCCGTGGCGGAGCGAGGCGTCGAGCATCCTGCGTGCCGGTTCGAACGTCTGATGGACGTCGCTGTAGTAGAGGCTTCCCCCTGCGAGGATCGGCGCGAAGAGCGCGAGGGTGGAGAGGAGGAGAACGACCGGACCGCGGAGCGGCCCTCGGCTCATCCGCGCCCGGGACGCCCGAACACCTTCGGCGTCGGCATCTTCTCCCGGATCTCCGTGAGCAGCTCCTCGGTGACGTGAGCGAGGCCGCGCGTGCGGCAGTAGGACTCGACCGCCCGCACGACCATCCCCCGCACGAAGGCGGGCACCTGCTTCATGCGGGCGCTGGCCGCGTCGTCCCAGGCGATCCCCTGCTCCTGGGGCTGGCCGTAGGCCGCGGGGGCGGCGATCCGGATCAACCGCTCCTGCGGGATGGAGCCCGGCACGTGCGTGCACAGCGGGTCCTCGGCCAGCAGGCTCCCCGAGGCGGCCCAGGCGCGGGCCCGGCAGCCGCCGCAGGCCTTCGACAGCTCGCAGGCGCCGCAGCGCCCGCCCAGCGCCTCCCTCCGCCGGATGGCCAGGAAGGGCTCCGCCGTGCTCCACAGCTCGGTGACGGTGGCCGTCTTCAGGTTGCCGCCGAAAACCGGCAGGTACGGACACGGGGTGAGGTCGCCGTTCGGGCGGATGCCGAGATAGTGCGTGCCCGCGGGGCAGCCTCCCGCACCGTCGCTGTAGGTCCGCAGGAGGCTGTCCCCGCCGTCCGTCAGCAGGTTGCGCACGTGGTGGGGCGCGCACTTGGCGTTGACCAGCATCGCCCCTCGATGGGTGGCGCGGATGGTGGAGAGCCGATCGAGCACCCCGTCGTGCTCCGCCGGCGTGAGGTCGGAGACGAACGTCCCCCGCCCCGTCGGCACCAGGAAGTAGAGGTTCCACACCTTGGCGCCCAGGCGCTCGCGGGCGAAGGCGGCGATGGCGGGCAGCTCGGCCACGTTGTGGCGCGCCACCGTGGTCTGCACGATGAAGGGGAGGCCGGCGCGGTGGAGGATCTCCGCCCCCTCGACCGTGTTCTGCCAGGCGCCGCGCACGCGGCGGAAGCCGTCGTGCGCCGCGGGATCGAGGGCGTCGAGGGAGAGGGACATCCCCCGCACGCCCGCCTCCCGGAGCAGGCCCACCAGGTTCTCCGTGATCTTGACGCCGTTGGTGCCCACCACCACCCAGAGGCCGCGCCCGTGCGCGTAGCGCACGATCTCCAGAATGTCGCGGCGGAGCAGCGGCTCGCCTCCGGTGAGGATGGTCAGGCACTCGGGCGCGAAGGCGGCGAGCTGGTCCACCACCTGGAAGCACTGCGCCGTCGTCAGCTCGCTGCGGTCGGCGAAGGCCGGCTCCTGTACGGCCGGCTTCCCTCCGGCGTCGAGATAGCAGTGCTCGCAGGCCAGGTTGCAGCGGTAGGTCAGGTTCCAGGAGACGACGTAGGGGCGGTCGAACTCCACCGCGGGCTCACATGCCGAAGAAGGCGCGGGCCTCGTCCAGCACGGCCTCGTCGATCTCGGTGCGCCCCTGCTCCCGCGCCAGCTTCTCGATGCCGGCGGTGGCCATGGGCCGCACGAACTCGGGGATGTTCTGCAGGCGCGCTCGGGCGCCGGGGGTCCAGGTCAGCTCGCCCCCTTCCTTCATGGAGGAAGAGGATTCCGCGATCATCCCCGAGAAGGGACAGCCCGAGCCCTGGGGACCGATCTTCACCCCCAGGGACTGCACGAGCTGGGTCTCCAGGGGGTTCGTGAGCATGGCGATCTCGTAGTCGCAGGCCGGGCAGGTGTAGACCACGGAGAGCGTGCCCGACTCCGGGCTGGCCGTGGTCCGCAGCTTCATGGGCTGGTCGCAGGGCACGCACAGGAACTTCACACGCGGTCCTCCACGGAGATTTCCTGCAGCGCCGCCACCACCTCGTGCGCCAGCGCCCGCAGCGGCTCGGACGAGAACGGCTCGCCACGGTCGCAGCGCGCGGCCAGCTCCGGATCGAAGGGGATGTGCCCGAGGCACGGCAGGTCCGGGAGCGCCACCTCCGCCGCGGCCGGGAACAGCGCCTTCACCTCGCCGCACTCCGCGCACCAGTAGCCCGCCATGTTCTCGACGTAGCCGAGCACGGGGTTTCGGGTCTTGCGCAGCGCCGCCAGGGAGCGTGACACCACGCCCCGGGAGACGTCGGAGGGGATCGTCACCAGGAGGAACGCGACCCGGGGGCCGAACCACTCCGCGGCCTGCACCGTGCGCTCCGCCCCGGGCGGGAGGTCCAGCAGCAGCAGATCCAGCGTGCCCCAGTCCAGGCTCGCCATCAGCTCGCCGAGCAGCGTGTACTCGCGGGTGCCGCGCCAGGTGTGGGACTCGCCCGAGGCGACGCTCTCGAACTCGAGCGCCGTCGACTCGGGAATCGCCATCCCCAGGGAGACCACGCCGATGCCGCCGCGCGTGCGGGGCACGGCCAGTCCGTCGGCGGAGGGCACGAAGACGCCCTCCCGCAGCCCCGCCATCCGTGCCTGGGAGGGCCCGTTGAGGTCGGCGTCCAGGATGGCGACGCGCCGCCCCGCCGCCTGAACGGCGCAGGCGATCTGGTAGGTGAGGGTGCTCTTCCCCACCCCGCCCTTGCCGGAGGCGACCGCCACCATGTGGCGGACGCCGGCCAGGCGAGCGTCGATCCGCCGACGCAGCGCCCGGACCTGGCCCAGCACGTCGGAGCCGCCATCCCCCTGGAGGTCGAAGTAGGACTTCAAGCCGGGAGAGGGTACAGCGATTCCTCCAATCTGTCGTCGCTGGCGGGGACGTCGGCACCGCTCCCGGTGCGCGGTCACGAAACGGTGCATGGGACCGCGGGACGCCCCGCGGTACGTTTCCCGGCCGGAGGTGCGCGTGCGCCCAAGAACGCTCTCCTGGACGCTGCTCCTCTGCGCCGGGGTTGCCACCGCGGCATCGGCGGCCCCCTGTCCCGACGCCGACGGGGATGGCTACGCCGTGTGCTCCGGAGGCTGCACCCTCGCAGCGGGCGACCAGTGCGGCGACTGCGACGACAGCCGCGCCAGCGTGCGTCCCGGCAGAGCCGAGTCCTGCTTCAACTTCCGCGACGACGACTGCGACGGTGCCACCGATCTGCTCGATCCGGAATGCCAGGCCGGGTCCTGCCGCGACGGAGACGGCGACGGGTTCGCTCTCTGCACCGGAGGATGCAGTCTCTCGAACGGGGACGTCTGCGGGGACTGCGACGACCAGCGGGGAGACGTCCACCCCGGCGTCGCGGAGATCTGCACCAACGGACGTGATGACGACTGCGACGGCGCCAGCGACGGCCAGGAGCCGGCGTGCGCGTGCCCGGACGGGGATGGAGATGGCTGGGCTGTCTGCTCGGGCTCGTGCTCTCCGGCGCCCGGGGACACCTGCGGCGACTGCGACGACCAGCGAGCGGACACGCTCGCGAACCGGCCGGATGCGGACGGGGACGCGGTTCCCGATTGCGCGGACAACTGCCAGGAGACGTCCAACCCGGGGCAGGCCGACTTCGATGGCGACGGCATGGGCGACGCCTGCGAGACCGGCGTGCGCCTGTGCGACGTCGACCACTCCGGACGCGTGGACGGCTTCGATCTGGCGATCGTCGCGCGCGCCTTCGGCCGGTCCTGCGGCCAGACCGGCTACGACCCGGATGCCGATCTCACCCGGGACTGCGGCATCGACGGCGAGGACCTGGCCGTGCTCGCCGCCGAATTCGGCCACAGCTGGAGGTAGACTCCCCGCCATGTTCGTGGGGCATACGGCCCTGGCCTTGGCCGCCAAGGCGCGCGTGCGGGAGGTGCCCCTCGCCCTCCTGATCGCCGCCGTGTTCGCCCTCGACCTGCTGTGGCCGGTGTTCCTTCTGCTGGGCATCGAGCGGGTCCGCATCGTGCCGGGGAATACCGCCTTCACGCCCCTGGCCTTCGACGCCTACCCCTGGTCCCACAGCTTGCTCCTGGCCTGCGCCTGGGGTGCGCTCCTCGCGCTGGTCGCGCGCCGGCACCGGCTGCTCGTGGGCGCGCTCGTGGTCAGCCACTGGGTGCTGGACGTCGTGGCGCATCGTCCGGATCTTCCCCTCTGGCCCGGGAGCTCCCCCCTCCTCGGCCTGGGACTCTGGAACTCCGTGGCGGCCACGCTGCTGGTGGAGGGGCTCCTCTTCGCTGCGGCGATCTACCTCTACGTCCGCTCCAGTTCCCCCAGGGACCGCATGGGCTCCTTCGCGCTCTGGAGCCTTCTCCTCCTGCAGACCGCGATCTGGGCGTCGAGCCCCTGGGCGCCGCCCCCACCCTCGCCGGAGGCCATCGCCTGGGTCGGTCTCGCCGGTTTGCTCTTCGTCCCCTGGGCAGCGTGGATCGACGGGCACCGGAGCGCGCGCGCGTGAACGGGCGCACGGCCTGGCGCCTGCTGCTCCTCCTCGCCGTGGCCAAGCTCACCCTGCACCTCTTCGCCGTCGAGCAGTACGGCTACTTCAGGGACGAGCTGTACTACCTGGCCAGCACCGAGCACCTGGACTGGGGGTACGTGGACCACCCGCCGCTGTCGATCGCGGTGCTGGCGGCGGTTCGCTTCCTGATCGGGGACTCGCTCCCGGCGCTGCGCCTCGTCCCCGCGCTCGCCGGCGCCGCCACGGTGGTCCTCTTCGGCCTGGTGGCGCACAGGCTGGGAGGAGGCCGCTTCGCCCAGGGTCTGGCCGCGCTGGTGGCCCTGCTCTGCCCCACCTTCCTGGGGACCCACCACTACTACTCGATGAACGCGATCGACCTGCTGCTGTGGTCCCTGGGCGCCCTGCTCGTCCTCCGCGTGCTGGAGAAACCGACGCTCGGCGGCTGGAGCGCGCTCGGAGTCCTGGGCGGCCTGGCCCTCCTGAACAAGCCGAGCGCGCTCTGGTACGGCGGGAGCCTGTTCATCGGTCTGCTGGTGACGCACCACCGGCGCGTCCTGCGCACGCCCGGGCCCTGGGTCGCCGCCGCGCTCGCCGCCCTCGTCTTCCTGCCCAACGTGCTCTGGCAGGTCCGCCACGGCTGGCCCACGCAGGAATGGATGCGCAATGCATCCACCTACAAGATGGTGGCCACGGGGCCCCTCCGCTTCGTGCTCGACCAGATCCTGGCCATGAATCCCGGGGCGGTGCCGGTCTGGATCGCGGGGCTCTCCTACGGCCTCTTCGGGCGCGGGGAGCCGCTCCGCCGGGGCGGACGCGTGCTGTTCTGGATGTACGTCGTGATCGCGCTGCTCCTGATGATGTCCGGTCGCAGCCGCCCCTACTACCTGGCGGTGACCTACATCATGGTGCTCCCGCTGGGCGCGGTGGCGCTGGAGCAGCGCGTGGAGACGCGCGCGCTCCGCGCTGCGCTTGCCGTGCTCGTGGTGCTCTTCGGCGCCCTCATCCTGCCCTTCGCGCTCCCGGTTCTCCCCGTGCGCACCTTCGTGCGCTATCAGGCCGCACTCGGCCAGGAGCCGCGCACCGACGAGCACCATGAGATGGGTGCGCTCCCCCAGCAATACGCGGACATGTTCGGCTGGCCGGAGATGGTCGCCCTGGTCCACAAGGCCTACCTGCGCCTGACGCCGGACGAGCGCGCGCACTGCCGCATCTTCGGCCAGAACTACGGCGAGGCGGGTGCGGTGGACGTGCTCGGACGCAAGCTCGGCCTGCCCCCGGCCGTCAGCGGACACAACAGCTACTGGCTGTGGGGTCCCCGGCCGGGGCGCGTGGACGCCGTGATCATCATCGGGGGCGACCGGGCGGACAATGCCCGCTTCTTCGAGTCGATCGAGAT
Organism: Candidatus Polarisedimenticolaceae bacterium; assembly: GCA_036274395.1. Taxonomy (GTDB): domain Bacteria; phylum Acidobacteriota; class Polarisedimenticolia; order Polarisedimenticolales; family DASUFT01; genus DASUFT01. Next base: position 62,303 of record DASUFT010000023.1, on the reverse strand, counting down.
CGTGGGGCAGACCTCCTCGCCCTGGGCCATGCCCTACGAGCGCGGCCTGGACGTCTCGATCGGGCGAAGGCCCAAGGTGGACCTGCGTCAGCTCTGGCCGGAGCTGCGGCGGTACATCTGAGCGTTTCCTCTCCTCAGTCGTCCTCCGTTGCCGCGGACTCGGATGGGCCAGCAAGGGGACCCGCCTGGACGTACGCCTGCGCGGCTCCGTGCTCGTAGACCAGGCTCCCCCCCGCATGCCCCGTGCGATACCCGAGGCCGAGGACGAGGAGGGTCGCCAGCGTGGCCCCCGCGCCGACGGGAACGCCCGCACGGCTGGCCCCCAGGGCCAGTGCCAGCAGCATGACGGCCAGCGTGCCGCCGCTGGCCCAGACGAACAGCTCCGCCGCGTCCTCGTGCTGCTGGATGTATCGCTCGGCCACCACCCGCTCGGCCCCCTCTTCGGCCGCCTCGCCGGTCCGGAGGGCGACCACCCCCGAGCCGACGAGGATTGCCTGGAGGAGGACCGCCAGGGCCCAGGCGCGGCGCGGAAGCCAGCCGCGCCACCAGGCGAGCAGGAGCCCGCCGGCGACGGCCGGCATCAGCACGCCCAGGGCCATGGGAATGTGGACCACCTTCGGATGAAAGAGCAGCGCGTCCAATGCTAGAACCTCCTGCGCCCGGGAGATCGAGCGCGAGGGCAGCGTGCTCCCTCCGCCGGGATCGGACCATCCGCCATGCGTGACATCGCTGGAAAAACCAGGCAAATTGGCCGGCCTCCACTCACATCCGAAGGACGCCTGCTTGCCTGGGTCCTGGCTGCATTCGCCGCCGTCGCCCTTTTGGCCGCGCTCGACCTCGTGTCCGACACGAGGGAGGGAACGACTTTCGGCCACGTGGCAGCCGAGCTGGGCGTCGTCCTGGTCGGGATGGCGGGTGCTGTGCTCATGGCCCGCCGGCTTGTCGTGCTGGCGCGAGACGCCCGGGTGGCCACGGCCGAGGCGGCCGCGCTGGCCGAACGGCTCGCCGCCACCGAGGCGGAGGCCGCGCGATGGCGAGGCGAGGCCCGCGACCTTCTGGCTGGACTGGGCGCCGCGCTCGACCGTCAGTTCGAGCGTTGGGCGCTGTCGGGCGCGGAGAAGGAAGTGGCCCTCCTCCTGCTGAAGGGGCTGAGCCACCGCGAGATCGCGGGCGTCCGGAACATCACCGAGGCCACCGCGCGTCAGCAGGCGCGTGCGGTTTACCGGAAGGCGGGCCTGTCGGGCAGGAACGACCTGGCGGCATTCTTCCTCGAGGATCTGCTGCTGCCCGGGTCCGGCCGGCCCTAGCCAAGAGCGCCTCAGCCCTTCCGGCTCACCAGGTAGGCCACCAGCGGGCCGGCGGTGAGGATCGCCACCGCCAGGACATCGAGACCGATCGGCACCGCGCTGCGGACGGCCACGGGCAGCGCCGCGGCCACCATTGCCGACCAATCGGGCACGAACAGCTGGAGCATCAGGAGCGCGAGCCCGCCTGCGATGGACAGCGCGCTGGCCTGCACGAGCAGGAGCGTGCGCCGCGCCGAGCGCATGGCCTCCTGCCGCAGCCGCAGCTGCAGCTTCCACCAGACCAGGCCGGAGCCGGGGATCGGTGCCTCGTGGATGCCGGCGTCGCGGTCCTCGAAGAGCGCGGCCGTCACCTCGACCAGGTCGCGGCAGCCCGGACACTGGGGCGGGTGCGCGCGCAGCTCCTCGTCGCAGCCGGCCGGCCAGGCGCCGGAGCGGAGCGCCTCCAGCACATCGTGCTCCCTCGGGCAGGGCGCGGCGCTCACGGATCGCTCCGCAGGAAGCCGGCGAGCTGCTTCCTCGCCCGGAAGAGGAGCAACCGGATGCTCCCCGCCTTGAGCCCGAGCGCCTCCGCGATCTCCGCGTGCGAGGCCCCCTGCACGTAGGCCAGCCACACCATCTTCCGCTGCATCGGGCGCAGCCTGGCCATGGCGCGCGCCAGGTCGGTGCGCTCGGCGGCGCCGGTATCCACGGTCGCCCCTCCCTCGTCCTGGCCCAGCGGCGTCTGGTGCACGCGGCGGGCGTGGCGCCGGACGTCTGCCATCAGGTTGGTGGCGATGCGGAAGAGGGCGTTGCGGCGGTGAGCCTCGTCCGCGTAGTTCCCCGAGGTGCGGAGGAGCCGGTAATACGCCTCCTGCAGCAGGTCGTCCGCGAGCTGCCGGTCGCCGGTGCAGCGGGCCAGGTAGGCCCACAGCGGCCGGGACGTGCGCTCGTAGAAGGCACGGAAGGCGTCCTCGTCCATGGGATCCCGGCGTGCCTCCACCCGGGCCTCGGCGCGGGCCAGCAGGCGCGTGCGCATCGTGGCCGTCAGCGACGTGCTCACAGTTCCGGCGAGGGTTCCGGCTGGGCGAGCAGCCCCAGCCGGCGGGAGAGGGCGAAGGACGCAAGGGAGGCGACGGCGAAGCCGATACCGATGGAGAGCGTGGCCACCCCCACCACCCGCAGCGGCAGCCCACCCATGGGCGGGACCTGACCGCTGACGATGAGGATGCCCAGTCCGGCGGCGACGAGCACCAGACCGACCTGCATCGACCACAGCACGCGGCCGATGGGGGCGCTCACGGGCCGGGGGCCGTCCACCAGGATGGGGGCCGACTGCAGGAAGCGGCGGCCGGCCGGGGTCTCGATGTAGGCCAGGAGCTGCTCGTTGCTGCCCAGGCGGTCGAGCACCTTCTGGTGCACCTCGGCCTGCACGCGCTGGAGCTGGCTCCAGCGGCGCTGCTCGAGCACGGTCTTGACCAGCCAGACGAGGAGGAGCGCGCCGAAGGCGCAGACCAGCATGGCGGCGAGACCGCTGAGGAAGTCCTCCCAGAAGCGCAGGGTCGGCGTGCGGGCGTCGTGGTTGTCCCCGTACATCACGAAGTAGTAGGCGGGATTCGCCCCGACCTCGGGGTGCTGGGCGATGAAGGCCTCGAGCTCGGGATAGGCCTCCATGTACGTGTGGTTGGCGAGGAGCTGGGGGGCCCGGGCCAGCACCTCCCCCACCTCCGAGGGGTGCCGCCCCAGGATCTGCATCAGCGCCTCCCGGGTGCTCGAGGCGTCCGCCGCGGGCACGACCGGGGTGGGTGCCGGGGTGGGGGCCTGCGCCAGGGCAGTTCCGGCAAGCAGGAGCACGAGCGGGGCGAGCCAGGTCCTTCTCAGCATGTGGCGTTCCCTCGCCCGTCTAGATACGCCCCGGGGGCCGTCCGGTTAACGGTGCGGGGTCTCCCGGTAGTGCCTGGCCAGGAGATCCTCCCCGAAATCCCCCTCGAAGTCCCGCCAGACCGTGTGGATGTGGTTCGCCCCGTCCTGGGTGTTGTCGTACTCGACCAAGAACGTGGGACCCTGGATCCGGTAGTAGTGGGGCTGGCCCCGCTCGAAGCCCCCCGCCCAGGCGAAGTGGACGCGCTCGGATCCCGCGTCCCTCAGGCGGCGCGTCCGGTCCTCCGCCAGCTCCGGCGTCATCCGGGACAGGTACACGTCCAGCAGCGCGGCCAGCTGCTTTCTCTGCCCCTCGCCGAGCGCGCCGGCGGGGATCCCGGCCGGGTGCAGCGGCTGCACCTTCTGCTGACTACCGGTCACGATCTCGCGTGGGGCGACTCCGGCGAAGACCGCACGGCCGCGCTGGCCGGCATCCAGCGACTGGACCAGGGCGCGGGCCAGGTCCTCCTCCTCCGCCAGCGGGCGCAGCCCCTTGAGCGGGCCCTCCCGCACCTCCGACGGGTTCGCTCCGAAGAAGGCGGGCGCGGTTCCCACCCCCCGCCCGGGGACGACCGTGTAGTTCAAGGAGAGGTGATGTCCCTCGACGCGCCAGCCCCAGGGAGCGGAGGCGGACGGGACACCGAAGAGCGAGACGAAGTAGAGGCCGGGATCGCGGTACGGGCCCTCGCGCTCGCGGAGGACACCCTCCAGCGCGAGGACGCCCATCGCCTCGGTGTACCCACGTGTTCCCAGGCCGGTCTTCAAGAGATCGTCGGCGAGCCGGCGCTGCGCGGAATCGAGGTCTCCGAGCGGGATCCCTTTTCGGGCGCGGGGCACGTAGTGCCAGTTCCGCCGCTCCCCGCCCTCGAAGGGCAGGGCGGCGCGCGTCCGCTGATCCGGCCGGAGCGAGGCGAGAAAGCGCTGCGCCCCGGCCGCCATGGCCGTCGAGACGTCGGCGACCGCGGCGAGCACCGCCAGGCCCAGCAGCGTGGCACCCAGGATCAGCAGGCTGCGCATCGGCTCAGCGCCGCCGCGTCCCGCCCAGGATCCCGCCCAGCACGCCGCGCAGGATGCTGCGGCCGAGCTGCCCGCCCATGGTGCGCGCCGCCTGCTTGGCCATGGTTTCCACCATGCCCTGCCGGCGGCCGGTCCCCCACAAGAGATCGCGCAGGGGATCGTTCTCCGGCTTGGCTTCCTTTGATGGAGCAGGTGGAGCAGCCTGTCCCGCACGCTTCCCCAGGACCTCGTACGCCGACTCCCGGTCCACCCGCGCGTCGTACTTGCCGCCGACCGGGCTGCGCCCGCGGACCGTCTGCCGCTCCTCGGCGGTGATCGCCCCCATGCGGCAGCGCGGGGGCGCCATCTTCGTCCGCTGCACGGGGCTGGGGACGCCGTTCTCCTGCAGCGTGGAGACCAGCGCCTCCCCCACCTCGAGCTGGCCCAGCACCCTGGCCACGTCGAGCCCCGGGTTGGCCACGAAAGTCTCGGCCGCCGCCTTCACCGCCTTCTGGTCGCGCGGGGTGAAGGCGCGGAGCGCATGCTGCACGCGGTTCCCGAGCTGCCCCAGGATCTGGTCGGGGACGTCGTCCGGATACTGCGAGCAGAAGTAGACGCCGACCCCCTTGGACCGGATCAGCCGCACCACCTGCTCGATCCGCTCCCGGAGCGCGGGCGGTGCGTCGTCGAAGAGCAGGTGCGCCTCGTCGAACATGAACACGAGCTTGGGACGGTCGAGGTCCCCCACCTCCGGCAGGTTCTCGAACAGCTCCGAGAGCAGCCAGAGGAGGAAGGTCGCGTACAGGCGCGGCTTCAGGATCAGCTGGTCCGCCGCCAGCACGCTCACCACGCCGCGGCCGGAGAGATCGGTGCGCAGGAGATCGCCGAGCTCCAGGGCCGGCTCCCCGAACAGCTCCTCCCCGCCCTCCTGCTCCAGGCGGAGCAGCGCGCGCTGGATGGCGCCCACGGAGGCGGTGCTCACCAGGCCGTACCTCCCCGACACCTCGGTCCGCTGCTCCGCCACGAAGGCGATCAGCGCGCGCAGGTCCGCCAGGTCGAGGAGCAGGAGCCCCTGGTCGTCCGACAGCTTGAAGGCGATCTCCAGCACGCCCGCCTGCGCCGGCGAGAGCTCCAGGATGCGGCCCAGGAGCTGGGGGCCCATCTCGCTGACCGTGGCGCGCACGGGATGGCCCGCCTTGCCGTAGAGATCCCAGAAGACGACGGGGCTCCCTTCCGGCGTGTAGTCCACGATCCCCATGGACGTTGCGCGCTCGCGGAGCTTGTCGCTCCCCGTGCCGGGCATGGCGAGACCGGCCACGTCCCCCTTCACGTCGGCGAGGAACACCGGGACGCCCAGGCGCGAGAACCCCTCGGCCATCACGAGGAGGGAGACGGTCTTCCCCGTCCCCGTGGCGCCGGCCACCAGGCCGTGCCGGTTCCCGTACTTCGTGAGGAGGTGGACCGGTCCGTCGCCCTTCCCCAAGAGGATGTCGCTCATGCCGCTCACCGCCCCTTCGGCCAGAGGAAGGTCAGCATCGCGGGCACCCGCGAGGCCCAGGAGATCTCGTCGTGCGCGCCCTCCTCCTGCTCGAGGTACCGGAGGTCTCCGCCCGGCGTCCAGCCCTTCGCGGCGAGGGCGTCCCTCAGGTGCCGGTTGCCGGTCAAGAACCACTCGCCCTCGCGCAGCCCCAGATCGAGCCAGATCCGCACCGGCACCTTGGCCGGGAGGGCCCGGACTTGCTTCACGATCCTCTCGTCGTCCCAGCCCGCGGAGGTCGAGAGCGCGAGCGCGTTCCCGAAGGTGTCCGGGTGCGTGAGGGCCAGCCAGAGGGAGACGAGCCCGCCGTGCGAGGCGCCGCCCACGGCGGTGTCGGCGGGCCCGGGACGGGTGCGGTAGGTCCGGTCGATGAAGGGCTTCAGCTCCTCGCGCAGAAAGCGGGCATAGAGCGCTGCCTTGCCGCCCCCCTTTCCCTCGACGGCCGTGGGGGTGTACTCGTCGGTGCGCGCGTCGCCGTTGGCGACGGCCACCACGATCAGCGGCTCGATCTTCCCCTGGCGCACGAGCGCTTCCGCCGCCTCGTCCACCTGCCACTCCATCCCTGCGGCGGCGGCATCGAACACGTTCTGGCCGTCGTGGAGGTAGAGGACGGGGTAGCGGCGCTCCTTGTCCCTGGCATAGCCGGGGGGGAGATACACCTGGACGGTGCGCGCCGGGATCCATTGCGATGGGAACGACGCGTGCACCCGGATCGTCCCCACGCGAGAAAGAGGAACCGGCTCCGTCTGGGAACCGAAGGCGCGGCTCACCTGCTGCCTGGCCCCGGTGAGGACGAGCTGCCGGTTGCGGCCCTCCTCCCAGCCCTCGCCGGGCGCGCCCTTCCGCTCGATCTTGAACTTGTAGGCGACCGGCTGCCCGCCGTAGGGCGCCCGTGGGAACGTGACCGTCACCGTGTACCGCCCATCCCCGTCGGGATCGGCGGCGAGCGTGGTCTCCTGCCAGGAGAGCGGCGCGATGCCGCCGCGCACGCCGGCCCCGTCCCTCGCGGGGTCGAACTCCTTCGCGGCGATCACGGGGCGCAGGTCGAGGACGAAGGTGACGGCATGCGGGCCCGGTGCGCTCGCGGCGGCGAGCAGGAGCGAGAGCGTGCTCGCGATCATGGTGGCCGCGGATTATACGGGACGGCGTCACCTCCGGTTAAGATCGCGCGGGATGCACGCCTGCCCCTCCTGCTCCGCGCCTGCGCCGGCATCGGCCCGCTTCTGCCCTTCCTGCGGAGGGCCGCTGGAGAGCGGGTCGCGGGTGGCCACGGCCTTCGCCCCACCCCCGGCGGGGGCCAGCCCAGCGCCCGCACCGGTGGCCTTCACCCCCGGCGAGATCGTGGGCGAGCGCTACCGCATCGCAGGACTCCTGGGACGAGGTGGCATGGGCGAGGTCTACCGCGCCGATGACCTCAAGCTGGGGCAGGCGGTGGCCCTCAAGTTCCTCCCCCGCGCGCTGGCGGACGATGCCGCCGCCCGTGAGCGCTTCCACGGCGAGGTGCGCCTGGCGCGCCAGGTGAGCCATCCCCACGTGTGTCGCGTGTACGACATCGGCGAGGTGGACGGGCGGCCGTTCCTGTCCATGGAGTACGTGGACGGCGAGGACCTGGCCACGCTGCTGCGCCGCATCGGCAGGCTGCCACCCGCCAAGGCGGTGGAGATCGCACGCCAGCTCTGCGCCGGCCTGGCCGCCGCCCACGAGAAGGGAGTGCTGCACCGGGACCTCAAGCCCGCGAACGTGATGGTGGACGGGCACGGACGGGCCCGCATCACCGACTTCGGGCTCGCCGTGGGCGGGGACGACGTGCACGGGTTCGCCGGCACCCCCGCCTACATGGCGCCCGAGCGGCTGGCGGGAGGCCCGGCCACGGTGCGCAGCGACCTCTTCGAGCTCGGCCTGGTCCTCTACGAGATGTTCACGGGCAAGCACGCCTTCGCCGAGCAGCGCCCGGCCAGCCGGCCGCTCACCCATCCCAGCGTGCACACCTCCGACATGGACCCGGCGGCCGAGCGCGCCATCCTCCGCTGCCTGGACCCGGAGCCGGAGCGGCGGCCCGGCTCGGCGGCGGAGATCGCGCACGCGCTCCCCGGGGGCGATCCCCTGGCGGCCGCCGTGGCGGCGGGCGAGACGCCGTCCCCGGAGATGGTGGCCGCCGCCGGCGGGGAGGGCAGTCTCACGCGGGGGCGGGCCTGGACGCTGCTCCTGGCTGTACTCGCCGCGGTGGCGGCGACCCTGGCGCTGGCCCCCGCCTCGACCGACATCGGGATCGCCCCCATGGAGAACGGGCCGGAGGTGCTGCGCCACCGCGCGGAGGAGGCGGCCACGCGCCTCGCCGGCGCCTCGCCGGCCGCGGACCGCGCGGTGTGGATGACGCGGGACTACGTCCTCATCCGCTGGCTCGCCGACCACCTGCCTTCCACGGAATGGCGGCGGCGGCTGCGGGGCGTGGGCAGCCCCGTGCTCCTCGTGCTTCGCCGCAGCCCCGAGCCCCTGGTTCCCACGGACATCGATGCCCGGGTGGACGAGAACGATCCCCCCATGGACGAGCCCGGCATGGTCCGCGTCGTCGTGGATGCCACCGGCCGGCTCTGCTGGCTCCACGCCGTGCCCTCTTCCTGGCCCCCGGCCTCGCGCCCCTCCGGGCCGCCCCCATGGGACGCCGTGTTCGAGGAGGCGCGGCTCGACCGCGCCCGCTTCCGGGAGGTCCCGCCGTCCTGGCTGCCTCCGGTCCCCTTCGATCAGCGGCGCCAGTGGGTGGGAACCCTGGCGGAGCTTCCAGAGCTCCCGGTGCGCATGAGCGCGGCGGCCGTGGGGGATCGTTTCGTGCACATCGCGCTGCTCGGGCCATGGGACGAGCCCACGGCGGTCGACCCGCTGACGAGGGGCATCAACCCGCGGGTGCGGGGAACGACGACGATCGTGATGGGGGTGGCCCTGGTGGTCATGGTCCCGGTCTTCGCCCGCCGCAACATGCGCCTGGGCCGAGGGGACCGCCGGGGTGCCGCCCGCCTCGGTGCGGCCACCGCGGCGGTCGCTCTTTTGGCCTGGCTGGGCACCGCGCACCTCCCATTGCATCCGGGAGCGCTGGGGCTGCTGGGGAGGGCCATGACCTACGCGGCCGCGCTGGGCGTCTTCGCGTGGGTCGGGTATCTCGCGGTCGAACCCTATCTCCGGCGGCACACCCCCGACCTGCTCATCGGATGGGCGCGCGTGCTCGAGGGGCGCTGGTCCGATCCAAGGGTGGGCCGCGACCTGCTCTGGGGCGCGCTGATCGCCGCGCTCTCCGCCGCCGTGGTGCAGCTGGTGAACGGGCTCCCCACCTGGTTCTCGTTCCCCACGCAGACCACGGTGCCCCTGATCCACGTCGGCCCGGGACGGATGAGCGCCTTCGGGATGCTGCTCCAGGTCCCTCTCAGCGGCCTCATGGCGGGGCTGGGCCTCGCCTGCTTCGCCTTCCTGCTGCGGGTGGTCCTCAAGCGCCCGGCCCTCGTCTTCGCCGGCCTGTGGCTCTTCGCGGCGGGGCTCGCCTGGGGCTCGGAGAACCAGGCGCTGGAGGCGCCCGGCTCCATCGTGGCCGGCTTCCTGATGGCGCTGGTGGCGACCCGCTTCGGCCTGCTCGCGACCACGAGCTTCGCCCTGGTGCGCACGCTGCTGCTCCAGATGCCGCCGGTGTTCACGTCGCCGTGGTACGCCCCCTACGCCGCGGTCGCGCTGGGGCTGGTGCTCGCCCTCGCCGTGGTGTCGTTCCGGGTGTCGCTGGGAGGGCAGCCTGCGTTCGGGGGGAGCCTGGACGGGTGAGACGAGCGCCGGCACGGCCGTGGGGCCGTGCCGGCCGGTAGCCGAAGATCAGAAGTTGTAGGCGAAGCCGACCGAGATCATGTCGGTGTTCAGGTCGGCACCCTCGGCGCTGACGTCGTACCGCTCGATCTCGACCCGCAGGTGGCCCTTGGGCATCACCTGCCATCCCATGCCGATGCCGTAGACGGGATCCGTCCCGTCATCGCTGCCCGAGGCGGTGGTGAACCCGTCGCTCACGGTGGCGTCGGCATTCCACTTGTACATGCCCAGGTCGGCGAACAGGTGGAGCTTCTCGCGCAGGGGCAGCACGCCCATGGCGCGGAACGCAAATCCGGACGTCTCGATGGAGCTCGAGAACGACGAGGAATCGTTCATCTTCACGCTGCCGCCATCGACGTACGCGCCCTCGACCGCGAAGTACTTGGCCACGTCGTAGCCGCCGAACACCTTGTAGCCGGTGGACGAGTCATCCACGGTCAGGCCGGAGCCACTGGTCGCCCCGGGCACGTCGGTCGACGCCTGTCCCAGAGCACCGCCGACGTAGAACTCGCCGGCCAGCACGGGGGTCACGGCCAGCGAGAGGACCGCCAGCCCGACCACCGCGAGAAGCTTCTTTCCGTTCGTCATCACCCGCACCTCCGCTTGTCGGATCAAGGTGCCCCCGCCGGCAATCTCGGGTCCGATGCGGGCAGAGTCCAATAGGGGGACGACATTTGAAGATCTTCAGGTAGTCGGCCCTCATCCTCAGCCCTGGTTCCCCAGGAGCGGCACGAGCCAGTCGCGCTCGGTGTGCAGGGAGGCGTCCACGCCGGCCACGATCTCGAGCCCCGCTCCCAGGAGAGCGAGCCCCACGGCGGCAGCGGTGGCCAGGCGGAGCGCCGGCGCCTTCTTCCCCCTGAGGGCGCGCACGCCCGCGTCGAGCCCCAGCGCGCAGAGCAGGATCGAGGGCGGGGTGACGAGCACGATGTAGCGGATGACCTTGGAGTAGCCGAGCGCGCCCACCCCGACGTGGAAGGCGACCACGGCCACGATCCACAGGAGCAGCGCCGATCCCAGGCGCTGGAGGCGCGCGTCCGTCCGGAGGCACAGGAGCAGGAGCAGGCTCGGCACCCAGGTCCAGAGGATGCGCGGCGTCAGCGTCACGTAGATCCAGGGGGACCGTACCTCCGTGAGGTAGCGGACGTACGCGTTCGTCGCCACCAGACTGGCCGACGGCTTTCCCGCCCAGCTCGGGAACGGGGAGCCGACCGCGACCCACTGCCACACCTCCCAGGGAAGCTGGACCAGGACGGCGGGAACGACCCAGGCCACCAGGAGCCGGAGGAAGCCCGCCCGTTCCTCGGCGGCGAACCAGGCCAGGAGCGCCACCCCGGGCACGACGAGGAACGCCGTCAGCTTGATGAGGCTGGCATAGCCGAGGAGCACGCCCGCGGCGGCGGCCCATCCCACGCTGCCTCGCCGCACCGCGCGCAGGAAGAGAGCCGCTCCCAGCGTGGTGAAGGCGAGGAGCGGCCCGTCCAGCCAGAAGCGCGTGCTCACGTGCGCGAGGATGGGGCTGGAGGCGGACAGGGCGGCCACGACCAAGAGGAGGAGCCCCGAGGAGGCGAGGCCCAGGCTGCTCGCCAGCAGGAGCATGCTCGCGAAGAACAGGGCGTAGCAGAAGAGCGGGACCATCAGGAACCCGCGGTCCCCCAGCGTCGCATAGAAGAGCCAGTACAGCGCCACGCCCCCCGGCGGGTGGAAGAACAGCGGCCGGTCGTAGGACGGGTCGAGGAGTCCCTCCTCCAGGATGCGGCTCCCCTGGAGGGTGTAGCCGCGCCCCTCGTCCAGCTGCACGACGAGCGTCATGTAGATGTACTCGTCGGCTTCCTCGTGCGGCGCGCGGAACACGCTGCAGCGGAGGCCGAGCCCCGCCAGGAACAGGACCACGACCATGACGAGAGCCAGACGGTGCCTCACGCGCCGGCGATTATAGGGGCCGCTCCCGCTCTGCGCGTCTACGCGAGTGCGGCCGCCGCGGGGAGCACCCCGATCCCGATCACGTGAAGCACACGGACGGCCTGAGAAGTTGACCGCTGAAGTGGGATCAACGCCTGAGCCAAGCCGCGCCGCGAGCGGCGTCAGCTCAGGTCTGCAGTGTCCTGTGATGCGCTCGTGGTCAACCACACCGGAGAGGCACGTTGTGACGCTGAACCACTCGACCACGCGCGTGCGAGTGACCGTCGGCTGCAGCGGCATGTTAGGTGCGTGGTTCTCTTCGGACCGTTCCCGACGAACCCGCGGTTGACATCACGGGGTCTATGCACTAAGGCGGCCGAAGAAGAGGACGTAGCCGTTGAGGTCCTTGAGCTCGAATCCGCGCAAGCCATCGTGGGTATCCATGAGGGGCTCGACGAACTCGACGTTTCGGGAGGAGAACTCTGCCGCCAACGCATCGGGATCGGGAACGTGGAGGTAGGCGTCCCAACGGGCGACGCCTTCGTTGACGTTACGCGTGTAGTTCGGCACAGGAGCGACACCGACGCTCTTGAACATGAGCATTGCGCCGCCGCGCTGGACGATGCCGAAGAAGATGTCGCTGGGCTCAGGCCCCTGAAATGTGACCTCGAATCCGAGACGGTCGCGATAGAAGGCCAGGGTGGCGGGGACCTCACGCACAATGAAGAGAGGCGCGATGGAAGAGATCGTCGGGCTGGTGTTGAGAGGGTCCATCGCCACACCTTTCAATACGCAAAGAGCGAGCGCGATGCTCCGTTACGTCGCCTAACCCTTCCGGTCCGCTGCCGGTGAAGCCAGTCGGCTGGAGCGGCGATTAGGCGGATGGTTCACGGGGTCATATTCCAGCACACCTTGAATGAAGAGATCCGGCGGTCGATACCAATGCCAGGTGACGTAGTGATATACGAGAGAGGGTGCAGCGAACCAGGTCGTTCCGTTTCGGATGAGAACAATACCGTTGCCTTTCGGGCGGACAAGAGCGCAGGTGCCGAGCCCACAGTAGTGATATCCACGGTGACGGATGCGGGTGTGTTCACAGAATTCGCGAAGCTTGCGTCGAAAGGCGCCAGATGTCCAACCTCTGGGATAGAAGGGATGCAGAGGGTCAAGCCAGCCGACGTTCAGAACCAATTGGCCCCCGACGTCGAGATCCTCGGGCATCGAATCGTATGTGTAGCGACTTAGGTCCGGATAGTAGGTCACTCGATCGTCCGCCTGGTGTCAGCATCAGCTGCGGCGCGAAGCGCCGCCAGCCTGCTTGCGGAGGTTAGCCGGTGACCACCTCCATGATTCACTCAATACACGTCCTCGAATTTCATCTTGCTGAAGTCGAGCAGCATCAAGCAGGCGTCTCGATAGGGGCCCGGAGCCGGACTCCATCGATCGAGAATCCAATATGCACCCTTCCATGTCCCCTCCAATACCCACTGGGCTCCGTCTAGACCGTCTCGGTTGGGGTCCGGTCCCGGTACGCCCCAGAAGCCAAGGGTCTCAAGCGCTCTCAGAAATGAGGCGACCTGGGCGGAGCTCACCGGAATGGCGCTTCGCATTGTTTTGTCCAGTAACGCTGCGCCTGACGCGCGCGCCCGGTTGGGTGTCCAGCATCCCCTCATCAGGACCGCTCAGCCTCTCCTTTGATCGCCAGCGCGCGCGCGGTGAGGAGTCGCTCCAGATAACCCTTGAGGAACAGGCGATCGACGAGTCGTCCCGCAAGCCCGAACGGCGACTCGAAGTCGACGACATCCCGCATCAACGTTCCCGACTCGATCCGATCGAAATAATGGTCATGTTCGAATTTCGCGAAGTGACCCTGCGTCATGAAGTCTCGGAAGTGCCGAGGGCGCTCGAACTGTGTAATCCTCGACGTGTGGCGGAGAACGATGCCGAAGTGGCGACCCTGCCAGGTCACTTCCTCTCCCTTTTCGAGCAACCCTGACGTACGGCCGCCGATTGCCTTCTCCCCCGTATGCGCCATGGAGCGTACGTGGAGATCGAGGTCTCTCGATAAGTCGAAGCAGAGCTCAGGAGGTGCCTCGATCGATGTCTGGATGGTGATCATCGCCATCGCTTCTCTGGACACCTAACTCATCGTCTTGCCGACCAGTCGTCATCTTATACGACTGGTCTGCGTCGCACGGGAAAGGCTGCGAGGATTCTGCTGAGGTGTTGCCGCGAGCTCGGGAGTGATCCGTTTCTTGGAGGACGATTGCGCAGGGCCGATTCAGGCCGGGGTCGCTCGGGCGGTGAAGACCAGGGTGTGACGCTCGGGCCGGAAGCCTGCACGCTCCAGCACGGCGGGGAAGACCTCCGTCTCGACGAGCTTGGGGATGCGGACGCGGTCCCAGTCCAGAGGTGGGACCAGGTTCCGTACCCCCCAGATCTCCGCCGTCTCCCCTGTTTCACGCCACAGTGCCCAGCCTGCAATGTGTTCCTCGGAGGCGACCGCAAGGCCGTGGAGGTCGTGCTTGCGGGCGAGTAACGTGGCGGTGGAGCGCTCCCAGGCCATGCCCGGGATGTCCTGCAGCGCGCCTCCGCCGGCGAGCTGGTCCACGGTCACCGGCGCCCAGGCGCCGAGCGCGCCGCCGCCCCCCTCGCGCACCCAGGTGGTGAGGGTCCGCTCCTGGACGTAGCCGCAGGCCCGGAGGAACGTGCGGGAGTCCGCGTCCTCTTCGTCCACCTCCGCCAGCAGACGCGGCGGTCCCAGGATCGCGAGCTTGCTGGAGAGAGAGTTCAGGAGGTGCGCACCGTGCCCCCGCCCGCGGTGCTCGGGGTGCACGGCCAGGCGCAGGACGAGCGTCGCCTCCGGCCGCTTGCAGGCGTGGAGGACGGCGACAGGGTGGTCTCCCTCGTGGGCGACCATGCAGCTGCTGGCCCAGAGCTGCAGCTCACGAACGTCGCGCTTCCAGTCGTAAAGCGTCAGGCGGACGGAGCCGGGCGGTGCGCAGCGGTTCCAGGCCTCGACCAGCAGCCGAGCGTCGTCGGTCCGGCAGAACCGGTAAGCGGTCAGCTCTTCGCCCGCAGGCGCGCCATCTCCGACATCACCCCCACCTCGTTCAGCTGCGCCGGCGTGCCGGGACGGGTGACGTCGATGGCGTTGTAGGGCTTGGCCTGCTCGGGCCCCTTCTGGTAGCCGGCGATCGCCTCCTCCATCATCTTGCGCCCGGCCGCGATCCCCTCCTCCACGAGCGCCAGGGTGACGGTGGCGGCGCCGCGCTCGCGGGTCACCTGCTCGATCCGCTGCTGCGTGCGATCCCGCATGAAGCCGGAGGGAACGCGCAGAATCCTGGACACCGCGTCCTCGTCCCAGGCCAGGGCCGAGGTCAACGGCACGTTCTTGTCGTCGCGGGCGATCAGCTTGACGCCGTCGGGCCGGGAATCTTCCAAAGGCGAAAGGTGCCTGTCCCCCAACGAAGCCCTGTCGCCGATCTCGATCCCACTTTCCTCCTCGATCACCGCCTTCGCGAACTCCAGGGTGACCACGTCCAGGCGGCGCATGCGGGCGGTCTTCTCCACCCGTGCCTTGGCGCGCCGGCGCTGGTAGGCGTCCTTCATCGTCCACAGGGCGCGCCGGGCGTCCTCGGACCACTTGAGCTTGCGGCCGTCGTAGGTGGTCTCCTCCTCCAGGCCGCCCTCCACGGCGGCGATGCGGGCCAGCATCTCGGGAGAGAGGACGTCGAACGCGGTGCCGCCGCAGACGGCGCAGCGCACGGGGGCCGCCTCCGCCGCCGCCACCCCGCACCCCTTGCAGAGGGAGACCGGCTGCTGCTTCGCCCGCTCCAGCGCCACCGCCTCCGCGAGCTGGGTGGTGGCCGTCTTCGTGTACTTGGGCATGAAGCGGTCCATGGCCTCGTCGATCACGGCGTTCGTGATCACGCTGTGCCCCTTCTCCACCGCCAGGCGGAGGACGCCCGTGCGGGCGATCCCCTTCACCAGGGAGGGGACGCGCTTCATCCGCTCCTCCGCCTCCGGCGTCCAGCGGATGCTCTCCTCCGCGCGCACGTCAAGCTCGGGGACGGCAGTCTTCGTGGTGAGGAGCACGTCGCAGGGGCAGCTCCGCAGCAGGTTCTCGGCGTTGCTCCCCAGGCCGCTCTCCGTGGGATCGCTGTGCACGCCGATCCGCCCCAGCACCAGGAGCCAGGGGTGGGTCCTGCGCACGTGGTCGAGGATCTTCTGGAACGCCTTGCCGTCGAGGAGCGTCTTCTTCAGCTCCACACCCTGGCCGGCCGCCATCGTCTCCGCCACCTCCAGGTGGGACTGGTAGATCTGGGCCAGGCCGGTATCGATGATCTCCTCGTGGAGCTGGTTCTGCTCCTCGAAGCGGAAGACCTTGGCCGCCTTTTCGGTGAGCACGTTCACGATCCCGTTGAACACCGAGTAATGGAGGTAGGGGTCGTAGACGCCGATCAGCTCCACCTTCTTGCCGAAGTGACGCGCCAGCTCCAGCGCGGTCATCAGCGCTCCGAAGGACTGAGGGCTCCCGTCCACCCCCACCAGGATGGTGTCTCCCTCGGGCTCCCCTTCCCCGGGGACGTGCTTCACCACCCAGACGTCGCGCGCGATGCTCCGCGTCACCCGCTCGCAGACGGAGCCGATCTGGCTGTCGCGGACGCGCCCCACCCCCAGCGCCCCCATCACCACCAGGTCGTAGTCCGACTCGGCGATGTCCCGGATCAGCTCGGCGTGGTGCTTGCCGTCCATCATCTTGGGGGTGAAGGGGAGCTTCTCCGCCTTGCACAGCCGGTCCATCTGGTCGAGGTAGCTGTCCGAGATCAGCTTCAGGCCCATGGTGATCAGGCTGTCGTGGATCTTGCGCTGGCGCTCCAGCTCCACCTCGTCCAGGTACTCCTCGGGGAGCGTGTACTCCATCTGCTTGAAGCGGTAGTCGTGCATCTTGGCCGCGTAGACGTGGCAGCCCACGAGGTTCGCTTCGAACTTCTTGCCCAGCGCCACCGCGGCGGAGACGGCGCGGTTGCTGTGCTCGGAGTTGTCGACGGGGACGTAGATGGTCTTGTACATGAGGACCTCTAGGCGGCGCCCCTGGAGTTGGCCTTGCGGCGCACGAGGGCGACCAGCAGCAGCTCGATGGACAGGGCCGCCAGCACGGTGGTGGCCACGGAACGCATGGGAGAAGGGGGGCCCTCCGCGGGCTCCAGGTAGACGCTCTTCCAGGTGGTGAGGCCGCGGTGGTTGCCGCGCTCCCGGGTGAAGCCGTCCCAGACGGAGAAGGCCACGGGGACGAATTGCTCGGGGGCGAAGGTGACCCCGCTCGGCGAGCGCAGGCTGCGCTTGAAGACCACCGCCCACTCTCCGTCCTGGTAGGTGGCGCTGGACTGGAGGTCCTCCAGCTCGGCGGGCGTGATGGAGGCGCTTCCCTTTCCCGTGAAGCGGAGGGGGGCCCCCTGGGCCAGGTCCTGGAACCAGAGGTCCACCGGGGCCTGGGCGTCCCCGAAGAGGAAGTAGGGCTTGCGGATGCCGGTGGGAAGCACGGACGGAAGCTGGAGCGCCACCGCGTCGGAGAACTCCGCTCCCGGCGCCGCCCCCTCGGTGCCGCTCTCTTCCCCCCAGAAGTCGTCGCCGCCCCCCTGGGCAGGAGCCGCGGTCTCCTCGGCGAAGATGTCCTCCTCGGCGGGAGAGGCGGGCGCGGCCTCGATCTCGTCCTCCACCTTGACCTCGAGGTCGGGTGCGTTGTGCCCGGACTTCTCGGCGCTGCGATCGTGCCAGGTGACGAGGAAGGCGATGTCCTGCTCGTTGTAGATGGCGCGCACGACCACGAAGGTCGCCGCCGGGTGCGTCTGCCGCCCCGGCTCCATGATCTGCCCCACCACCGGGAAGCGCGCCGGGGTCGCGGCCGCGAAGGCCGCCGCACCCTGCGCGGGGTCGATCTCGTCCGCCACCCGGTGGGCGATCACCAGATCGGCGTAGCGGGGGGTGTCGTTCTCCTCCCCCTCGCCGCCCAGGGAGACGATGTAGTCCACCAGCTTCCAGCGGTCCTCGACCTTGATGGAGTCGAAATAGGACGGCATGGGCGTGCCGTTCAGTCCCGTGGAGAAACGGCGGAAGATGTCCTCGCGGGTGGGGCCGCCGCGGAAGGTCCAGCGGGCCGTGAGATCCGCGGCCCGGATGGCATGCCCCCAGTCGTCCGTCAGCGTCTTCGCGGAGGCGCCATCCCCCCGGCCGAGGTTGCCGTGGCAGCCCAGGCAGCCGTTCCCCTCGTAGACCTTGCGCCCTTCCTCGGCCGATTCCTTGGAGTACGCGGGAGCCTTGGGCACCTCGATGGGATCGACGTTCGCCTCGGCGTTGGCGAAGTCCGCGTAGAAGGTCTTCAGGTGGTAGACGACGTCGCGCACCTCGTCGTCGGTGAGCTTGGGCCAGTCGGGCATGGCCGTGTAGGGCATGCCCTGCCGGATGATGTGCTCCAGGTCCTGCTGCGTGGGGAGGGAGCCGCTGGGCGTGGAGCGGATCTTGTACTTGCCGGAGGTGAAATCGCGGGGCTTGGGGACGAGATAGGGCTCGGCCGGCCCCTTTCCATCTCCCTGGTCGCCGTGACACTGGGAGCAGTACTTGGCGTAGACCTTGGCCCCGTTCGCCCGCTGGGCGTCGGTGCCCAGCTCGGGCTTCCCGGCGAGCGCGGGGAGCGCGGCCGCCAGCAGCAGGACCCCCGCCGCCCTCATTCGTGCCGCTCCTCGAGAGCGCGCGGACGGTTGCCGGTGAAGTCGTAGAGGAACAGCACGACCTCCCAGATCTCGTCCTCGGAGAGGAACCTCTCCCACGCCGGCATGGCGGAGTCCCAGGGGCCGCCCTCCTCGGGGAGCCCCGGCCCGCCCTTGGCGATCCGCCAGAAGATGAACGTCTCGGTGAGCTGCGGCAGCGGGCTCGAGTCCACGAAGTTCGTGGGGATGGGATCGAGGCCGTGTGCGAACATGCCGGTCGCGGCCAGGTTGTCCCCGTGACAGTAGACGCAGTTCTTGTAGTAGGTGGCACGCCCGCTGGCCAGGTGGGCCTGGAACTGCCCGGGGTTGCTCCTCTCCAGGGCGCGGAAGGGGTTCACGCCCCGCACCAGGTCGATGTTCTTGCCGTGCACCTCGATGGAGGCCGGCGGCGCGGGGTGGATCGTGCGCGCGAAGAAGGGCGGCTGGATGGGGACCTTGGACTTGAGGTACGCGTTCACCCCCAGGAGCGCCGGCACCAGCACGATCAGCGCCGCCAGCGCAGGGCGGTAGCGCCGCTCCACCACCAGGCGCACCAGCGGGTCCACCACGGCGCGCAGGCGGTCCTTGCTCGAGGTGACGTAGGCCGTGAGCGCCAGGGTGGCGATCCCCATGTAGATGGCGATCACCGAGGCGGGGATGGGGGTGGCGAAGCCGAAGCGGAAGGTGACGAGCAGCGCCACCCACCAGGCCAGCGCCCACACCAGCAGGTTCGGCCGCAGGAAACGGAGGCCGACCATGCCCAGGATCAGCGGGATCACGACGAGGAGCTTCACGATCCGCTCTTCCCGGCGGCCATCGCCTTCGCCATGGCTTCGATCTGTCCCAGGGTGAGGTTCTGGGTGATGTCGGCGTGCGCCTTGACCAGCGCGCTGGAGAGCGCGGCCGCGTCCATCTTCCTGCCCTCCAGGCTCTTCCCCTTCTTGCCGGCGCCGTGGCAGCCGGCGCAGCCGAGATCCGCGAGAGGGTTCCCGGAGCTGGTGGCTGCGGCGGGGGTGGCGGCCGGGGTCGTGGCCGAGGCGGCCACGGCCGCGGTGGGGGCAGGCGTCGTCCCCGAGGGAGGGCCGCCCGCGGGCGTGCCCCCGGCCACGGTGGCCCCGGAAGCGGGCCCCCCGCCTCCCGCCGCGTGGGAGAGCTTGGTATCCATCGTCACCGTAGGCGTCCCCCCCATCCCCTGCAGCGCGGCGATCACGGTCAGGATCTCCTGGTCCGTGAGCCCGATGGGCGGCTTGTTGATCACGGGCATGCCGGGGTTGAAGCCGGGGACGATGTAGGCGTTCGGCTCGTACATGGCCTGCTCGAAGTACTGCACATCGGTCAGGCCGGGCTCGCGCGTCTTGGCGCGCTCGCCCACGCCCTGCAGGTCGGGGAAGCGCAGCGCCCCCTGCTTCCCCACCGTGTGGCAGGTGAAGCACATCCCCTTCCCTTCCATGATCTGGTGCCCCACCTTGACCATCTCGTCCGTGGACATGTTGGCCTTCATCTCCACCTCGGCCGGCGGGTAGACCTCCTTCTGGGGGACGAGCTGGCCCACGTAGGTGTAGAAGGCGGTGGCCAGCACCACCAGGGCGGCGATGCGCAGGATCAGAGGCACTTTCATCGTGACCCCGTCATGGCGCCGCCGGATCGGAGCCCAGCTCCGAGCGCGCCAGGGCGGGCGCCGGCGTCCCTTCGGGCTCCGGCACCGCGCCCTTCTCCCTGGCCGCCTCCTCCACCCAGTCGGGCTTCCCGGTGAGGCTGGCCAGCCAGAAGACGAAGCCGATCAGCAGGAAGAAGATGAGCACGGTCACCGAGACCACCGTCGTGGCGTAGCCGAGGGTGGGGGTGTACGCATCGGGCGAGGTGTCGCGGATGACGCCGTACACGTGCCAGTGCTGGCGGAGGCCCGAGCGCACGTAGCCCATCAGGCCCATGAGCCAGGTGAAGGTGAGGGCGATGAAGATGAGGACGTACTGGGACACCGCGGGAACGCGGCCCCAGTGGACCTCGCCCGTCTTCGTGGCGTTCCTGTAGAGGAAGACGTCGATGGCGGTGATGGAGACCATGGCGGTCAGGACGGAGAGCACCTGGGGCACCGACAGGCCGATGCGGACGGCGGCCTCCACGAAGTAGCCGTAGATGCCGAGCGAGATCACGATCAGCGCCGCCCCCGTGAAGATGGCGAGCTGGATGGTGTTCCCCAGCCTGGCCCAGGAGACGGAGGGCCGCTTCCCCGTCCTGCGGTAGAGCAGGAAGCTCATGAAGGTGGTGAGGATCAGGATGTTCACCGCCGTGTTCTTGGCGGACATCACGCCCAGGAAGCCGAGCACGGGGTGGGTGGAGCCGCCCATGGCCCGCACCTCGGAGACGGTGGCGATGATGGAGCGGGGCGTGGCCCAGATGGCGAAGCAGAGCGCGATCCCGATGAGCAGGTACTTGATGTACTTCTGGAACTCCTGCGCCCCCTCGATGCGGCCCATGCCCAGCCACAGGTAATAGTTGGCGGCCAGGAACAGGTTGCCGATGAGCACGGCCTGGATGATGAAGAGCCAGGAGAAGGCGCCCCCCATCATGGTCAGGCCCAGGGTCTGGGAGAAGCCGTAGATCTCCTTGGCCAGCCAGTACCCGGCGAAGGGCAGGGGCAGGAAGGCGGAGATGGCCACGAAGTTCCCGATGTAGCCCATCCAGTCGTAGTGGGCCCGCTCCTCGTCGGTCTTGGCCTGCAGGAACTTGAAGGCGGCATAGGCGCCGGCCACCGACCCGCCGAAGGCCACGTTGGCGATGATGCGGTGGATGTTGATGGGCATCCAGGTGAGGTTGGTCATGGCGTCCCAGACGGACAGCACCGCCCCCGACTCGGACACCCCGCGCGGCGAGGTCATGAAGGTCAGCCAGCCGTTGGCGATCAGCATGATCCCCGTCCCCACCACGTTCAGCATCACCCCCAGGAAGAGGTGCACGCGCGGCGAGAACTTGCCCCAGCCGTAGTAATAGGAATAGAGGAAGCCCGCCTCCGCGAAGAACAGCAGCACGTAGGGGAGGAAGGTGGGCGAGAACACCGACATCAGGTAGTTGGTGAACTTCGGATAGAGGGCGATCATCATGAAGGTGAGGAACGCCCCGAAGGTGGCGGTGAGGGAGAAGGACACCGACAGCAGCTTCGTGAACTCGTGAGCCAGATGATCGTATCGGGGGTCCTTGGTCCGGTAGCCGATGAACTCGATGATCACCGCGAACAGCGGCACCGCCAGCACGAAGGCGGCGAAGAGCAGGTGGAGCTGGGCCACGATCCAGATCGCCGTGCGGCTGCCGATCTTGGGGAAGGCCCGGTAGGCCACCTCCTCGTAGGGCTTGGCCTTGGCCTTCTCCTCCGCCGCCTTCTCGGCATCCACGATCCCCTGCTCGCGCGGCGTGGCGTCCGCTCCCGCCACCTGGGGGCGGTAGGCGTCCCTGTACTCGTGGGTGGTGAGGACCCGGGCGAGGAAGACGACGGCGTAGAGCCCGAGCAGCAGGGCCACCACGGCGCCCAGGATCTGCTTCCGGTTCACGGCGTCGCTCCCGCCACCGGCTCCGCCGGCCGCTTCGCCTGGAGCGCGCGGACGTGGGCCACGATGGCCCAGCGGTCGTGGGCCGGGATCGGCCAGCGGTACCCCTGCATCAGCCCGAAGCCGTTCGTGATCACGTCGAAGATCTGTCCGTCGGGCATGACCCGCACCTTTTCCGAGGCGAGGTCCGCCGTGGGGACCTTGCCCCGCTGGTAGAGGATGCCCTGCCCGTTGCCGCTCTCGGTGTGGCAGGGCGCGCAGTAGATCGTGAAACGCTCCGCGCCTCGCGCCAGCAGCCCGTCGTCCACGGCGACGGGCGAGCTGGGGACGAACGCGCCCGCGGCGTCCTTTCCGGTCTCCGCCGCCGTCTCCTCGATGAGATCGTCGAGGGCGACGGTTCCGGGGATCGGCGGGCGCATGGCGGCGCCGTCGTAGAAGAAGTCGCTCGCCTCCTGCGCCTGCACCTTGGGCTGCCAGTCCATGTTGGGGTTGATGTGGACGGGGGGCCGGCTGGAGGTGCACCCGCGCACGCAGCCGGTGAGGCTCAAAAGGAACAGGACCGGCAGCGCCGCGCGCCTCACGCCAGCTCCGGGTTGGGGTTCCGGATCCCCGCCAGGTAGGTGGTGCGCGTGCGCGTGTTCAGCTCCGCCAGCAGCGCGTAGTTGCGGTCGGACTTCTTGGCGGCCACCACCCGGCTGTTCCCGTCCCGGAGGTCGCCGAAGCTGATGGCCTCCGCCGGACAGGCCTGCTGGCAGGCGGTCTCCACGTCGCCGTCGGCGAGCGGACGCCCGGCGAACTTGGCGTCGATCTTGGCCCGGTTCAGACGCTGCACGCAGTAGGTGCACTTCTCCATCACGCCGCGCGAGCGCACCGTGACGTCCGGGTTGTTCGCCATCTTCAGGATCTCGGGCGTGTCCTTGGTGAAGTTGAAGTAGTTGAAGCGCCGCACCTTGTAGGGGCAGTTGTTGGAGCAGTACCGGGTGCCGATGCAGCGGTTGTAGACCATGGCGTTCAGCCCTTCGTGGTCGTGCACCGTGGCCGCCACCGGGCAGACGCTCTCGCACGGGGCGTTCTCGCACTGCATGCAGGGCACGGGCTGGAACACCACCCTCGGCTGCGCATCGGCCTTGTGCACGCCCGAGAAGTACCGGTCCACGCGGATCCAGTGCATCTCGCGGCCCTTGAGGACCTGGGCCTTCCCCACCACCGGGATGTTGTTCTCGCTCTGGCAGGCGATGGTGCAGGCGTTGCAGCCCACGCAGGCGGTGAGGTCGATGGCCATCCCCCACTGGTGCCCGGCGTCGTACTTGTTCGGGCTGCCGTAGAGCGGCACCACCTCGGGGACCTCGACCATCTCGGAGGCGAAGTGCGGCTCCTTCCGGTACTCCTCGAGGGTGGCCTCGCGGACGACCGGGCGCCCCTCCATCGTGCCGTGGTCCTGGGTGGAGGCGAGCGTGTAGGTGTCGCCGGTCTTGCTGACCTTGACGCCGGGCAGGAAGCCGGGCTTGGGCTGGCCCAGCTGCACCTTGTTTGCGGGGTTCTCCCAGAGGAGCTGCGAGGACCACAGCGGGTACACGCTGATCCCGACGTCGTTCCCCACGCGCCCCGCGGCCGTGCGTCCGTAGCCGAGGGTCGCCACCAGCGTTCCGTCGGCCGTCCCGGGGACGATCCACACGGGAAGCCGGACCTTCTTCCCCCCGACCTCGACCTCCACCACGTCCTCGTTCTCGACCCCGAGATCCTGCGCCGTCTTCGGCGACATCAGGAGCGGATTGTCCCAGGTGATCTTGCTGATCGAGTCCGGCAGCTCCTGCAGCCACGAGAGGTTCGCGTAGCGCCCGTCGTGAACGGCGGGAGAGAGACGGAAGAGCAGCTCCAGCCCACCGCCCTGCGCCGGCTGCGCGGCCTTGAAGGCCGGCACCTCGGACAGGTCGAGGACCGCCGGCGCCAAGGCAGGCAAGGCGCTGTCCGCGAGCATGCCGTCGTGCAGCACGGTGCGCCAGGCCTTCTCGAAGCCATCCGCGGGGAGCAGGGTTGCCCAGGTCTCCCGCACCACGTCGTAGCCGGGCCTGTCCTGCCCGGTGGCGAGCAGGGTCAGCACCTCCACGGAGGTCTTGCCCCCGAAGAGCGGGAGGATCAGCGGTTGCATGACCGAGAGCGTGCCGTCCGCTCCGCGGCAATCCCCCCAGGACTCCAGCGCATGGGCCTGGGGCACGTGCCAGGAGCAGGCACCGGCCGTCTCGTCCACGTGCGAGCCCACGTGGATCGTTTGCGGAACCTTCTTCAGCGCTTCCCCGAAGGCGAGGTCGGCCGGCGTGGCGTAGACGGGATTCCCTCCCATCACCACCAACGTCTTCACGCTGCCTGCCCGCATCGCTTCGATCAACCGGTGGAAGTCCCAGGTGCTGGAGACGCCGGCGTCCCTGGCCTCGTGATGGGTGATCGTCTGTCCCAGGTTCCCCAGAGCCGCGTTGATCTCGTCCACGACCGGGGTCAGCGCCCCCCAGCGCCCTCCGGCCACCACGAGGCTTTCGCCGCGATGCGCGGAGAGGTCCTTCGCCAGCGCGCCCACCCAGGTCGGGTCCGCCGCACCCCCACCCTTCACGGCGTTTCGCAGGGCGCGCAGCACGGCGGGGATCTGCGAGGGGGCCACGGCGAATCGGTGATCCGCCTTGGCGCCGGTGATCGAGTACGCGCTCTCGACGACGTAGAGGCGGTTCATCTCCCCGGCCGGGGTGCCCAGGCGCCGGCCGTCGGCGAATTGCCGCGCCTGCACCACCGGGTTCCCGTGGGAGTAGAAGAGGTCCGCGTCGAAGGCGACGATCGTCGTGGCCTTGTCCAGGTGATAGACGGGCCGCGCCTGCGACCCCTCTTCCCCGGAGGGATCCCACACCACCACCTTCGCCTGCGGAAACGCCGCCTGGAACTGCGCCAGCAGGCGCGCCAACGTCGGCGAGGCGAAGGGCTCGATGAGCAGCGCCAGGTCCGCGCCTCCGTTCGCGGAAGCCGCTTTCGCGATCTCCCCCCATGCGGCGACGAAGTCGGCCCAGGTCTTGGGCTCGGCCTGCTTCTCCTCCGTGTGCAGGACCGTCTGGGACCGGTCGGGGTCGTAGAGGTCGAGGATCTGCGCCTGCAGCCAGACGCTGGAGGCGCCCAGCGTCGAGGGGTGCCTGGGGTTCCCCTCGATCTTCGTGGGCCGCCCTTCGTGGCTCTCCACGATCACGCCGTAGGCCTGGCCGCCGAGGGGGATCGTGGTCGCGTAGCGGCGCGGGACGCCCGGGATCACGTGCTCGGGCGGGTCCACGTAGGGGACGATCGCCTCCACCGGCTTGCGGCAGCCCGCCAGGCCCGCCAGCGACACGGACGCCCCCAGGAGCTGGAGCATCGTGCGGCGGGAGATCCCCTCCGGCGGCTCGTCCGCGCCCGGGAGGAACTCCCGGTCCGTGAACTCCGGATCGGGGTCGGCGCTCCGCCAGTACACCCGTTCACTCATCGGTGGCACCCCGAGCAGTCGGTGGGCGGAGCGAGGCGGCGCTCCGCGATCGTCTGCGCCGCCCACTGCGCCTGGTTCTTGGGCGGGGTCCACACCATGTTCGTGACTTCCGCGGTTGGCCTCAGGTGCGGCGCCGGGTTCCGGTGGCAGTCCAGGCACCAGCTCATGCTGAGCGGGGCCGAGAGCGTGACCACCTCCATCTGGTCGATCCGGCCGTGGCACTCGACGCACCCCACTCCGGCCCGGACGTGGGAGCGGTGCTCGAAATAGGCGTAGTCCGGGAGCTGGTGGACCCGGGTCCAGCGCATGGGCCGCCCGGACGTGGCGCTGTCCCGGATGGGCTCCAGCAGTGCGCTGTCCCGCTTGACCGTGGCGTGGCAGTTCATGCAGGCCTTGGTGGGGGGAACGTTCGCGACCGGGGAGACCTCGACGGAGGCGTGGCAGTACCGGCAGTCCAGGCCCAGCTCCCCCACGTGGAGCTTGTGGCTGTAGGGGACCGGCTGCTCCGGGCGGTACCCGACGTCGGTGTACCAGGGAGAGCCGTAGTACCAGATCCCGCCGGTGGCCAGGACGGGCACCAGGAGCCCGCCCAGCGCCAGGAAGATCGGGAGCCGATTCGCGCTCTTTGGGAAGATCTGGGCCAAGCCGAGCCAAACCTCTAAGCGACCATGCCGCCCGCGCAGGGTCGGCGAGTCTACCGAGGGGGTCCGGGGGGGTCAATACAAAACCAAATGGGTCTATGATCGGGCGACCACAGGAGATCCCCATGCGTCGCGCCCTTTTTCTCGCCGGTACTCTCGCCGCCCTGGCGCTGGCCGGATGCGGCGGCGGCGGCGGGTCGTCCGAGACCGCGGCCCCCGCGTCGTCCCCCGAGTCCCCCGCCGCACCCGCCCCTCCCGCCGCAGGCGGCGGACCGACGGGGACCGGCTCGATCGCCGGAACGGTCAAGTACGAGGGAGAGGTCCCCACGCTGAAGCCGCTCGCGATGGACGCCGATCCCAACTGCGCGAAGAAGCACAGCGGTCCCGTCCCCTCGGAGGTGCTCGTCCTCGGGGACGGCCAGACGCTCGGCAACGTCTACGTCCGGGTGAAGAGCGGTCTCCCCACCGGGGCCAGCTACCCGCCGCCAGCCGAGCCCGCCCGCCTGGACCAGCAGGGCTGCCACTACGTGCCCCATGTGCTGGGCGTCATGGTCGGGCAGACGATCAAGATCCTCAACTCGGACGGGCTCCTCCACAACATCCACGCCCTCCCCAAGGTGAACGCCCCCTTCAACATGGCCATGCCGGCGAACCGCACCGAGGCCGAGGAGACCTTCACCAAGGAAGAGGTGATGATCCCGGTGAAGTGCGACGTGCATCCCTGGATGCAGGGCTACATCGCCGTCTCCCCGCACCCCTTCTTCGCCGTCACCCCCAAGGAGGGGACGTACGAGATCAAGGACCTGCCGGCCGGCACGTACGAGCTGGAGTTCTGGCACGAGCGGCTGGGGACGAAGTCGGCGACCGTCACGGTGGGCGACGGCGCGCACGCCACGAGCGACATGACGTTCAGCCGGTCCTAGGAGGGTCCCATGGCACGCTGGAACCGCCAGTGGCTGGATACCTGGATCGCGGAGAACGGGGACGTCCTCTTCGACCTGATCCGCATCTACCTGGGGATCGGCCTCTTCGTGAAGGGCATCCAGTTCACCTGGGACGACGGCTACATCTCGAACCTCCTGCTCCAGTCGGGACGGCTCCAGGTCCTCTCCACCGCCATCGCCCACTACATCCCCATCGCCCACATCGGCGGCGGCCTCCTCCTGGCCATGGGGTTCATGACCCGGACCGCGGTGCTGTTCCAGCTCCCGATCCTGGCCGGGGCCGTGTTCCTCATCCACATGCAGGAGGGGCTGTTCACCCGGGGGCAGAACCTGGAGTTCACGGCCCTGGTACTCTTCCTCCTCCTGCTGATCCTGGTGCACGGGCCGGGGCGGCTGTCCGTGGACCACTACCTGGTGGCCGGCCGCACGCCCGAGGAAGAGCTGGACGACGAGGGGGAAGAGGAGACCGCCTACGCGGATGACCGAACCCGACAGCCGATTCGCTGACCGCGCCATCCGCCGACGGCCGCTGTTCCTGGCACTCTCCCGGATCGGGATCGCCGTGGCCCTGCTGCTGGCGGGGTACTACGCCTACCGCCGGTACGAGGACCCCCACTTCCCCATCGGCGTCCGCGTCGCGCTGGTCACGCTCATCCTCCTGAACGCGCGGCAGAACCTGCGCCAGTACAAGTTCGCCACGCTGCTCATGGGGACAGGCACCAATAAGGTTGGGAAGCTTTCGGGTCCCGTCAGGAATAGTTCTCAGGATTGAAGGTGCCTGTCCCCATGAAAAACCCCTACCTCTGGTTCTTCATCATCGGCTGCCTGACGATCACGGCGCTGCGCCCGTTCCTGCGCCACGTGCCGGAGCCGCCACCGGTGCTCTCGACCGCACCCGCCTTCCACATGGTGGACCAGGGGGGCCGCCCCTTCGGCAGTGACGACCTGAAGGGGCAGGTCTACGTGGCCAGCTTCTTCTTCACCCGCTGCACGAGCATCTGCCCAAAGCTCATGTACCAGGTGCGCACGCTGCAGGACCGGCTGAAGAGCGAGCACCAGGAGGGGATCCACCTGGTGAGCATCAGCGTGGACCCCGAGAACGACACCCCGGCCAACCTGGCGAGCTACGCGGAACAGGTGGGCGTGGACCCCGCCCGCTGGACGCTGCTGTCGGGGGAGAAGGAACGTCTCTTCGACATCCTGGAGAAGGGCTTCAAGGTGCCGCTCGGCGAGCCCATGACCACCCCCACCGCCATCGACATCGCGCACACCGGGAAGCTCGTGCTGGTGGACAAGCAGGGCCGCATCCGCGGCTACTACGACAGCGACCCCATGGGGCTGGACGAGGTCTTCTTCCGGGCCCAGCACGTGCGGGACCGGGGCTAGGAAGAGATGAGGACCGGACTCCTCCTCGTCAATTTGGGGACGCCGGACAGCCCCGCCCCGGCCGCCGTGCGCCGCTACCTCGATGAGTTCCTCTCCGATGCGCGCGTGCTGGACATCCCGGCCTGGAGGCGCCGGCTCGTCCTCGACCTGTTCATCCTGCCGCGGCGGCCCAGGGCGTCGGGCGAGGCCTACGCCAAGATCTGGACGGAGCGCGGCTCGCCGCTCCTCTTCCACAGCCGCGACCTCGCGGCCCGCGTGCAGGAGAGGCTGGGGCCCGAGGTCCTGGTGGACCTGGCCATGCGCTACGGGAACCCCTCGATCGCGTCGGCGCTCACGCGCTTCCGGGCCGCGGGCGTCGACCGCCTCGTGGTGTTCCCGCTCTATCCCCAGTACGCCTCGGCCTCCACCGGCTCCACGGTGGAGCGCGTCTTCGAGGAGGCCGGCCGCCGCTGGAACACGCCGTTCCTGCAGGTGGTGCCGCCCTTCTACGATCACCCGGCGTATATTGGCGCGTTCGCGGCGGTGGCGGAGCCGGTGCTCCGCGAGGTGCGGCCCGAGCGGGTGCTGTTCAGCTTCCACGGGCTCCCCGAGCGGCAGGTGCAGAAGAGCGACGAGGCCGGCGATCACTGCCTGAGGCGAGACGGGTGCTGCGAGGCGATCGGGACCGCCAACCGCAACTGCTACCGCGCCCAGTGCACGCGCACGGCCCGGCTGCTCGCGGAGCGGCTGGGGGTGCCCGAGCCGGCGCGCGTGCTCTGCTTCCAGTCGCGCCTGGGGCGGACGCCCTGGATCAAGCCCTACACGGACGAGGCGGTGCGCACGCTGGCGAAGGAAGGCGTGCGCCGGGCGGTCATCTTGAGTCCCGGCTTCGTGGCGGACTGTCTGGAGACCCTGGAGGAGCTGGGCATGCGCGCGGCGGACGACTTTCGTGCGCACGGCGGGGAGCGCCTGCAGCTCGTCCCCTCGCTGAACTCCACTCCGGCGTGGGTGGAGGGGGTCGTCACGCTGGTGCGCGAAGCCTCGGGCTGGCCGGTGCCCTCCGTCGCATGAGCGGAGCCCGGCGGTGAGGGTCGCCATCGTGGGTGGCGGGGTCGCCGGGCTGACCGCGGCCTGGCACCTTCACGAGGCCGGCCTCTCCCCCGTCGTGCTCGAGGCCGGGGACGCCGTGGGCGGCCTGGTGCAGACGATCGACCTCGCCGGCCGGCGCCTGGAGCTGGGCGCGGACACACTGGTCACGCAGAAGCCGGCGGCGGTGCACCTGTGCCGCCGCATCGGCCTGGGGGGCGACCTGGTCTTCCAGGACGCGGGCGCGACGCGCGTGCTCCTCCGCGGGCGGCTGCGCGCGCTCCCGGCGGGGACGAGCCCACTGGCCGTGGTCCGGTGGAGGTCCCTGCTGCGCTCGCGCCTCTTTTCCTGGCGCGGTGTGCTGCGCCTGGCGCTCGAGCCGCGCGTGCCCGCGGTGCGCGACCCGGCCCACGACGAGAGCCTCGCCTCCTTCTTCTCCCGCCGCTTCGGCCGGGAGATGCTGGAGGTCTTCGCCGAGCCGGTGCTGGCGAGCCTGTTCCTCGCCGACGCCGAGCGCCTCTCCATGCGCCTGGCGCTGCCGCGCCTGCTGGAGGCCGAGCGGATCCACGGGAGCGTGCGCCGCGCGCTCGCGCAGGCGGCGCAGCCCGGCCGCCCCCATGGGGGCTCCGGCGGGTTCGCCACGCTGCGCGGGGGGCTGGGCACGCTGCCCCGGCGGCTGGCGGCCGTGCTCCCGCGCGGAACCGTGCGCCTGAACGCGGCCGTGGACCACGTCCGCCGCGAGGGAGAGGCCTTCCTGGTCGCGCTCGCCTCGGGCGAGCGTGTCCTGGCCGACGGCGTCGTTCTCGCCTGCCCGGCGCACCGGGCGGCCGCGGTCGTGCCCCCCCTGGATCCCCAGCTGGCCGAGGAGCTGTCCGCGCTCGAGGCCTCGTCGTGCGCCGCCGTGCACCTCGTGTTCCGCCGTCAGGACGTGCAGGGGGAGATCGCCGGGCACGGGTTCTTCGTTCCCCGCAGCGCCGGCCTGCCCCTCCTCGCCTGTTCCTACGTGAGCGAGAAGTATCCGGAGCGGGCGCGCCCGGGGGACCTGATCGTGCGCGCCTTCGTGGGCGGCGCGCGGAACCCACACGCCCTCGAAGGCAGCGACGAGGAGCTGGTCGCGCAGACGCAGCGGGCGCTCGCGCCCGTGCTGCAGCCCCGCGCCATGCCGGTACTGGCGCACGTGCAGCGGCACGTGCGCGCCATGCCGCACTTCGTGGTGGGAGACGCCGCGCGTCTCACGCGGATGGCGGCGCGGACGCAAGCGCAGGGGCCGATCGTCCTGGCAGGCGCCCTGCGGGGTGCGGTGGGCGTGCCCGACGTGGTGGCCTCGGCAGGAGCCGCGGCCGACGAGCTGATCGCCGTCCTCCGGCAACGGCGGACGCCCGCGCTCCCCCGGGCGGCGGCGGAATGACCGATACCCCGCTCGGCGGCGTTCCCGGACGGCGGCTCCTCCCGGTCTTCCCGGCCGTCATCGCCCTGTCCGCCCTGGCGGTGGCGGCGCTGGTGCTCGCGGTCCTGCAGATGGGAAGCGGCCAGGGAGGCGAGCTGACGCCGACGCTGCGGCGATTGCCGCGGCTCCACGCCTCCCTCAACGGCACCAGCGGGCTCCTGCTGATCGGCGGCTGGCTGTGCATCCGCCGGCGGTGGATCGCCGCCCACATCGCCTGCGTGGGGACCGCCGCCCTCGCCACCGCGGGGTTCCTGGTCTCCTACCTCTACTACCACGCCCGGGTGGGCTCGGTTCCCTTTCAGGGGACCGGCTGGGTGCGGCCGCTCTACTTCGGCCTGCTCCTCTCGCATGCCGCCCTGGCGGCGGTGGTGGTGCCGCTGGTGATCTCCGTGATCGTGTGTACCGCCCGCGGGCGCTTCGCGCAGCACCGGCGCCTGGCGCGCTGGACGCTCCCGCTCTGGCTCTGGGTCTCGGCCAGCGGCGTGGCCATCTATCTGATGCTTTACTGACGCCATGCGCGTCGCCGACCTGCACTGCGACACCCTGCTGGAGCTGCAGGGGGGCGCCTCCCTGGAGGAGAACAAGGAAGGGCACGTGGACCTTCCTCGCCTGGAGAGGGGCGGGGTGGGGCTGCAGGTCTTCGTGGCCTTCGTCTCCACGACCTTCCCCGTGGGGCGGGCCTTCCGGGAGGCCATGGAGCTGCTCGACCTGCTGGACGACGCCTGCGCGCGCTTCCCCGCCCATCTCGGCAAGTGCGTGAGGGCGGCGGACATCGAGCGTGCGGCGGGGGAAGGCAAGATCGCGGCCCTCCCGGCGCTGGAGAACGGGCACGCCATCGAGTCGGATCTGAAGAAGCTGGAAACCCTCGCCGGCCGCGGCATCCGCTACATGACGCTCACGCACAGCCGACACCTGCCCTGGGCCGCCTCCTCGGGGGACGCGGGCGACGGGCCGGGCGGGCTCACCTCCTTCGGACGCGAGGTGGTGGCGGCACTGCGCGCGCTGGGGATCGTGGTGGACGTGTCCCACGTGCACGAGAAGACGTTCTGGGACGTGGTGCGCAAGGCGCGCAAGCCGGTGATCGCCTCCCACTCCTGCGCCATGAAGCTGTGCCCCTCCAGCCGCAACCTGACGGACGACCAGATGAAGGCCATCGCCGACACCGGGGGCCTGATCGGGATCAACTTCTATCCGGCGTTCCTCGATCCGCGGTACTTCGCCCGCCGAGGGGCCACCATCGAGACGCTCTTCCGCTACTACGACGAGGCCGAGCGCACCCACCTCGACGACCCGGTCACGCGCCTGAAGGTGAACCGCGAGCTGACCCGGAAGTGGCGCAAGCAGATCGGTCCCGTCGAGACCGACCTCGACACCGTCTGCGACCACATCGAGTATGTGCGCGCCGTGGCGGGCGAGGACTGCGTCGCCTTCGGCTCCGACTTCGACGGCGTGACCGACCTTCCCCGCGACCTCCCCGATTGTTCGGCGTTCCCCGCCCTGCTCCAGCGCCTGCGCGAGCGGGGGACGACCGAGGCTCAGCTGCGCAAGCTCGCCTGGGACAACGTGCTGCGGGTGCTCAGGGACGCGGAGTAGGCCTCAGCGCCGCTGGCGCGTGTCGTAGATCCACATCTCGCCGGCGCGTGCCACGGGCTGGAAGGCGCGCAGCCAGTCCAGGTGTCCGTCGCGCACCCACACGATCTTCCCGCCGGGGCGGGGGGACAGGTACTGCTGCCCCATGACGAAGCTGGCGCTGACGGCGAGCACCCCCTCCACGGGACGGGCGGGGATGGGGTAGTAGCTCAGGCCGTACAGCTCCGGATCCACGTGCCCGAAGTAGAGGAGGCCGATCGGTCCCTGGGGCTGGAGCCGCTCCACCTCCCGGGGCAGGCGGTAGAGGTCCTGTCCCCAGTCCAGGTTGGAATCCACGAGCCAGGCATGCCCGTTCCTCGTCCCCCCGGCGAACAGGTTGAAGTAGGCGAGGTGCTCGGGGTGCGCGCGCAGCGCGATGCCCAGCCCGAGGAGGACGGGCACGGCGCTCAGCGCCTCCCGCCAGCGCAGGGATGCCCCGGCACGGGTGGGCCGCCAGGCCAGCGTGGCCGCCACCGCCAGGTGGAGGAAGGGATAGAGCGGGAGCACGTAGCGCACGCCCGTGTCCACCTTGTTGAGCAGGGAGAGGAAGACGAAGAGAAACGCGGAGGGAAGCACGACGAGCCACGTCTCGCGCGCGTCCTTGACCCCACGCCGCCACAGGAACATGCCCGCCAGGGAGAGGGCGAGGACGGGGACGGGCGTCTTCAGGCCGAGGGCGACCAGGTTGTAGTACCACCAGCCCTCGCGCGACCACTGGCCGTGCAGGTAGGTGTCGAACTCCCCCGCCTCGGTGTCGAGCTTCACGGCATCGAACCCCTGCACGTAGGACCGGGGCAGCGGGACGGGGAGCGCGGCGGGCAGGACGGCCTGCAGGGACCTGCAGAAGGAGGAGTGGAACCTGAAGCCTCCCAGGCTCTGGAACGAGCCCTGGAACGCGTAGGCGGCGTGCACGACGAGGAGACTAGCCAGGAGCAGCACGCCCACCTGCTGCGTCCACCGGCGGAGGCCCGGGCGCTTCAGCGCCAGCAGCAGCAGGAACGCCGGCACCACGAGCAGCGCCGTGAACTTGACCGCCAGCGCCACCCCCAGGGCCGCTCCCACCACGGCCATGGGCCGCCATCCCTCCCGCGGCCACGCCCAGCGAAGCGCCGCGCAGGCCAGGAAGATCGTGAGCATGCAGGCGACGTCCACCGTGGCCAGGTGCCCGTGGGCGAGGACGGGCGGGGACAGGAAGAAGAGCGCCGTCGTCACCGCAGCCGCCCGCTCGCCGAAGAGGCCGCGCGCCCAGGCGAACAGCACCGCGCCACACACCAGCGCCAGGACCACGATCATGAGGCGCGCGCGGTAGAAGAGGGTGAAGAAGCGCGGGCGATTGGCGTCCATGAAGCGCTGGCCGTACCGCCACGGAGCCCAGCCCACCGTGGCCCCTGCGAACTCCGGGATCGCCGCCTGGGGATCGAGCACCACCGGCACCGCCATCCACAGGCGGCCCAGGGGCGGGTTCTTGTCGTACAGCTCGAAGGCGCCCTGCTTCCAGTAGACGCAGCCGGCGGGGAGGTGGGCGAACTCGTCGATCGTGGGGGTCTCGCGGCGGGCGGCGGACCCCGCCAGCAGGGTGAACAGCACCCCCGCGCACAGCGCCACGCTGCGCCAGACCCAGGCCCCCATCCCCACACCCCCTGGCCGTTCCCGGGATCGTGCCACAACAAGCGGGCCGCACCATGGGAGGAATGGGCTATTCCCCTACGTCGGAACGCCTACTCCAGCCGCGTCGAGGGAGCATCGCCAGGGTGGTCCCCCACCCCGCTGGACTGCATCGCGCGCCGGCGGCGCGCGTGGTAGGCCTCGAAGTTGGCGTCCTCCCACTGGCGGCGGCACGCGTCCATGCCCTCGGCCGACCGGTGCTTGTGCACTCCAGGAGGAAACGTCGGTTGCAGGATGCGGTGGGCAAGGCCCCAGACGCCGCGGATCGCGCGGTAGAGCGCGGGGTCGCCGGGTTCATACCAGACGGGGCCGCCCATCTCCTCGATTCCACGGAACTTCCGGATGGGCATCACTCGTCCTTCAGGTCGAACCTGCGGCGCAGCTCTTCGGCATCGATGCGGTCCTTGAATCGCACGGTCCCCCTTTTCATCCGGTAGAGCATGGAAGGCGTGACGACATTGACGATCAAGCCCTCGAACGGTGCCCGCTCGATTTCGAGATCCTCCCAGCGGAAGGCCTCACCGAGCCTGGTCAGGATGTCCAGATGGAAGTCTCCTGCCTGCGGAACATATTGCACCGCGGGGTAGTCGCCCATCAGATCGCTGGCAGAGATCTCCTCGATGGCCGGATCGGCAAAGACGGCACGCAGCGCTCGCTTGAGCCGCTCCACGTTGTCGGCGTCCGGCGCGATGAAGATGTCGAGGTCCTGCGTCGCCCGGGCGAGGCCGTGGATGTTCACGGCGACGGCACCGAAGATGGCGTACCGCGCGCCCTCACGCTCGAGGGCTTCGAGCACACGGCGGGCCGGATCGAACTCCACACCGACCTCCTGGATTGCGCGGGTCAGTATAGCTACGTCGTGCTCACGGGAAGCAACGCGCGAGAGCCTCGTGCGGGCGGACGTCCGTGGAGGACGCAGCCCTCCAGGTCCACGCCTGCGCGACACGGCACCGTGGGACGAGCGACCTCGAGCCCGGTCGATCTCTCCAGGTAGGAGCAACTTGGCCTGCGCGTAGACCAGCACCCCTGCGAGGACCATGGCGACGTGTCTCACTCCATGGGTGTACACGCGTCGCGGCTACTCCGGCCGTCGCACAGGCATGTGATCCCCCGTGCGGGACCGGGGGGAAAGGGGCCCCCGCCACGAAGGAGCGGGAGCCCCCGGTGCCTCGGATCAGACGGACGCGTACGCCTTCCGAAGCGGCGGCACCACCTCGGCGCGGCGCAGATCGAAGCGATCGAGGTTCATCACCTTGTCCCACGCCGCCACGAAGTCACGCACGAACTTCTCCCTGGCGTCGTCGCAGGCGTAGACCTCGGCGAGGGCGCGGAGCTGGGCGTTCGAGCCGAAGACGAGGTCCACGCGGCTGCCCGTCCACCGGAGCTCGCCCGTGCCGCGGCGGCGCCCTTCGAACGTCTCCCTCGCCTCCGACATCGGCGTCCACTCCGTCTCCATGTCGAGCAGGTTCACGAAGAAATCGTTGGTCAGCGTGCCCGGATTCTTGGTGAACACACCCATCCTGGACCTGCCGGTGTTCGCGTCCAGCACACGCAGGCCCCCCACCAGCACGGTCAGCTCGGGAGCGCTCAGGGTCAGCATGCACGCCCGTTCCAGGAGGAGCTGCTCGGCGGGCCCCCAGTGCTCGCGCATGTAGTTGCGGAAACCGTCCACTCTGGGCTCGAGCACGGCGAACGACTCCACGTCCGTCTGCTCCGGCGTGGCGTCGGTGCGCCCGGGGGCGAAGGGCACCTGCACGTCGTACCCCGCGTTCCTGGCGGCCTGCTCCACCGCGGCGCACCCGCCCAGCACGATGAGATCGGCCAGGGACACCTTCTTTCCGAACTTCTTCTGGGTCCCCTCCAGCGTCTGGAGCACCTTCTCGAGCTCCCGAGGATCGTTGACCGGCCAGTCCTTCTGGGGAGCGAGCCGGATGCGGGCTCCGTTGGCGCCGCCTCGCTTGTCGGTTCCCCGGAAGGTGGAGGCGGACGCCCACGCCGTCGAGACCAGCTCGGGGATGGTCAGCCCGGAGGCGAGGATCTCGGTCTTCAGGGCGGCGACGTCCTCGGCGCCGATCAGCGCGTGCGTGACCGGGGGCACCGGGTCCTGCCAGAGCTGCGGCTCGGTGGGGACCAGCTTCCCCCGGTAGCGGGAGATCGGTCCCATGTCGCGGTGGGTCAGCTTGAACCAGGCCTTGGCGAAGGCGTCGGCGAGCTCCTCCGGGTGCTCGAGGAAGCGCCTCGAGATCTTCTCGTAGACCGGGTCCATCCGCAGCGCGAGGTCGGTGGTCAGCATGCTGGGGGCGTGACGCTTCGAGGGATCGTGCGCGTCCGGGACCGTGCCCTCGCCCATGCCGTGCTTGGGCTTCCACTGATGGGCGCCGGCCGGGCTCTTCGTCAGCTCCCATTCGTAGCCGAAGAGGTTCCAGAGGAAGTTGTTGCTCCACTTCGTGGGTGTCGTGGTCCAGGTGACCTCGAGCCCGCTGGTGATGGTGTCGGCGCCACAACCCCTCCCGTAGCTGTTCTTCCAGCCCAGACCCTGCGCCTCCAGGGGCGCCGCCTCCGGTTCGGGGCCGACGTGGGTGGCGGCGGCCGCGCCGTGCGTCTTTCCGAAGGTGTGCCCGCCGGCGATGAGCGCCACCGTCTCCACATCGTTCATGGCCATGCGCCGGAACGTCTCCCGGATGTCCTTCGCCGCCGCCTGGGGGTCGGGCTTGCCGTTCGGCCCTTCCGGATTGACGTAGATGAGCCCCATCTGCACGGCGGCCAGGGGATCGGCGAGCTGACGCTCCCCGCTGTAGCGGGCGTCGCCGAGCCACGTGCTCTCGGTCCCCCAGTTGACCTGCGTGGGCTCCCAGACGTCCTCCCGCCCGCCAGCGAAGCCGAAGGTCTTGCATCCCATGGACTCCAGCGCGCAGTTGCCGGCGAAGACCATCAGGTCCGCCCAGGAGATCTTGCGGCCGTACTTCTGCTTGACCGGCCACAGCAGCCGCCGTGCCTTGTCGAGGTTGACGTTGTCGGGCCAGCTGTTCAGGGGGGCGAAGCGCTGGTCCCCCGAGCCGGCGCCGCCACGCCCATCGTGGATGCGGTAGGTGCCCGCGCTGTGCCAGGCCATGCGGATGAAGAGCGGCCCGTAGTGGCCGTAGTCGGCCGGCCACCAGTCCTGTGACGTCGTCATCACCTGCTCGATGTCCTTCTTCAGGGCATCGAGGTCGAGCGTCTCGAACTCCTTCGCATAGTCGAAGTCCTCGCCCATGGGATCGGCCGCGGGCGGGTTCACGTGGAGGATGCTCAGGTCCAGCTGATTGGGCCACCAGTCGCGGTTCGCCCTGCCCGGGGAGGGGCTCCCCGAGAAGGGACACTTCTGCTCGTTGCTCATGTGCGTTGACCTCACAGGATCGGCGAAAATCTTCCGGCTGAGCAGCTTTCGATGGCCGTCCACCCATGTCAACGCGGAAGCCGGAGCACGGCGGTCCCATTTCTTTGACAGCGTCCCTTCCCTGCCGCAAGCTCGATCGAGAACGCCACATGAAGCTCTCCCGCCTGGCTCCATCTCTTTCCCTCGATGCAGACACACCTTCGCGGCGCATCCGCGTGCTGCGGGTGATGGACAAGCTCGGGCACGGGGATCGGCTGCACGGCCCCGGCCGCATGTGGCTCAACACCTTGCGTGCTTTCGACCGGGAGCGATTTCACGTGACCGCGTGCGTGCTGCGCACGACACGGGCGATCCGCAGCCAGTTCGAGGCAGAGGGGATCGCGCTGCGCCACCTCCCCCATGGCCGATTCTCTCCCCGCACCCTGCTCACGCTCTGCCGCCTCATCCGCGAGGAGAGGATCGACCTGCTGCACCTCCACGGGTTCGGCGCCACCACCTTCGGGAGGATGGCGGCCCGGATCACCGGCGTGCCCGCCGTGACCCACCACCATGACCTGGAGTTCGGGCCCTGGTACGTGCCCTGGATCGACCGCTGGCTGGCACCCGCCACCGCGCGCGCCATCGCCGTCTCCCGCTCCGTGGCCGAGGCCTGCCGGACGCGCCGCCACCTCCCCCTGGAAGGCACGGTGGTGGTGCCGAACGCGGTCCACGATCGCTGGCGGGCGACGGTGACCGCGGCGCGCCGCGAGCACCTGCGGCGCGAGCTGGGCATCCCGCGGGACGCCCCGGTGGTGGGGAGCGTGACCCGCTTCCACCCCGTGAAGGACCTGCCTCTCCTGCTCGATGTCCTCCCACGCCTGCGCTCGACCCCCCCTCCTCACCTGCTCCTGGTGGGCGACGGGAGGGAGCGGCCGGCGCTGGAGCGGCAGATCCGGGAGCTGGGACTGTTGCGCCGCGCGCACTGCGTCGGCTTCCAGACGGAGGCGCAGCCCTACGTCGCGGTGATGGACGTGGTGGTCGTCTGCTCGCGGCACGAGGGGTTCTCCACGGCGCTCCTGGAGGCCATGGCCATGGGCCGCCCGGTCGTGGCCACCGACTCGGGCGGGATGCGCGAGCTGGTGCGGGACGGATGGAACGGCTTCCTCGTCCCCCCCCACGACCCCGATCGCCTGGCCGAGGCGGTGCAGCGCCTGATCGACGCGCCCGAGCTGGCCTCGCGGCTGGGCGCGCAGGCGCGCCGGGACGCCGCACGCTTCACGATCGCCGCCCACGTGGCGCGGATCGAGCAGGTGTACGAGGACGTGCTCCGGGACCGCGAACGGCGGTAGTCTTCCGCGGTGGCGCGGTGGAAGGCTCCCGTCCTTCTCTTCGGCGTGGCCCTGGCGCTGCGCCTGGCCCACCTGGCCACCGTCCGCCATTCCCCGTTCTTCACGCGGCTGTGGCTGGACCTCGCCTTCTTCGACGAGTGGGCACGGACGATCGCGGCCGGGAACTGGCTGGGATCCGGCCTCTTCTACCAGGATCCCCTCTACCCCTATTTCCTGGGCGCGTTCTACGCCGTCTTCGGGCACGAGCCCGCCCTGGCGGTCACCTTCCAGCTCGTCCTGGGATCGCTGGTGCCGGTGCTGGTCTTCGATGCCGTGCGCCGCAGCATCGGCAATGCCCAGGCCTGGGTGGCTGGGATCCTCGCCGCCCTCTACGTGCCCTCCATCTTCTACGAGGGGCTCGTCCTCAAGTCATGGATGGACACCTTCCTCGCGGCCGCCGCCCTGGCCTGTCTCGCCCTGGCCATCGAACGGCGCTCGCGCACCACCTGGGCGGCCACCGGCCTGGTCTTCGGCATCGCCTGCCTCTGCCGCGGCAACCTGATCCTGGTGCTCCCCGCCCTGGCCCTATGGATCTGGCTCGATCCGTCGGCCATCCCCGCGCGCCGGCGCCAGGACCGGCTGCGCGCCGCCCTCGCCTTCGTCGCGGGCGCGGGGCTGGTTCTCGGCGCCACCGCCCTGCGCAACCGCGCCGTCAGCGGCGAGTGGGTGCTCACCACGGCCCAGGCCGGGCAGAACTTCTACCTGGGAAACCACCCGTGGAGCCCTCGGGGCGAGTACGAGCCTCCCCCCTTCCTGCGCACCAATCCCAAGTACGAGGAGGCGGACTTCACCGCCGAGGCCAGGCGCCGCAGCGGGCGGGAGATGACCGCCACCGAGCGCTCCCGCTTCTGGTTCCGGGAGGGGATGGCCTGGATCCGCGCCAACCCCGATCGCTGGCTGCACCGCTCCTGGCTCAAGCTCCGGTACTTCTGGGGGGCCTACGAGATCCCGGACAACATCGACCTCTACGTCTACCGCGAGTACGCGCCCGTCCTGCGCGCCCCGCTGGCCGACTTCGGCCTGGTGGCGCCGCTGGCGCTGCTCGGTGCGGCGCTCGGTTTCCGGCGCCCGGGCTGGGTGCGTGCCCTGCTGGTGTTCCTGGGCGTGTACATGACGGCGGTGGTGCTGTTCTTCGTGCTCTCCCGCTACCGCCTGACCGCGCTCCCCGCCCTGTTCGCGTTCGCCGGCATGGGCACGGTGGAGCTGTGGAACAGGGGCAGGGAGGTGAAGCGCCGGCGAAGGCTCACCGGCCCCTTCGCCCTGGCCATGGGGCTGTGGGTGGCCTTCGCGTGCTTCGTCAGCCTACCGCTACGCCTGCCTCCGGACGATCCTGCCTTCAAGCTCGCATCCGCCCTGGGCCTGCCCACCCGGGCGGAGAGCGTCGCCGTCGAGCACTTCAATCTGGGTGTGGTGTACGCCAAGGAAGGGAGCCTGACGCAGGCCGAGGAGCAGCTCCGGCGGGCAGTGGAGGAAGAGCCGAACCATCCCCGGACGCACCTGGAGCTGGGAAAGGTCCTGGCCCGCGAGGGGAAGACGGAGGAGGCCCTCGCCTCCTTCCTGCGCGCGGCCGAGCTCGAGCCGGGGAACGCGACCACCTTCCACGTGCTGGGCATCCTCTACAGGAGAGAGGGGGACCGGGCAGGGGCGGAGCGCGCCTTCCGGCAGGCCCTGGCGATCGATCCCCGGCGGAAGGACACGGCGCGCGAGCTGGAGAGCCTGGGCCGGTGAGCGCCACGCCCCCCTTTTTTCCGAAACTTTCCGCCGCCCGGGACACTGATGCTGCCGTGGACGATCCCGAGCCGATCGCGAGCAACTAGGGAGAGCGGCCGAACAGGGAGCCCAGCAGCGCCAGGTCGTCCCCGTCCACCCGGCAATCGCGGGTGAAATCCACGTTCCGCGCGTATGCGTCCTGCCCGCAGGACCGGCCGAACGCCCGTCCCAGCGCCGCCAGGTCGATGCCGTCCACCCGGCCCGAGTGGTTCACGTCGCACAGGCGCACCCCGGTCTCGCAGGCGTCCCCCATGCCGTCTCCGTCGAAGTCCCTCTGGTCAGGATTGGCCAGCTGGGGGCAATCGTCCGCGCAGTCCGCGACGTGGTCGCCGTCCGCATCCGTGGCCGGCCCGCAATCGGGTGCGCACTCTCCGTCGGCAAGATCGGTCGCCCCGTCGCAGTCGTCGTCCAGGGCGTTGTCGCAATCCTCGCGCCGCGGGGAGAGGTTCCTCTCGCAACGCAGGCTTCCCGAGGAGCAGCGCAGCGTTCCCGCCGAACAGATCCCGAGCTGGCCGGTCTCGCACGCCGCTCCCCCGCCTGGATTCGCCTCGTCTGCGGTCCCGTCGCAGTCGTCGTCCCTTCCGTTGCAGACCTCGGCGCGGTTGGGATTCACGTCGGTGCGGCCGTCGTCGCAGTCCGTGCAGCG
Source organism: Candidatus Polarisedimenticolaceae bacterium (assembly GCA_036274395.1). GTDB lineage: Bacteria > Acidobacteriota > Polarisedimenticolia > Polarisedimenticolales > DASUFT01 > DASUFT01. The sequence goes on along the minus strand of DASUFT010000023.1, from coordinate 21,108 downwards.
ATCGCCCGAGGCCGGCGCGCAGCTCTCGGAGCAGACAGCCCAGCCGTCGTTGTCCAGGTCCGGGCAGGCGGTGGGAACGCAGCCGCTGTCCTGCCCATCGGTGGCCCCGTCGCAGTCGTCGTCCCGCCCGTTCCCGCAGTTCTCCGCGCGGGAGGGGTTCACGTCCGAGCGGCGGTCGTCGCAGTCGCCGCACTGATCGCCGGAGGCGGGCACGCAGCCTCCCCCGCAGACCGCCCAGCCGTCGTTGTCCCCGTCCGGGCAGGGAGCGGGAGCGCAGCTGTCATCCTGCGCGTCGGTGGTGCCGTCGCAGTCGTCGTCGAGCCCGTTGGTGCAGTCCTCGTCGTGCGGGCCCTGGATCCGCTTGCAGCGCAGGTTGCCGTGCTTGCACTCCAGCCGCCCGGCCGCGCAGACCCCCAGTTCCCCCGTGTCGCAGGCCTCCCCCTCGCGGTCGCGGCACTCGTCGTCCCCTCCGTCGGCACGCACCGGCGCGCCGACCAGCAACAGCACCACGAGAAGCGCCGGGAGGAGGCACCAGCGGGGGACCAAGTTGGGGAACCTCCGAAGGCAGGATTGCTGCGAGTCTACGCCCGGCGCGGCAGTGTGCAAGTCGCTCCGCGTAGAATGCGCATCCGCATGGTCCACGCCCTCGCCGGCATCCTCGGGCTCCTGGCGCTGGCCTGGCTCCTGTCCGAGAGCCGGTGGAGCGTGCCCTGGCGCGCCGTGCTGTCCGGTCTCGGCCTCCAGCTGGTCCTGGCCCTGCTGCTGGTCAAGCTCTCCTTCGTCAAGACCGCCTTCCTGGCCCTGAACGGCGTGCTCGCCGGCCTGGAGCGGGCCACGGAGGCGGGCACCTCCCTCGTCTTCGGCTTTCTCGGCGGGGGGGCCTCGCCGTACACCGTGACCGACGAGAGCGCCAACTTCGTCCTCGCCTTCCGCGCCCTGCCCATCGTGCTCGTGGTGAGCGCGCTCTCCGCGCTCCTGTTCCACTGGGGGATCCTGCAGCGGGTGGTGCGCGGGATGTCCTGGGTGCTGGAGCGCGTCATGGGCATCGGGGGGGTGGTGGGCCTGTCCACCGCCGCCAACGTCTTCGTGGGCATGGTGGAGGCCCCGCTCGTCGTGCGGCCGTGGCTGGCCAAGGTCTCGCGGGGTGAGCTGTTCGCGATCATGGTCTGCGGCATGGCCTCGATCGCGGGCACGGTGCTGTTCCTCTACGCAAGCATCCTGGGCAGGGTGATCCCCGACGCCGTGGCGCACCTGCTGATCGCCTCCATCGTCTCCGCGCCCGCCGCGCTCGTGGTCTCCTTCCTCATGGTCCCGCCCGCCGGGGAGGCCACGGGCGGCACGCTGGCCATGCGCTCGGAGGCCTCGAGCGGCATGGACGCCCTCACCCGCGGCACCCTGGACGGGGCGCAGCTCCTGATCAACATCGTGGCCATGCTCATCGTCTTCGTGGCGCTGGTCACGCTCGTGAACCTCGTGCTGGCGCCCTACTCGCTGCAGGGGGGGCTGGGGTGGGCGCTCTCGCCCCTGGCGTGGCTGGCCGGGGTGCCCTGGGGCGAGGCTCACCGGGGCGGGCAGCTGCTGGCCACGAAGACGGTGCTCAACGAGCTCGTGGCCTATTTGGACCTGGCGGCCATGCAGGATCTGTCGGAGCGCAGCCGCGTGCTGCTGACCTATGCCCTGTGCGGCTTCGCCAACTTCGGGAGCCTGGGGATCATGATCGGCGGCATGTCCACCATGTGCCCGGAGCGCCGGCCGGAGATCGTTGCCCTGGGCACGAAGTCCATCGTGGCCGGCACGCTCGCCACCTGCCTCACGTCCGCGACCGTGGGCCTGGTGCTCTAGCCGAGCAGGTCCAGCGACAAAAAACGCGCGCCCGGCACGGGGTTGGGTCGATAGGGCGGGATTTCAAGGAAGCCCAGGCGCGCGTAAAGGCGCTGCGCTCCCTCCATGACGGGGAGCGTGTCGAGCACCATGCGCCGGTAGCCGGCTTCTCGGGCCCAGCAGAGGAGCCGCTCCACCAGAGCGCCCCCACAGCCGGATCCCCGCGCCTCCTCCCGGACGAACAGGCGCTTCATCTCGCAGACGCCCTCGCTCCACCGATGCGCCGCGATGCAGCCCACGATCCTCCCGCCCAGGCGGGCCACCAGCAGCACGCCTCCGGGCGCGACGTAGTCGCCGGGAAGCTCCGCCAGCTCGCGCTCGAACCCCTGGAAGCAGAGGTCGGTGCCGGTCCAGGCCTCGTACTCCCGCAGGAGTGTGCGCACCTCCGGGATGTCCGCCTCCGTGGCCACGCAGATCCGCTGCACGCCTCGCCTCGTCTCGCCTCGCCGCTGCTAGAACGACACCACCAGCGCCGTCTTGAACACCTGGTCCAGTCTCTCCCTGCGCACGCGCGTCTCCCCGAACGTGAACTCGGCACCACCCGAGGCGACGGTCTCGAAGAACTCGTCTCCATTGCCGGGGACGCCATCGGGATCCCGCACCTCGAGCCGTGCCACCTGGTCCACCTCCTCCAGCGCCGGCTCGTGGTTGTAGAGCCAGCGCAGGCTCACGCGGAGGGAGAGCCACTTGTTCATGGCCACGGTGAGACCGTTCGTCATGTCCGCCGACCAGTCGGCGGTATCGGCCAGGCTCATGTTGGTGGTGGTCTCGTTGGTGAAGACAACGTTGGCCCAGAACTTCTTTCTGTACTCCAGGGAGAGGCGCACGCCCGCGAACTGCTCGTCCTTCTCCGGATCGGGCGTCTCCTCGCGCCGGTCGGTCCAGGAAAGGCCATAGGAGGTGAGGAACTTGTGGTCCTGCTGGTCCCACCAGAGATGACCGAGCCCCGCGAACACGATGTAGCGGCTCTCGATCCCCGCATCCTCGTTCTTGTCCCAGGAGGCACCCGCGTTCCAAGTCAGCTCCTCGCGGATCGTGGAGTCGTACCGGCCCTCGATGAGGTAGTTCTCGGCGTCGGGCTCCAAGGCCGGCTTCACCAGAGACGACGTCAGGCCGCTCGGCGTTTCGCCCGGTTCCCAGGTGAACCCCGGATCGACCTGCGTGAACCAGTCGTCCGAGTCGGCGGTACGCAGGCCCTCGAGCTTGAGCTGTCCGCGGGAGCGGGTCCAGCGGCGCCCCAGGACGTTCTTGAACCCGACCGTCTGGGTGCTCGAGTTCCCCTCCGTGAGGACGACCGAGAGCTCGGTCTCGTTCGACCAGGCCTGGGGAGGCGGCGAAGGTACTTCCTGCGCGGCGACCCTGTCGGATGCGAGCAGCGCAAGGGCAACGAACCCCACGCGGACGCAGGAACCGTCCATGGCCTCCCCCGAAGGTTCGAGCGAGAGCCTACAGCAGGCGGTGGAGCACGAGCGCGTCCACGAGGCCGTGCTCGGAATGCCGGAATGCCTGGGGCAGGCGGCCCACCACCGCGAAGCCCAGCTTCTGCCAGAGCGCGAGCGCGCCGGTGTTCGTGGCCACCACGAAGTTGTACTGCATGGCCCGGTATCCGAGGCGCCGCGCCTCGGCGATCGAGTGCTCCCCCATCGCGCGTCCCACGCCTCGCCCCCGCGCGCGCTCCGCCACCATGTACCCGGCGTTGCAGACGTGGGCGCCCCGGCCGGGCTGGTTGGGCTTGATGTAGTAGGAGCCGACGACCTCCCCACCCAGCAGCGCCATGTGGGCCGGCTTCCAGAGCTTCAGCGCCTCGGCCCGGGTGGTGGTGGCGTCGAAGGCGAACACGTCCCCGGCGCGCACGACCTCCTGGAAGAGGGCCCAGATGGCGTCGTCGTCCTGGGCGGTGGCGGGGCGGATCTCCATGGAGGTCTCCTTCGTGGCGCGAGCGTCGCCGGTCCTCCCGTCACCAGCGGGAGGGCCACCGGGGATCCTGCCAACCCATCGGCAATTGTCGGTCCATTGGCAGGAAAGCGCGCCCGGGGCGGCATCGCGGTGGCAAAGTCGCTGGCACGCGCCCTGCCACTGCCGCTGCGCACACGGAGGGGACGCCATGGCGAACGGGTGCGCGCTCGACGACGTTGCCGCCCCTGAGGCCGGAACCCCGGTGGGAACCCCGGGGGGCCCTCCCCTTGCCATCGGGTCTATCCTGGCGCACGCGCAGCGGCTCAGCGGAACCCGAAACAGGCCAAGCTCCGAGGGCGGTCGGATGCAGGAGCCGGACACCGACCCGATCCTGGATGCCGCCCGTCTGGCGGCGCTCCACCGGACACGCCTGCTCGACTCGTCTCCCGAGGCGACGTTCGACCGCCTGACTTGGCTCGCCAGCTCCATGCTCCACGCCTCGGTGGCGTACATCTCGCTCCTGGACGACCACCGTCAGTTCTTCAAGAGCGCCGTGGGGCTCGAACCGGCGCTGGCGGCGGCGCGCGAGACCCCCCTCTCGCACTCGTTCTGCAGGCACACCCTGCGCACGCGGGAGCCGGTGATCGTGGCGGATGCCAGGGTCCATCCCACCTTCCGGGAGAACCCGGCGGTCGCCGAGCACGGCGTCGTGGCCTACGCGGGGATCCCGCTCATCACCTCGGAAGGACACGCCATGGGCGCGTTCTGCGTGGTGGAGCACGCCCCCCGGGAGTGGAAGGACGAGGAGGTCGGAATCCTGCGCGCGCTGGCCAGCGCCGCCGTCTCCGAGATCGAGCTGCGGGGCATGGCCAACGACCTGGAAGCGCTGGTGGAGTCGCGGACCGCTCAGCTCCGCGCTGCCCAGGAGAGACAGCGTGTTCTGCTCGAGGTGAACAACGCCGTCGTCTCCTGCCGCGACCGGGACTCCCTCTTCCGTGCCGCCGCCAGCGCCCTGGCGCGGGTCATCCCCTTCGACCGTGCCGCGCTCATCCTCTACGACCGGGGGCGCGACATGTTCAGCGTGCTGGGGGCGGCCGATGCCCTGGCCGCTCCCGTGCCCGCGCTGAACCGAGACTGGTCGCGGGCGGGGAGCCGGTCCGGCTGGGTCCTCGATCACGGGATCCCGCTCGTCACGCGCGATCTCCGCGAGCCGCCCCCCTTCGTGGAGCACGGGAAGATGCTCGAGGCCGGCCTCCTCTCGGTGGTCTCGGTCCCCATGTCGGTCCGGGGCGAGTTCATCGGGACCCTCAACGTGGCGAGCAACACCGCCGGACGCTACACCGACGAGGATGCGTCCCTTCTCCATGTCATCAGCAATCAGATGGCGTTCGCCATCGAGAACATGATCGCCTACGAGGAGATCGCGTCCCTGAAGTCACGGCTGGAGGAGGAGAACCTCTACCTGCAGGAGGAGGTCCGGGCGGAGGCCGCGTTCGGCGACGTCATCGGAGAGTCCCGGGGGATGCTGGCCGTGCTGGCCGGCGTGAGAAAGGTCGCCAGCACGGATTCCACCGTCCTGGTCACGGGGGAGACCGGCACCGGGAAGGAGCTGGTCGTCCGGGCCATCCACGATCTCAGCCGGCGCAGGGCGAAGATCCTGGTCAAGGTGAACTGCGCGGCCCTCCCCGCGGGGGTGATCGAGAGCGAGCTGTTCGGTCACGAGCGCGGTGCCTTCACCGGCGCCCTCACGCGCAAGGTGGGACGCTTCGAGCTGGCGCACGGTGGCACCCTCTTCCTGGACGAGATCGGGGACCTTCCCCTCGAGCTGCAAGCCAAGCTCCTGCGGGTGCTGCAGGAGGGAGAGTTCGAGCGTGTGGGCGGTACGCAGACGCAGAGGGTGGACGTGCGCCTGGTGGCGGCCACCAACCGCGACCTGGGGCAGGCAGTCACGGAGGGGAAGTTCCGGGCCGACCTCTACTACCGGCTCAACGTCTTTCCTCTGCACATCCCGCCCCTGCGGGAGCGGTCGGACGACATCCCCCGCCTCGTCCGCCACTTCGTGATGCTCCACGCCGCCAAGACCGGCAAGCGCATCGGCATCCCCAGCGAGGACCTGCTGGCAAGGCTCCAGGCCTACAGCTGGCCCGGGAACGTGAGGGAGCTCCAGAACGTGGTGGAGCGCGCGGTGATCCTCGCCTCCAAGGGGCGCCTGGAGGTGGGCGACCTCACGCCCAGCGTGGGCCTGGCGGACACGCACGCGCGGAAGCGCAGCCTGGAGGACGTGGAGCGCGAGCACGTGCTCTCCATCCTCGAGGAGACGCACTGGCGGGTGAGCGGCGAGCGCGGCGCCGCCAAGATCCTCGGTCTCAAGCGGACGACTCTGGAAGCGCGCATGAAGAAGCTGGGAATCGCGCGTCCTTCCGCCCGCTCCTAGACCCGCTGGCACGGGACGTGCCTCTCGCCCCGGCATGTTGCTGCGGATCACACGTCTCCTGAAGCTCGAAGGCGTTCTGGCGAAGCATCACGTCGGACTCCTGGAACGGGAGTGCGGGAAGCACCGGAACGTCTCCGGCCTCGTCCTCGACCTCTCGGGCGTGCCCCTGGTCGATCGGTCGGGAATCGAGGCTCTCCGCCGTCTGCACGCCGGCGGAGTCCTCATCCGGGGCTGCTCGGCAGTGGTGGCGTGCATCCTCGAAGCCGAGGGCGTCGAGGTCGATCGATCCCCTGCCGTGAGGTGACCGCGTCCGACGCGCCGGAGCAATCCAGCACTTCTTGGCATCGTCCCAGCCGGATGGCAGTGCCCACGCCATGCTCCCCCTCTCCCGGAGCACCGCACCTCGCCCTTCAACTCGCTGATCTTCCTGCGCTTCCACTCCCGCCCTGGGCCCTGCACGAGGCGTGGCATCCCACGTGCCCAGCAGAGATCGCCCGCCGCACTTCGCGGCGAGAACGGGAGGTGGACGTGAGAACGCGTCGGATTGCGATCGCTTCCATTCTGACCCTGTCGCTTCACTCGGCCGCCTCGGCCGCGGCCATGGTGTTCGAGGCCGCAGGCCCCACCGCCGCCGACATCCAGGCCGCCGTCGACGACTTCCGGGACTTCCTGGGCCCGCTGAATCCCAATGCCATCGGCTCGTTCCCCAGCGGACGCCGGGAGATCAACTGGGACGGCGTGCCCGACGTCTTCGCGGCGCCGAATGCGCTGCCGGCCGGCTTCTTCAACGCCAATTCCCCCCGCGGCGTGGTGTTCTTCACGCCGGGCACGGGGTTCCAGGTCAGCGCCGACAGCGCGAACCCCACGAACACGCCGATCCTCTTCGGCAACCTCCAGCCTGCGTTTCCCCTGCGCTTCCGCGCGTTCAGCCCGGAAAGGCTGTTCACCGCCCTGGGGAGCAACATCGTGGAGACGCTCTTCTTCGTTCCCGGGAGCACGGAGGCAGCCACGGTCACCGGCTTCGGCGTGGTCTTCACCGACGTGAACCGCGCCGATAGCACCAAGATCGAGTTCTTGAACGCGCGCGGGAACGTGTTCTTCAGCAAGGACGTGCTGCCGGGAGGGGCGCGGCTGGGCACGTTCTCCTTCCTGGGCGTGTCCTTCGATGCCGGGGAGCGCGCCTACATGGTGCGCATCACCAGCGGCAACCGTGCTCCCCGGGCTCCCCTGAGGGACGTCGTGATGATGGACGACTTCATCTACGCCGAGCCTCAACCCCTGGACTGAAAGGAGAACGCACCATGAACAGACTACGGGTCGCCTTTCTTACCGTGCTGCCCCTGCTCCTGGCCGGCTGCAACAACGACGGCACGACCTCCGCGCAGTTCGCGGCGAGCGCCACACCCCCCGCACCGGGCCTGGTCAAGCTGGCGCAGAGCTCGGTGTCGGGCACGCAGGTGCAGCTGAACGTTCTGCTGAATGGTCCCGAGCCGGACCTGGATCTGAACGCGTTCCGGTTCGCCGTCAAGATCAGCGATCCATCGGCCGTCCGGTTCGTCCCCCAGTCCAGCTACGCGCAGAGCGCGCTGATCGCCGGGGAAGGCCAGTCGATCGTCATCGACGTGGACGGTGCCTCCGACCCCTCGCGGGTGAACGTCCAGATGAGGAAGGCGGGAGGGGGGCCGGGGAATGGGTTCACCTCACCGGCCGCGGTGGTGATCAGCCTCACCTTCGAGGTGCTGGGATCGGGCGGCGCAGCGCTCTCCTTTGCGGGCGTGGGCGCATTTCCCGCAGAGGCCCTGGACTCGAGGGGAACCCCCATCGACGCCGTGCACTTCGACGGCGCCGGAGCCTCCCTCGCCGCGGTGCAGACGGGTGGAGGTGGCTACTGATCCAGCCTGCGCGCGATGAGCTCCAGCATGACCTCGTTGGCGCCCCCGTAGATGCGCTGCACGCGGGCGTCCACGAAGTGGCGGGAGACCGGGTACTCCTCCATGTAGCCGTAGCCGCCGAAGAGCTGGAGGCAGCGGTCGGCCACGTCGAACTGCACCTCGGTGGCGGCGTACTTCGCCATGCTCACCTCGGAGACGACCTCGTCGCCGGCGACGTGCCGGAGGACGAGGTCGTCCACCAGCGCCTGCACGGTCTGGACGGAGGTCGCCATCTTGGCCAGCTCGAAGCGGGTGTTCTGGAGGTCCATGAGGCGCTGCCCGAAGAGCGCGCGTTCCTTGGCGTAGGCGACGGTCAGGGCCAGGCAGCCTCGGGCGGCGGCGGCGGAGCCGATCGCGATCACCAGCCGCTCCTGCTGCAGGTTGCGCATCATCGAGGTGAAGCCATCCCCTTCGGCGCCGAGGAGGTTTCCCGCCGGGACGCGGCACCCGGAAAAGGAAAGCTCCGAGGTGTCCTGGGCGTGGAGGCCGATCTTGCGCAGGTTCTTCCCCCGCACGAAGCCGGGCCGGTCGGCCTCGATCACGAGCAGGCTGAGGCCCGCGTGCGGCCGGGCCGGGTCGGAGGCAGTGCGCAACGCCACCACGAACAGGTCCGCCGTCTGCCCGTTGCTGATGAAGGTCTTGGCCCCGTCCACCACGTAGTGGTCGCCCTCGCGCACGGCCCGGGTGGCAATGCGGGCCAGGTCCGACCCCGCCCCCGGCTCGGTCATGGCCAGGGCCAGCACGTGGTCGCCGCGGATGCAGCCCGGAATCCAGCGCCGCTTCTGCTCCTCCGTGCCCAGGCTGGCGAGATACGGGAAGACGACGTCGTTGTGGAGGGCGAGGAAGAAGCCGCCCACGGCCTGCTCGGCCAGCTCCTCGATGATGGCGACGGAGTAGAGGAAGTCGGCGCCCGCGCCCCCCAGCTCGGGCGGAGCCGAGGGGCAGAGGAGGCCGTGCTCCGCCGCGCGCGTCCAGGCGCTCCTCGGCACCTGCCCCGCGCGCTGCCAGGCCTCGTAGTGGGGGACGACCTCCTCCGCCACGTAGCGGTGGACCATGTCGCGGAAGACGCGGTGCTCCTCGGAGCCGAGCCTGGAGAAGAGCCTACGCTCCATCGTGGAAGCACCGGCCCTCCCGGGCCATCGTCTGGAGCAACTCCGGGGGCTCGTACCCCAGGGCCTGGCACTCTCCCACGAAGCGGGGCAGGCCGATCCCATCCATGTAGGAGAAGACGCCGCCCGTCCAGGGCGCGAACCCCCATCCCAGGATCGAGCCCACGTCGCCGTCGCGCGCCGAGGTGACGATCCCTTCCTCGAACGCGCGGGCGGCCTCCACGGCCTGGGCGTGCAGGAGCCGGCGCTCCAGGTCCTCCACCGCCGGCTGCGGCGTGCGCAGGGGGAAGTGCTCGGCGAGTCCGGGCCACAGGTGCTTCTTCCCGTCCGTCGGGTAGTCGTAGAAGCCCCGCCCCACCTTGCGGCCGTTCCGGTGCAGCGTCTCCACGAAGAGCCGGGCCACGACGGCCCCCGGGCTGGTGTCGGGAAGGCCCGTGTCCTCCGCGGTCTGGGTGGCGATGTGGTGGATGAGGTCGAGGCTCACCTCGTCGGCCACCGCCAGCGGCCCCACGGGCATGCCCGCCATCCTCCCCGCGTTCTCGATCAGGGCCGGCGCCACCCCCTCCTGGAGGGCGGCGATGCCGGCGTGGACATAGGCCGCGAACACGCGCGAGGTGTAGAAGCCGCGGCCGTCGTTCACCACGATCGGCGTCTTCCCCAGCGCGCGCACGAGGTCGAACGCGTGCGCCACCGTCGCGTCCGACGTGTCGCGCCCGCGGATGATCTCCACCAGCGGCATCCGGTCCACGGGCGAGAAGAAGTGCAGCCCCAGGAACTGGGCCGGCCTCCCGGAGCACGCGGCCAGGCTGGTGATGGGAAGGGTCGACGTGTTGGAGGCCACGATGGCTTCGGGCCCGAGCACCCTCTCCGCCTCCCGGATGGCCTCCTCCTTCACGGCGCGGCTCTCGAACACCGCCTCGATCACCAGTGCGCAGCCGGCGAGGTCCTCCGCCCGTGCCGTGGGGCGGATGCGCGCGAGCACGGCGCTCGCCTCGGCGTCGGTCGTCCTCCCCTTCTCCAGCCGCCGGGCCAGCAGCTTCTCGGTGTGCGCCTTCCCTCGGGCGGCGGCGGCTGCGTCCACGTCCTTGAGGACCACCTCCATCCCCCGGCTGGCGGCGGCGTAGGCGATCCCGGAGCCCATCATCCCCGCACCCAGCACGGCGATCTTGCCGAAGCGCACCACGGGCACGTTGGGGGGACGGCCCGCCCCCTTCTTGATCGCGTTCAGGCCGAAGAACATGGTGCGGATGGTGTGGGCCGCCACCGGCGATGCCAGGCAGCGGGCGAAGAGCTTCCCCTCCAGCTCCATCCCGCGCTCGAAGGGCAGCTGCAGCCCCTCGTACACGCAGCGCAGGATGGCGAGGGGCGCCGGGTACTTGCCGTGCGTCTTCTCCTGCACGAGCGCCGATGCCGCCATGAACGTCTGGGTGCCGGCGGGAGACTGGACTCCGCCTCCCGGGATCCGCTCCTCCTTCCGGTCCCAGGGCTGGACCGCCTCCTTGCCGGAGAGGATCCACTCCCGGGCAAGACGGAGCAGCTCCAGGTCGCTGTCGGCGAGCTGGTCCACCAGTCCTGCCGCCAGCGCCGCACGCGGTCCCAGCGTCTGCCCCTCCACGAGGAGGGGGAGTGCGGCGCGGATGCCGATGAGGCGGGGCAGGCGCTGCGTCCCGCCCGCGCCCGGAAGCAGCCCCAGCTTCACCTCGGGGAGGCCGATGCGGATCCTCTCGTCGGCGCGCGCCAGCCGGTGATGGCAGGCCAGGCACAGCTCGTATCCGCCGCCCAGCGCGCTGCCGTCGATCGCGGCCACGGCCGGGATGCCGGAGGTCTCCAGGCGCCGCAGCGCCCCCCGCAGCTCGTGGACGAGCAGCATGTTGCGCTCCAGATCGTGGAGCGGCATCAGGGCGGTGAGGTCCGCCCCCGCCAGGAAGGTCTCGCGCCCGGAGCGGAGCACGAGGCCGCGCAGGCCGGGCTGCGCCAGGACCTCCTCCAGCGTCTCCGCGAAGGCGCGGACGGAGCGCGCGTTCCAGACGTTCACCGGGACGTCGTCCATGGCAAGCGTGACGGTGGCGATCCCCTCGGCGTCGGTGCTCCAGGTGAACATCTAGAGCCGCTCCACCACGGTGGCGATCCCCTGCCCTCCTCCGATGCACAGCGTGGTCAGCCCGTACCGCGCCCCCCGCCGCTCCAGCTCGTCGAGCAGCGTCCCCAGGAGCATGGCGCCCGTCGCGCCCAGGGGGTGGCCGAAGGCGATGGCGCCGCCGTTCACGTTGACCTTGGCGTGGGGGACGCCCATCTCGTCCATGAAATGCAGCACCACGGCCGCGAAAGCCTCGTTCACCTCGAAGAGGTCGATGGCGTCCGCCGCAAGCCCGGCCGCCGCCAGGGCCTTGCGGCTGGCCGGGGACGGCCCGGTGAGCATCGTGGTGGGATCGGTGGAGGTGACCGCCCAGCTCACGACGCGCGCCCGGGGCGTGAGCCCGGCACGCCGGCCGGCCGCAGCGCTCCCCAGGAGCACGGCGGCGGCACCGTCCACGATGCCGCTGGAGTTCCCGGCGTGGTGGACGTGCCGCACCTCCTCGAGCACGGGGTAGCGCTCGACCGCCACGGCGTCGAACCCGCCCTCGCGCCCCGCGCGGGCGAACGACGGCTCGAGCTTGGCGAGTCCCTCGGCCGTGGTCTCCGGACGGGGATGCTCGTCCCGCCCGAGCACGACCTCGCCGTCCAGGTCCACCACGGGGACGAGCGAGCGCGCGAACCGATCCTCGCCCAACGCCTCCGCGGCGCGCCGCTGGGAGGCGACCGCGAACCCGTCCACGTCCTCACGCGTGTAGCCCTCGAGCGTGGCGATGAGGTCCGCCGAGATCCCCTGGGGCACGAAGTGCGTCAACGTCGCGACCTCCGGGTCCACCGCCCAGGCCCCGCCATCCGAGCCGATGGGGATGCGCGACATGGACTCCACCCCGCCCGCGACGAAGAGGTCGTCCGAGCCGGCGCGCACCCGGGCCGCGGCCTGGTTGACCGCCTCCAGGCCCGAGCCGCAGAACCGGTTCACGGTGACGCCGCCCACCGTCTCGGCGTAGCCGGCGAAGAGGGCCGCCGTCTTGGCCACGTTTCCGCCCTGTTCGCCGATGGCGGTGACGCACCCCAGGATCACGTCCTCCACCTGCGCCGTGTCCAGGCGGTTGCGCTCGCGGACGGCCGCCAATACCTGGCGGGCGAGATCCACCGGACGGATGGCATGGAGCGCCCCGTCCTTCTTGCCGCGCCCTCGCGGGGTGCGGACCACGTCGTAGACGAAGGCTTCGTTCATACTCGCCCCATGCGCGCGCTCCAGGCCGTCCTCCGAGGCATCGAGGTGGTCTCCCTCGCCGTCAACGTGCCCGGTCCGGTCGCCGCGGCGCGTCTGGCCGAGCACGGGGCCACGGTCCTCAAGGTCGAGCCTCCGGAGGGGGACCCGCTCTCCCTCCACGTCCCGTCATGGTATGCGCGTTTGACGGAATCGCAGACGGTCGTGCGCCTGGACCTGAAGAGCGGGGAGGGTATGCAGGCGCTCGCGGCGCGCCTGTCCGGCGCCGATCTCCTGCTGACCGCGCACCGCCCGCGCACGCTCGCGCGCCTGGGCCTCGACTTCGCCTCGCTGCATCCCCGCTTCCCCCGCCTCTGCCAGCTCCAGATCCTCGGCTTCGCCGCGCCGGACGAGGACCTCCCCGGGCACGACCTGAGCTTCCAGGCCGCCGCGGGCCTGGTGGTCGACCCACCGCGGATGCCCTTCACGCTCCTGGCCGACCTCGTGGGCGCCGAGCGCGCGGTGGGGGAGGCGATGGCCATGCTCTTCCACCGGGAGCGCACCGGGGAGGTGACCTGCCGGCAGGTCGCGCTGGCGGACGCGGCGGCCGCGCTGGCCCCGCCGGTCGCGCTCGGCCTCTGCCGGACCGAGGGGCCGCTGGGGGGCGCCCACCCGGGATATGCGCTCTACGCCGCCGCGGACGGCTGGGTCGCCCTGGCCGCGCTGGAGCCCCGTTTCCTGCAGACGCTCGGGGAGGCGCTCGGCCTCGCTCCCGTGACGGCCGACCGTCTGCGCGCGGTCTTCCCCACGCGGACGGCCGCCGACTGGGAGGCCTGGGGGCGGCAGCACGGCGTGCCCCTCACCCGGGTCCGCTAGGGGGCGCAGCCCGACGACCCCGAGGGGCCACACACATCGTGTGCTCCCGCCTGTTCACCGGGGGCGCTCACCTGCGCGTGGCTTCCGCGATCCATTCCCTCGCCAACCCGTGGTAGCCACGCCACGCCTCCCAGGTCGACGCGGCCCATTCCCGCACCCGGCGCACGTGCTCGTCCGGGTCGCGGGCGTCGTGCACGTGCGCGACCGTCAGCGCTCCGCGCTGAAGGGGCGGAGGATGATCGGGGCGCGTCAGGGCCTTCGGGCCACCGAGCCACTGCTGGACGGCTCGGTTGGTGGCGGCCGCCGAGTCGCCCTCCAGGGCCGCACACATGCCCGTCAGGTGGGCGGCGTACGACTTGGCCGAGCGCATGTACTCGCCGGGATGCTGCAGCGCGTAGGCGTCCACGGTCAGGCGATGCACGCGCCCGTACCGGTAGTCGCCGAACTCCCTGGCCAGGATCTCGTCGAACAGGGTCTGGCATGCCGCCCGGCCGCCCTCGGCCAGGGCGCCACATGCGGGGCAAGAGGTCTCGAGACTTCCCGGCCGCATGTGGCCAGGGCTCACAGCAGGTGGGGGTTGAGCCGCCAGACGGAGAAGGTGAGCGCGGAGGCGAAGGTCACCCACGCCAGGTAGGGAAGCAGGAGCGCCGCGGCGAGGGGGTGAAGCCGTCGAAACGAGGCGACCGTGGCCACGATGAGGCACCACAGCACGAGGACCTCGACGAGCGCGAGCGCGCCCTGACGCCACACGAAGAACACCCAGCTCCAGAGTGCATTGGCGCCGAGCTGGAGGACGAACAGAGCGAGCGCGGTTCTTCCCTCTTTGAAGCCGTGCACACGCCAGACGAGCCAGGCCGCGACGCCCATCAGGGCATAGAGGATCGTCCAGACGGGTGCAAACAGCCATGCCGGCGGCGCCCAGGCGGGACGCACGAGCTGTCCGTAGAACGCGCCTGCGTTCGCGGACGCCATTGCGCCGATCGCGGCCGCAGAGAAGGACACGATCAGCCAACCGAGCAGGCCCAGGACCTGCCGGGGTGCGGGTGCCCTGATCACGGGCGGACCTGCCGCGGAAGCGGGCGAAGCCGGTCCGGGTCACCAAGCGTCATAGGCCTGAATCGCGGCCGGCAGTGCCTGGGTCACCACGTTGCCTGCCGCGGGGAGGCCCACCAGGATGGCGCTGATCACCTCCTCCCGTGAGGCACCGGCTTCTCTGGCGTGCACGACGTGGAAGGGCAGCCCGCTCTCCAGGCGCAACGCCGCGAGAACAGCGAGGTAGGCAAGCACCTGCGTCTTCGTGTCGAGCGCACTTGCGTCCGCTAGACGCCGAGTCACCTCCATCCAGGCTTGGGCGTGCTCTGGACTCTCCGTCATGAAGAGCTGGAACGCATCGCTGATGAGCTTGTCCTTGTCCGTCATCGTTCACCTTCCCGGCTCGTCCTGGTTGCCGCCCACTTCCGGGCGACGGTGGCCAGATCCCGCTGGCCGTCAGGCCTGCCCGGCTCTCTTCGGCTTTGCCTTCTTCGAGCCCGATTTGATGACCATGCGGGTCGCGCCGGTGCCCGAGAAGGTGACCCCGGAGTGCTTGATCGCTGCCTTGATGAGCGCCTTGATGTCCGCTTGCTCGAGGTCGGATGCGGTCTCCAGGGTCACGCTGCGCACCTTGCCGCCAGAACCCTCGAGAAGACCCTTGGGATCGGGGAGAGACTTGTCGAAGTACAGCCGGACCGCGCGCGGAGAGACCGCCATGGCGACGATGGCCTCGTATCCGCGCTCCGACATGCCGAACGCGACCACGACGGAGTTGGAGTAGTCGTACACGAGCTCATAGGAGCCGGGGAACGTGCGGCGCAGTTTGGGCAGGCACCGCTCCGCCAGCGCGCCGATCTCGGGGGAGAACCGCGACAGGAGCGCGGACAACTGTGCGTCGGGGCCGGGCTGGCGAGCGTCCACGAAGTGACTCTACCTCAAGATGGCGTGCGGGCACGCCGCCATTCCTTCGCGCTGAGGCGCTCCAGCTCTGCGCGGTACGCATCGTTCGGATCATTCGCCGGCGTCTGGTTCTGCACCAGGTCGTAAATCCGGCGCACCAGGACTGAACCCACCGCGTGGATCGCTTCGTGACGGTCGAGCCCTTCCCTCTGAAGTCGCAGAATGGTGCCCCGGACCGCAGCGTCTTCACCCATGGCGATCTGCGTCTCGACCACGTTGTGGATCACCGCATGAACCCTCGGGTCGGGCAGCTTGACTCCCGCACGACGATGATGCCGAAGGGCAAGGTCGATTCGTTCAGACTCATCCAGCGCCAGCCAGGCCTCTGGATCCGGCGCCTCCTCCGGATCGTAGCTGGTTCCATCGCGCGCCATCGTTCCTCACCGTTGCGCAAGCAAGAGGCGTGACCGCCACCGCGTCAGCCGGTGGTGAATCACTCCTATTTCGCCTTGGATGTGGAGGCTCCCCCAGCCCGCTGCTTCAAAACGTCCGCGACCGCTCTTTCTGCCAGAGGCCTCAAGAGCGCGTAACCCTTCTCGTTTGGGTGCACCCCGTCATCGCTGACTCCTTCTTTCATTTGCCCATTGCCCCCCACGAGCGCGGAATAGTAGTCGAGAAATGGGAAGTGTGATGAGGCGCAATACCGTGCGATCCACTTGTTCAACGCAACGATCTGTGTCACAGGCTCCGGCCCCGTGCGCCCTGGATAATCAGCCGCAGGCGGCAGTCCCACGAGAATCGGGCTGATGTGATTGAAGCTCGCCAGTTCTGCCATTGAGCGCAGGTTGTTTTCGATCTCCACGAGACTTGATGGTCCGGTAAAGCCGGCGATGTCCGCCAGTCCTCCCTGAATGACCACGGCGGCAGGCCTGAGATCGAGGACGTCCTGACGGAACCGTACCAGCATCTGCGCCGTTGTCTGACCTTCGATGCCACGGTTCAGGTACGGCTCGCCCGGGAAGAATGCGGACTTCTTTCCCCAGAACCTCGTGATGGAGTCCCCCAGGAAGACAACCCGATTCGCCGGTGCGGCAGGCAGCGCCGCGTTCTCCTCGGCGTACGCGTGGAGCCCTCCGAAATCGTCGATCCTACGCAGTATTTCCCATTGAGGCATGCTCGCAGCGCCGGGGTTCGACGTCGATCCGGTCTGAGCACGCGCACCTACAGCACCTAGGGCAATCCAGACGAGCAATAACCGGCTGATACGACAGGTCATTGTGAACGTCCATTCTGAGCGCGTGGCTTCATGCGCATCTTGGCTGCCAGGCTGCCGGGTGGAATGAACGAGCCACATACGGCCGCGACGAAGGGCAGACCGAGCCACAAACACCTCGCCAGCCACCGCCACGGTTCGAGCTCGCTCTGGAAGGTGGATACACCCCACGCGATTCCGACCTCTGAGTCGGGGGAACGCTGGTTAGATGGCGAGCCGAAGCGCTTCACGACCGCCCCGTCGAAACGGCTTCACCCACCATCGCCAGGTGAGCCACAGGGACACCAGAACAAAGGAGGCCAAGATCGCGAACCAGCCGCGGCTCGCTTCCGCGACTGCACCATGGGCCGAGGTCTCCCTGACGACAACCACTCCGGAGCGATGAATACTCTAGGCAGCAAGAGGTACGATCGTTGCCGCTCCATGACCGGACCCTGAGTGCCATCGCCTGCCCATGTGCCCGATCCGGCACCCACGCACAGGCGTAACTGCGGTCCGTATTCGGCGAGGGCTTGCGAAGCCGCCCCCCACGGAAAGAGCCTATCCCAGACAGGAAGGACGGCGAAGAGCACGATTATCACCGCGGGAAACGCCTTCAGGACGAACCGGACCATCCTGAGCCATTCGGCGATCATGTCGCTCTTGCCATCCAACGCGCGCCTGAGCCACGCGCCCGGCGGTCGCGGCGCTTGCGGCTCTGTGCAAGCGCCTCGACGACGGAGTGCGTCGGCTTCAGCGGTTGCCATGCGGCTCGCTGACTGCAAGTCCTGGGGTCGCGGCCCTATGTGTCTCGCGAGACTTCACGGCCGGGCCTCAGGGAACTTCCAGGTGCCGTCCAAGATTTCCTTCCGCGGGCGGTACATTCGGACGACGTAGTTCCAGCCCGGCATGATGGGAATGCAGTTCGGCGCGCTCTCGTCTCCGCCGAACTCGATGGTCACCGAACCGTCCGCATTCGGCTTGGCGGTGACGTTGTTCACGGTGTAGGCGTTCCGTGCGTTCTCCTGGAAGTAGCCGTCTTTGTTGTACACGCTGACCGACCAGAACCCGTCCACGGGCACGTCCTTGACCGTCAGCCGGTACACGGTCTTGCCGTCGTTCTGCTTCGGCTCGGCGCCCGCGTAGAGGGCGGCGGTCGGGGGGTTGCCGCCCCAGCCGGCAGCCGTGCCGATCAGGTGCTGGACCGGATCCACTTCGCCCTTCCGCCCGAACATCCGCGCCGAATCGATTCCACCGTTGGCGGCCGCGAGGGCCAGCAGCGCATCGCGGACCTTCTTCAACGACGCTTGGTCCCAATTGGGCACCTCGAACTTGCCCGCCGCGTTCTGCTCGAGCTTGATCGCGTCCT
This sequence comes from Candidatus Polarisedimenticolaceae bacterium, assembly GCA_036274395.1. Lineage (GTDB taxonomy): Bacteria > Acidobacteriota > Polarisedimenticolia > Polarisedimenticolales > DASUFT01 > DASUFT01. The sequence goes on along the minus strand of DASUFT010000023.1, from coordinate 3,142 downwards.
GGAGGGCGTGGACCGCCTGCACGTCCGCTGGATCGTTGGGGTTCACGAACGTCCGGATCGCCAGGCAGACGTACCGCGTACCGACCTTGTCTTTCGACAGCGTATGTGTTCCCGGCGCGTAGAACACGTCGAGCGCGTACTGATCCTCGTCGATGACCTGCACCGCCATGTACCGCGTGCCGGCGTCCGGGAGCGTGAGGGTGACCGGTGCGGCGTCAAGGTCGAACACGCCGAACGAGTACAAGGTGTCGCGGTTGAGCCGGATCACCGTCTGGTTGTCGATCGGGGCGAGCTCGCGCTCGTGCTTGAACTTTCCGAAGCCGCCTTCCTTCACGAATCGGGCGAAGTAGGTGTCGGATTCGGCGCGGCGGAAGTTATCCACCGTCACCCGCACGGGCTCCCCGGCGTCCGCGGATGCCGGCGCCAGCCAGCCCACGGCGATGAGGAGGCCCGCGGCAATCGACATTGCTCCTGCTCGCATGGTGTCGTGCCTCGCCTGCGTTCGACTTAAGCCGAGTAGCTCGAAATCCATTGCGAGAAGTTATCACGACACGTTGCGGCTGTCCTCGCGTTCGCCGAACGCCCGCGGAACGCGCGGGCTGAAAGGCGCAGCGCTTGCGCTGCAAGCACCGTGACGCGATGACCGACGCGGTCACGCGTAGTTATGCGCCGTCCCATTCGATCGATACCGGCATGAGAATGCTCGTGACACGCCATTCTCGAACCCGAAGTCCAACTCCGACTCGTCTGAGAAGCAGTACGTCAGCATGTCCTCAGCGAATCGCGTCGTGTTTACCGGCTCGGTGCGAAGGTGTTGCCGTACAGTGCCTTGATCGGCTCGGCGGTGTGCCGGAGGCCCGCACCTCTGCCCGTGTGAAGCGCGGGACCCTTGCTCTTGCCTTGCAGCTTTAGAGCGTGCACCGTGTCGACCCTCTTCCCCGATTCGTCGCGATTGAAATCGAGTAGGTGGTGACGGTCGCACTGCGCAACTTCCAAACATGCTCAAACTCGCCCGATGCTGCTGGGCAGGCGTCGCAGGAGTAGTCGTGGCTGGACGTCGGAGTGCCGGACCTGCGTACAAGGTATTCGATCTTCGCGTTGTTGAGGTCGATTCCCGCCAGTACGGTATCCGGGTGGGGCCGGACTTACGGACTCTTCGGGCAGTGGTCTGCAAGTGTGCGTCCGAACCAGACACAGCACGCCAGCCTCAACACGATGAGATCTCGGCCGTCAGACGGTGCAGTCCCGAGCAGGCATTCTCCGAGACCGAACCTTCTGCCCAGCCCCGTCGGGACAAGTCCGCTGCATTCCGTTTTTTAAAGGATCCCGATCTCTTTGAGCCAGTTCTCCACGAGCGAAGGCCACATCGCCACCGGATGCTCTGTGCGCCTCAGGCCGAAGGCGTGCTTGCCCTTGGCGAAGAGATGGACCTCTGCCGGGACGCCCGCGTCATCGAGGGCACGCGCATAAACCGTACTGTTGCAGATTTCGTCCACGGGGTCGTCCCACGCCTGCAAGAGGAACGTCGGCGGCGTCTGCTTCGTGACGTGTAGGCCGGGATCGAGCGCGGCGCCGTCGCGGCACAGGTGCCCCGGGTAAAGCGCGACGGCGAAGTCAGGGCGGCTGCTCAGCTTGTCGGCTTCATCGACCGGCTTGTATGTGGGTTCGAAGATGTTGCTGGCCTGCGCGACCAGATAGCCGCCTGCCGAGAAGCCGATCACCCCGACCTTGTTGGGGTCGAGGTTCAAGTCCTTCGCCCCGGCACGAACGAGCCTGATCGTTCTTTGCGCGTCCTGAAGCGCACGGGGGACCTTGGGTGTGATGTGGCAACGGCACTCCTTGTCCCAGTAGTGATTACTTTTGGGAACGCGATACTTGAGTAGGACGCACGTGATGCCTTTGGCCGTCATCCAGTCACATATTTCAGTCCCTTCGAGATCCATCGCCAAGAGCTGGAATCCACCGCCGGGGAAGACCACCATCGACGCGCCGGTATTCTTACCTTGGGGCGGAAAGACCGTCATGGTCGGCGAGGTTACGTCATAGGCTACGGTGTAGGGACGCCCCGCGACGACATCCGGGGCCTTCGTGACCTCCACTCTCTCGGCCGGTTGAGAGACATCCGCCATATCCGGCGCGCCGTTCGGCCAGATCGGGATCTGTTTTAGTCCCGAAGGCGGCTGCCAGACGCCGACCTGCCTGGCCTCCGCTTGTTGCTGATCTGATGCCGTGGGTCTATTCGCTTGCGCCGGCTCCGCCCACAGCTTGCCCGTCACGGCGACGCCACCCACCAAGCCCGACAATACCAAGACGCATGAAAGCATCCGCACAGTTCGGCGCACTATTGACTTCCCCTGACTAGACGGACGTTGCCGGTGACTCCCCCATGGCTCGCGAAGAACGCTCGTAAGAAATGCTATTCCGCAGGCCAACGATCACGCGGTTCGGCCGCCAGTGCTCATTCGCGGCCGAGCCAGTGCATGGGTCGCCTTTTCAGGTTCATGACGGCGAGTACGCGAATACTGTCTGAATGAACCTTGTACAGGAGTGCATAGGGGAAGCGACAAACCAGCCGGCGGCGCACAGTCCCACCGATGACCGGTCCTCCATGGGGATTCTCGAGGATCAGCTGAAGACATCGCTCTCCCTGATAAACGAAAGGCCCAGCCCAGAGGTCTCGCCGTCGTAGAACTGCGCCGCCTCGTTGAGTTCCCGTTCAGCGAGCCGATGGAACTCCAGGTTCATTCACTTCAGCTTCGAACGCGCCTCCTTCATGACGTCGCTCGCAGCCCGGCCGCCATCCCAACTCCCATCCCGACGGTTGGCCTCTTCGGCCCACAAGTGCTCGTTCTCGTTCTGCGACAGGCCTTCCAGGCTTTCCAGCAGCCGTTCAGCCAGACGAGCCCGCGCCTTTGGGTCCAACTTGAGCGCTTCGGCTTCGAACCCGCGCGCCCGGTGGCGCGGCGCTTGCGGCCTTGTGCAAGCGCCGTGACGCCGGAGTTGCGCCGGGTCCAGGCGGTGGTTAGGTTGCTGGTCGGTATGGTCCGGGTACATCGGTAACAGAACAGTCTGGGTACATGGGTGACAGTTCGTTAACACTCGGGCCCCTTGGAGGGGTGCCCGATGCCGTGGAGCCGAACGA
>DASUFT010000022.1:0-101986 GCA_036274395.1 Candidatus Polarisedimenticolaceae bacterium | reverse complement strand
CACCCGGGCCCAGGAGAGCATCGCCGCCGCCGCCGGCCTTCTCACGGAGTCGGTGGCGGGGGTGCGGGTGGTCCAGAGCTTCGGCATGGAGGCCTTCGAGATCGGGCGCTTTCGTGAGGCTCTCTCGCGCCTGCTCGGCGCCGACCTCAAGGCGGCGCGGGCCACCGCCCTCGCTCCGGCGGTCATGGAGCTGGTGGGCGCGGCGGCGGGGGCCGGCATCTTCTACCTGGCGGGCCGCCGCATCGCCTCCGGCACCCTCGACGGCGGGCGCTTCTTCGTCGTCCTGGTCGGTCTGGGGCTCCTCTACATGTCCGTGCGGCGCCTGAACCAGCTCAACGTGGAGCTGCAACACGCGCTCGCCGCCGCCACCCGCATCTTCGCCATGATGGACCGCACGCCTGCGATCACCGACCGCCCGGGAGCGTCCGTGCTCCCGCCGTTCCGGGCAGCGGTGCGTTTCGAGGGGGTGGGATTCGCGTACGACGGCGCCCCCGTGCTCCGGGACATCGACCTCACGCTCGGACGCGGGGAGGTGGTGGCGCTGGTCGGACGCTCCGGGTCCGGGAAGTCCACGCTGGCCAACCTGCTCCCCAGGTTCTACGACCCCACCTCCGGCAGGATCACCGTGGACGGCCACGACCTGCGCGACGTGACGCTGCACTCGCTCCGGGCGCAGATCGGTCTCGTCACCCAGGAGACGGTGCTCTTCGACGACACGGTGCGCGCCAACATCGCCTACGGCCGTGCCGACGTTCCCCTGGAGCGCGTGATCGAGGCCGCCCGGGCGGCCCACGCCGACGCGTTCGTGAACCTCCTTCCCCAGGGATACGACACCCGTCTGGGGGAACGAGGTGCCCGCCTCTCCATGGGCCAGCGCCAGCGCCTGGCCATCGCCCGCGCGCTCCTCAAGGACCCGCCCATTCTGGTCCTGGACGAGGCCACCTCCGCCCTGGATGCGGAGTCGGAGGCTCTCGTGCAGGAGGCCCTGGAGGCGCTCATGGTGGGACGCACGAGCCTGGTGATCGCGCACCGCCTGGCCACCGTGCGCCGCGCCGACCGCATCGTGGTGCTGGAGGCGGGCGGGATCGTGGAGGTGGGGCGGCACGCCGATCTCCTCGCGCGCGGCGGGCTGTACGCGAGGCTGCACGAGCTGCAATTCCAGGAATCCGGACCGTGAGAGGGGGAGCGCGGCGCGCCGGCCTTCTCGTGATGCTGGCGGCGGCGGCGCTCCTCTTCTTCCCGTGGCTGGGGGCCCACGACCTCTGGAACCCCAACGAGCCGATCTACGGGCAGGCGGTGCGGGAGATGGCCGCGCGCGGGGACTGGCTGGTCCCCACCGTAAGCGGGCAGGTGTTCGCCGAGAAACCGGTCCTCTACTACTGGCTGGCGCTCTCCGCGTCGCGTGCCGCAGGGGGCGTGAGCGAGGCGACCCTGCGCCTTCCCTCGGCCGCCGCCGCCCTGATCCTCGTCGTCCTGGTGTGGGCGCTCGTCGGCCCCTACGCCGGTCTGCGGCGAGCGGCGGTGGCGGGGCTGCTCCTCTGCACGACCTACATGGTGTGGTGGGGGGCCCGCACCGCGCAGATGGACGTGCTGGTGGCGGCGTCCACGGCGGGTGCCCTGCTCCCGCTGGTGCGCTCCGCCGATTTCGGGTTGAAGCCGTGGAAGGGTTGGGCCCTGGCCGGGCTGGTCTGCGGCGGCGGCTTCCTGGCCAAGGGCCCCATCGCCGTCGTGTTCCCGGGGATTGCGTTCGCCGCCTACCTCACCGCCACGGGACGTCTCCTGGGAGCGCGGTCCCTTCTCGCGCCCGGGCCCATGCTCGCGTGCGCGGCGGCGTTTCTCGCCGTGATCGCACCGTGGATCCTCGCGCTCGCCGCACGCGGGCAGCTGGCGATGCTGCAGGAGACGTTTCTCCGGCAGAACCTGACGCGCTTCGTGGCCGCCTGGGACCACCGGCAGCCGTTCTGGTACTACGGCCTGCACGTCTGGATCGGGAACGCTCCCTGGTCCCCGCTGCTCCCCGTGGCGGTGCGTTTGCCCGGCCGCACGGAGGGGGAGCGGCGCCTGGACACGCTGGCCTGGTGCTGGCTCCTCGGAGGGATCGCCTTCCTCTCCCTGTCCCAGTCCAAGCGCAACGACTACCTGCTCCCCGCCGCGGCCGCCGTGGCGATCCTCGTCTCCGGTCCGCTCATGCGGTGGATGGACGGAGGTGCGCTCCCGCGATGGCGCCGGACCTGGACGGTGGGGCTCCTGGCGGTGCTGGCCCTCGCCGCCCTGGGTCTGGCCGCGGCGCTCGTGATCGTCCCTCCCCGCCGGGCGCCGGTCCTGGAAGTGACCGGACGGGTGGCGGCCGCGGTGCTGGCCGCGGGTGCTGCGGCCCTGGCCGCCATGCTGGTCCGCAGTCGCCGGCGGGGCGCGGCGATCGCCGCCTGGGGGATGTTCGCCGCGTTCTACCTGGTCGCGGCCGCCGCCCTCCTGCCGGCCGCCGACGCGTTCAAGTCCGCACGGCCCTTCTGCCGGGCGATGGCCAGGCACGTGGCCCCAGGCGATCGGGTGGCGAGCTATCGCTTCTGGCGGTGGCGCGCCGAGTACACGTTCTACGGCGACCGCGCGATCGAGAGCCTGCAGACGCCGGAGGAACTCCGGGCCTGGCGAGGCCGCTTTGTGCTCGTGGAGGACTGGGCCCTCCCCGAGGTGCGCCGGGTGCTGGGGGACGGGCCGGTGGCGCTCACCGGCCGGGTGGGGGGGGGCACGATCGTGCTGCTCGGCCCCTTGCACTAGACTCGGATCAGGAGGTCCCTTCCGTGAGATGGTCCTTCCGGCTCGGCACCGTGGCCGGGATCCCGCTCTACGTGCACGCCACCTTCCCCCTCCTGCTGGCCTGGGTGGTGTTCGTGCACGCGCGGCAGGGCGCCTCGCTGGCCGCCACGCTGGCCGGCCTCTTGTTCGTGCTGGCCCTGTTCGCCTGCGTGGTGCTGCACGAGTTCGGGCATGCCCTCACCGCCCGCCGCTACGGCATCGTCACGCGGGACATCACGCTGCTCCCCATCGGCGGCGTGGCTCGCCTCACCCGCATGCCGCGCGAGCCCGGCCAGGAGCTGCGGGTCGCGCTGGCCGGACCCGCCGTCAACGTGGGGATCGCGTTGCTGCTGGGAGCGCTGCTGGCCCTCGTGGGCGGCGGGATCTCTCTGGCTGAGCTGGGCGTGGCGAACGGGCCCTTCCTGCAGCGACTCCTGGTCGTCAACGTCTGGCTCGTCCTGTTCAACCTCCTGCCCGCCTTCCCCATGGACGGCGGGCGCGTGCTGCGGGCGCTCCTGGCCACGCGCCTTCCCTACGTGCGGGCCACGCGCATCGCCGCCACCGCCGGGCAGGGCATGGCGCTCCTGTTCGGCTTCGTGGGGCTGATGGCCAATCCGCTGCTGCTCTTCATCGCCCTGTTCGTGTGGATCGGCGCCTCCCAGGAGGCCGCGGCGGTGGAGATGGGCTCCTCCCTGGCGGGGGTGCCGGTGCGCAGCGCCATGCTCACGGAGTTCCGCGTCCTGCGCCCCCACGACACCCTGCAGCATGCGGTGGAGCTGATCCTCGCCGGGTCACAGCAGGACTTCCCCGTGGTCGATCAGGACCGGGTGGTCGGGCTGCTCCTCCGCTCGGAGCTGATCGCGGCGCTGCGGCGGGCGGGGACGGAGGCCGCCGTGGCCACCGTCATGCGCACCGACTTCGAGACCGCGACCTCCGAGGAGGCCCTGGACGCGGCGCTGCCCCGGTTGCGCTCGGGGCCGGGGCCCATGCCGGTGCTGGAGGGAGAGCGCCTGGTCGGGCTCGTCACCACCGAGAACGTGGGCGAGTTCCTGGCCATCCAGGCGTCACTCTCCAAAGCGTAGCGGGCCGTCCCCCCCTCCAGCCGCTCGCGCTCCGCGAAGTAGTTCGCGCGCCAGAGCATGAAGAGGACGATGGCGGTGAGGCCCAGCACCATCCAGTGCTCGCGGTTGCGGAGCATGCGGTCGGAGGACCAGCCCGACGCACCTGCGTCCGGGAAGGGCCGCAGGGTGGGGAACAGCGCGGGCACGGCGCGCCGGTACTGCTCGTAGGCCGCGCCGTGCACCTCCTGCAGACGTGCGGGCTCCACCCGCTCCTTGCGAGGCAGGTAGTACCCGAAGAAGATCGTGTAGCCCGCCAGGAGCAGGATCCAGTTCGCGTGGTAGGGGAGCTCGGCCATGATGCACAGGCCCGTGAAGATGAGGAGCCGGCCCAGGTAGAGCGGATTCCGCGTATACCGGTAGGGTCCGGAGGTGACGAGCTCGGCCGTCTTGAGGAGGTGCCCGGCCGCCCAGAAGCGGACCGCTTCCCCGGCGATCACGAAGAGCGAGCCCACCGCCACCCCCATGCCGGTCGGGCGCGCTTTCCAGATCATCACGCCGATCAGGGCGTAGAGCGCGGTGAGGCGCAGGACCCCCAGAGGCCGGTTGTAGGTGTCCACCATCGGGCGGGAGCATAGCCCAACTCAATGCCGCAGTCGGTCGAGCCACCGCTTCACGGCGCGGCCCCGCCGCCAGCGCCGGACCGCGGCCGGGGGAAGCCCGGCCAGCACCTGGGCCTCGTCCACGCCGGTGAAGCGCGCCCGCAGGCGCGCGGCGGCCAGAAGGTCCTGCTCCGCCATGCGGCGGAAGATCGCCTGCCTCAGCGCGCCCGACCCGGGGGGGGCCAACCACGAGGTGGCGAAGTCGACCACGTGCACCCTTCCCTCCTCCGTCACCAGCACGTCCCGGTGGTGCAGGTCCCCCAGGGCGATGCCCCGCGCGTGGAGGGCGGCGAGCGCACGGTCCAGGCGGTCGAAGACGCCGGGATCCAGGGGTCGCCGGGAAAGGGCCGACAGCGGACGCCCCTCCACCCAGGCGGTGGCGAAGGCATGCGGCGACAGCCGCGTCACCAGCGCCGGCACCTCCGGCAGTCCCGCAGCCGCCCGGTAGGCGGCGACTTCCCGCCGCACCAGCCAGCGGCCCAACGTGTTGCGGATCCAGCGAGGGCGCGCGCTATAGTCCTTCACCGCCAGGCGCCGCCCGTCCATCTCGTACTGCAGCACGTCGGCCTTGGTGGCGTTCCGGCCGGGGAGGCGGAGCATCGGCACCGCGGACCGCAGCGCGGCGACGAGGTCTCCCCCCGTGGTCATGTTGCCGAGGGTAGTGTCTTGGGCGACCCGGGTCCACCGCAGTCTGACGTCCCCGCCCGCGAGGCCCTGGCCGGCGCCACCGTGCTCAAGGCGGCGGGTGCCACCAAGGCCGACCTCCGCGTGCTGGAGCGGCCCGGGGGCGCGGTGGTGGTCAAGGACTACGGGGACAAGCCGTGGTGGACGCGGATCTGGGCGGGCTGGCAGATCGCTCGCGAGTGCCGCGCCTACGCCTTCGCGGGCCCGCAGCCCTTCCTGCCCCGCCTGCTCGGGCGCATCGACCGCCTGGCCCTGGCGCTGGAGCGCATCCCCGGTGAGCAGCTGGCGGACGTGCACGTGCGCTACCCGGACAAGCCGGCGCTGCTCTCCTCCCTGCGCGCGGCCATCGATGCCCTGCACGCCCGTGGGATCGTGCACCTGGACCTGCGCGGGCGCGAGAACGTGATGGTCACGGGGGAGGGGCGGATCTACCTGCTGGACCTGGGTGGGGCGGTCTGGCTCCGCCCGGGAGGTCTGCTCCACCGCCTCTTCTTTCCCTGGCTGGTCGCGGCCGACGAGGCGGCATGGATCAAGTGGAAGGAGATGCTCTCTCCCGGAAACCTCGACGCGCGGGAGCGCGCGTTCGAGCGACGGTTCCGTTGGCTGCGCGCCCTCTGGATCTTCAACCCCAAGGGGGCGTGGAAGAGGAAGGTCTAGGTCGGGCAAGCCGGGAGCCCCGGTTGTACGCTGTCGGGCTCTTGGCGGCAAAAGGGATCGGTTGGAGGAGGGACGCGTGAGCCCCCAGCTGTCGGCCGTCGTTCCCGTGTTCGACGAGCGCGAGAATCTGGTGGCGCTGGTGAGCGAGCTGTCCTCGCACCTGGACGGGACGGGACGCAGCTGGGAGATGGTGCTGGTGGATGACGGAAGCACCGACGGCTCGGCGGAGCTGCTGGACCGCCTGGCGGGGGAGCGGCCTGGCCTGCGCGTCCTCCATTTCGCCCGGAACGCAGGGCAGACCGCCGCCTTCGACGCGGGTTTCAAGGCCGCCCGCGGAGAGGTCGTGATCACGCTGGACGCCGATCTCCAGAACGATCCCGCCGACATCCCCCGCCTGCTCCAGGCCCTGGAGAGCGGCGCCTATGGAGCGGCGGTGGGCTACCGCCTCAAGCGGGAGGACACCCTGGTGCGGCGCCTGTCCTCGCGCATCGCCAATGGCATCCGCAACCGCCTCTCCGGCGACGACATCATCGACACGGGGTGCTCGCTCAAGGCATTCCGGCGAGAGGCGCTGTCCGGCGTCAAGCTCTACACGGGCATGCACCGCTTCCTCCCCACATTGCTGCGCATGGAGGGGTTCGCGGTGGTGCAGATCCCCGTCGGGCACCGCCCCCGCCGCGCGGGGACGAGCAAGTACGGGGTGCTGAACCGGGCCTTCCGCGCGTTCGCGGACCTGCTGGCCGTGCGCTGGATGAAGCGGCGCCGGCTCTCCTACGAGGTGGTGCGGCATGTGGGCTGATCTGACCGCGCGCATCCCCACGGGGTGGCTGCTCTTCGGGCTCCTGGGGCAGCTGCTGTTCTCCGCCCGCTTCTTCGTGCAGTGGGTGGCGTCCGAGCGCAAGCGCCGGAGCGTGATCCCGCTCTCGTTCTGGTGGCTGTCCCTGGGGGGCGGCTTCGCGCTCCTGGCCTACGCCGTGCACCGGCGCGATCCCGTGTTCATCCTGGGGCAGCTCCCCGGGATCGTGATCTACTCCCGGAACCTGATGCTCATCCGGAGGCGCGGGGAGACTGCTTCGGCGCGTAGTAGCCCCGCCGCGCCGTGACCGTGAGCCCCTTCCTCAGGGCGGTGAGCCGGGTCTCTCTCCAGGAGCCGTCCTTTCTCTGGTCGTCCGACGTGTAGGCGACGGCGTACTGGTTGCGCAGGGCCTCGGCCACGCGCTCGAACGCCTCCGCCAGCTGGCGGGGCCGGGAGAGGAACAGCACCTCGCCCCCGGTGGCGCTGCCCAGCGTGTTCAGGATGTCGCGCAGCGGCATGCGCGTGTAGGGGTCGGCCTCGGGCGCCTGCTCGGTCCCCCACCGGCCGATCCCGATGGCGAAGATCATCACCTCGTCCCGCAGCGCCCGCTGCAGCGCCTCGTTCATGGTGTGCAGGCTCCCGGGCTCGATCCCGGATTGCGCCTCGTCCTTTCCGTCGGAGAGCAGGACCAGCACCTTCCGTCCGTCTTCCCCCGACAGCAGCTCGGAGGCCTTCCAGATGGCGTCATAGAGCGCGGTGCCGCCCTTGGCGCCCATCCCCTCGATGGCGGCGCGGATGGCGCGCAGGTCACTGGTCATGGGGTGCACCAGATGCACGGCGTCGCTGAACGTGAGGAGCGCGACCTCGTCCTCCGGCGCCAGCGTCTCCAGGAACCGGATGGCTGCGGCACGCGCCTTGCCGATGCGGTCGTCGGTGTTCATGCTCTCCGAGGTGTCGAGCACCAGGGCCGCGCGCAGGGGCCGCCTTTCCGTGGAGAACCGCTCGATCTTCTGGGCGCGCCCGTTCTCCGTGAGCTGGAAGTCGGAGACCTTGAGGTCGTTCACCAGGGCGCCGCTCTCGTCGCGCACGGTGGCGTAGAAACTGACCAGGGAGACCTCGGCCGTCTCCTGGATGCGCACGGCGGCGATCCGCACCTGAGCGCGTGCGAAGGTCCCGTCCGAGAAGGCGGAGACCGCGCCTAGCACGCGCTCGGTCTCTCCGGTCCCCAGGTCCACGATCGCCGTCCAGGGAGGGCTGGTCAGCAAAGCCACCTGCTTCCCATCCAGCTCCACGACCACCCGGCTCACGGCCGCCCCCTCCGGGGTCTGGACCTGCAGCGCCACCGCGGTGGGGCCCAGCGCGGGACGGCCGGAGACGGGGGTCAGGATGCGCAGCGAGCCGGCGGCGAAGGCCGGCCCGCAGAGCGCGAGTCCAAGCAGGAGGGTGGCGGCGCGGCGGAACACCCCTCGATGGTAGCGCAGGAGCTCACGCGGGTCGCGCCACGCGGCGTGCCTGGAACAGCACGATGGTGGCATCCGGCTGCACGCCGAACTCCAGATCGAGGGCCCGCCCCGCCGTTTCCTCGAGCGAGCGTCCGAGGGCCGCCAGCCGGCCCAGCACCGCGTCGTCCAGGCAGGGACGGGAGGACAGCTCCGGCGGGAGCGGCTGGTCCACGGTGCCGGCCCCTGCGGGGTCGAGCACCACCCGGGTGCGCTGCGGCGCGTGCACGCGGGAGAGCACGGCGCCGGTGCGGCGGTCGAGCCGGTAGAGGTCCCCGGGCACCTCCCCTTGGGAAATGGACTCGCCCAGGCCCCAGGCGGCATTGACCAGGAGCATGCCGGCGTCCCCTTCCGGATCGCGCGAGAGCAGCACGCCCGCGGCCACCACGGGGACCACCTCTTGCACCAGCACGGCCTGGCCCGCCTCGGGAGCGGAGACGCCGGCGGCCTCGAACGCGCGCAGCGCGCGCTCGCCCCACTGGGACGCCCAGCATCGCCGGAGACGGTCCAGCAGGTCGGGCTCGGACCGGACGCCCAGGTAGGTGTCGAACATCCCCGCCAGGCTGGCGTGAGCTCCGTCCTCGTGTGTGCCGGACGAGCGCACGGCCAGCGGTCCGGTGCCGAGCGCCTGGCGTGCCTGGTGGACCGCCGCCGCAACCTCGGGGGGCACGGGGGCGGCGAGGACCGCAGCCCGCGCGCGCCGGGAGGTGCCGGCAGGTCCGTCCCCCTCCGCCAGGATGCGGCGGAGGCGCTCCCCCGTCTCGCCGAGCAGGTGCAGCCGGTACGCCGCGACCGTGACCACGAAGCCGGCGGGCACGCGGCACCCCGGGGGAAGGTGCGGCCAGGCCTCGATCAGTCCCGCCGCCTTGCCACCCACGGACGCGCGATCGCGAGGCGCGTCGGCACGCAAGGGGACGACGAGCCGCCCACCGCAGCGCTCGCGCTCCGCGTGCACCAGCGCATCCACCTTGCCGCGGAGCGCGAAGGTGAGCTTGGGATCGGCGCCGGCGGCGCGAGCTCGCCGGAAGAGCATGGAGAGGCGTCCGATCTGCAGGCGCGCCACGGAAGCGGGAAGCCGTACGCCGGCCCCGACCTCGTCCTCCAGCTCCCGGATCAGCGCGTCCCGCCGCGCCCGAGCCTCCCGGAGGGCGGCCCGGGCGTCGGCGAGGGCCTCCGAGACCGTGCCCGGCGCGCGCGATTCCTCACGCTCGACGAGCGCGGTGACGGCGCGCGCCTCTCGGTCCAGGGCGTCCACGGCATGCGCCTGACGGAGTGCCGCCGCGGACCGCGTCAGCCGGTCGAGCGCTTCCCGCTCCGCGCGGGCCTGCACCCGCGGGAGGAGGGGAGCCAATCGCTCGCGGAGCGCGGAGTCCTGGAGCAGCCCCTCCAGGAGGAGGGCGCCCGGCAGCTCGGGCCGCCCGGGAAGCAGGAGCGTGTCCAGCACGTAGGCCAGGACTGCCGAGGCACCGGGGCCGTCCGGGAGGAGCACCGCGGCTGCGGTCGCTCCATCGCGGGTGGCGGCGGCGCGCAGCAGCGCGCGGTGAGCCTCGCGCACGGCGCGGCGGGCGCGGGCGTCGGCCCCTCCCGGGACCGTGAGCAGTCCGCTCTCCCCGTCGAGCACCACGATGTCCCCTTCCTCCAGGCGCACGGCCCCCCCCGGAGCGCCCACCACGTCGGTCAGCTCGAGCAAACCTGGCTCCCCCGGAGGCACCAGGCGCGCGTTCTCCCGCACGCCCAGCGAGACCGAGGGGCGCCCGAACTCGCGCGAGAGCAGGCTGACGTGGGAGAGGAAGGCGCCGGAGAGGGTGAGCGTGCCCTCCGCGGCCACGATGCGGGCCATGTCGTCGGGGCTCGATCGCTCCGCGACCAGCACGGCCCCCGCCACCTCGGTGGGGTCGAGGTCCTCGCGGTTGCGGCGGAGCGGGCCGCGCGCCCGGCCGGGGGACGTCCCCGTCCCGTGCACGACGAGGAACAGGGGAGCCTCGTCTCCGGGGCGCAGCATGAGCGCCCGATTATAGGGGGGCTACGGCTCGGGGGCTGGGGCCGGCGGGATCGCGGGGGCCGGGGCGTACTCCGGCACGGGGGAGGGCACTGCCGGCCGCCGGCCGCCGCCGCGGGTCAGGATCATGAGTCCCACCGCAACCACCTGCAGCGGCATCCAGATGAAGAGCCACCCCAGGAAGCTCAAGGGGAAGCCGATGGCGCTGAAGACCAGGCGCACCAAGGCGAAGGGGGCGAAGCCCAGGAGCACCGCCCCCAGCACGGACATCTCTCGTCCCATGGAGCGACCGAGACGGCTCCCCACCAGGTGAAAGATCCCGGCCAGGGCCAGCGTCTTGAACACGAAGAACACGCACCAGACCAGGGGGATCAATGGGATGCCCAGCACGGAGAAGAGCAAGAGCGACATGAGAATGGGAAGGGCGGCGTACCCGGCGATGCCCGCGAGCAGGGCGCCCGGCCAGCGCACGGGCGTCTCCTCCGACACCAGGCGCACGCGCTCCGGCACGAGGGCGCACACCACCAGCAGCGTGAGGAAGATCAGCAGCAGCTCGAGCACGGCGAAGTACACGAGGACCGAGCCGATCGCCCCCAGCCATCCCAGTCCGGGCATGGGGACTCCCATGCCGACGTTCACGAGGTCTCCTTGCACCTCGACGCGTCCCCGGTGGAGCGTCCCCGCGATGTTGTGGAAGTCGCCGTCGACGCGGGCGCCGTCGTGCAACGTGGAGCGGGAGGCGATCGCGTTCACGTCGCCGAGGATCGTCCCCCGCACCTCCAGATGGCCGGCGATGACGGTGACGTCCCCGTCCACGGTTCCATCGATGACGGCCGTGCCGCCGATCGAGGTCACCTCCCCGTGCCGCACCTCTCCCTCGGGGACGACGATGCGCCCTCCGATCGAGACGTCCCCGCCCTGGTGGGAGGCCGGCTCGGCCTCCTGGGCGCGCACGCCGGACGATGCCAGCGCCAGTGCCACCGACAGCGCCGGTGCAAGGAACGGCCTCCCCCCACCGCGTCTCGTGCTCACCTCGCCTCCAGCGTCCTTCTTCCCCGCCTCACGTCTCGCCCCACGACGTAGGCCGTGATCGCCACCATGCCCGCCAGCGCCGCCGCCAGGGCCCCCGCCACCGCGGGCGCCAGCGCCGCCGCCAGCCCCCGGAAGGAGGCCAGGAAGCCCGCGCTCCAGGCGATCGCCCTCGCGGCCGCCGCCGGCAGCCCGACCAGGGCCGCCGCCAGGGCTCCCGCGGCCCAGCCCGCGAGTTCCCCGAGCTCCCCGGACCATCCCTGCAGCCCCGGGATCAGCAGCGCGGCGAGCGCGATGGCGGCGGCAAGCCCGCCCAGTGCCGACCCCACCGCCACCCGCCGCGAGGCCACGGAAACTCGCGGGGGAGGACCCATGCGCCGGACCTCCGCCGCCACCCGGGCCGTCACGTCCACGGAGAACGGCGGCTCCCGGCGGAGGCGCGCCAGGTCCGCGATCATGCGCTGGTCCAGATCCCGTCTCACGCGTTGCCTCCGAAGTGCTCGGGATATCGGCGGGTCAGGATCTTGCGGAGCGCTCCCCGTCCCCGCATGAGCCGCGTCTTCACCGTCCCCTCCGGAACCTCCAGGATGCGGGCCGCATCCTCCACCTTCCTGCCTTCCACGTGGACCAGGAAGATCGCCTCCCGGTAGCGGGGATCGATCTCCGAGAGGGCGCGGCGCAGCAGCTCGGCCCGCTCGTCCGCCTCCAGGTCCGCTCCCGCCCCCGGGGCGGGGTCCTCCACCTGCTCCGGCATCTCCACCCGGCCCCGCTCCCTACGGGCCCTGCGGGCCCGGTCCAGGACGTGGTTGGCCGCCAGGCGGTACAGCCAGGTGGAGAGCGGGTGGTCGGGCCGGTACTGCGGCAGCGTCCGGTAGACCTTGAGGAAGACTTCGCTCACCACGTCCTCGACGTCCTCCCGGCGGGTGCCGTAGCGCCAGGCCACTCCCGCCACGAGGTTCTGGTACCGGGAGACCAGGAGCCCGAAGGCCTCGGCATCCCCCGCGAGGGCCCGCTGGACCAGCCGGCTCTCCTGGGCCTGGTCCTCCATCGATCTCCCTGACGCGTGGTGGAACGCCGCCGGGGCGCCCCCGGTTCCCGCGGAGTATACGGGCGTGATTGCGGGCGCCCGCGGGCCTGGAGTACCTTCAGGGCCACCTCAGGAGAGGAACTCCCATGAGCATCAGGATCGGGATCATGGGCTTCGGCCGCATCGGCCGGAACGTCTTCCGGATTCTCTATCCACGGGACGACATCGAGATCGTGGCCATCGCCGACGTGGCCGACCCCAAGGCCCTGGAGTACCTGCTGAAGTTCGACACCGTCCACGGCCGGTTCCAGGAGCCCGTCTGGGTCACCGACGGGGCCATGTACGCCAAGGGACGCCAGATCCGCATGCTCCAGCGCAAGGCCCCCGGCGACGTGGACTGGGGGGCCATGGGGGTGGACATCGTGATCGAGGCCACCGGGCAGTTCCGCCGGCGGGAGCTGCTGGAGAAGCACCTCCAGATGGGGGCGAGGCGGGTGATCCTCACGGTGCCGCCCCGGGACGAGGTCGACGCCATCGTGGTGATGGGCGTGAACGACCACGTGCTGAACGAGAACACGCGGATCGTGTCCAACGCCTCCTGCACCGCGAACGCGCTCACCCCCATCCTCAAGATCTTGAACGACGCCTTCGGGATCGATCGCGGGTTCATGACCACCGTGCACGCCTACACCAACGACCTGCGCCTGGCCGATGTCCCCCACTCCGACAAGCGGCGCTCGCGCTCGGCGGTGGAGAACATCATTCCCACGGAGACCTGGTCCCCCCTGGCCGTGGAGCGCATCCTCCCCGAGCTCAAGGGGAAGCTCGACGGCATGGCCCTGAACGTGCCCGTCCCCGACGGATCGAACGTGGACCTCGTCACCCTGATGAGCCGGGAGGTCACGGCCGCCGAGGTGAACGAGGTGGTGAAGTCGGCGGCGGCCACGCGCTTCCGCGACATCATCGAGTTCACCGACCAGCCGATCGTCTCCTCGGACGTGATCGGGAACCCGCATTCGGGCGTGTTCGATGGGCTGTCCACGGCCGTGATCGGCGGGAACATGCTCAAGACGGTGACCTGGTACGACAACGGCTGGGGCTATGCCAGCCGGGTGGTGGAGCTGGTGTCCAGACTGGCCGAGCTCGAGTCGCGCACGATGGCCGCGGCGGCCCGGTAGGAGGAGCGGCATGCCCAAGACCGGATCGCCCCGCGTGGCCATCAACGGCTTCGGCCGGATCGGGCGCACCCTCTTCCGCATCCTGAGCCAGCGCGAGGACGTGCAGGTGGTGGCTTTGAACGACCTCACGGACAACGAGACCCTCGCCTATCTCCTCCGCTTCGACACCGTGCACGGCCGCTATCCCGGCGAGGTCGTCCTGGACGGGGACGTCCTGCGCGCGGGCACGCAGCAGGCGAAGCTCCTGGAAGAGCGCGATCCCGCGAAGCTTCCCTGGAAGGAGCTCGAGGTGGACATCGTGGTGGAAGCCACGGGGCGCTTCCGCAAGCGCGAGGAATGCGCCCGGCACCTCGAGGCGGGGGCCAAGCGCGTCATCCTCACCGTGCCCAGCAAGGACGAGATCGACGCCACCATCGTGGTGGGGGTGAACGACGGCGACCTCAAGCCCGAGCACCGCATCGTCTCCAACGCCTCATGCACCACGAACTGCCTGGCCCCGGTGGCCAAGGTCCTCCACGAGTCCTTCGGCCTCAAGAAGGGGTACATCACCACCGTCCACGCCTACACCAACGATCAGCGTTTGGCCGACGTCCCCCACAGCGATTTCCGGCGCTCCCGGGCCGCCTCGGAGAACATCATCCCTACCACCACCGGGGCCGCCCGGGCCGTGGGGAAGGTGCTGCCCGCGCTGAAGGGACGGCTGGACGGGATCGCCATGCGCGTTCCCGTCCCCGACGGGTCCATCGTCGATCTCGTGGCCGAGATGGAGACGAGGACGGACGTGGCGTCGATCAACGCCGCCATGCAGAAGGCGGCGGCCGGCCCCCTCCGCGGCATCCTGGAATACTCGGAGGCGCCCATCGTCTCCTCGGACATCATCGGCAGCCCGCATTCGGCGATCTTCGACGCCCCCTCCACGAAGGTGCTGGGCGGCGACCTCATCAAGGTGATCGCCTGGTACGACAACGAGTGGGGTTATTCCTCCCGCGTGCTGGACCTCATCCAGCGGCTGCACGCCCTGGACCTGCAGCCGGCGTAGTCGGGGGGCGGAGGGGCGGGTTGCCGCAGCGGGGCGCGGACCCTAGCTTTTCCGCATGAGCACGATGGACATGCGCTGCCGCCGCTGCGGCGAGAACTCGTTCGCGGCGGGCATGATCCACGCCGTCGGGGGGTGCACCTTCCTCCCCGATCACGTGAAGTTTCTGACGTTGGAGACGGGCCAGATCAAGCTGCGAGCGCGCATGTGCACGGTCTGCGGCGCCGTGGAGCTGATCGGTGACGTGGACAAGCTGGAGCGTATCCAGGCCGCCGCCGCCACCTCCGAAGGCTGACCCAAGACCCGCCACTCTGAGGTATCTTTGGACGCAACGGACCTCCCCGGTCCGCTCCTCCAGGGATGCGCATGAAAGACCTGAAAGACATGAAAGAAGGGAACCCGTTCCGCGATGGATTCCACAGGCTCGCCTTGTCCACCTCCGGTGCGGCGGGCTCGTTCTGGGCCTTTGCCCTCGCCCTGGCCCTGATCGTCCTCTGGGGGGGCCTGGGCCCCGTGTTCCGCTACTCCGACACCTGGCAGCTGGTGATCAACACCGGGACGACCATCATCACGTTTCTGATGATCTTCCTGGTGCAGAACACGCAGAACCGGGACGCTCGGGCAATCCACCTCAAGCTGGACGAGCTGATCCGCCACGTGCAGGGCGCGCGCAACAGCCTCATCGCCCTCGAGGACATGAGCGACGAGGAGCTCGACAAGCTCGAGCGCGAGTTCCGCCGCCTGCGCAAGCTGACGGGGCGGCAGCGCCGCGGCGCCGCTACCGCGTCGTGACCGAGCCCAGCATCCAGGTGCCCCCTATGTTGTAGGCCTCGACCGCCCGCAGCTCCTTGCTGCCGTCCTTGTAGACGAGGGTGAAGGGCACAGTCACGGTGTTCCCGGGGTTGCTCACCGGTTCCACCTCGACCGTCTGCAGGGTGCCGTCCTTGGTCTCGCTCTTGGCCCAGTCGGCGAACCCGGAGTCGGGGGCCGACATGGCCGTGCGGTTGGCCTCCGTGTAGAGGGCCAGGGCTTCAGCCTGCTGTCCGGCGTTCAGGTGCTCGTAGAACGCCTTCACCGTATCCTCGACCTTGGGGCCGGCGTCCTCGGCGGGCGCGGTCTCGGTGGCGCCGCCGGTGGCGTTCTGCTCGCTCTGTTCCGAGGAGGAGCAGGAGGCAAGCAGCAAGAGGGCGAGGGCGGCGGGGACGACGACGAGCGACGAACGGCGCATGCAAGACCTCCTTTGCAGACCCGTCACAGGCGCCAGGGCGCTGGACCCCCGTCCACGGTCCAGGGGATGCCGGACGCCGCAAGATACTCGTTCCGGTGATCGCCTGCAGGGGCGACGAGGTAGCCGAAGCCAGCATCCCGGCGGAGCTTCACGGTGAAGGCCGCCAGACGCAGGGCTCGCCAGCCCAGCCAGGCGATGGGGACGAGATAGATCCACCGCGTGGGACCGCTCCGCCACTCCCGACCCCCGAAGAGGGGCGCGAGCTGGGGGACGAGGAACAGCAGCAGGCAGCCGGCGAGCAAGCAGAGGCCGCGCATCCTGCTGGAGACGTGGGCACGGAGCTCGGTGGCTTCTCCGTCGGCGAGACGCCGACGTTCCAGCGCTGGCGTCTCCGGGGGAAGGTGGTGTGCCGGCACCCCGATCCAGAAGGCCGCCGCGGGGACCTCCGCCACCTCGGCCGCCTCCACCCCCTCCAGGCGGCGTCGGGTCGCCCCCGAGGCATCGAGCAACCAGCCGGAATGGCGCAGACGGCGCACCGCCGGCTTCGCATCCCCCGCGCTCCAGAGCTCGACCTCGCCGTCCCGGAGATCCCGTGAGAAGCGGGCCGAGCGCCGCCAACAATCTCGTGCCGACAAGAGCGCCGCCGGGAGGACGAAGAGAACCGCCAGCATGGCGGCCATCGTGCTCCCCACCTGGAGCGGAGCGCTCTTCGTGCGGAACAGCGCCGTCGCCAGAGCGACCGTCAGAGTCGGCAGCAGTGGCGTGGCCGCCGTCCAGAGCCAGGCACGGCGCCGCATGCGCGACCTCCAGCCCTCCACGCGCTTCCGGGCGGCGGGGTCGAGGGGCTCCCGGCCACGCTCGGTCAGGCCGCCGAGATGGCGCGCCACGAAGCTCAGTAGGCCTTGGCGAAATGGACGCGCTTGCGCGAGGGCTGACCGCAGACCACGCAGCGACCGGACTCCTCGGGCTGGTCGAAGGCCAGCACCCGGATCGTGGCCTTGGTCTCGTCCTGGACCTTGACCTCGCAGGCGGTGCTCCCGCACCAGGGAGCGAGCACGAAGCCGCCTGATCCCTCCATCATGGCCTTGAGCTCGTCGTAGGTGTCCACGGACCGGGTGGCGGCGTCGCGACGCGCGCGGGCGGCCTCGAAGAGCGCCCGCTGCACCTCTTCCAGGAGGGTTCGGACGCGCTCGGCGACGGCGTCCATGGGGACGGGCTGCTTGCCGCGGTCGTGGCGGCGCACGGTCATCACCGACCCCTTCTCCAGATCCTTGGGGCCGATCTCGAGGCGCAGGGGGACGCCCAGCAGCTCCCACTCGTTGAACTTGAAGCCGGGGGAGAGGCTCTCCCGGTCGTCGAGGGTGACGGAGATGCCGGCAGCGACCAGGCGGTCCCGAACGTCCCGGGCCGCGCCCAGGATCGCGTCCTTGGGATCGCTGCCCTTCCAGATGGGGACGATGGCGACCTGGATGGGCGCCAGCCGCGGCGGCAGCACCAGGCCGTTGTCGTCGCCGTGCGCCATGACCACGGCCCCCACCAGGCGCGTGGAGACGCCCCAGGAGGTGTTCCAGGCGTGCTGCCAGGCGCCGGCCTCGTCCTGGAACTTGAGATCGAAAGCCTTGGCGAAGTTCTGCCCCAGGTGGTGCGAGGTCCCCGCCTGCAGGGCCCGGTTGTCCTGCATCAAGGCCTCGATGGCGTAGGTACGCAGCGCGCCCGCGAACTTCTCCTTCTCCGACTTGATCCCCTTGAGCACGGGGACCGCCATCCACTCCTCGGCGAAGGTGGCGTAGACGTGCAGCATCTTCCGGGCCTCGACCTCGGCCTCCCCATCGGTGGCGTGCGCGGTGTGCCCCTCCTGCCAGAGGAACTCGGTGGTGCGCAGGAACAGGCGCGTGCGCATCTCCCAGCGCACGACATTGGCCCACTGGTTGATGAGAAGGGGAAGATCCCGGTAGGACTGCACCCACTTGGCGAACATGAAGTAGATGATCGTCTCCGAAGTGGGGCGGATGACGAGCTCTTCCTCCAGGGCACTGTCGGGGTCGGGGATCACCGTGACCTTGCCGTCCACCTCCACCGCCTTCAGGCGGGAGTGGGTGACGATGGCGCACTCCTTGGCGAACCCCTCGACGTGCTGGGCTTCCTTGGCCAGGAAGGATTTGGGGATGAAGAGCGGAAAATAGGCGTTCTGGTGCCCGGTGGCCTTGAACATCCCGTCCAGGACCCGCTGCATGTTCTCCCACAGGGCGTACCCGTGGGGGCGGATCACCATGCAGCCCTTGACGGGGGAGTAGTCCGCCATCCGCGCCTGGGTGACGACATCGGTGTACCAGCGGGCGTAGTCCTCGGCGCGCGGCGTGATCAGCTTGGCCATCGATCTCCCCGTCCGCGAACTCTCGCGGGAAGCGCACATTATAGGAGGCGGTGCTACCCTCCTCCGCCCGGAGGGAAGCCGATGCGACGTGGGCTCGTGGCAATGGTGACCGCGGCGATGCTGATGGCGGGCGTTCCCGCCCGTGCAGCCGAGGGGGGGACCGGGTCGGCGGTGGGTCGGGTGACCCCGCTCCACAAGGGGTCGCCGGCCGTGGCCGACCCCAGCTGGAAGGTGCGCTTCACCTCCCGGACGGAAGGCGCCCAGCCCATCGAGCTCCCGCTCAAGGAAGGGGTGTACGAGACACCCCAGCTTCCCGTCGGGACCTACGACGTCCAGGTGGTGGATGCCTTCGGACAGCCGGTCGGCGAGCCTCAGGCGGTCGTGCTCACCCCGGGCGCCATCCGCGCCGACCTGCGGGTCGAGGCGGGCAAGGCGGGGACGGCAGCTCAGGCGGACAAGGGTCCGAGCTGGAAGGTATGGGCCATCGTCGGGGGCGCAGCGGCCGCGCTGGCCCTGGCGGCGGGCGGCAGCGACGGCGGGAGCGATCTACCGGCCTCGCCCGTGAACTGACCTACTCCCGCGCGCCTCCCGTCATGGGGACGAAGCGGACGGGAGCGACCGTGTCCTGCTGGAAGCCATCCCGCGTGCGGAGGATCCGAAGAAGTCGCTGGTCCTCGCCGGCGCCCACGGGCAGCACGAGGCGGCCGCCCACGGAGAGCTGATCGAGGAGCGCCCGGGGCACGGCCGCGGGCGCCGCCGCGGCCAGGATCCCCTCGTAGGGCGCGTGCTCCGGCCAGCCCAGGGAGCCGTCACCCACGCGAAAGTGGACGTTGCCGTGGCCCAGCTCGTGCAAGACGCGCGCGGCGCGCTGGGACAGCTCGGGCACGATCTCCACCGAAAAAACCTCTCCCGCGCATTCCGCGAGCACCGCCGTC
The DNA here is from genome assembly GCA_036274395.1 of Candidatus Polarisedimenticolaceae bacterium. Lineage (GTDB taxonomy): Bacteria > Acidobacteriota > Polarisedimenticolia > Polarisedimenticolales > DASUFT01 > DASUFT01. The sequence continues at coordinate 83,028 of DASUFT010000022.1, read as the reverse complement.
TGGTATCCGGAGCCGGTCCCGATCTCGAGCACGCGCATGCCGGGGTGGGGACAGAGCAGCTCGGTCATCAGGGCCACGATGTAGGGCTGGGAGATCGTCTGCCCGAAGCCGATGGAAAGGGGACCGTCGGTGTAGGCGAAGGCGCGGTCGGAGTCGGGGACGAAGCGCTCGCGGGGCACCCGGCGCATGGCGGCGAGGACCGCGGGATCCCGGATCCCACGCCCCGCGATCTGCACGCGAACCATGTCTCCCGCTGCGTCCATGGCAGGCTCTGCTCGGTTCCTCATGGTAGCAGCGCGCGCGCCGAGGTCGCGGCGGCGTGGGCGCGGCGCGCTGGTTCGGGCAGGCGAAAGCGGGGGGCGAGCGCGAGCGTCCAGCGCAGCGCGGTGGAGAGGGAGACCCGATGTCCGGTGGAGACGTAGATCGGCGCCACGCCCTCCCGGGTGCGCAGCGCCGCGCCCACCACGTCGCCGCCGTGGAGCAGGGGAGCGCGGTCCCCCCGGCGCAGGCCGGGAGGCAAGGCCGCCCCCACCAGCACGGTCTTGGCCACCCCGATGGTGGGGACGTCGAGGGCGACGCCAAGATGACACGCCAGACCGAAGCCGCGCGGGTGCGCCACCCCGTGGGCGTCCACGAGAAGGAGGTCTGGACGGGGCCGCAAGGAGGAGAAGGCCTCCTCCACCGCAGGTGCCTCCCGCAGGGTCAGGAAGCCGGGGACATAGGGAAAGGTCACCGGCTTCACGGCGGTGCGCTGGCCCACCACCTCGAGCGTCCGTGCGTCCAGGACCACCACGGCGGCGCACAGCGCTCTCCCCGATCGCGCGTACGCGACGTCCGCGCCCGCGACCCGGCGCACCGGCCCCAGGCGGTCGTGGCGCTCCACCCGCGCCCGCATCTCCGCCTGCCAGGCGGCGCAGGCCCGGAGATCCCGCCTCACCGCTGGCCTCCGGCACGTGCGGCCTCTAGAATCTCCTCCGCGTGGCCGCAGAGCACGTGCATCTCATCGGCATCGGCGGGACCGGCATGTCGTCCCTTGCCGGTCTCCTCCACGAGAGCGGCTGCCGGGTCACCGGCTCGGACAACCCGCTCTACCCGCCGACCTCCACCGTCCTGGAAGCGCTGGGCATCGAGGTCACCCGCTACGACGCGGCCAACCTCGCCCCCGTCCCCGACCTGATCGTGGTGGGGAACGCGGTGCGTCGCGGGAACCCCGAGGCCGAGGAGGTGCTCGACCGCAAGCTCCCGCATGCTTCCATGCCCCAGGTGCTCTCCGAGCGGTTCCTGCGGGAGCGGCATGCCGTCGTGGTGGCCGGCACCCACGGCAAGACCACCACCACCTCCATGCTGGCCTGGGTGCTGCATCACGCCGGCCGCGATCCCGGATTTCTCATCGGCGGGCTGCCGCAAAACTTCCCCTCGTCGTTCCGGATCGGCTCCGGCAAGGCGTTCGTGGTCGAGGGAGACGAGTACGATACCGCCTTCTTCGACAAGGGGCCGAAGTTCATGCATTACCGGCCCGATACCGCCCTGATCGGGACGGTGGAATTCGACCACGCCGACATCTATCGCGACCTGGGCGAGGTGGAGCGCGTGTTCCGCTGGCTGACAAACATCGTCCCGCGAAGGGGTCTGATCGTGCGGCACGAGGACTGCGAGGTGACGCGCGCGGTGACCTCCAAGGCCCTGGCGCGCGTGACCGGCTACGGGCTCGCCTCCGGGGAGTGGCGCGCCACGGAGCTGAAGGATGGGCCGGCGGGCGTGTGCTTCCGCATCGTGCGCGGAGGGGCCCCGTGGGCCGACGTCTCCATGCGCGTCTCCGGCGAGTACAACGTGCGGAACGCCCTCGCCGTGGCGGCGGCCGCCTCCGAGCAGGGGCTGACGGGTTCCGAGGTGGCGGCGGGGCTCGGAACCTTCGAGGGTGTGCGGCGGCGCCTGGAGGTGCGGGGGGAGGTGGACGGGGTGGTGGTGCTGGACGATTTCGCCCACCATCCCACCGCCATCGCGGGCACGCTGCGCGCGGCGCGCCAGCGCTACCCGGGCAGGCGCGTCTGGGCGGTGCTCGAGCCACGCTCGTGGTCGCTGCGGCGGAACGTGTTCCAGGACCGGCTTCCGGACGCGCTGTCCGCGGGAGACGAGATCGTGCTGTCCGAGGTATTCGGGGCGGAAGAGGTTCCGCCTGCGGAGCGGCTGGACCCCGAGCGGCTGGTGCGCGATCTGGCTGTCCTGGGCAAGAGCGCCCGTTTCCTGCCGGACGCCGAAGCGATTGCCGCCCACCTCGCCGCTCATGCCGCGCCGGGCGACGTGGTGGCCGTGATGTCGAACGGGGGCTTCGGCGGGCTTCACGAGAAGCTCCTGGCCGGTTTGCACGCCCGGGTGGCGCGTTGAGCCGTCGGCCCCACCTGCTCGTCATCGATCCCGCCATGATCACTCCGGAAGACCAGGGCGCAGCGGAGATCGCCCGCTGCTGGGAGGGGGACTGGAGCATCGTGCGTCCGTGCCTCCGCCCGGGCGATGGTCCAGGCCCCAGCACCGGATACGACCTCGATGCGGTGGCGGTGATGGGGTCCAAGGCCTCGGTGCGCGACGATCACGCCTGGATGCGCGATCTGGCGGCCTGGCTCACCCCCATCGTGCGGGGAGAGGTGCGCCGGCCCCTCCTGGGCATCTGTTTCGGGCATCAGCTCGTGGCCCAGCTCGCGGGAGCACGGGTCGACTGGACCCATGCGGACCGGCGGGAGGAGAGAGGCTTTCCGGAGACCACGCTGGCCGGGGGCAGGCTTGTTCCAGGGACGCACCGGCTGCGCGTGGTCGCCAGCCACTACGAGGCCGTCCATCAGGTTCCGGCCGGGTTCCGCGTCACCGCCTCCCGGCCCCACGTCCCCATCGACGGCCTGGAGCACGTGGAGCTTCCGATCTTCACGTGGCAGTTCCATCCCGAGGGACGGGACCGCTTCGCCACCAAGGTCGGGCTGGACCCCGAGGGCATCGATGTGAGGCTCCGCGAAGACTCGCGCCGCCTGCTGGACGCGTTCTGCGTGACGGCGAATCAGCTCGTAGAAAAAAAATGAGGTCGGCGGAACCATTCCGCCGACCCCGACGACCCCACGGGCTGAGGGGGGTACCCGCGGGTCGTGTCACCGGTCCCCGACCCGGAACACCCGGGCCGCTTCCCGGAACTCTCTAGCGCCCTCGCCCGTGGCCGCGTTTGCTGCCGCCGCCGCCGTCTCCCTTCGACTTCCCGCCGTTGCCGTCGTCCTTCTTGGACGCGCCGCGTCCGCTTCCATTCCCGCTCTGTTCCCGGCGGGGCTCGGCCTTGGGGGCGGGGCGCTCCGGTTGGCGCTGGCCTTCGGCACGCGGCTGGGGCCTCGCGGGCTCCTCTCGAGGCCGCGCGGATTCCCGCGCCTGGGGCGGCCGCGCGCGCGTTTCCGACGGGCGCCTCGGCTCCACAGGGCGCCCGGCATCGCGGTAGAAGTCCCGCAGGCGCCGGCTGGCATCCGATCCGTCGTCCCGCAGCTCGTTGCCTGGCCGCGGTCTCTCGGCGGGCCGAACCTCGGAGTTGCGCCCGCGGCTGTCGTCCACCTGGGGACGGGGCCGTTCCCGGACCTCGGGGCTACGCCCGCGGGCTCCGTCGTCCTGCGGGCGGGGCCGCTCGACGCGCCCGCGGCTGTCGTCCACCTGGGGACGGGGCCGTTCCCGGACCTCGGGGCTACGCCCGCGGGCTCCGTCGTCCTGCGGCCGTGGCCGCTCGACGCGCCCGCCGGTGGAGTTGCGCCCTCTGCTGTCGTCCACGTGGGGACGCGGCCGCTCCCGGACATCGGCCCCTCGTCCCGGGTTGACCTCGGTGGCGCTGGTGATCCGGCGCGGGCGCACCGGAGGCACGTCCGACTTGCGGCCGGGACGCTCGATCGCGTCGGGCGTCCGGGCGGCCCGCCGCACGTCCGCCGCCTTGCGGATCGCTCCACTCCGCACGACCCGGTCCTCGACGTCCACGAAGCGGCGCTCGGGCTTCGCGTCACGCCGGATCGGCGGGATCCGGGTGGCGGTGGCCGTGGGCTTGTTCAGATCGCGCCAGGTACGGTCGCGGAGGGCGGCATCGGTCACGATGGCGTGCGGGGCGACGCGCGGTGGACGCGTCACGACCGCATTCCCGCCAATGTGCGTGTGGATGTGATTCACCGACACGTAGTAGCGGCTGTAGTCGTGGACGACGAAGTGGTCATAGCGCACGAAGCTCCAGCAGTCGGGGTCGTAGTAGCCGTGGTACAGCGTGTCGTGGTAGTGGACGGGGTAACCCCAGTAGCTCAGGGGGGCCCATCCGATGTACGCCGAGCCCCAGGACCACGAGACCCAGGCACCCGCGAAGATCTGCCCGGGGCACCAGGCCCATCCGTAGGCGGGCACGTGCACCCAGCGGCCGTAGTGATAGGGCGCCCAACCCCAGGGCTCGTTCGAGATCCAGAAGTATCCGCGCGGCGAGTACGACCAGTACCCGTCGTAGTACGGACGCCAGCCGGCGGCCATCCCGCTCGGGTACCAGATGTTCCCGTAGGTCGGATCGTAGGCCCAGCTTCCGTAGGCGGAGAGCTCGCGATGATAAGGGCGCACGGTGTAGGGCAGGTCGTCCGACGCCACGCCGTCCGTGCCGCCCCACTGGCGTGCGATGCGATCGCGGTCGGCTGCCCAGCGGTCGAAGGCATCGGCGTCGTAAACGTTGAAGCGGTTGGCGGCCGAGGGCTCGCCTCCGGGGGAGACCTCGGTGAGCATGCCCGCGCGCACCAGCACGGACTGCTGCCCACCGACGACCTCCGCCACACCTCGCCGCGACAGCACCGACGTGTAGCCGTCCCGCTCGACGTCGATACGGAAGTCGCCGTCACCCACGAGATAGACGGAGGCGGACGGCGTATCGATGCGGAACTCCTCCTTGCTCGAAGGATGCGCCGAGATCTGGATGCTGCCGGCCTCGAGGGCGAGCACCGTGTTGTCGGGGTGCTCGGCATAGGGGTCGGGAAGTCCCTGGAACGTCAGGACGGCGTCGCGATCCATGCGGATCAGGGAACCGCCGGCGAGCTGGACCTCGACGCGCTGGTCGCGTCCCGTGCGCACCTGATCTCCTGGGAAGATGGGGCTGTTGATCCCCAGACGCTCGTCCCGCATCTCCCGGTCGGCATCGGCCCGCAGCACGGTCGCCCCGTTCTCCGCCATGCGCACGCGGCCGAAGTCGCCCACGGCGAAATCGTCCACGATGGCATCGTCCACCTGGGCCCGCGTGGCAGGCGCACCGCACGCGATCAGCGCTGCGGCGAACGCGAAGGTCGCGAGCATGCGGTGGTTCATGATCTCCTCCGTGGCTGAATCCTCGTGAGGGGCCATAGCAGCGGCCATGCCACAAAAAAAGGCCGTCGTTCGTGGCTTCCCCCGCTCGAACGTGTCCTGCTGGCGTCCACGCAGTCCTCCCGGGGGGACGCCCGGGCTTCCTTGACGGACGTCGCGGCCGGATGGTACTTTCGCCGCGCGCAATCCACTGAAAAAACGTGGTTTGGAGCGCATCGCGAGGCATCTTGGCGGTCCGCCCCATCGTTCTCTACCCGGATCCGGTTCTCCTGCGCCCGACCCGTCCCGTGGAGGCGGTGGACGAGGGGGTCCGGGAGCTCATCGGGGACCTGATCGAGACCATGCATGCCGCCCCGGGGATCGGCCTGGCAGCCAACCAGGTGGGGGAGTCGCTGCGGGTGTGCGTCGTGGACCTGTCGGTCGGTGAGTCCCCCGGCGATCTGAAGGTCCTGGTGAACCCCAGGGTGGTGGCGGTCGAGGGGTCCCAGGTGGACGAGGAGGGTTGCCTCTCGTTCCCGGACATCACGCTGGAGGTGGAGCGCGCCGCGCGGGCCACGGTCGAGGCGCTGGACGCCGAAGGACGGCCCCTCACGGTGACGGCAGATGGACTCCTCGCTCGCGCCATGCTGCACGAGATCGAGCATCTCGACGGGCAGACCTTCCTGCGCAACGTGTCCCCGCTGAAGCGTCAGCTCGTCACACGGCAGATCCGCAAGCGCATGAAGGCGGGGGACTGGGTGGCGGTCTCGGCGGGGCGGTGAGGGTCGTCTTCCTGGGCACGCCCGCCGCGGCGGTGCCCTCTCTCCGGGCGCTGCACGCCACGGGTCACGACGTGGCGCTGGTGATCACCCAGCCCGATCGTCCGGCTGGACGATCGGCTGCCCTCCGTCCCACGCCTGTGAAAGAGGCGGCGGTGGAACTGGGCCTCGCCGTCGAACAACCGCGCCGTGTGCGGGACCAGGCTTTCCTGGACCTGGTGAGCGGGCCCGCCCCCGACTTGCTCGTCGTGGTCGCCTACGGGCGCATCTTGCCCGTGAGCGTCCTCGAGGCCGTCCCGGGGGGGGCGGTGAACGTGCACTTCTCCCTCCTTCCCAAATACAGGGGGGCGGCGCCGGTGCAGTGGGCGCTCGTGAACCGTGAGCCGGTGACCGGCGTCACCACGATGCGCATCACGGAGGGGCTGGACGAGGGCCCGATTCTGCTGCAGAGCGCCGTGGCGATCGAGCGAGGAGAGCACGCGCCCACGCTGACCGGCCGTCTCGCGGTGCTCGGAGCAGGTCTCCTCCTGCGCACGCTGGAAGGGCTGTCCGCAGGAACGGTGAACGACGTGGCCCAGGATCCCGCCGACGCCTCCTACGCCCCGCTCCTGCGGGTGTCCGACGGGTTCGCGGATTTTCGTCGGACGGCGCGCGAGCTGGAGGGACGCATCCGCGGCCTCGACCCCTGGCCGGGCGTGTGGGCGTGGCGTCAGGGCAGGAGGATCCGCCTCGTCGAGGGAGAGGCCCGCGACCCCGAGGCGTACACGGACACGCCTCCGGAGGAGGGCGTGGTGCTCGGCCTCGAGGACGGCGCCGTCCTGGTGTCCTGCGGCTACGGTTCGCTGCTGGCGGTGCGCACACTGCAGCTGGAGGGGCGCCGGCCGGTGAGCGCGCGCGAGGCGTGGAGCGGCCGTCAGATCGCTCCCGGGGACCGCCTTGAAGGTCCGCCGATCGCGACCGCCTGAGCCCGCACGCGCGCAGGCCCTGCGGATCCTGCGCCGCGTGGAGGAAGGGGGGGCCTTCGCCTCGCCCCTGCTGGAACGTGCGGCGGTCGAGCTCGCGGACCCCAGGGACGTCGGGCTGCTCCACGAGGTCACGCTCGGGGTGCTGCGCCGCCGGACATCGCTCGATCATGTCCTTGCCCAGGCCGCCGGACGTCCACCGGAGTCTCTCCAGCCTGCCGTTCGCGCGATCCTGCGCCTGGGCGCCTACGAGATCCTCCACCTGACCCGGGTTCCGGACTTCGCGGCCGTCGACGCGGCGGTGCGGCTGGCCCACGCGGGGGGAGCCTCGCGCGCCAGCGGGCTCGTCAACGCCGTGCTGCGCCGGATCGCGCGTGAGCGCGGGTCTCTGCTGCCGCCCGCGGCCGCGGAGGGGGAGGTGGCCGCCCTTGCTCTCGAGACCTCGCACCCGGCATGGTGGGTGCAGCGCCTGGTGGCGCGGATGGGCTGGGAGAGCGCGCGTGCCGTTCTGGACATCGACAACCGTCCCGCAGCCGTGGTCTTGCGGCCGGCGCTGAGGCGGACAGGCCCGGCTGCGCTGGCGGAGCGGCTCCGGTCCGAGGGCGTCTCCACCCGGGAGGGTGTGTTCCTCCCCGAGGCCCTCCGGGTGCTCTCGGGCCTGCCGCAGCACACAGCGGCATGGAGGGAAGGCCTCGCCTGGGTGCAGGACGAGGCGGCACAGCTCCCGGTGGCGCTGTTCGGGAGCACCCCTCCGGGGCCCGCCCTGGATGCCTGTGCGGCACCGGGCGGCAAGACGCTGCAACTGGCCGACGCCCTCGAGAGAGGGGCCGTGCTCGTCGCCGTGGACCGGCACCTGGGGCGGCTCGGCCGCCTGGCACGCGCGCTTGCGCGCGTCGGGCCAGAGGGGGTGCTCCCTCTCACCGCGGACGCTGCCCGGCCCGCTGTTCGCGCTGGCTTCGCGGTGGCCCTGGTGGATGCGCCCTGCTCCGGCACCGGCACCTTCCGCCGCCATCCTGAACTGCGCTGGAGGCTGCGTCCGGAGGACCCGGGCCGGCTGGGTGAGGTACAAGCCTCGATCCTCTCCGCCACCGCGGCACTGGTCCGGCCCGGCGGCCGCCTCGTCTACGCCGTCTGCTCCATGGAGCCGGAGGAGGGCGAGGACGTGGTCGCGGCATTCCTGGCCCGGGAGCCCGGCTTCCGGCTCGTGGATGGACGGGACGTGCTCCCGGCGGCTGCGCACCGCGTCTGCGACCGGCAAGGACACGTGCGCACCTCGCCGGACCAGGACGTGGATGGGTTCTTCGCCGCGCTCCTCCGACGCTGCTAGTGTCTTGACCAGAGGAGGTCCCATGCGAGGCAAGCTCGGCTGTCTGCTGGCGGTGGCGGTGCTGGGGGGGCTCGTCCTGCTCGGGCTGGCGTGGGGCGTCTCCGTCAACAACCGCCTGGTGCGGAACGACGTGGCCGTGGACCGCGCCTGGGGCGACGTGGAGAACGTCTATCAGCGCCGTCTCGACCTGATCCCGAACCTGGTGGAAACGGTGAAGGGTGCGGCCGCCTTCGAGGAGAGGACGTTCCGGGAAGTGACGGAGGCCCGCGCCCAGGCCTCGCAAATCGTGCTCAGTCCGGAGATGCTCTCCGATCCCCAGGCCATGGCCCGGTTCGAGCAAGCGCAGGCGCAGCTTTCCGGCGCCCTTTCCCGCCTGCTGGCGACGGTCGAGAACTACCCGCAGCTCAAGGCCACCGAGGCCTATCGCGATCTGCTCGCACAACTCGAGGGGACGGAGAACCGGATCGCCGTGGAGCGGCGCCGCTTCAACGAAGCGGTGCAGACCTACAACCAGGCGGTACGCGTCTTTCCCGCGTCGGTGATCGCTGGGCTGCGCGGGTTCGCCCCCAAGGCCATGTTCCGCGCGCAGGCGGGGGCCGAGCAGGCTCCCAAGGTGCAGTTCTGATCCAGCTGGCGGCGCTGGCCCTGGCGCTCGCCGCCGCGCTGCCGCCCGCTCCGGACCGGCGGGTGGTCGATGCGGCCGGCGTCCTGCCGCCCGAGGCCGCCGAGCACATCGAGCAGCTCCTGTCCGCGCACGAGCGGGGCACCACGGACCAGGTGGTGGTCGCGATCTACCCCTCCCTGGAGGGGGAGGACCTCGAGGAGTGGACGCACCGCGTCTTCGAGGGGTGGGCGCTGGGCAAGAAGGGGAAGAACAACGGGGTCCTCCTGGCGATCTTCTCCAAGGATCGCAAGGCGCGGATCGAGGTTGGCTACGGACTGGAGGATCGCCTGCCCGATGCGACCGCCTCCCGCATCCTGCGCGAGCGGCTGTTCCCCGCCCTCAAGCAGGGAGACTGGGGCGGGGGGGTGGAGGAGGCGGTGCGCGGCATCCTGGCCGCCCTCGGCGGCCCGGCGGCGCCGGTACGGCGCCGCACGCCCTCGATCCCACCCTGGTTCCCTTTCGTCCTGATCCTCCTGTTCTTCATCCTCGCGAGGATCCTCTCCCGGGCACAGGCCCGCAGCTACGGGCGGCGGGGTCGGCGGCGGGGCATCATCGTGGGGCCCTGGTGGTGGGGAGGGGGCGGGTTCGGCGGAGGTGGATTCCGAGGCGGCGGGGTCGGCGGCGGCGGGTTCGGGGGCGGTGGCTTCTCCGGAGGAGGCGGGATGTCGGGCGGCGGCGGAGCGTCGGGATCGTGGTGAGCGAGCGCAGGACGCGGCACGTCCGCGCGGCCCGCTTCTTCGACGATGCGCAGGAGGCGCGGATCCTCGCCGCCATCCGGTCCGCCGAGGAGGCCACGTCGGGGGAGATCCGCGTCCACGTGGAATCCCGCTGTCCGGGAGACCCCATGGAGGTGGCGCGGGCACGCTTCCAGTGGCTGGGGATGGCCAACACCGCCGCCCGGAACGGTGTGCTGTTCTATCTCGCCACCCAGGATGGGCGATTCGCCGTGTTCGGCGACGAAGGGATCCACCAGCGCGTGGGAGACCCCTTTTGGCAGGAGCTGCGCGACCGCATGGCCGAGAGATTCCAGACGAACGAGTTCACGCTCGGGCTGACCGAGGCCATCGCCGCCGTAGGCGCCCACCTCGCGGCCGGCTTCCCGCGCACCGAGCAGGACCGCAACGAGCTGCCGGACGCCATCTCCTGGGAGGAGAAGGAGCGGCCGCACTAGAATGCGCACCCGCGAGGACCCGTGAACGCACCCCCACCTCTGGAGCATCGGAAACTGCCGCGTTTCCTGCGAGCCGCCGTCGTGATGGCGGCGCTGGGGGCGGTGGCGGGTGCCGTGGCCCTGGGGACGTTCTGGTTCTCCTTCAACGCCCAGCGCCGTGCCTCCGAGGTCGTGGTTCCCGAGCTGCGCGGGCTGTCGCAGAGCGAAGCGGAGGCACGTGCGGCGCGCGTCGGCCTCGTCGTCGAGGTGGTCGAGGAGCGGCACGATCCGGCCACCTCGCGGGGGCAAGTGCTGGGCCAGGAGCCCGCCCGCGGCTCCGCGGTTCGGCGAGGGAGGAAGGTGCGGGTCGTGCTGAGCCTGGGTGGAGAGGTGCTGCAGGTCCCCGATCTGGTGGGATCCGGCTCGCGCACGGTGGCCGTGCGTTTGGAGCAGGAGGGATTCGCACTGGGAGACGAGGCGCGCGCGTGGGCCCGTGCCGTCCCCGCCGGCACCGTGCTGGCGCAGGTGCCGGCGCCCGGCAGCCCCGGGGTCCTGGGGACGCGCGTGTACCGCCTGATCTCCGCCGGGCCTCCTCCCAGGCGATGGGTCATGCCCGATCTCCGGGGGCTGAGCCGCGAGCGTGCCGAGGCCTGGATCGCATCCTCCGGCTTCCGTCTGGCCCCGGTCGTGTACGTGCCCGGCTCGAGCTCCCCCGGGGCGGTGGTCGGTCAGCTCCCGCTGCCCGGCCACCCCGTGGTGAGCCGCGCCGTCGTGCAGCTCACCGTGGGCGGAGGATCCTGACCATGGCCGTACTCGCTCCTTCCATCCTCTCCGCGGATTTCTCACGCCTGGGAGCCGAGATCAAGGACGTCGAGGCCGGAGGCGCCGCCCTCGTGCACGTGGACGTCATGGACGGCCACTTCGTCCCCAACCTGACTCTGGGGCCGGCGGTCACGCGTGCCGTGCGCAGGGTCACGCAGCTTCCCCTGGACTGCCATCTCATGGTCGAGCGGCCGGACCGCCTGTTCCCTGCGTTCGTGGAGGCCGGGGCCGACATGGTCTCGGTGCACGTCGAGGCGGACGTTCACCTCCACCGCACGGTGCAGGGGATCCGGGCGGCGGGCGCCAAGGCAGGGGTCGTGCTCAATCCGGCCACGCCGCTCTCCGCCCTGGAGGAGATCCTCCACGCCGTCGATTACGTGCTCCTGATGTCCGTCAACCCGGGCTTTGGAGGACAGGCGCTGATCCCCCAGGTCCTGGGGAAAGCCCGCCGCTTGCGGGACTGGATCGATCGGCTGGGCCTCTCCGTGCGCATCGAGATCGACGGCGGCGTCGACCTCGCCAACCTGGTGGAGGTGGCGGAAACCGGCGTCGACGTCATCGTCGCTGGATCCGCGGTCTTCGGCTCCGGAGATCCGCGCACCACGGCCGCGCGCATGGTGCGGACCCTGGCGGAGGTCGCCGAGCGTGGCGCCCGCCGCACCTGAGCGCTCCCAGGCCGTGCTCCGGGAGGGGCAAACCAAGACGCGTGTGCGCTACCCGGAGACGGACCGGATGGGCATCGCACACCACACGCACTACTTCACGTGGTTCGAGCTGGGCCGGACGGAGCTCATGCGGCAGCTCGGCTGCACGTATGGCGATCTGGAGGAGCAGTCCGGCATCTTCTTTCCCGTGGTGGAGGCCTCGGCCGACTTCCTGGCCTCCGCGCGCTACGATGAGGTGGTCACGATCACGACGCGCCTGGTGCGCGCCAGAGGTGTGCGGGTGCGGTTCACGTACGTGATCACCCGGGAGGACGGCACGGTGCTGGCGACCGGACACACCGAGCATGCCTCCGTCGATGGGAAGGGGAAGCCGCAGCGGCTGCCCGGCGCGCTGCAGCGTCGGCTCGCCGGGCAGGAGAAGGACGCATGAGGCGAGTCCTGGCGGGGCTGGCGATCGCCGCCCTGCTCGCCGCCACGGGAGCGGGTTGCGCTTCCCGGCGGAAGGGGAAGCAGCAGGTGGCGCTGGCCACGGCCGAGGACCTCTACCGCCAGGGCGTCGCCGCGCTCGAGCAGCGGAAGCTGCGGGATGCGCGCGCTCTCCTGGAGCGCATCCAGTACTCGGCCCAGGACCGTCCGGACCTGGAGCCCCTAGTGCGTCTGGCCCTGGCGGATTCGACCTTCTACCTGGGGGACGACGTATCCCTCATCGAGGCTCGAGCGAAGTATCTGGACTTCGTCACCCTCTACGGAGATCACCCCCAGGCGCCGTATGCCCAGTTCCAGGCGGGCGTGGCCTCGTTGAAGCAGGTGAACGATCCCTCCCGCGACCAGAGCCAGACCGAGACCGCTCTGGCCGACCTGCGCGAGGTCGCCCGGCGCTGGCCGGGCTCCCCCTGGGTGGCCGCCGCCGACCAGATGATCGGAGTGGCTCAGGACAACATGGCCGAGCACGAGTACCTGGTGGCGCGCTTCTATGCCAAGCGCAAGAAGTACCAGGCGGCATCGGACCGCCTGCGCGGCATCCTCGATCACTACCCGCGCTACGCGCACAAAGACGAGGTGTACCTCCTGCTGGGGCGGGCGCTGGTGAAGATGAACAGCACCGAGGAGGGCCTCGTGTACCTCGACAAGCTGGTGGCCGACTATCCCGGGACCGCCTCGGCGCGAGAAGCGAAAAAGCTCCTCACCGAGCTGGGCGGGAAGCCCGGGGGCCGAGCGGAGACCGAGCCCGTTCCCAAGGCGAGTCAGCGCGGGCCCAGCAGGTCCTCCACCGTCCAGACCCGTGTCGGACCCAGCCCCGCCCGGCGCAGGTCTCGCTCGACCTTGGACCGGTCTCCCACGACCACGTAGACGAGCTCTTCCGGCCGCACGTCCCGGTCGGCGGACTCGGCAAGGGTCGACGGGTCCACGCGCAGGACGGAGGACACCAGGGCACGCACCCGCTCCAGGGGAACCTCCTTCGTTTCCACCTCGGCCCAGAACGCGGCCACTTCCCGGGTGGTGGCGAACTCCTGCGGGAACGAGAGGGCGAAGTAGGTGCGCGCGCGCTCCACTTCCTGGGCAGAGGCGGGCGTGCGGATGCGGCCCAGCTCCCGGATGAGCTCCCCCAGTGCGGGTGCGGTGACGTCCGTGGCCACCGACGCGCCCGCCTCGAAGACACCGCCCCGGCGGCGGAGATCGAAGCCGGAGCCCGCGCCGTACGCGTATCCGTGCTGCTCGCGCAGGTTGTCGTTGAGGCGGGAGGTGAACGATCCTCCGAGCAGGTTGTTCATCACGGCATTGGCGGGGTCGAACGGCCTCAAGGTCTCGGAGGTGCGCCCGGCGGCGGACAGCACCGACTGGGCGGCGCCTGGACGATCGACGAGAATCACCTCGAAGCCCTTGCGGGGGGGCCGGCGCGTCACCGGCATGGAGATCTGCCGCTCGGGGGGAGCAGGTCCTCCGGCCTTCCAGGAGCCGAACGTCCGCTCCAGCAGAGGGAACACCTGATCGCGCTCCACGGCCCCCGCCACGACGAGGACGGCACGGTCGGGCCGCCATTGGGTTCGATGGAACGCCGCCACCTGCTCGAGCGTGGCTCCGGCGAGGGAGGCGGGAGAACCCTGGACGGGGACGCCGTAGCGGTGCTCCGCTCCCCAGACAGCTCGCGCCACCGCGAAAGCGCTGAGGTCGCCGGGATCGTCGCGGGCCTCCAGGAACGCCGTGGCGCGCCGCTCCGCCAAGCGCTTCCAGTCCTCGGCGCGGAGCGAGGGGCGGAGGGCGGCGTCGGCCATCAAGGCGAGGGCGGGCTCGAGCCGAGAGAGCGGGGCATGGAGCGCGAGCGTGCTGGCGTCCCAGCCGGTCACGACCGAGAGGCGAGCGCCCAGCCGGTCGACCGCCTCCGCGAAGGCAAGGGGATCCTTGCCCGCCGCACCCTCTAGCAGCATGGCTGCGGTCCAGTCGGCGAGGCCGGGCCTCCCCACCGGGTCCGAGGTGGCGCCGGCGCGCACCACGAGGCGCACGTCCACCAGGGGGACGCTCCCGGTGCGCACGAGCAGGACCGGGATGCCGTTCGAGAGCGTGGTGCGCTCCGGCTCGCTCAGGTGGAAGGTGGGGGTGGGTCCGAGGGGAGGTGGAGACGTGGCCGCGACGCCGAGAAAGACGAGCGCGAGCACGAGGCACCTCATGGGGCACCTCCCACCGCCAGCTCCTTCTTCCCCCTGGGCACGATGGAGACCAACACGCGCTCGGGTGTGAGCCAGCGGCGCGCCGCGGTGCGGAGATCGCTTGCATCCAGCGCGCGGAAGCGAGCCAGGTCCTCGGCCACGTAGTCGGGATCGGAAGCATGGAACCAGTACGCGTTCAAGAGATCCGCTTTGTCGCTCACCTGCTGCAGTCCATCGAGGAACCCGGTCTCCCTCCGGTTCAGGACGCGCTCCAGCTCCTGGGGAGCGGGTTCCGAAGTGCGCACGCGGGCCAGCTCGGCATCGACCGCCGCCAGGATCTCCGCGAGGTCGTGACCGGGACGCGCCAGCACCTCGATTTGGAACTGGCCGCCGTACGCGCGGGCGTCGTGGAAGGCACGGACGCTCTGAGCGATGCGCTTGTCGTAGACCAGGGAGCGGGACAGGCGTGAGGCCTTGCCGCTGGCCAGCAGGTCCGCGAGCACGGTGAGCGCAGCGTCGGCGGGGTGGTAGGCCTGCACGGTGGGCCAGGCCATCACCAGCTTGGGAAGCTGGACCTCGTCCTCGAAGACGGCGCGCTTCTCCGCCGCGAGCCTCACCGGCGGTGCCTGCAGCGGCGTCACCGGCGTGCCCGCCGGGATCTCGCCGAACCAGCGGTCCACCGAGGCACGGGCGCCGGCGAGATCGATGTCTCCGGCGATGACGAGCGTTGCATTGTTGGGCGCATAGTAGCGGCGGAAGAAGGCCTGGACGTCGGTCTGGCTTGCTGCGGACAGGTCCTCCATGGACCCGATCACCGGCCAGGAATAGGGGTGGCCCGGCGGATAGAGGAGCTTCGGCAGCTCCAGCTCCAGCAGGCCATAGGGCTCGTTGAGAACGCCCTGGCGCAGCTCGTTCTTGACCACGTCCCGCTGCTTGTCCACCACGTCGGGACCGGCCACCTCGAGCAGCGTGGCCATGCGGTCGGCCTCCAGAAACAGCGCCAGGTCGAGGGCGTTGCTCGGCGCGTCCTCGTAGTAGTTGGTCCGATCCTCGGTGGTGGATGCGTTGTTGCTGCCCCCTGCGGCTTCCAGCCAGCGGTCGAACATCCCCTCGGGGACGTTCCTGCTGCCCTCGAACATCAGGTGCTCGAAGAGGTGGGCGAATCCGGTGCGCCCCGGCTCCTCGCGGCCCGAGCCCACGTGGTACCAGGTGTTCACCGCCACCACGGGCAGGCGCCGGTCCTGGTGCAGGATGACCTGCAGCCCGTTCGGCAGCGTGAACATCTCGTAGGGGATGGAGAGCTTGGGCGCAGCCTCCTGGGCCAGGGTGGGCAGGAACAGGAGCAATCCAGCCAGCACACGAGGGACGGAAACCATGGAGACCTCCTCGCCGAGAGATGAGGATCTTACGCCTCAGAACAGCCCAGGCTGCTCGACCGAGACCAGGCCCTCCAGCTCGGGATAGGCCCGCACGAGACCCTCGGGCGCCGGCGGCTGCTCCTCGCCCAGCAGATGCCGCAGCATGAGAGCGTTGGCCAGCGCCTTGCCGCGAAAGTGGTTGTTCTGCACCGCGAAGAGATCCTTCGCCTGGGGCTCCATCTCCCGCACGGCATCCGCCATCTTCGCCATCTGGTCCGGACGATAGAGGTAGTCGTACCGGGCGTCCCGTCCGGCATCCTTGCGGAACCAGTCCCGCGCGTTCCTGCCGTGGAGGCGAAGGTAGGCCACGTCCGAGGTGACCCGGGGCGTGGGTGGAACGGTGACCCGCTCTCCGTGGCGCGGCATCGCAGGCTGGTCCACGACGCACCAGCCCAGCCCGAGTTGCCGGAGCCAGTGGGTCACCTCCTCGTCGTCCCATGAGATGTCCCGCACCTCCACCACCGCCGGCCATCCCTCCAGGCGTTCCTGCAGCGCACGCAGCTTGTCGAGCGCCTCCGGCTTCCTCCGGAAACTCTGAGGGAACTGGACCAGGAGCGCGCCCAGTCTGCCCGCGTCCCGCAGGGGAGCCAGTCCGAGGAGCGTTTCCGGTACCGCCACAGCGAAGTCGGGCTCCTTCTCGTGCGTCCAGGAGCGATGTGCCTTGGCCGTGAAGGTGAAGCCGGGGCGGCTGTCCGTGCGCCGCAGCCAGGACTCGGCGGTGCGCGGGTCGGCGGGCCGGTAGAACGTGCTGTTGATCTCGAGCACGTCCACGAAGCGGGACAGATACGCGAGGCGGTCGAAGCGGCGCGGCGCACGCTCCGGATACACCGGCCCCACCCAGTCAGGGTAGTCCCAGCCCGCGACACCAACGCGGATCATCGCTTGCGGAGGAGCAGGAGGATCAGAGTCGCCAGCACCGAGAGGAGCAGGCTCGTTCCCAGGGGGAGAAACACCGTCAGGTTACCCCGCCGGTAAACGATATCTCCCGGCAAGCGGGACAGACCGGCCCGCTGCGCCAAAAGCAGCAAGCCTCCCAGCACCACCAGACCGATCCCGATGGCAATGAGGACACGTCCCATCGGAGCGAGCATGGGACCAGGGTACCCCGGGTGCTACGCTGGCGCGCCTCGAAGCACGGAGGCTCGCATGGCGAGGCGCGGAAAGGTCAGGATCGAGGAGCGGGCTGTTGCGCCACGCCACCAGCTCGACGCCATCTTCCGGCCACGCTCGGTGGCGGTGATCGGCGCCTCGCGCCAGAAGAGCACGATCGGACGCGAGATCCTGCGCAATCTCCTGGAGTTCGAGTTCAATGGCGCCGTCTATCCGGTGAACAGGAGCGCCGAGACGGTGGCCTCCATGAAGTGTTATCCGAGCGTCCTCGACGTTCCGGGAGAGGTGGATTTGGCCGTGGTGACGGTTCCCCGGGAGCGCGTCCTGGAGGTCGTGGACCAGTGCGGCCGCAAGGGAGTGCGCGGCCTGGTCCTGATCACCGCCGGCTTCAAGGAAGTGGGCGCCGACGGAGCGCGCCTGGAGGGCGAGCTGCGGCGGCGGCTGAAGCGCCACGGGATGCGCATGGTGGGGCCCAACTGCATGGGGGTGATCAACACCGAGCCCGAGGTCCGCCTCAACGCCACCTTCGCCGCCTCCCTTCCTCCCCGAGGCAACGTGGGCTTCGTGTCCCAATCCGGGGCGCTCGGCGAAGCCATCCTGGCGGACGCCGCCCAGTCCGGCCTGGGCGTGGCCATGTTCGTCTCCATGGGCAACAAGACGGACATTTCCGGGAACGACCTGCTCGAGTACTGGGAAGACAACCCGGACGTCCAGACGATCCTGCTCTACCTCGAGTCCTTCGGGAATCCGCGGAAGTTCACCCAGATTGCCCGGCGCATCACCCGCAAGAAGCCGATCGTGGTGGTGAAGGCGGGCCGGACCGCGGCCGGAGCGCGGGCGGCCTCCTCCCACACCGGCTCCCTGGTCGAGCTGGACGTGGCGGCGGAGTCGCTGCTGGAGCAGTGCGGCGTGCTGCGCGTCTCCTCCATGGAGGAGCTGTTCGTGCAGGCGGCCGCCCTGGCCAACCAGCCTCTGCCGGGGGGATCGCGGGTGGCGATCGTCACCAACGCCGGAGGCCCCGGCATCCTGTGCACCGATGCCTGCATCGGCAACGGCCTGGAGATGGCGGAACTCTCTCCCCGCACCCGCCGCGCCCTGGCGCGCGCCCTCCCTCCCGAGGCCTCGACGGGCAACCCGGTGGACATGATCGCCTCCGCCGACGCCGCCCGCTACCGGGCCGCGCTCGACCTGGTGCGGAGAGACCCGGGCGTGGACGGCATCATCGCCATCTTCGTGTCGCCGATCATGATCGACGCCTACGAGGTGGCGCGGGCAATCGCCGGTGGAGCGGACGGCCGCAAGCCCGTGCTTTGCGTCTTCATGGGCAAGCAGCGCTCCGCCGAGGGGGTGGAAGAGCTGCGGCGCCATCGCGTCCCCGTGTACCGCTTCCCCGAGGAGGCGGCGTCCGCCCTGGCTGCCATGGCGCGCTACAAGGCCCTGCGGGAGCGCCCCCAGGGGCAGTCCGTCACCTTCCCGGTGGACCGGGAACGGGCGCGGCGCGCGTTGGCGCGCGCCCGCCGGGCCGGCCGCACTGCCCTCGCGGCGGTGGAGGTGCAGGAGGTCCTGGCCGCCTACGGGTTCCCGCTCGTGCCCTCGGCCGTGGCCGCCAGCGCCGCCGAGGCCATCGCCGCCGCGCGGGAGCTCGGGTATCCGGTCGTCCTCAAGGCCCTCTCCGAGCGGATCTCGCACAAGAGCGACGTGGGAGGCGTGAAGGTGGATCTGCGCACCGCCGACGAGGTGGGCGCCGCCTACGACGACCTCATCTCCCGCCTGCGCCGTCGCGACCCCGATCTGCAGGTGCTGGTGCAGCGCATGGTGCGCGGCGGACGCGAGGTCCTGCTGGGCATGGCTCGGGAGCCGCGCTTCGGCCCCATCCTGATGTTCGGGCTGGGGGGGATCTTCGTGGAGGTCCTGCGCGACGTGGCCGTCCGCATCCACCCCATCACCGACCTCGGCGCGCGCGCCATGATCGAGCGGGTGAAGGGCTACCCGTTGCTGGCGGGCGCACGGGGCGAGCCCCCGGTTGCGCTCTCCCGCGTGGAGGAGGGTCTCCTCCGTCTGTCGCAGCTCGTCTCGGACTTCGAGGACGAGCTCGCGGAGCTCGACCTCAATCCCTTCATCGTCACGGAGCGCCCGGAGGACTGCTACGTGGTGGATGCGCGCATCTCGCTGGCCCCTCGCGGATGACGGAGCCCAGGGGGGCGCTCATCGACGTGGACGGCACGCTCCTCCTGGGAGAGAGCGCGATTCCCGGGGCACCCGAGGCAATGGCGCGGCTGCGTGCGCGAGGGATTCCCTTCCTGCTCACGACCAACACCACCCGCCGATCCCGCGCCGAGGTTGCGCTCGCGCTCACCCAGGCCGGCATCCCGGTCACGGAGGGGGAAGTCATCGTCCCTTCCGCCCTGGCGCGCCGTCACATTCTCTCCTCCCACAGCACGCGGACGCTGCTGCTCGTCCCCGAGAGTGCCCGCGACGACTTCCAGGGGGTCACCGTGGTGGAGGAGGGGGCGGAATGGGTGGTGGTGGCCGACCTCGGAGCGGGCTTCACCTTCGAGCGGCTGAACCGAGCGTTCCGTCGACTCCGCGAAGGCGCCGGGCTGATTGCGCTCCACCGGAACCGGTGGTGGCTGGCCGGGCCGGACGACCCGCGCATGGATGCGGGGGCGTTCGTGGCTGCCCTCGAATATGCCTCTGGCGTGACGGCGCTCACGGTGGGAAAACCGGCGCCGGCCTTCTACGCCCTGGCGCTGGAGGAGCTGGGACGGCCCGCCTCGGAGGTTCTGGTGGTGGGGGACGACGTGGAGAACGACGGCAGGGGAGCGCTGGAGGCGGGGTGCCGCACGGCGCTGGTCCGGACCGGCAAGCCGCTCGAGGCCGGCCTGGCGCGGCTGCCGCGCCGGCCGGACCTCGTGGTGAACTCGATCGCGGAGCTCTGGTGAGCGGCGCCGGTCAGAACCCGAAGTGGATGCCCACCGAGACGTGCGGCTTGCGGTCGTAGTAGTACGGGTCGTACCTGTACCCGGGCGCGGCCACGTAGAGCTCGGGACCGCAGTAGTAGGACGGCGCGTAGCTCACCACGCCATAGGGCGAGTAGACAGGGAACGCGTAGACCGCATGCGCATGGTGATGCGGTGCGTAATAGACCCGTCCCGAGTAGTACGGCGCGTAGGCCGCCGACCGCACAATGCGATGGGGCACCACGAATCGCTCGTGGGAGCGGTACGAACGATGATCGCTGTAGTACCGGTCTCCGGAGGATCGATGCTCCACCCGGTGGCCGTTGCCGTGACCCTTGTGCCCGTTCCCGTGCCCGCGGCCGTGCCCGTTGCCGGCGATCGCCGTGCCCGCGGACAGTCCGAAGGCGAGGATCATCGCCGTGGCAGCGCCGAGCAACCTGCGTGTGACGTTCATGAGCTCACCTCCAGCGTCGGCCAAAGCCAGATCCGGGCCATGGAGGGGAGCGGGAGAACGGCGCGGTTTTTCCGGCGGGTGGTCCCGCCCGGAGGTCATGGCGTCCCCTGGGGCGGACGTCAGTGCGCGGCGATCCACTCCGCGACCGCCTTGATCACCGACGGCTCCATGCGCCCGGGGATCCCGTACTCCGCGCCCGTGGAAGGCCCCTCGGTGCGCAGGAACAGGTGATTGAGCTCCGGGAACAGGCGGTACGCAACGCGTCCGCCGCGCTCGCCCACCTCGAGCTTCAGCTTCTCGAAGTCCTTGTCCGGCCGGACCTGGATGTCCTTGGCCCCCTGGAGCACCAGCACCGGCAGCGTGGACTCCCGGAGCAGCTTGGGGACGTCCAGGGCCAGCCAGTCCCGCCAGTACGCGGGGCTGGCACCGAAGAAGAATCCGGGATCCGCCTTGGGGTCGGCCAGGGCGGCGAAGTACTCCCGGATCTGATCCGCCCGCCGTGAGACCTCGGACTCCTGCGCGCCCGACAGGCGCAGCTGGAAGGGAATCTGATCGAGCAGAACCTCGTCCGCACGCCGGGCCATGGGAGCCAGGAGCACGGTCCCGCGCACGCCGCCGTCGGCGGACACCAGCGGGGCCACCGAGCCGCCGAGCGAGTGGCCTGCCACGAAGATGCGCGCGGGATCGATCCCCTTCATGCCGCGGAGCATGGCGATGGCGGCCCGCGCATCCTCCACGTACTCGCGCCGGAGATCGGGAGCGATGGAGGGATCGCGCTTCACGTACGTTCGCTTGTCGTAGCGGAGAGAGGCGATGCCGTGCCCGGCGAGCCCGCGCGCCAGGTCGCGCAGCGGCTTGTTCGTCCCCACCGTCTCGTCGCGGTCCTGAGGTCCCGAGCCGGCGAGCAGGACGACCGCAGCAACGGACTTGTCCGAAGCGGGCATGGTGAGGACGCCGGGGAGACCCACCGCCGGCCCCGGCACCGTCACCGCGGACTCCCTGGGATCGTCGGCAGGCTCTGCGGGAGCCTCGGCCGGGAGCGCGAAGCCGCGCCGTACATAGGAGACCGACTGGATGGGGACGCGGGCCCGCAGGAGCGCGCCATCCTCCGTGGACGCCTCCACCTCCATGAGCACGTTCCCGAGATTCAGGCGGTACCGGCGCAGAGCGACAGGCTTGCCCTCGAAGGTGCCCGATCCATCCTGCAGACGCTGAACCTTCATGGGAGCC
Source organism: Candidatus Polarisedimenticolaceae bacterium (assembly GCA_036274395.1). GTDB lineage: Bacteria > Acidobacteriota > Polarisedimenticolia > Polarisedimenticolales > DASUFT01 > DASUFT01. The sequence goes on along the minus strand of DASUFT010000022.1, from coordinate 61,529 downwards.
GCCACCAGTGCCTGCGGCACCACGGCCACCACCGTGGCCTCGGCTCCCGGTTTCAGCTCCAGGGTGCGGACGAAGACGTCCACCTGGGAGGGGAGGAGGTTGTCGAGCACCACGGAGCGGCCCGTGACCGGGATCTCCCTCGACTGCTTCTGTGCGGGAGCCTCGGTTCCGGCGGAGGCCTCGAGGTGCCAGGACCCTTCCTGGCGGGCGGCCAGCATCGTGCCCTTGGCCTCCTCGCCTGGGGGCTCGAGCGACAAGGCGTAGCGCACGATCTCGACGGGCCTGCCGGCAAGGCTCGAATCCTGGGTGAGGATCATCGGGCCCTGGGGGGTGGTCACCTCCACGCGGCTGGTCAGGCGGAAGGCACCCCCCTTCTCGTCGAGCTTCACGACCTCCGTTCCCTTCCCCACGCCCGCGAGGTCGAGGTCGTAGGTCGCTGCCAGAGACACGGGAGGCGCCGGGGCGGCCGGCGGCGCGGGGACCTCGGCTAGCGCAACCGACATCGAGAGCACGAAAGAGAAACCGAGGGTGTGACGCATGCGCCTCCTCGCGGGTTGCCGCCCCACTCTAGCGGCTCGCGTGCCTGGGCGCTGCCGGCCGGATCCCCACCTCCTCCAGCGCTTCGCGGACGCGCGCGAGGATGCCGGCGGCGCCCGGGGTGTCTGCGTGGACGCAGACGGTGGCGATGGTCCCGGAGCGCGCCAGGCGCACCGCCTGGGCGGCGGCCCGGGCGGGATCGAGGAGCAGAGCCCCGGGCTTCTCCCGCGGGCGCAGGGAGCCGTCGGGCTCGTACGTACGGTCGGCAAACCCCTCGGCAGCGGTGCGCCGGCCCAGCGCCGCATAGCGGGTCAGGGCGAGAGAGCCTGCGAGCCCCACCAGGACCGCTCCCGGCGCAGCATCGGCGATGGCCTGGGCCACGCGCTCGTCGCGGGAGGCATCGTGGTAGAGGGCGCCATGCGGCTTCACGTGCACGAGGGGCACGCCGTGGACGCGGCAGAGCCGGGAAAGGGCCTCGATCTGGACGGCCAGAGCCGCCGTCAGCTCGGCCCGCGACAGGTGCACGGAGCGGCGCCCGAAGTGCGCGCGGTCGGGATAGCCGGGATGGGCTCCCACCGCCACCCCGCGCGAGGCGGCGAGGCGGATCGCACGTGTCATCGACGCCTCGTCCCCCGCGTGCCCCCCGCACGCCACGTTGACGGAGGTGGCGAGAGCGTAGAGCGGCTCCTCTCCTTCGATCTCCCCCACGTCGGCATTGAGGTCGATCGTCACGCCAGGCTCCGGCCCCGGGTCTCCGGCAGCAGCCGCACGAGGAGGCCCGCGAGCGCGAAGAACGCCGAGGTGGACGCCAGGGCCGCGCCTAGCCCCGCCCGGTCCGCGAGCACCCCGAGCGTGTACGGTGCGGCGGCGCTCAAGGCACGTCCGCCGTTGTAGCAGAGACCCTGCGCCGTGCCCCGGATCGCCGAGGGAAACAGCTCCGCCAGCAGAGTGCCGAAGACGCTGAAGTATCCATGCCCCAAAAGCCCCACCAGCGGCCCCAGGGCGAAAAGCACACCCGGGTGCCCCGCGGCCACCGCATAGAGCGGCACCACGGCGGCCGCTCCCAGCACGAAGAGCTGGAAGGCGGGCCGCCGCCCCAGGAGGTCGGCGAGGAACCCGAAGCCGAGATACCCGATGAGCGCGCCCGCCTGCACCGCCACCACGAACCCCGCCGAGCGGACGAGGCCCAGTCCGGCGCCTCCGGCCGCGGCCGGTGCCGCGAGGTACGTGGGAAGCCACGTGAAGAGGCCCCAGTATGCGAATAGTACCGCCGTGGCCACCGCCGTGGCCGCCGCGACGTGCCGGCGGAGCGGGGGCCGCAGCAGCGCGCGCCAGACGCCCTTCCGTGCGGGGGCGGGACGCCAGGCCGTGGGCTCGGGGACGGAGTGGCGCACCCAGGCGGCGAGCAACGCGGGCGCGATGCCCAGAGCGAAAAGCGGCCGCCACCCCCAGACGGGGAGCACGGCCGCGGAGACCACCGCGGCCGCCGCGTAGCCGACCGCCCATCCGGACTGCACCATCCCGAGCGCCTTTCCTCGGTGCGCGGCGGGCCAGCTCTCTGCTACCAGCACCGTTCCCGCCGACCACTCGCCCCCCAGGCCGAAGCCCACCAGCACGCGCCAGAGCAGGAAGGAGACCATTCCCTGCGCGGTGGCGGTGAGGGCGGTGAACACGGAATAGGTGAGGATGGAGAGGACGAGCGCGCGCACGCGGCCCAGACGGTCGGCGAGCACCCCGAAGAGGACCCCGCCGGCGGCGGAGGCCACCAGGGTGGCCGAGGCCAGCGCCCCAGCCTGCGCCGCGCTCAGCTGGAGTTCCTCCCGGATGGCGCCGAGCGCGAAGGCGTAGAGCATCACGTCGAAGGCGTCGAGCGCCCAGCCCAGGTGCGCCGCCCAGAGTGTGCGCCACTGCGTGCGCGTGATCCCGCTAGACCACGAGGGCAACGATCGCTTCCTCCTGACGTAGCAGCAGCTCCCGCGCCTGCTCGAAATCGACGGGCTGCAGGCGCACGATGTCGCGGGGGCGCAGCTGCCCCAGGCGCGCGAGGTCCACGGCGATGACGTTGCCGATCCGGGGATAGCCGCCGGTCGTCTGGTGGTCCACGAAGAGCACGATGGGGCCCCCGTCCCGCGGCACCTGGATGGCACCGAGCGGTGCCCCCTCCGTGGGCAGCTCCTCCATCACGCGCCGGGGCAGGGAAGGCCCGTCGAGGCGGAGCCCGGTGCGGTCGGAACCCTCGAGGACGCTCCACCCGGCCGTCGCGAGCCGCACGTGCGCCTCGGGCTCGAACCAGTCCGCCTGAGGCCCGGGAGTGAACCGGACCGGCCCTCGCCCGCGGAGCGCGTGGAGCCGGTCGAGGTCCACCGGGCGCACGGGAGCGGCGGGTTCCGGTCCGAGGACGAGCCTGTCCCCCGTCCGCAGGGGGCGGCCCTCGACGCCGCCGATCCCGGTGAGGAGGTGCGTGGAGGCGCTCCCCAGCACGCGCGGCACGTCGATGCCGCCGCGCACGCACAGGTACGCGCGGGCGCCCTCGCGCGTCGGCCCCACGACCAGGGTTTGCCCCGGCCGGGCCTGGAAGCAGATCCAGGGCGCCACGGGGATGCCGTCGAGCGTGGCGCCGAAGTGGGAGCCGGAGAGGACGGCTTCCCCACCGGAATCGAACGCGAAGGTGCCGCCGGTCAGCGTCATCTCCAGCGCGGGAGCGCCCTCCGGATTGCCGAGCAGCCGGTTCCCCACGCGCAGGGCCAGGGGATCGGCCGCGCCGGCCGCGGAAACACCCTCCTCGCCGTGTCCGAACCGCCCGAGGTCCTGCACCGTAGTGAGGAAGCCCGGTGCGAGCACCCGGATCTGCCTCATGGCGCCGCCTGGGGGAGGAAGCGCACCCGGTCTCCCATGCGCAGCAGCGTGATGGGGTCGGCTTCGGGCCGGAAGAGGCGCAGCGGGGTGCGCCCGAGAAGCCGCCAGCCTCCCGGCGTCGCCTGCGGGTAGATGCCGGCCTGTCCGCCGGCGATGGCCACGCTCCCCGCGGGAACGAGCCGGCGGGGGCTGGGGAGACGCGCGACGGTCAGGGCGTCGGGGAGGCCGGAAAGGTAGGGAAAACCGGCGGTGAATCCGAGGAAGGCGACCCGGTAGACGGCGCCCGTGTGCAGCTCGATCACACGCTCGGGCGTGAGCCCGGCCTCGCGCGCCACCTCCAGGAGGTCGGGTCCGTGGTGGCCGCCATAGACGACGGGGATCTCCACCAGGCGTTCCCTCTCCGCCGGTGCATCGTGCTGCCAGAGGACCAGCCGGGCCCGCACCACCTCCTCGAGCGAGGCGGCATCGGTCCGCCTGGGGTCGTAGCGCACGAGGAGGGAGCCGTAGCCGGGGTGGAGGTCGACCAGGCCAGGGGGAGGTGTGCTCCGCAAGGCCCGCAGCAGGCGCGCGATGTCCTCCTGGAGGCCCGCACTGAAGCGCCCGTAGGCCACCAGGAGCGCCTGGTCGCTCGCCTGGGAGATCGCAGGCCCCAGCGCGCGCACCGCGTCCACCTCGTCCAGGGGAAGGCCGGCGGCCTCCCGCACCAGGCGCACCGCCTCGTCCAGCGTCACGGCACGCCGGTCCACGCCCTCGGCCGTCCGGCGCTCGTACTGGCGGCCGCGTAGAACGTGCCGTTCTCCGGGCCGGGTCCACTGCACCGTGGGCGTCTGCACGAACCCCGAGCGTGGCCAGGTGGCCGTGTAGTGATTCGCGACCTCGTAGTCCACGGGCAGGGCGGGCCTCCCGCAGAACACGTAGAGGTCGCGCGCGTGCCCCTCACGTGCTGCCTGCAGGACCATGTCGCCCCCCTCGCGGACGACGCGGAAGTCATCCGCGTCCTGCCGGCTGGGCGTCCCGTCGAGCGGCACGCTGCGGAGCGGCCCGTCGGACCCGAAGCCGACGTCGCACAAGCGCGGTCCTCCGGGGAGGGCCACCGTCAGCGTCATGTGGGTGCGCGGCCGCACGACGGCCGCACCGCCACGCACCCTGGCCTCGAGCGTCTCCACGGCGAAGCCGAGCTCGCCCAGGGCCGCGGCGAAGAGCGCGTTCTGTTCGAAGCAGTAGCCGCCCCGTCCTCGCGCCACGATCTTCGCCTCGAGATCGGCGATGGCCAGCGAGATCGGCCGGCCGAGCCGCACGTCCAGGTTCTCGAAAGGAATGGCGGTCACGTGCGCTTCGTGCAGCGCATCCAGCACGGCGCCGGTGGGTTCCCGCGAGCCGGCGTAGCCGATCCTCGCGAGGTAGGCGTCCACGTCCAGGTGATGGAGCATTTCCGGGAGGTGCACGATAGACTGCGGCACAGCCGAGGGACAAGGAGGCGCCCATGAAGACCGCCATCGTGATCGCATGCCTGGCCGTGCTGGGGCTGCTGGCGGCCTCCCTGCTCCGCGGGGGCGAGGAACTGAAGGTGGGAGACCAGGCCCCCGCGTTCTCCCTCCCCGGATCGGACGGAAAGGTGCACACGCTCGCCGACTTGCGCGGGCGCACGGTGGTGCTGGCCTGGTTCCCCAAGGCATTCACCGGCGGCTGAACCGCGGAATGCAAGTCGCTCCGGGAGAGCGATCAAGTCATCCGGAACTTCGATGCCGTCCTCTTCGCCGCCAGCACCGACGATCCCGGCACCAATCGCAAGTTCGCCGAGGAGCTGAAGCTCACGATTCCCATCCTGAGCGATCCCGAGAAGAAGGTGAGCGCGGACTACGGCGTGCTCCGCCTGGGATACGCGGCGCGCCAGACGTTCTACATCGGGCCGGACGGCCGCCTGCTGTACGTGGACCGTGAGGTGAATCCGAGGACCGCTGGAGAGGACGTGGCCAAGCGCCTGGAGGCGCTCGGGGTGGCAAAGGTGAAGAAGGGATGACTTCCTATCTGCTGTTCAAGGTCGTGCACCTGCTGGGAGTGATGTTGCTGTTCGCCGCCCTGGGGGGGCTGGCGGGAATGGCGGCGGCGGGGCGTGGCGCCGACGCGCGGCTGGCGCGGATGCTGCACGGGCTCGCGCTCCTGCTCCTCTTCCTCACGGGGTTCGCGTTGCTCTCGTCCCTGGGCATGAGCGCGCCCGGCTCCTGGGGAGCCTGGGTCTGGATGAAGCTCGTGGTGTGGATTCTCCTGGGAGCGAGCCTGGCTCTCGCCCGCCGGGAGCGCCACGCTCGCTGGGTGCTCGCGGGCCTTCCCTTGCTGGGGGCGGTGGCGGCCTTCGCCGCTCTCGTGAAACCCTAGAGCATGCGCGTTCAGCACGATCCCGAGACCCACCAGTTCCGGCTTCCCTCCGAGCAGGGAGAGGCCCGGCTCTCCTACCGCGTGGTGGACGCGAAGACGCTCGATTTCAGCTCGACCTACGTGGAGCCCGGCAGGCGCGGCCGCGGCCTCGCCGCCCAGGTGGTGCGGTCCGGGCTCGACTACGCGCGGCGGGAGGGGAAGCGCGTGATTCCCTCCTGCAGCTACGTGCGGGCCTTCCTGCAGCGCCACCCGGAGTACGCGGACCTGGCGGAACCAGGCTAGACCGCCGGCAGCGAGAACGTGAACGTGGTTCCCCGGCCCTCCTGGGATTCCACCGAGATCCGCCCCCCGTGGCGCTCCACGATCTTCTTGCAGATCGCAAGCCCCAGACCGGTCCCGGGGTAGCGCTCCCGTGTGTGCAGGCGGTGGAAGACCTCGAAGACGCGCGCGCGATGCTCCGCCGGGATGCCGATCCCGTCGTCGGAGACGGAGATCAGCCAGCCATCGTCGGCCCGGCGGGCCGAGACCGCGATCCGCGGCGGCTGCCGCCGGAACTTCACGGCGTTCGACAGCAGGTTCTGGAACAGCTGCACCAGCTGTCGCGCCTCTCCGATCACCGCCGGGAGCTCGCCGACCTCCAGGGTGGCGCCGCTCTCGTCCAGCGCCGCCTTGAGGTTGGCGCGAGCTTCCTCGAGCACGTGGCCCAGCTCGACGCGTCCCGCCACCGGGGCGTCCCAGTCCACACGGGCATAGGCCATCAGGGCCTCGATCAGGTCCTCCATGCGGCGCACGCCTTCCACGATGAAGCCCAGGAACTCGTCCGTCTCGGCGCCCAGGCGCCCTCCATGGCGCTGCTGCAGCAGCTGCACGAAGGAGTGGATCGTGCGCAGCGGCTCCTTCAGGTCGTGGGAAGACGCGTACGCGAAGCGCTGCAGCTCGGCGTTCGAGCGCGCCAGCGCCGCCGCCTGTTGGGCCAGTCGCTCCTCGTCTCTCCGACGTTCGATGGCGAAGGACACCAGGGCGGCGATCGTCTCCGCCAGGCGCAGCTCCCGTTCCTCGAAACGGCGGGGAAGGTTCCCGTACAGCATGAACTTCCCCAGCAGGCGATCGCGCTCGAGGGGGACGAAGGCCAGGGCACGGATGCCCTCCCCCAGGATCGTCTCCCGCAGGCCCTCCAGGGAGGGCTCCTCCGCCACGTCGGCGACCGCGATGGGGCGGACGTTCCGGGCGTCGGCGGTCCAGGGGGAGTGTCCCTCGACCGCGGCCCGGTATCCGTCCGACAGCCCGTGCCATGCCTTGAAGCGCATCACGCCGTCGGCGTCGAACAGCAGGATCGACGCCCGGTCCACCCGCAGCGCCGCCGTCAGGCCGGCGATGGCTTCCCGGTAGATCGCCTGCAGGTCGGGAGCGGCCGCCAGTGCATCCACCAGGTGGTGCACGGCCTCGAGTCCATGGCCCTCGGTGAGGGTCGTGGGAGTCATGCGGAAGCCTCCGGCGAAGGAACGTTGCAGCGATCCTAACCGAGGTCGTGCCTCACGCAAAGCGGCCGCCTGACTACAATCCTCGGGTGCTCCAGGGGCGGCTCTTCGACGAGGAGGCGGTCGGACCGGCTGCCATCCCGGACCGGGTCCGCGCGCTGGCGGCACGCCTGCCGGAGGGCGTGCGGTTGGGCACCTCCTCCTGGTCGTTCCCCGGCTGGCGCGGCATCGTCTACGACCGGCCCGCGCCCGAAGGGCTCCTGGCCCGGGAGGGGCTGGCCGCCTACGCGCGCCACCCTCTCCTGCGCACGGTCAGCCTGGACCGGACCTATTACGCTCCTCTGTCCGCCGGCGTCCTCGCCGGCTACGCGGCGCAGGTGCCGGAGGGCTTCCGCTTCGTGGTGAAGGCGGCGAGCCAGTGCACCTCGCCGCGTGCGTCCACGTTCCTCGATCCGGCGTTTGCCACCGAGCAGGTGGTGGGGCCCTGCGTGGAGGGCCTGCGTGCGCGCGCCGGACCCCTGGTGTTCCAGTTCCCTCCGTTCCCCGAGCCGTTGCTCGCGGAGCCGCAGCGCTTCGCCGAGCGCCTGCACGGGTTCCTGGACGCGCTGCCCCGCGGACCGATGATCGCGGTGGAGACACGGGACCGGCGTCTGCTGGGCCGGGCGTATGCCGAGGCCCTGGCCGCGGCGGGAGCCTGGCCCTGCCTCTCCCTGCATCCCCGCCTGCCCGCGCTGGCCGAGCAGCGGACCCTGACGGGGGCGGGACTCGAAGGTCCGCTCATCGTGCGCTGGATGCTGCACCCGGGACGGGTATACGACGAGGCACGCGCGGCTTACGCGCCCTTCGACCGCCTGCGGGAGGAGGATCCCGCGGCGCGCGAGAGCGTTGCGGACCTCGCGGCCGCGCACCTGGCTCGCGGCCACGAGGTCTACGTCGCGATCAACAACAAGGCCGAGGGCTCCGCGCCGCTGTCCGTGCTGCGGCTGGCGGAGCGCCTGGCGGCGAGGCTCGCGGCCTAGCGGCTGGCCCGGCTGCGGCTCCTGCTGGACGAGGTGCGGCGCGTGGTGGCCCGGCGCCCCCGGGCGCTCGGGGAGCGGCGGCTGGACGTGGAGCGCGTGCGGGCCGAGCTCTTGCTCTTGCTCTTGCTCTTGCTCCGGCTCTTGCGCTTGGGGACGTCCACGCCCGAGCGGCGGGCCTTGGACAGTCCGATGGCGATGGCTTGCTTGCGGTTCTTGACGGGGTGTTTCCCCGAGCGCTTGTGGTGCATCTCCTCGCGGACGTACTCGCCGGCCTGTGTGCTGGAAGCGTTGCCGCGACGCTTGCTGGCAGCGGCACGTCTGCGTGTGGCTTTCTCCGGCATGGGGGTCCTCCAGAAGCGGCGGCCGGGACCGGCCGCGCGGGATGTGTTGACCCCAGTGTAAGGTCGTGGTCTCCTCTCGCGCCATGAAGCGCACGATCCTCCTCGCCGGCGCGCTCCTCGCTCTCTGGACGGCCGGCTCGCCCCTGGCTGCTCCCCAGGCCCCTCCCCTCCGCACGTTCCGCCTGGACCTCGTCCACACCGGGGGCAAGGGGGAGGAGCTGTTCGCGCTGGAGCGCATGGTCCTCGAGCCCCTTCCCTGGCCGGGGAACCCGGACGCGCCCATCGACCCCACCGGCTGGGGGAAGTACCTCTTCGAGGTGCGCGACCTGGAAACACAGCGCCTCCTGTACTCGCGCGGCTATGCCTCCATCTACGGAGAGTGGGAGACCACCGAGGAGGCTGCCAGGATGCACCGGGCCTTCGGTGAATCGCTCCGCTTCCCGGTGCCAGCCGGGCCCGTGCAGGTGGTGATCAAGAAGCGCGACGCCAGGACGCCGGCTTTCCGCGAGGTGTGGACCCACGTCGTGGATCCCGCCGATCCCTTCGTCGATCCGTCGGTTCCGCCGCCGGCCGGTCCCCGCCTCTCGCTGCACGGTTCGGGCGATCCCGCCAGGAAGCTCGATCTTCTCGTGCTGGGGGACGGCTACACCGCCGCCGAGCGCGGCAAGTTCGAGGAACAGGCGCGCCGGCTCACCGGGATCCTGCTCGAGAAGGAGCCGTTCAAGGGGCGGGCGGCCGACCTCAACGTGTGGGGGCTGTGCCCGGCGGCCGCGGAGCCGGGGATCTCCCGTCCGTCCACCGGAGTCCACCGCCGCTCCCCCCTGGGGGCGACCTACGACACCTTCGGGTCCGAGCGGTACGTGCTCACCTTCGACAACCGGGCGCTGCGCGAGATCGCCTCCCAGGCACCGTACGATGCGCTGGTGATCCTGGTGAACGGACAGACCTACGGCGGGGGCGGCATCTTCAACCTCTACAGCACCGCCGCCTCCGAGTCGCTGTGGGCCCCCTACGTGTTCGTGCACGAGCTCGGGCACCACCTCGCGGGCCTGGCCGACGAGTACTTCACCTCCGAGTCCGCCTACGCCCCCGCGGGAGCCGACCGTCCGGAGCCCTGGGAGGTCAATGCCACGGCGCTGCACGATCCCGCCGCGCTCAAGTGGAAGGACCTGGTCGCGGCGGGAACGCCGCTCCCCACACCGTGGGACCTGGACGGCTACGTCGCCTGGCAGAAGGACGTCCAGGCCGAGCGGAAACGCCTGCGCGCGGAGCGCAGGCCGGAGGCGGAGATGGACGCGCTCTTCTCCAGGGAGAAGGCGCAGGCCACGGAGTTCCTGCGCAAGCAGGCGCAGTGGGGAAAGGTGGGCGCCTTCGAGGGGGCCAACTACGAGGCCAAGGGGTACTACCGGCCCGAGCTCGATTGCATCATGTTCTCGCGCAACGACGTGCCGTTCTGCTCCGTCTGCCGCCGGGCGCTCAGCCGCGTGCTCGACCTCTACAGCCGATGATCAAGTTCCTGCTCTGGCTGATCCTGCTGGTGCTCTGCTGGCCGCTGGCCCTGCTGGCGCTCGTCCTCTATCCGTTCGTCTGGCTGTTGCTCCTGCCCTTCCGTCTCCTCGGCATCGCGGTGGATGCGGTCCTGCAGACGCTCCGGACGGTCCTTCTCCTCCCCGCGCGGGTGCTCCGCAGCCGTTAGGCTTGCGTTCCGTACACCTGTACGGTATCTTCTCCTCGTTCCCACAAACCCACTCGAGGACGAGGAGGTCCCCATGGGCCGCACCCCTCCCGGTCAGACTCGCGAGCGCGTGTTCCGGTGGGTCCAAGAACGTCTCCTCGCCGGCGAGGCCCCCAGCGTGCGGGACGTGCAGGAGGCGTTCGACTTCCGCTCCCCCATGACGGCGCGCGAGCACCTCGAGACCCTGGTGACGGCGGGCCGCCTGCGCAAGGAGCCCGGCTTGGCCCGCGGGTACCGGCTTCCCGGGAGAGGGCGGCCTGCCGCGCACGTGCCGCTGCTCGGGCGCGTTCCCGCGGGACCCTTCGAAGAAGCGATCGAGGACGTGGAGGAGCACCTTCCGGTGGAGGGCAGGGACGAGCCCGAGCGCTACTTCGCCCTGCGGGTGAAGGGGGACAGCATGGTGGGCGCGGGGATCCTGGATGGCGACCTCGTGATCGTGCGCCGGCAGGACCGGGCAGGCTCCGGCGACGTGGTGGTGGCCAAGGTGGGGGACGAGGCCACCGTGAAGCGCCTCCGGCTGCGCGGGCGGCGGGTGGAGCTGCACGCCGAGAACCCCGCGTATGCGCCCATCGTCCCCGAGGCCGAAGCCGTGGAGATCGTGGGCAAGGTGGTGGAGGTGCGGCGCCGCCTGGAGGGCCGGCGATGAATGCCGTCGAGCGCGCGGTTCCTGCCCCCCCTCCCCGGCCCGCTCCGTCCGCTCCCTCCTGGACGCTTCCCGCGCTGACCGGCCGCCTGGTCGAGCTGTCGGCGGAGCCCTCGGGGGCGCCGTTCACCTTCGCCTTCCGCCTGGTACTCGATGCGCAGCGGCGTGGCGAGCCCGCCGCCTGGGTGGCCCCCCGGTCGCGCGCCTTCTTCCCCCCCGACGTGGCGGCGGCAGGGATCGATCTGGCGGCGCTCCCCGTGGTCCGGGCCGCGCACGCGCTGGAGGCCGCCCGGGCCGCGGACCTCCTCCTCCGCTCCGGCGGCTTCGGACTCGTCGTCCTCGACCTCGGGCCGGCGACCGAGCTGCCGCTGCACGCGGTCACGCGCCTTTCCGGGCTGGCGCTCCGGCACGGCGCCGCCGTGATCCTGCTCACGGAGAAGAAGGAAGAGCGTCCTTCCCTGGGGAGCCTCGTGTCGCTGCGCGTGCACGTCCCCCGGATGGTGCGCGAGGGGGACCGCTATCGCTGCACGCTGCAGGTGCTGAAGGACAAGCGGGGGCGATGGCTGGGGGGAAAGCTTGGCGGAGCAATGAGCGAGGTCTGCCGTGGACCGGACGGCCTGCGTTGACCTGCCCGACTTCCCGCTGCAGCTGCTGCTGCGCGCGCACCCCGACTGGCGGAAGACACCGGTGGTGGTGGTCGCGGACGACCGGCCTCAGGCCGAGGTGCAATGGGCGAGCACGTCCGCCCGTGCCCGCGGGGTTCTGCCGGGACTCCGTTTCGCGGCCGCGCTGTCGCTGGCGCCGGGGCTCCACGCCGCTCCCATCCCAGCCGAGAGGGTGACGGCGGAGGTCGCGGCAGTCGCCGAGCGCCTGCGCGCGTTCACGCCCGAGGTGGAACCGTCCCGCGAGGTTCCGGGCGTGTTCTGGCTGAACGCCTCCGGCCTCACCCGTTTGTGGCCGTCGCTCACCGCCTGGGGCGAGGCGGTGCTGGGGCGCCTCCGCGAAGACGGCTTCACCGCTTCGCTCGCGGTGGGGTTCCATCGCTTCGGATCCTTCGCGGTGGCGCGGAACGGGCGCGGCCTCCGGGTCCTGGGCTCGTCCGAGGAGGAGCGCCGCCTGGCACGGGAGACACCGCTGCTCCGCCTGCCGGCCGACCCGCGGGCGCGCGAGGTGCTCGATCGCCTCGGGATCGCCACCGTGGGCCAGCTCGCAGCCCTGCCGCTGGAGGGCGTGGCACGGCGCTTCGGACCCGACCTCAAGCGTCTTCACCGCATGGCCTCCGGGGAGCTGCTGGTCCCGCTCTGCCCGGAGCGGCCGGAGCCGCCGCCGCAGGTTCGCCGCATCCTCGACGACCCGGTGAGCGATGCGGGTGTTCTCGTCGCCCTGGTGGAGGAGGCGCTTCCTCCGCTGCTCGACGAGGTGCGCCGGCGGGGCCGCCGGGTCGCCGAGCTGCACCTGGGGTTCCTCTTCGACCGCCTGGGAGAGCACGCCGAGCGCCTGCGTCCCGCGGAGCCCACGGTGGAGCCGTGCGTCCTCCTCGAGCTCGTGCGTCTTCGTCTGGAAGCCCTGCAGCGCCTCCCCGACCGCGTGCAGGAGGTGCGGCTGCTGGTGGACGAGGTGGCGTCCCGCTCTCGCCAGGAGGGGCTCCTCCCCTCCGGTCGCAAGCGGGAGCGGGAGGCGGCCGAGCGCGGCCTGGCGCGCGTGCGGGCGAGCCTGGGGCCGCACGCCGTGGTCCGTGCCGCCCTGCGCGACGCGCACCTCCCGGAGGCGAGCTTCACCTGGGAGGTCTTCGATCGCCTCTCCGACGCCGCACCCGGACAGGCCGACCCGCCGCGCCTGATCCGGCGGTTGCATCATCCCCCCGAGCCCCTTCCTTTCCGCCCCAAGCAGGAGCCGGACGGCTGGATGCTGCGCGGCCTCGACCGCGGGCCGGTGGACCGCATCGTCGGGCCCTTCGTGGTCTCGGGAGGCTGGTGGGCGCGGCCCGTCCACCGCGCCTATCACTTCGCGGAGACCAAGGGTGGCGAGCACCTGTGGGTCTTCTACGACCGGGAGCAGCGGCGCTGGTACCTTCAGGGGAGCCTGGCGTGAGTCCCGATCTCGCCTACGTGCCGCTCTGGTGCAAGAGCAACTTCTCCTTCCTGGAAGGGGCGAGCCACCCCCAGGAGCTCCTGGAGACGGCGGGGGAACTGGGCCTCGTGGCGCTCGCGCTCACCGACCGCGACGGTGTGTACGGCATGGTCGAGGCCCACGTGGAGGCGCGCCAGCGGGGGGTGAAGCTCATCGGGGGGGCCGAGGTCACGGTGGACGACGGCTCCTCCATCGTCCTCCTGGCCGCCGATCGGGAAGGCTGGGGCAGCCTCTGCCGCCTGCTCAGCGCCGGACGGCTGCGCTCTCCCAAGGGAGAGTGCCGCGTGGCCTGGCGCGAGGTGGTGGAGCACGCGGCGGGCCTCCTCGCCCTCTGGGGCGGCGAGCGGAGCCTGCTCGCCGGGGAGGCCGATCCCTTCTTCGTGGCGCACGTCCTCAAGGAAGCCTTCGGCGACCGCCTGTACGCGCTGGCGGCACGCCACCGGCGGGCGGAGGAGGTACCGGGGGAGGCGCGCCTGCGCGGACGGGGGGAGCGGTGGGCCATCCCCGTGGCCGCCGCCCACGAGGTCCTCTACCACCGCGCCTCGCGGCGCGACCTGCAGGACGTCCTCACCTGCATCCGCCACGGCGTGCGTCTGGCCGAGGCCGGGCGCCGCATCCGCGGCAATGCCGAGCACGTCCTGAAGTCGCCGCACGCCTTCGCGCGCCTCTTCGCCGACGATGCGGCGGGGATCGCGCGCAGCCGGGAGATCGCCGCACGCTGCGGCTTCTCCCTGGCCGATCTCCGCTACGTCTATCCCGCCGAGCGTCTCCCCGACGGCATGACGGGCTCGCAGTGGCTGCGCGAGCTCACCTTCGAGGGAGCACGGGGGCGGTACCGGGGCGAGGTCCCTCCCCACGTGGCGGCGCAGCTCACGCGCGAGCTGCAGGTGATCGAGGACCTCGACTACGGCGGTTATTTCCTGACCATGCACGAGATCGTCCGCTTCTGCCGGGAGGAGGGGATCCTCTGCCAGGGCCGCGGCTCTGCGGCCAACTCCGCCGTCTGCTACTGCCTGGGCATCACCGCCGTGGATCCCGTGGCCATGGGCCTGCTCTTCGAACGCTTCCTGTCCCGGGAGCGGGCGGAGCCACCCGACATCGATCTCGACATCGAGCACGAGCGGCGAGAGGAGGTGATCCAGCACGTCTATGCCAAGTACGGCCGCCGCCATGCGGCCATGGTGGCGATCACCGTACGCTACCGTCCGAAATCGGCGTTGCGCGACGTGGGCAAGGTCTTCGGGATCCCGGAGACGGCGCTCGACCGTGCCGCCAAGCTGCTCGGCTACCACGAGGGGGAGGCGGCGGCCGCCTTCCTGCAGGCCGGTCTCGATCCCGAGCTGCTCGCGCACCGGCACGTGCTGCGCCTGGTTTCCGAGATCCAAGATTTTCCCAGACACCTTTCCATCCACCCCGGTGGTTTCCTTCTGGGGCATCAGCCGGTGGACACGCTGGTGCCCATCGAGAACGGCGCCATGCCGGACCGCACGGTGGCGCAGTGGGACAAGGACGCGCTGGAGGAGCTGGGCCTCTTCAAGGTGGACCTGCTGGGGCTGGGCGCGCTGCACCAGCTCCACCTGGGCTTTGATCTCATCGCCAAGCACCGGGGAGAGCGCCTGGGTCTGGCCGACCTCCCCCTCGACGATCCCCCCACCTACGCCATGATCCGCCGCGCCGACACCGTGGGGGTCTTCCAGATCGAGAGCCGGGCCCAGATGGCGATGCTGCCCCGCCTCAAGCCCGAGACCTGGTACGACCTGGTGATCGAGGTCAGCATCGTGCGCCCGGGTCCCATCACCGGCGGCATGGTGCATCCCTACCTCCGGCGCCGCGCCGGGCAGGAGAAGGTGGACTTCCCGCACCCCTCGCTGGAGCCCATCCTGGCGCGCACGCTGGGGGTGCCGCTGTTCCAGGAGCAGGTGATCCGCCTGGCAATGGAGGCGGCGGACTACACGCCCGGCGAGGCCGACCAGCTCCGGCGCGACATGGCGGCCTGGCGCCGCAGCGGGCGGCTGGAGGGACACCGCGAACGCCTGGTGCGGAGGATGACCGGGAAGGGGATCGCGCTCGAGTTCGCCGAGCGCGTCTTCGAGCAGATCAAGGGCTTCGGCGAGTACGGTTTCCCGGAGAGCCACGCCGCCAGCTTCGCCCTGATCGCCTACGCGACCGCCTGGATGCGTTGCCACCACCCGGAGGCGTTCACCTGCTCGCTGCTCAACGCGCAGCCCATGGGGTTCTACTCGCCCGCCACGGTGGTGGACGACGCCAAGCGCCACGGCGTGCGCTTCCTTCCCGTGGACGTGGTGCGCAGCGCCTGGGACTGCACGCTGGAAGGGGATGCGCTGGCGGTGCGGATGGGCTTCCGCTACGTGAAGGGTCTCGCCAGGACCGCGGGGATGCGCCTGCTGGAGGCGCGGGAGGCGAAGCCCTTCGCTTCCATCGCCGACCTCGCCGCCCGTGCCGGGATGGACGAGGGATCTCTCTCCCGCCTGGCGGAGGCCGGTGCGCTGGCGCCGCTGGCTCCGGGAAGGCGCGAGGCGCTGTGGGCCGTGAGGGGCGCGGTGCGCGTGCCCGATCCCGATCTCCCCGTGGCCGACGCCGAGGCGCGCGCCGCCTTCGCCGCCCTGGACACGTTCCAGACCATCGGATGGGACTACCGCGCCACCGGCCTCTCCCCGCGCGGACATCCCCTGGAGCCACTCCGGGAGACGCTGCAGGCGGCACGGTTGCCCGAGGCGCGCCAGGTGATGCGCCTCCCCGACGGGCGTCGCGTGCACTACGCCGGCATCGTCATCTGCCGGCAGAGGCCGGGCACCGCCTCGGGGGTCGTGTTCCTCACCATGGAGGACGAGACCGGGTTCGTGAACGTCGTGGTCTGGCGCAAGGTCTACGAGGCCTACCGGTCCCTGGTGAAGACCGCGAGCTTCCTCGGGGTCAGCGGCAAGCTGCAGGCGCAGGACGGCGTCGTCCACCTCATCGCGGAGTCGTTCTGGTCCCCCCGCACGCGGATGACGCCGCCGAGCGGGGGGAGCAGAGACTTTCGTTAGCTACGGACAGGCGGCCGAGGATGCTCCGATCTCCGGATCCCTCCCCGGACGCTCGCCGGCGTCGCCGATGGAGTACGACCCGGGACCGGCGGAAGCACTGACGCCCCGCACGAGGTACCAGAACCCCTGGCCCGACGCCGGCGTCACCGGATCCTCCGCGTGCCGGTCGGTACCGTTGTTCTCGAGGCAGGCGTTCACTGCGGGCGTGAAGGTGCGCTGTGCCCGGAGGACCGCGAGGTCGCCCCGGACCACGTCGTACGACGTGGCGTCCCGGGTATCCGACCAGTCGAAGCCGGTGCGGCCGGTGAACGCCACGCCCAGCACCGGTGGCGGAGCGCTGCCCGAGGGCGGACGAAGCCACAGTGCCATGTCGTCGTCCCCCTGGGGCGAGGTGAAGGACACGGTTCCGCCGCCGGAGACCGTCCCTGCACTCGACCACTGGCCGGTGCGGGGGTCGAACCACTGCGCGTCCAGCGTTCCGCTGGCTCCGGAGAGATCGACCAGGGCCGTTCCCCCCAGCGGAAAGTAGACGACGTACTGGACGCCGGACTCGGCCATGCAATACGCATCTCCGGAGACGACGCGGCTGTCCGCCGGGGCCATCCTCTGGAACGGTACGGTCCGCGCGAACTCCGCCAGCCACGCGAGGTAGGCACCCGAGCCCACCCCCGCCTGGCCGGCGAAGAACACGCTCCAGGCCTTGATGCGGGAGAACCCGCTCTCGTATCCCTGGGCGAACTCCTGGCAGAACGAGGGCTTCGCCGCCAGGGCGCGATTCTCGAGCGCGTCCTGGTGATTGCCGTCCCAGTCGTCCAGGATCCCGATCTGCAGGTCCATGTAGTTCGCCCAGGAGGCGTTCGGGAAGTCGAACAGGCCGGGAAGGCCGTGGACGCTGGTCAGGCGCCGCCAGGGGTTGAAGGACTGGAGATACTGCCCGGCCTGGTCCACCTCGCTCGCCGTGAAGGCTTCCTCCCACTCCAGCGTGGTCACGAACATGGTATTGGCGTAGGCGGACAAGCGCGCCATCCCGTAGCGGATGAGGCGCAGGCGGTCGGCCATGGAGAAGCCGCCCACCCCCGAGTCGTCGGCGAAGAACCAGAGCTGGGCGACCATGCCCTCGTCCCGGAGCGTGCGTGTCCAGGTCTCGAAGGTGCGCCAGTGCGCGAGGTCGAAGCGCGTCCGATCGCCACCGACCCAGGGGTTGGTGGGGCGGGGGCCGTCATCGTTGAAGTCGTTCTGGTTGAAGAGGTAGATGGCCATGGTGTTCACGCGCAGGGAGTGCTGATAGTCCAGCTCGGCCCGGCGCTCGCTCTCGCTGAACGTCTCGGAGAAGAACGTGAAGGTGGTGAACTGGGCGGGGGGTGCGTCGAAGTCCAGCATCTTCCCGAGCAGCAGCACGGGCGTGCCGTCGGCATGCCCGAAGTACCGGGGGGTGGCGGCCGGCACGACCACCGGCCCCTTGGCGAAGAGACCGGGCAGGGTGCCCGAGCACGGGATCTGACCGGACCGTCCGTCCAGGCCGGAGGTGGCGCTGGACGAGGTCCAGGACCAGGTCCCCGGCTGATCCAGGAAGATGCGCGCCTTGAAGACGTCGCCGACGGCACCGCCGGCGCCGTTGCCGTCGAAGAAGCCGTCCACCTGGAAGGTGCGCCCGTCGGGGGCCACGACGGTGAGCGTGAGCGTCACCGACGTGAACGGGTTCGGAGTTCCCGAGTTCCCGTCGAAGGTCTGGGCGGAGTGGAGCACCACCTCCGCAGTGTCGTAAACGGGGGCCGCAGCGCCTGCGAGGCTCCAGCTGATGCACGCAAAGAAGAGAAGCAGGAGTGCGGGCCCCATGCGAGTCGGAGGGGTCATGGGGCCCTCTCAATCGTCGAGTATGTGAAACCGAGAATAACCCGCTAATGGGTCACGGGCAACGCGCGGCCGCTGCCGCGATCTCCGCGTCGCGTCCCGCGCGCTCGCGCGGAACCGCCATGGAGTACGAGCCGTTCGCTCCGTTGCTGCGTGTCGCGCGCACCAGGTACCAGAAGCCTTGCCCGGGAGAGGGCTCGGCGGCATCGCTGGCGGCGCGATCGGTCCCGTTGTTCTCGACGCACGCGGTGACCGACGGCGTGAGGCTCCCCTGGGCGTGCATCGTGCTCAGGCTGCCCTTCACCACATCGTAGGACGCGGCGGCCAGGGTGTCCTCCCAGTCGACGGCCGAGCGGCTCCCGAAGCCGAGCCCCGTGACGCGCGGTGGAGGGGTGGAGCCCGAGATCAGCGGCCGCAGCCAGAGCACCACGTCGTCGTCGGCGAAGGGGCCCACGAAGCCGGGGGTGCCGCCCCCGGCGACGGTGCCCGCGCTGGTCCACGTCCCGTACTGCGGATTGAACCACTGGGCCTCGAAGCTGCCGCTGGCGCCCCGCAGATCGAGGGTGACGGCACCACCGAAGGGGAGGTAGACGACGTAGTTGAAGCCGGGCTCGGCCAGGCAGTAACCCTGCCCGGAGAGGATCAGGGAGTCGGCGGGATCCATCTTGTAGAAGGGCGCCTCGCGCACGAACTTGGCCAGCCAGAGCAGGTAGGCGCCGGTTCCCGTGCCGGCCTGCCCGGCGGTGAACACGGCCCAGGCCTTCTGCCGGGAGAAGCCGCTCTCGTACCCCTGGGCGAACTCCTCTGCCAAGGAGGGCTTCCGGGCCAGGAGCCGGTTGGCGACGGCGGTGTTGTGGTTCTGGTTGTAGCCGCTGGTGTTCCCGACCTGGATCGACATGTAATCCGCCCAGGACGCATCCGGGAAATCGAACAGTCCGGGGAGGCAATGGGTGCTGGTCTGGCGCTGCCAGGGGTTGAACGCGCGCATGGTGTCCGCGCATGCTTGGAGCTCGTCCAGGTTGAAGCCCTCCTCCCACTCCGCCGTCACCAAAAACATCGTGTTCACGTACCCGGACAGGCGGGCCATGGCATAGCGGATCAGCCGCTGCCGGTCGGCGAGCGGGAACCCTCCCACCCCGGAGTTGTCCGCGAAGAACCAGATCTCGGCGAACATCCCCTCGTCCCGGAGGGTGCGGGTCCAGGTCTCGAACGTCTGCCAGTGCGCCAGGTCGAAGCGGGTGCGATCGCAGCTGGGGCAGCCGAGCCAGGGGCTGGTCGGCTCCGTCCCGTCGAAGTCTCCACTGTTGAACGTGTAGATCGACAGCTTGTTGAGGTTCATCGTGTGCCAGTAGTCGAGCCCGAAGCGGCGGTCCGCGTCCGTGAGGACGTGGGAGAAGAAGATGAGTGTGGTCCGCTGGAACGGCGTCGGCGCATCGAAGTCCAGCATCTTCCCCAGGAGATAGACCGGCGTGCCGTCGGCGTACGCGAAGTACCGGGGGCGGCCGCCGCGGATGCTCAGCGGCCCCTTGGCGAAGGTGCCGGCGAGGAGGCCCGAGCAGACGATCTGCCCGCTCTGCCCGCCCAGCCCGGCCGTGGCGCTGGTCGAGGTCCACGTCCAGGTCCCCGCCTGATCGAGGAAGATGCGGGCCTTGAACACGTCCCCCACGCCGCCGCCGTTCCCGTCGCCGTCGAAGAAGCCGTCCACCTGGAAGGTCCGCCCGTCGGGGGCGGTGACGTTCAGGGTCACCGTCACCGAGGTGAACGGGTTGGGCGTGCCGGAGACCCCGTTGAACGGCACCGACGCGTGCAGGACCACTTCCGCGGTGTCGTACTTCGGGACACTGGCGGCCACCGCACCCCCCGCCAGGAGCAGGAGAAGGAAGGCGAGGACCGGCGGCGCGAGCCTGGACGAGGGCGCGGGCATATCGTCCCCCGAAGCCGCCAGAGTGTACTGCGAACTAGAGTCCGTGACGGTTGGATTCGACGGCGGCGAGCAGACGGGTGAGGGCGCGGCGGACGTCGGGCGCTTCCGGCGCCGCGGCGCGCGCCCGCGGGCGCCGCTCGGGCACGAGCACCTGATCGTCCACGAAGCGCTCGATCAGCGCGTGGAACTGCTCGGAGGGGAGGCGGCGACGCAGACGCAGGAGCTTTCTCGCCGCCCACACGGCGCCGTCGCCGGTCAGCCGCGCGAAGCGGTTGATCCGGGCGGAGCGCCGTGCGAGCTCGAGCAGCACTTCCTGGAACGCGACCCCGGTGTGCCGGGCGGCGGCCCGCACGAGACCCAGCAACGCCTGCTGGAAGGCGGCCGCCCGCTCCCGCCGCACGCGAGTGGGCCGCCGGTCCTCGCGGCCGGCATAGGTGGACAAGCCCAGACGGAGGAACGTGCGCAGGGGTACGGGACGGGGAGCCTCGAGGTAGTGCCGTGGAAGCTCGCGCAGGAGGTCCCGTGTGCTGAAGATGGCGTTCCAGGTGAGCCCGTCGGGCACGGGAACCGGCCCCCGGGCGGAGCGCGCGCGCTCGAAATAGCCATGGGCCCGGTCGAAGCGCCGCACCAGCGCCGGCTCCCGGCGCAGCAGGATCTCCACCGTGCCGGGCGGAAAGCCGGCGTTGCGCAGCAGCAGCCGGTCGCGCCACGTGGAGAAGGTGCGGTCGAACAGCCGGAGCACGGGGTCCCGTGCGAGGGCCGAGCGGGGCGGCCGCCGGCCGGTGAGGAGGAAGTCCCTTGCCTGGGCGAAGGTCTGGACGATGAGGCGGGCCATCCGCCGCTGCTCGGGGAGGGTGGTCGACCAGCGCGGCCCGTCGTCGAACCGGTAGGCCCGGTGGTAGAGCCCGAACTGCCTGACAGATCCGTAATCGATGATGCCGCCGTCGGCGAGCACGTTGTCCCCGTCCCAGGCGAGCCAGCAGAAGACGTACTCGCGCTCGAACACGGCCGCCGTGCGTCCGAAGCGCACGGCCACCGCCTCCGCCAGGCGACGGTACCCGCTCCGGCCGCCGGGCGGCGGGGCGAGGGTGCCGTTGGCTTCTTCCCGGGCCAGCCAGTGCTCGGCCACGCCCCGAAGCCAGCGGGCGTTCCCTTGCTTCAGGGGCGCGAAGAAGTGGGCGGGACGGAGGAGGTTGCGCGCCGCCCGCACCACGATGGCGAACCCGTCCGCCAGCGCGATCACCGCCAGCACGCGCTCGGTGGCGATCCCGTTGCGATGGAAGGCCTCGCTCATGAGCGCGGCGGCGAGCCCGTCCTCCAGGGCGGCCGTGCCGCAACCGTAGGAGGCGACGCGGTTCGCCGTGCGCAGAAAACGACCGGTTTCGGCAGTGGCGGGGCAGAGCCGCGTGACGCCGGTGCCGTTGCTGCTCACGTCCCAGGTCACGCCGCGGTGAGTCAGAGCTCCGTTCCAGATGCCGCGTCCGTCTCCCGAGGTGGTGCCGCGTCGGCCGGGATGTTGCAGCTGGAGGTAGCGCGTGGCCATGTACGGGTGGGGGAGCAGGTCGCGCGGGTCCACGCGCGTCCCATGCGCGAGGTCCCACTCGTTCACGATCACGAGGCAGAACGTGCGCAGGATCGCACGCTCCAGGGTGAGGTTCAGGCGGTCGGGGTGGCCGTGGGGCACGAGGCCCATCTCCCGGGCCAGCGCGAAATTGAACCAGGCCACCTGGCCGTCGTGCCGCCGCCGGGCCCGGTAGAGGACGGACGCCTCGGGCACGGCGTCCCGGAAGGGATGCCGCCCGTCCAGCCTGGCGAAGGCGGGGTAGTCCGCGTCCGGACGTCCCGCCGCGCGCCGCTCAGCGCCCAAGGCTCCCTCGTCCCCCCGCGTCGGGAGAACGTAGGGCCCGAGCTAGACTGGAGCCAACCCGCCATGCGACGCCTCTCCTGGTTGGTGCTCCTCTGCCTGGTCCTGCCGGCCTGCGGCACGGCGCCGCCGCGGCGCGCGCCGGCAACGGCGCCCGCACCCGAGCCGGATCCCGACGGCTTCGCCGTCGGGCAGGTCACCACCGGGGACGGGGTTCCGGTCGCCTACACGCTGGCCGGGGCGGGGGAGCCGACGCTGGTGTTCGTCCACGGCTGGGCGGGCGACCGCTCCGAGTGGGGACGCGTGATGCGTGCGCTCGCTCCCACCCACCGCGTGGTGTCGCTGGACCTGCCGGGGCACGGCGAGTCCGGGTCGGACCGGAAGGACTGGACGGTCGAGGTCTTCGGCTCGGACGTGGTGCGGCTCCTGGAGGCGCTCGAGCTCCGGCGGGTGGTGCTGGTCGGGCATGCCGCAGGGGGGGCCGTGGCGCTCGCCGCCGCCGCGCGCGCTCCGGAGCGCGTGGTGGCGGTGGTGGGGGTGGACACCCTCCACGACGTCGAACAGAAGGACGGCGCGGGGATGGACGCGTTGCTCGAGGGGCTGGCGCGCGACTTCGTGCCCAGCTGCCGGACGTTCGTGGGCTCGATCTTCGGCGCCGCCGCCGCGCCGGAGCTGGTCGCCCGCGTGCAGGAGAAGATGTGCAGCGCCCGGCCGGAGATCGCGCTCCCCATCCTGCGCGCGGTGGCGGCCTTCGATCAGGCGCGGGCGCTCGACGCGGTGCGGGCGCCGGTGCGCTGCATCCAGGGGGACACGTTTCCCACGAACCTGGAAGCGAACCGCCGCCACCACGGCGATTTCGACGTCCTGGTGATCCCGGGCACCGGCCACTTCCCTCAGCTCGAGTCCCCCGAGGACTTCGATCGCGCGCTGCAGGACGTGGTGCGCGCGTTCTCCTAGGCGGGGAGGGCGGTCACGAAGTCGGCGTAGGCCGGTGGGGGGTGCACCAGGCGCAGCCCCATCCCGCAGGGCAGTCCGGCGTCGGGCGCGCGCCGGGTCCACATCACGACCGCCTCGAGCCGCGCGGTGAGGCCGGCGATCTCGACGTCCAGGCGCAGGGATCTCCCCGGCTCGGCGGGACGGCGCGTGGCCACGAACATCCCGTGCACCGAGAGGTCGCTCGTGGAGGCGCGCAGGGAGGGCCGCTCCACGCCCCAGCGCAGGGAGATCCGGCACCGCTTGCGGTGCAGGGGCGCCAGCCCCTTGCGCGGGTGCACGGGGCCAGGGGCAGAACAGGACTTGCAGACGTGGCCGCTCATGGCGCTCTCCCTCGCGGGGCGACCCAAGCAGGCGGCGTGCCGGGTTCCCGTCCTTCGCCCCGCTCACGGCCCCTGGCAACCCCCCATGACAAGGACGTCATCGCGATCACGGGATCGCCTATCCTTGACGCGATGACGCGACGCTGGATCCACGAGAGCCCGGCCCGCTGGGATGCGGACAAGGAGGCGGTGCTGGGAGCCGCGCCCCCGGGGGCGCTCGACGTGGAGGCCTTCCGCCGTTCCTCCATCCTCCCGGGCGACTGGTGGCGGGTCGAGGAGGAGGGGCGGACCGTGGCCTACGGCTTCATGGACGCGGTGTGGGGAGACGCCGAGATCCTGGTCGCGGTGGGACCCGAGGCCCAGGGCCGGGGCGTGGGCGGGTTCGTCCTGGACCGGTTGGAGGAGGAGGCGCGCGCCCGGGGGCTCCGCTACCTCTACAACGTCGTGCGGCCCTCCCATCCCAAGGGAGCCGAGGTGACGCGGTGGCTCACCTCGCGCGGGTTCAAGGACAGCGACCAGGGGGGCGTGCTGCGGCGTCGGACCTAGGGCGCAACCCTCGCCGTCTGGCCAGGCGCCGCGCCTCCGTCGTCTCGCGGTCGGTGGGCCGCCGGTGCAGGGGGGCGTAGCGTGCGGCCAGGTGCGCGGGGGTGTAGGCCTCGTCCAGCTCCAGCCAGGTCGCGGGGGAGATCTCCTCGGCCAGGAACTGCACCACGCGTCCCGTGCTGGCCAGGCTTCCCGGCAGCACGACATGGCGCACGGCGAGCCCACGCAAGGCCATGCCCGCGCCGTTCACCTCCAGGTCGCCCACCTGCCGGTGCATCTCCAGCACCGCGCGCCGGTTGACGCTGGCGTAGTTGCGCACCTTCGAGAACCAGAGCCCCTCCCGCGAGTCCCCCCATTTCATGTCGACCACGTACACGTCCACGACGCCGTCCAGCAGGCGCAGGGCCTCCACGCTGTCGTACCCGCTGCTCTCGTAGACGAGCGGCAGGGTGAAGCCACGGGGGACCGCGAGGGCGAGGGCTTCCAGCACCGCGTGCACCACCGGGGTGGGGCGCAGCAGGTGCAGGACACGGCCCCCGCGCTCCTGGATGGCGAGCATGCGCTCCGCCACCTCGTCCGCCGGCAGCTCGCGTCCCCAGCGGCCCTGGCTCGTCATCCAGGTCGGGCAGAAGACGCAGCGCAGGTTGCAGCGCCCGAAGGCCAGGAAGCCGGTCTGCTCCGCGTGGCGGACGCCCCAGGCCGCGATCACCGCGCGATCGCCCGTCTGGCAGACGGATGGGCGCACCGCCGCGATGCGATCTACCCCGCACTGACGCCCACACATCCGGCAGGCGCGGAGCATCTCCCGCCCCCGCGCGGCGCGGGCGGCGATCTCCTCCGGTCCCAGATCGAGATAGCGGCCTCGGTCCTGCACACGTGCAGTATGCGCAAGGGAAGGCCGCGGTACCCCGCCGATAACGGACGAACGGAGTCGGTTATCATGGCCGTACCGTGTCCCACGATCCCTTCGCCGAGCTCCTCTTCTTCGAGCCGCCGTCCGGCCGTGCCCAGTGGCGGCCGCGCGCCGACGTCTACCGCACCCCGCGCGGGTGGCTGGTCAAGCTCGACCTCGCGGGGGTCCGCCCGGCCGACGTGACCGTCTCGCTCTCCGGGAATTCCCTCACCGTGGCCGGCTGCCGCCGCGACTGGCTCCTGGAGCGGGACTGGGACCACGTCCAGATGGAGATTGCCTACAACTGCTTCGAGCGCCGCCTCGACCTGCCCGGCGAGCCCGGCTCTCTCCGGATCGCCACCGACTTCCGTGACGGCTTCCTCCTCGTTCGCGTGGAGCCGAGCGGTGATCCGCCGGAGTCCCAGCATGGCTGAATCCGACTCCCACAACTCCCTCGACGAGGCGACCCCCGCCGGCGCCGTGCACGTGCTGGCCGTCGTCCCCATGAAGCAGACCGTGCTCTATCCGCACGTGGCCCTCCCCGCGCTCGTGGGACGGCCGGCGTCGATGGAGGCGGTGAAGGCGGCTCTGGCGACCGAGGAGAAGACCCTGGTGGTGGTCGCCCAGCGCGACCCGGCCCAGGACGCGCCGGGTCCGCAAGATCTCTACACGGTGGGGACCCGTGCGGTGCTCAAGCAGATGACGCGCTCCCCCGAGGGCTTGCGCCTGCTGCTGGTGGGCGTGGAGCGCGTCGTGGTCGAGCAGTGGGAGCAGACCGAGGGGTTCCTGCGGGCGCGGGTGCGCGTCCTGCCCACGCCGGGGGACGCGGGCCCCGAGGTGGAGGCGCGGCTGCGCGCGGTGATGGACCTCGGCAAGCGGGTGGTGGAGATCGTGCAGCCGGACGCCAACGTCGACGTGGCCGAGATGGTGACCCGGAACGCGGATCCGCTCCAGGTCGCCTATGTGGTGGCCTCGCTGCTGCCGCTCCCCACCGAGCAGGGGCAGAGGATCCTGGAGGCGGACACTCGCCTGGAAGCCCTGCGCCTGCTCAACGAATCGCTGGCCAACGAGATCCGGGTCCTGGAGATCCGCAAGGAGATCGCCGGGCAGGCGGCGAGCGAGATGAGCAAGTCGCAGCGCGAGTACGTGCTGCGGCAGCAGCTCCGTGCCATCCAGGCCGAGCTGGGAGAGGGGGACCCCCAGCAGCAGGAGGCGGCGGTGCTCCGGGAGCGGCTGGAGAAGGCGGACCTTCCCGATCACGTCGGCAAGGAGGCGGAGCGCGAGCTGTCGCGCCTGGAGCGGCTGCCGCCGGCGGCCCCCGACTACCAGATGACGCGCTCCTATGTGGAGCTCATCCTCGAGCTCCCCTGGAAGGCCGCCGATCCCGCGGAGATCGACCTGGGGAAGGCGCGCTCGATCCTGGATGAAGACCACTTCGATCTCGAGGAGGTGAAGGATCGCATCCTCGAGGACCTGGCCGTGATGAAGCTGAACCCGGGCGCCCACGCACCCATCCTCTGCTTCGTGGGTCCGCCCGGGGTGGGGAAGACGAGCCTCGGGCAGTCGATCGCGCGCGCCCTGGACCGGCCCTTCGAGCGTCTCTCCCTGGGCGGCATGCACGACGAGGCGGAGCTGCGCGGCCACCGGCGCACCTACATCGGCGCCATGCCCGGACGCGTGATCCAGGCCATCCGGCGGGCCGGCCGCCGGAACCCGGTGATGATGCTCGACGAGGTGGACAAGCTCGGCCGCGGCTTCCACGGCGATCCCGCCTCCGCCCTGCTCGAGGTGCTCGATCCCGCGCAGAACGGCACCTTCCGCGACAACTACCTGGACCTGCCCTTCGACCTCTCCCAGGTGTTCTTCATCACCACCGCCAACACCCTGGACACGATCCCCCGGCCGCTGCTCGACCGCATGGAGGTCCTGCGCCTCGCCGGCTACGCGCGCGAGGAGAAGGTCGCGATCGCGCGCCGCCATCTCCTGCCCAGGCGCCTGGCCGAGGCGGGCCTCAAGCCCGAGCAGCTGGAGATCCCCGACGAGACCGTGGCGCGCCTGGTCGGGGCCTATACCCGGGAAGCAGGCGTGCGGGAGCTGGAGCGCCTCCTGGGCCGGATCGCCCGCAAGATCGCCCGCCGGGTGGCCGAGGGGAACGCGGGAACCGTACGCGTGGGGGCGGAGGACCTCCAGGACCTCCTGGGGGACGAGCGGTTCCTGCCGGAGGAGGCGCGCCAGGAGCTGCTTCCCGGGGTCGCCACCGGTCTCGCCTGGACGGAGAGCGGGGGGGAGGTCCTCTACGTGGAGGCGGCGCTCCTGCCCGGCGGAAAGGAACTGCGGATCACCGGCTCCATCGGCGACGTGATGCGGGAGTCCGCCACCGCGGCCCAGACCTGGGTCTGGTCCCACGCCAAGGAGCTGGGGATCGAGTCCGACCGGTTCGAGAAGACGGGTGTGCACCTCCACGTGCCCGCGGGGGCGGTGCCGAAGGACGGTCCCTCGGCGGGCGTGGCGATGACGACCGCGCTGGTCTCGCTCTACACCGACACGCCGGCGCGCCGTGACACGGCGATGACGGGGGAGATCAGCCTCGCCGGCCTCGTCCTCCCCGTGGGCGGCATCAAGGAGAAGGTGCTGGCCGCGCACCGGGCCGGGCTGAGGCGGGTGGTCCTGCCGGAGGGGAACCGCCGGGACGTCAAGCAGATCCCGGAGGAGGTGCGCCGCGACCTCGAGATGGTCTTCGCCGCCCGCATCGAGGAGGTGCTGGAGGCGGCGCTGACGCGCGGCGTCAGGGAAGTCCGCGCACGAAGCTGATCCAGACCGCCGGGGACTCCAGCAGGTCGACCCCCATCCCCCGCGGACGGCCCGGCTCGAGCTGGGTACGGATCCAGGCCACGGTGCCGTCCAGGGTGGCCATGCTCCCGTAGATCTCGATCTCCATGCGCACCACCGCTCCTCGGGGCAAGGGGTCGGGGGCGGCCAGGAACAACCCGCCCTCGGACATGTTCACCACGGTGGAGAGCAACGGGGGCCGGTCCCCGGTCGTGTACCGGATGGGGATGGACCGACGCTTCCGCCGCTCCGGCACCGCCTGGAGGTCTCCCTTCCGGCGGAGCGGGAACACGTCGTTCCACGCCCACCCCTTTTCCTTGCAGCGCGCGTGCACGTAGGCGACCGCACGCGACTCGGCCTCGTGCGCGGAGACGCCGCTGAACCGGATCGCGCCCCGGCCTCCGGGGATCATCCACGGCACCTTGGGGTAGGTGACGATGCGCGCGCGCCAGATACCGGCGCTGGGGGCCAGCAGCACGCCGCAGACCTGCGGACCCTTGGGAGTTTCGAGCTGGGCGCTCCAGCCATGCCGCTCGGGGCCCGTCGGCCGCAACTCTCCTGGACATCCCTCCGGCGGGACGTGCGGGGTGCAACAGACCTGGCAAAACGCGTCCGTCACGCGCGCCGCTCCTGCATGGGCCGTGCCCGATGGCGGAGAGACAAAGGAGGGCACCGGCCCCCGTGCGGGCGGAATGCGGAGATGCCCGGCGGTGGATGGCCGTGGGCGGCGGTGACGGAATCGTCAGCGCGCAGGTCGATCTCGTATGCTGGTGGGCCGGCACCGACGCGATCGGGAAGGAGACCATGGAGATGCCCAAGTTCCGCATGCTGACGGCGTTCCTCGCCGCGCTCGCCCTGCTCGCTTCCCCCTCCATCCGCGCCGTCGAGCGCAGAGAGGTGCCCGAGCGCCTGACCTGGAACCTGGCCGACCTGTTCCCCGACCAGGACGCATGGGAGGCCGGCCTGAAGGACGTGCAGCGGCGCATCCCCCGTCTGACGTCGCTCGAGGGCACGCTCCCCTCTTCCGCTGACCAGCTCAAGAGGGCGCTCGACCTCTGGATGGAGGTCTCGCGCGACGCCGCACGGGTCAGCGTCTACGCCTCCATGGTGGCGGACCAGGACACCCGGGACACCAAGGCCGCGGCCATGAAGCAGCGGGCCGAGCAGATGCAGGTGGACCTGGGCTCCGCCACCGCCTGGATCCGCCCCGCCCTGATCGGGCTTGGCGCGGATCGGATCCGCGGCGCGCTGGCCGCCGATCCCGGTCTCGCTCCCTATCGGCCCCTCCTCGACGACGTGATCCGGCGTGCTCCTCACACGCTGTCCGCCGAGGACGAGGCGCTGCTCGCCTCCATGGCGAGCGTCGCCGACACCGGCCAGTCCGTCTACGGCACCTTCACCGGGGCCGAGATGCCGTTCCCGGAGGTGAAGGTCTCGACCGGGGAGACGGTGCGGGTGGACCCGGCCGGCTTCACCCGCTGGCGGGCGGAGCCCAACCGCGCCGACCGTCAGGTGGTCTACAAGGCGTTCTTCTCGCGCTACCAGGACTTCCGGCGCACGCTGGCCGCCACCCTGACGGGACAGGTGCAAGCGCACGACGCGGCGCGGAAGGCGCGCAAGTTCGACAGCAGCCTCGAGGCCGCGCTCTTCAACGACAACGTCCCGGTCGCGATCTACCGCCAGCTCCTGGACGACGTGCACGCCAACCTGCCCACGCTGCACCGGTATTTGAAGCTCCGGCAGCGCCTCATGGGGGTGGACAGGCTCTCCTACGAGGACCTCTACGCCCCCATCGTGCCCAAGGTCGACTTGCGCTTCACGCCCGAGGAGGCGCAGGCCATCACGCTGGAGGCCTTCGGGCCGCTGGGCCCGGAGTACGTGGCCGCCCTCAAGAAGGGATACGCGGATCGCTGGGTGGATTTCCTCCCCTCCACGGGCAAGCGCCAGGGCGCCTACAGCAACGGCGCCTACGGCGTCCATCCCTTCCAGCTCCTCAACTACAACGAAAGGTACGAGGACCTCTCCACGCTGGCCCACGAGTCCGGCCACTCCATGCACACGTACCTGTCCGACTCCACGCAGCCCTACGTCACCCACGACTACCCGATCTTCGTGGCGGAGGTGGCCTCAACCCTGAACGAGAACCTGCTCTTCCACCACATGCTCCGGAGTGTGGAGGACGACGACACCCGCCTGTTCCTGCTGGGGAGCTACCTCGACAACCTCCGCCACACGCTCTTCCGGCAGACCCTGTTCGCGGAGTTCGAGCTGGCCATCCACGAGCGCGTGGAGAAGGGGGAGCCCCTGACCGGAGACGACCTGAACAAGCTGTACCTCGGCCTGGTGCGAAAGTACTACGGGCACGACGCGGGCGTCTGCCAGGTGGACGACGTCTACGCGGTGGAATGGGCGTACATCCCGCACTTCTACTACGACTTCTACGTCTACCAGTACGCCACCTCGGTGGTGGCCGCGGTCTCCCTGGCCAACGGCATCCTCACCGAGCCGCAGGGCACGGCCCGGAACCGCGACGCCTACCTGACGATGCTCAAGTCCGGATCGTCGGACTACGCGGTGCCGCTCCTGGAAAAGGCGGGGGTGAACATGCGCACCTCCGCACCCTTCCAGGCCGCCATGGCGGAGATGAACCGCATCATGGACGACATGGACCGGATCCTGGCCAAGCGGAAGTAGGTCGCGATCGGCTTGACGCTTCCCGGCGGGGGCACGACCTTCTGCCGGGCCATGGACCTCAAGCTGCTGGGCGCTGGACTCGTGGCCGCCGCCTCCATCTCCGTGGCCTCCGCCGGAGACCTCCAGCGGGAGCTGGCCGGCCGCTGGCGCGGCTCGTGGGTGATCGTCGAGGTCGGGGTGCGCTCCGACTGCGGCGGGATGTACACGAACAATCGCCTGAACGGCCGCCGGGTGAGCGGCTCGGGCGCCTTCACCTTCGGGGTGGGGGAGCTGGCCCAGATCGACAAGGTGGACCTGCACCGGGCGCGCCTGGACGTCTTGCTCACCCTGGCCGAGCCAATGCGGGTCTCCTCGCAGGACGGTCCCTTCACGCTCTACCGGCAGGCCGCGTGCCGGGTGGAGCTGCAGGCCGAGCTGCCGCGCTCCGTGGTGGCCGGCGGAGACGTGGCGGCGGTGGAGCGCGCGCTCGCCCAGGCGCTCGAGCGCCACGATGCGCGCGAGGAGGCGGAGAGGTCCCGCGCCTGGAACGCGCGCCAGGTGGAACCGTATCCCGATGACTACGAGGACACGCTCGCCGAGCACGGGCGCTGGAAGGCGGATCAGGCGAACGCAGCGGTGCGCGACCGCATCGGCCAGGCGCAGGCGGAGACGGTGCGGGTCACGGAGAGGATCGAGAGCGACGACGCCTACCTCTCTGGCTTCGCCGAGGGCGTGGAGCGGGCGCGCGACCTCGCCTGGCCGGCGTGTGATGGGATGGTGCGGGAAGGAGTGGAAGGATTCCTGTCCCGCGTGCCCCCGGGGGAGAAGACGGACGAAAAGCGCCGGCACGACCGGGGCTTCGAGGATGGGCAGCGCCTGGTGGTCTCGCTGGAGCTTTCGAGACGTCTCCCCGGCTGCTTCGTGTCCGCGCCCTAGGCCGCTGCTAGAATCCGGGGCGCTTGCCCCTCGACCTCGTCCTTCTCTTCGGGTCCGTGCGCACGCATCGCCGTGGCGAGGCCGCCGTGCGCTACGTGGACAAGCGCCTGCAGGCCCGGGGGCACCGGGCCGCCCTGCTCGATGCGCGGGCGCTGCACCTCCCCATCCTCGACCGCATGTACAAGGAGTTCCCCGCCGGGGAGGCGCCGGAGGGCCTGCAGCGCATGGCCGAGGTCCTGGAGGGAGCCGACGCCTTCGTCGTCGTGTGCGGCGAGTACAATCACGCGCCCCCGCCGGGGCTGAAGAACATGCTCGATCACTTCCTGGAGGAGTGGTTCTGGCGGCCCTCCGCCATCGTGTCCTACTCCGCGGGGGCATTCGGCGGCGTGCGCGCCGCCGTGCAGCTCCGCGCCATCCTCTGCGAGCTGGGCATGCCGAGCATCCCCAGCATCTTCCCCGTACCCCGGGTGGCCGCCGCATTCGACGCGCAGGGGGAGCCCACCGACGCGGCGATGGATCGACGGTTCGACAGGTTCGCCTCCGAGCTGGAGTGGTACGCGGAGGCGCTGCGGTCCCGCCGCCAGGGCGGCGTGCCCTACTGAGGATTTCCATGGCCAGGCTGTCCGCCGGGGACGAGGCGCCCGACTTCGCCTTGAAGGACCAGAGCGGGGAGACCGTGAAGCTCGCGGACTTCCGGGGGAAGAAGCTGCTCGTCTACTTCTACCCCAGGGCCGACACGCCGGGTTGCACCGTGCAGTCCTGCAGCGTGCGCGACTCCATGCCCGCCCTGGGGAAGCTGGGCACGGCCGCGGTGGGCATCAGCCCCGACGCGCCGGAGGCCCAGCAGAGGTTCGACCACAAGTTCGGCCTCGGATTCCCGCTCCTCTCCGATCCCGACCACGCGGTGGCGTCGGCCTACGGCGTGTGGGGAAAGAAGTCCATGTACGGGAAGGAGTACGAGGGGATCATCCGCTCCTCGTTCCTGGTGGACGAGAAGGGGCGGATCCTGGAGGCCTGGTACAAGGTCAGCCCCCAGGACACGGTCCCCAAGGCGGAAGCGCGCTTGACCTCCGCGTGACGCGGTAAGGAGTCCGTCAAAGGAGCCGTGCACGGGTTCCCACGGCGTGCGCGTCCTCGTAACGTCTGCCGCGAAGCAGCAGACCAAAGGAGGACCGCATGCTCCCCGTTCCCGTGCTCGTGCTCGTCGCGGCCGCGATGATCGCGCCCTCCGCACCGTCCACCTCGCTTTCCCTCGTGTCCGCCAGCCCCGTTCCCGATCTCGAGATCCTGCACACGGGCGACGTGCAGGGTTACCTCGACACCTGCGGCTGCAAGGTCAACCCCTCCGGCGGCCTGCCCCGGCGGGGCTGGGTGGCCGGCCAGGCGCGCACGCTCTTCCCCGACGCCGCGGTCGTCCTGCTCGACGCCGGCAACTTCTCCGACAACCCCACGTCCGAGGGTGAAGCCAGGACCCGCGCCCTCGTCGAAGGCATGAACCGGCTCGGTTACGCCGCCGCCAACGTGGGAGAGCGCGAGCTGGCGGCCGGCTTTCCCGGGTTCGCGCGCGCCACCGAGGGCGCCGCCTTCCCGTTCCTCTCCGCGAACGTGGTGCGCAAGGAGAACGGGAAGCCCATCTTCGCCACCACCACCCTCGTCGAGGTTCCGCGTGCCGGCGGCCAGGCCGTCCGCGTCGGGGTGATCGGCCTCACCCGCCAGAACCCGGCGCTGCAGAAGGCGGGACCGGACGGGGCCATGCTGGCGATCGCCGATCCCGGCGCCAGCCTGCAGGCGTACCTCCCCGAGCTCCGCGCCACCTCCGACGTGGTCGTGCTCCTGGCCGCCATGCCCGAGGCGGAGGCGCGCGCGCTGGCCAAGGCGCATCCCGAGATCGACCTCGTGCTCGGGGGATCCGGCGGGACCGTCTCTCCGGAGGAGAAGGCCGAGGGGAAGCCGGCGGTCCGCTACACCGGCGTGCAGGGACGGTTCCTGGGGGAGGTCCGGTTGACGCTCTCGCCAGAGCGCAGGATCACCTCCACGACCTCGCGGGCGCACCAGCTCGACCCGCGCTACCCCTCCGATCCGGAGATGGCCGCCTACCTCGAGCGCACGCTGGCGTCGCTGCCGCGGGCGAGCCTGGCACCGCTCGACCCCGTGCACTGAGCACGCAGGAGCTCGAGCCCTTTCCTCTCCAGCTGGCGGGCGCGCTCCCGGGTGACGCCGAGGAGCGCGCCCACGTCCGACAGCGACAGATCGGGATCTCCGGCGAAGCCGAAGCGCAGCAGCAGCACGGCGCGCGCCCGGGCAGGAAGGCGTCCCAGCAACGTGCGCACGTGGGAGCTGCCGCTGGCCTGGGCGAGGGCACCCTCGGGCCCGGGATCGCGGAGATCGGGGAGCACGTCCTCGAGAAGCCGGGACCCGTCGCGCCCCACCGGCTCCTCCAGTGAGATCTCCCGCCGCGCGCTGAGAAGGACGAGATCCACGTCCCGCGCCCTCAGCTCGCAGGCCCGGGCGATCTCCTCACAGGTGGGAGTGCGGCCCAGCTCCGCCGCGAGTTCCCGCTCCGCGCGCCGCACGCGGCGGAGGCGCTCCACGGCGCCGCGGGGGAGCCGCACCAGCAGCGACTGGCGGGAGACCGCCTCCACGATGCGCTTGCGGATCCACCAGCCCGCATAGGTCAGGAACCGCACGCCGCGCGTGGGGTCGAAGCGCATGGCGGCTTCCAGGAGGCCGAGCGTCCCCTCCGCCTCCAGGTCCTCGAGGGGCACGCCGAGGTGCCGGTACTCCCAGGCGAGCGGCAGGATGCGATCCAGGTGCGCCTCCACCCGGTCCCACGCTTCCTGCGTCGCTTCGCTCATGGAGTCCCCTTGGCCCCGAGCGTACCGCCGTTGTCACCGCGGCAAGGCGCGGATGCGGCGCTTCCTGCGGATATTCCGTCCGCACTGGCGCCGCGGGCGCGATCGCCTATGCTCCTCCCCGATGCGCCCACCCACCTCGTGGACCCGGGCCGCCGCCGCGGCGGCGTTCGGTTTCCTCGGCCTGGCCCTGGCCCTCACGTCGGACGCGTCCACCGTGGTGCTGGCGGCCGTGCTCCTGGCACTGCTGATCCCGATGCTGTCAGGCTGGGCCTTCCCGGGCCGGCCCCGGTCCCTCCGCCGGGTGGCGTGGGTGGCGGTGGCGCTGCCGGGCCAGGTCCTCCTGGCCGTAGTGGCGTGGAACCACGAAGTCCTGGATCTGGCGCCCATCCGGGCCGCGGGGGCGCTCCTCCTGGTTCCGCTCTGGGTGGCCACCGTCTCCGAGCTCCTGGCGGCTGGGGCGGCGGCGCGCGCAGCCCTCGCCGGCCGCAGGTTCCTGGTCCGCGCGCTTCCCGGGGTCGGCGGGCTTCTCCTCGCGGTCGCCGCGTCGCTGGCCGCGTACGTCGCCTGGCCCCCCGCGGTCACCCGCATGACCTTCGCGCTCGAGCTGCAGGCCCACCTCCTCGCCGACTATCCCCACCGCGACGCCACCGGACCCGATCTGGAGGCGATCTGGGAGAAGCACGCGCCGCGCTTGCGTGCCGCCGACCGCGCGTGCGGTGCCAGCATGTCTCCCTGTCTACCCTTCGCGCACGCGCTGCGGGACTGGATGGCGGAGCTGGGCAACGGGCACACCTGGGCGGCGCTGGATGGAGAGGTCGTGGGCTCGGACGTGCTGATCGAGCCCGTGGAGGGCCGGGCCGTGATCGTCGAGCCCGGCGAGGACGGCGGGCGCGTCGGCCTGGAAGCGGGCATGGTCGTGCTGGCCGTGGACGGTGTCCCGGTGGAGCACGTGCTGGCGCGTCTCCCCGGCTGGGCCGTCGCCTACCGTGCCGCCCGCACCCGGCGCTACTACGCGTACCGCTCCTTGCTGGACGGCCCCCCCGATACGGAAGCTGTGCTGACCGTGGAGGACGAGGTGGGGCGGCGCCGTGAGGTGCGGATGCGCCGTCCCGCATCGGAGCCCGCAACCCCGGGCGAGCCGCCGGCGGAGGAGGCCGAGCCCGAGGCGGCGGTGGACGTCGAGCGCCTTCCCGAGGGGTACGGCTACGTCTGGCTCGAAGCCTTCGAGGGATCCACCTTCGCCTCCCGCGCCGAGGAGGCGATCGACGCGGTATCGGATCTCCCTGGTCTGGTGCTGGATCTCCGCCACAACGCGGGCGGCTACACCGATCTCTCCCGGGGCGTGCTGGCGAAGTTCTTCTCCCGCCCCATCACGGTGGGACTCGACTGCGTGGCCGATCCCGAGGGGCCGGACGGCACGTCCTGCACCGATCACCTGGTGGAGCCGCACGGGAAGATCTATCCGGGCCCGATCGCCGTGCTCATCGACGAGGACGTCTTCTCCGCCGGGGAGCTGGCCGCCCACGGCCTCTGCTCGACCGGCCGCGCCCGCTGCTTCGGACGGCCGACCGCGGGGGAGACGGACGCCGTGGTCGAGCTTCCTTTCCCCGGTGGGCACGTCGGCTATGCCGCCTCCGATTTCCGCACCGTCTCCGGGAACTCGCTCTTCGGCCGCGGGGTGGTGCCCCAGCAGCTCGTTCCCCAGCGGCTCGAGGACGTGCGCGCCGGCCGGGATCCCGACCTGACGGCGGCGCTCGACTGGCTCGATCGCGCGGTGGCCCGCCGCGGGCAGCGCTACCAGTAGGGCGCGGAGTCTTCCGGGACCACCGTGAGCCTGTCCGCACCCACGCAAAGCCAGACCGGTGCATCCCCGTGGTCGCGAAAGAGGTCGGTCTGGACGCTGACGGGAAAGGCGATGGGAGACCGGTGGGAGAGGATGCTGGACGAGGACGCTGCGCGCGTCCTCCCTGGGCGCGGCACTCATCGAAGCGCGTCATGCTACACAATGGGTCCATGCCCTGCCGCACGCTCTTGTTCGCCCTGGCCGTGCTCCACGCCGCGGGGGCGGCCTGCCAGGACCTGCCGCTGCAGACGCTGCGCATCGCCCCCGGCTTCACCGTCGAGACCTACGCCCGCGTCCCCGGCGCTCGCTCCCTGGCGCTGGGACCGAGCGGGGTCGTCTTCGTGGGGACGCGCAACGAGGGGAAGGTCTACGCCCTGGTGAACCGGGAGGTGCGCACGGTGGCGAGCGGCCTGCGCTGGCCGAACGGGGTCGCCTACCGCGCGGGCACGCTGTACGTGGCGGAGCGCAGCCGCATCCTGCGCTTCGACGGGATCGACGCCTGGCTGCGCGGGAACGGGCGAGCGCCGGCGCCGGCGCCGGCGGTGGTGTTCGACGCCCTTCCCGGCGACAGCGGGCACGGATGGAAGTTCCTGCGCTTCGGACCGGACGGGAAGCTGTACTTCGGCATCGGGGCTCCCTGCAACGTGTGCCTGCGCGACGATCCCTTCGCCACCCTGGCGCGCATCGACCCCAGGGGAGGCGGACTGGAGATCGTGGCGCGAGGCATCCGGAACACCGTGGGGTTCGACTGGCATCCCGTCACCCGCGAGCTGTGGTTCACCGAGAACGGTGCCGATCAGCTCGGGGACGACGTGCCCAGCGACGAGCTGAACCGGGTGACGGGGACGGGGCAACACTTCGGCTACCCGTTCTGCCACGAAGGGACGGTTCCCGATCCGCGCTACGGGAAGGAGCGCCCGTGCTCCGCGTTCGTCCCCCCCGTGCACCGCTTCGGCGCCCACGTGGCGGCGCTGGGCATGCGGTTCCTTTCCGGAGGCTCGGTCCCGGAGCCGCTCAGGGGCAAGATCGTGGTGGCGGAGCACGGCTCGTGGAACCGGTCCACGCCGGTCGGCTACCGCGTGGTGGTGGTGGACCCTGCGGGGAAGACGCCGGAGACGCCGCTCGTCTCGGGCTGGCTGCGCGGAGAGCGGGCCTGGGGCCGTCCCGTGGACGTGGAGCTGCTGCCGGACGGATCGCTCCTCGTCTCCGACGACGAGGGGGGCGCCGTCTACCGCGTGCGCTTTGCGGGGACGCCGGGCTAGGAGTTGCCCAGCAGCTTGTCGTCGATCTCCGCTTCGGCCGCCAGCCAGTCCTCGACCTCGGCTCCGCCGTGGAACCCGCGCTGGCTGGCGCGGTAGTAGGCGGCCTCCGCGATCAGCCGGTGGCGCTCATCCGGGGAGAGGTGGGGTGCGGTGCTCTTGCCGTTCTCCGGAGCGGTGGCCATCGGAGCAAGAGAGGGAGCGGGCGGCTCCGCCGGTGTCTCGCGCCGCGGGCGGGGAGCAGGGGCCTTGGCCTTGGGGGCCGCGCTCTTGCGCGGCGCTCTCTTTCCGGCCGACTTCGGATTCGCCTCGTCCATCTTCGTCCTCCTCGTCATGCTGCTCAGTGCTCGTGGTCGTGCACGCCGTGCACGTGTCCGTGCGCGATCTCCTCGGCGGTGGCCTCCCGCACCTCCAGCACGTCGACGTCGAAGTGCAGGTTCTGCCCGGCGAGGGGGTGGTTGCCGTCCAGCACGGCGCCGCCGTCGCTCACTTCCACCACGCGGAACGTCATCACCCCTTCCTCGCTGCGCGCGGAGACCTCCAGGCCCGGCGTGAGCACCAGGTCCTCGGGGAACTGGTCGCGCGTGGCATGAATCACCGCCGCCGGGTCGTGCGGTCCGTAGGCGTCGGTCACGTCGAGGTCCACGCGCGCGTGCTGTCCGGCCTCGAGGCCCTCGAGCCCACGCTCCAGACCGGGCAGGAGGCCATCGTATCCGTGCAGGTAGGTGAGCGGCTCCTGCCCGTCGCTGCTGTCGAGCAGCGTGCCGTCGTCACCGGTCAGCCGGTAGTGCACACGAACGACCCTGCCATGCCCCGCCTTCATGCCCAGCCTCCGGGAATCTGCGCCGACGTTAGCAGCCTCGCCCGGGCGGCGCCATGTGCTACAACCCCGCGGCCATGACCGAACTGCGCAGGATCCTTCCCGGCCTCCTTCTGGCGCTCGCGGTGGCGCTGGGGGCACGCGTCCTCCACGGGTTCCTGCCTGCGGCGGTCGGCGCTGCGGTGGGGGAGGTCCTCCTCGCCGTCCTGGGAGGGATCGCTCTCGGGCACGCCGTCCGCCTTCCCGAGACGGCGGCTCCCGGTCTGCGCTTCGCCTACGACGGTGTGCTGCGGGCGGGGATCGTCCTCCTGGGAGCGACCCTGTCCCTGAGCCAGGTGATCCGCGTGGGAGGGAAGTCGCTGGGGATGGTCCTTGCTCTCATGGCCGTGGCCCTGACGCTCGCACACCTGCTGTCCCGCGCCGCCGGCATCCCGCCTCGTCTGGGATCCCTGCTGGCGGTGGGAACGGCCGTGTGCGGCAACTCCGCCATCGTGGCCACGGCGCCCGTCATCGGCGCCCGCGACGACGAGGTGTCCTTCGCGGTGGCCACGAACACGCTCCTGGGGACCGCGGCCGTCTTCCTCTATCCGCTTCTCGGGCACGCCCT
The DNA here is from genome assembly GCA_036274395.1 of Candidatus Polarisedimenticolaceae bacterium. Taxonomy (GTDB): domain Bacteria; phylum Acidobacteriota; class Polarisedimenticolia; order Polarisedimenticolales; family DASUFT01; genus DASUFT01. The sequence continues at coordinate 23,155 of DASUFT010000022.1, read as the reverse complement.
CGGTCTGACCGACGGCGCGTATGGGACCTGGGCAGGGACCGCCGTGAACGACACCTCGCAGGTGCTCGCGGCCGCCTTCGCCTGGACGGACGACGCCGGGCGTCTGGCCACCACCGTGAAGCTGACGCGCAACGCGCTCCTCGGCCTGGTGGTGCTGGGGATGGGACTCCTTTACGCGCGGAACGGTGAGGCGAGGCAGGCGTCGCGGCGGCCCTGGATCCCCGCCTTCGTGCTGGGATTCCTGGCACTCGCCCTCGTGAACAGCGCCGGGCTGATCGGGCGGCAGGCGTCGGAGCTGGCGCGCGAAGGCTCGAAGCTGCTCGTGCTGGTGGCGCTGGCCGGCGTGGGCCTGAGCACGCGAATTTCGGCCATGCGGCGCACCGGCCTCAAGCCGTTCCTGGTGGGGCTGGCCACCGCGGCGGTGGTGTCGGGAACGAGCCTGGTGCTGATCCACTTCCTGGGGCCGGCGGGCGCCCCCTGACCTAGCGCGCGTCCGCCACCAGCACGCCGAAGAGCACGCACAGGTACACCAGCGAGTAGAGCATCGTCCGCCGCGCCAGCGCCGCGCCCGCGTCCTCGCGCAGGCCGCGCAGCGCGAGCACCAGGAAGCCTCCACCCAGCACGATGGCGACGCCGGCGTAGGAAAGGCCAGCCAGCGGCGCCGCGGCCGCGCTCGCGGCGACGAGTCCCACCGTGTACAGGGCCAGGCGCACCCGTGCCGCGCGATGGCCGCGCACCAGGGGCCACACCCGGATGCCGCCCCGTCCGTAGTCGTCGTCGAGGTAGAGCGTGATGGAGAGGAAATGGGGGAGCTGCCAGAACACCATGATGGCGGACAGCGCCAGGCCGGGCGCCTCCACGCTGCCGGTCACGGCCGTCCAGCCCATCAGCGGCGGCAGCGCTCCGGGGAGAGTGCCGATCTCCAGGGCCCAGGGCGTCTGCCGCTTGAGCGGCGTGTAGACGGCGACGTAGAGGATCCACGCGGCGAGCCCCAGGGCAGCCGTGAGCGGGTTCGCGACCATCACCAGGGCGGGAACGGCGAAGGACCCCGCGGCCAGGCCGAGGGCAAAGGCGGACCAGGGGTCGATCCGCCCGGAGGGGATGGGCCGGTGACGCGTCCGGCGCATCCTCGCATCCACGTCCCGCTCCAGGAAGGAGTTGAGGACGTTGGCCGAGCCCACCAGGAGACCGGTGAAGGCGAGGACCGCCAGCGCCCGGGCCGTGCCCACGCTCCCCGGGGCGAGCCACATGCCCATGGCCGTCGTGAACACCACCATGGTGGTGATCCGCGGCTTGCCGAGCTCGACGACGTCGCCGAAGGTGCGCAGCAGGGCTCTGGGGTGCGTGCGCTGCAGCAGGGTGGTTTCAGCCAAGAACGCTCCCGGTCACGAAAAGCGCAGTATAGCGCCGGTCCTCTCGTCCTCCGCGAAGCAGGCCGTCTCGAACACCGCCAGGGCGGCATCTTCCCAGTCCCCACGTCGCCGCAGCCCGGCCTTCCGGGCGAGGTGCTCGAGCAGCGTCGCCACGTCCCAGCTCTGCTCCACCGCGACCTCGGGGAGGAAGACGGAGCGGAACGGACCGCGCACGAGAGAGACGCCGTGCCTGCCGATCACGATGGCCTCCGGGGACCCGACGGGAGTGAACGGCCCCAGCACCGACACGCTCAGATGCAGGGCCTCGAGCTCGCTCGCGGTGAGGGGCGGGAAGCGGGGATCGCGCAGGGCGGCGGCCACGGCATGCCGGGCCACCGCCCGGGCGAGCGGCTCTTCCGCCTCCAGCGTCCCCAGGCAGCCGCGCAGCTCGCCGTCCAGGCGCAAGGTGACGAAGGGAGCACCGGGCCGCCGCAGCACGTCCCGCTCCAGCGCCCCCGCGAGGAGCTCGTCCGGCTCCGGCGCCAGGACGCCCAGGGCGCGGGCGATGGCCGCGCGCGCAAGCCCGAGCAGGAACCGGCCCTCCTCGGCGTCAGGCCGCCACATGGACCGCAGCGTAGGAGACGGAGTGGGCGAAGCTGCCCGTCATCTCTCCCGAGGTTGCGTAGGCCAGGGTGCGCCGGCAGGGGGAGAGGCACACTGCGCGCAGGCGCAGGAGGACGCCGATCGCGTCCCGGCCGCAGATGGTGGCCCCGGTGTCCTCCAGGTAGGCGGCGAACGCGGGGGCATCGCCGGCCTCGATGCACCGGAGCGCGCCGCGGTCGAGCTCCCCGATCCTCTCGGGAAGGCGGTCGTGGAAGGGCGTGAAGCCGAAGGCGGCACCGTAGTGCGTGAAGTCCGAGGAGACGACCAGAAGCGTCTCGCCGTCCAGCAGCGGCTCCAGGGCATGGGCCACCGCGTCGAGGTCGGCGCCGTCCGAGCGCGGCCCCACGAGGACGGGGACCGCGCGGAAGACCGAGGCCAGGCGGCGCTGGAGGAACGGGAGCTCGGCCTCCAGGCTGTGCTCCCGCAGGAACGGTGCGCTCCGCCGGGGCAGCTCCACGTCGAGATCCAGCGGAAGGTCCCCGAGGGGGGTGCGCCAGGCCGTGGCCTGGGGAACCACCGCCCCCGCGAAGGCCGCGTAGTGCGAAGGACCCAAGAGAACGACGCGGGTGAAGCGGTGCGCGGGCACGCACGCGAAGGCGGCCGCGGCCACCCCCCCCGAGTACATCAAGCCGGCGTGGGGCGCGATCAGGGCGGCCGGTGGCTGCGCCGGGGGCGCGGGGGCGTGCGCCAGGAGACCATCCACCAGGTCGCGCAGCTCCGCGGGATCCCCGGGATACCAGGACCCGGCCACCGCGGGGAGGAGCAGGCTCCCGCTCATCGCAGGCGTGCCTCCACCTGGCGGGCGACCTCCTCCGCGGACCGCCGGTGCGTGTCCACCACCACGTGCGCCTGCGCGTACAGCCGCTCCCGGGCGGCGAGCATCGCGCGCAGCTCCGCCAGCGCATCCGGGCTGTCCGCCATGGGGCGGCGGTCCCCCTGCGCCACCACCCGCTCCCAGTGATCCTCCGGCCGCGCCTTCAGCCACACCACCGTGGTCCGCTGCAGCAGCAGGTCCCAGGTCTGGGGCTCGCTCACGATCCCGCCCGCAGCCGCCAGCACGGAGGCGCTCCCTTCCTCGAGGATGCGCTGCAGGGTCTCCCGCTCGACGCGGCGATAGAAACGCTCCCCGTGCAGCTCGAAGAGCTGGTCGAGCGGCAGCCCGGCCGCCTCGCGGATCCAGGCATCCATCTCCAGGAAGGGGCGGTTCAAGGAAGCCGCCAGCAGGGGACCCACGGTGCTCTTCCCCGCGCCCCGCATCCCCACCAGAGCGACGATGGGTGCCGCGGGCTCCGCGGGGCGGATCAGGTGCCCGGGCGTGGTGCCGAGCGCGTCGGCGAGCCCGGCCAGGCGGAGCAGCGAGACGTTCCCGTCGCCTCCCTCGATCCTGGCGAGGAAGCGCAGCGACAGCCCCGAGCGCGCGGCCAGCGTGGCCCTGGTCCATCCCAGCGCGGCGCGGCGGGCGCGGACGCGCGCGGCCAGCGTGCGGAGGAGGCTCGCCTGCATGACGTGCACCATAATGCACTCGGAAGCACACCACAAGAGTCCTTTGATGCAGTATCCTCCCGCGCATGGAAACCGCTGCCGGCTCTTCGAGCTCGCCGATCGTCTTCGACACCCATCCCGACCGGTACGTGCACTGGCGGCTCTCCGTGGAGGGGGACCTGGCGCGCCTGGTGATGGCGGTGCAGGAGGATCACCCCCTTCGACCGGGCTACCGGCTGAAGCTCAACAGCTACGACCTCGGCGTCGACCTCGAGCTGGCCGACGCGGTGGAGAGGCTCCGCTTCGAGCACCCCGAGGTGCGCTGCATCGTGCTCACGGGGGCGCTCGATCGCGTGTTCTGCGCGGGCGCCAACATCAACATGCTGCAGAGCTCCTCGCACGGGACCAAGGTCAACTTCTGCAAGTTCACGAACGAGACGCGCCTGGCCATCGAGGACACCTCGCGGGAGAGCGGCCTTCGCTGGCTCGCCGCCCTGAACGGAACCTGCGCCGGGGGAGGGTACGAGCTCGCCCTGGCCTGTGACCGCATCCTCCTGGTGGAGGACGGAAACTCGGCGGTGAGCCTGCCCGAGGTCCCGCTCCTGGGCGTGCTGCCGGGGACCGGCGGCCTCACCCGCCTGGTCGACAAGCGCAAGGTGCGTCGCGACCTGGCGGACGTCTTCTGCACCACCGCCGAGGGCATCAAGGGCAAGCGGGCCCAGGAATGGGGACTGGTGGACGCCGTTGCGCCCCGCAGCCGCTTCGAGGAGGAGACGCAGAGGATGGCCCGCGAGATGGCGGCGGACTCGCCGCCCCGCGCCGAGCACGGCGTGGTCCTCCCTCCCGTGCGCCCGGAAGTGGACGGGGACACCCTGCGGTGGCAGCACGTGACGCTCGTGATCGACCGCGAGCACCGGTGGGCCACCCTGACCCTGCGCGGTCCCGCCTCCGACGGGCCGGCCGACGCCGCCGCCATTCGAGCCCAGGGTGCGGCCTGGTGGCCGCTGGCGGCGTTCCGGGAGCTGGACCGGGCGCTGCTGCACCTCCGGCACAACGAGGAGACGATCGGGCTTCTCCTCCTCAAGACCGAAGGTGACATGGACGCGGTGCTGGCCGAGGACCGTCTCCTCGAATGCTTCGGGCGCGACTGGTTCGTGCACGAGGTGCGCCTGCTCATCGGCCGCGTCCTCCGTCGCCTGGACCTCACCGCGCGCTCCCTGTACGCGCTGGTGGAGCCCGGCTCGTGCTTCGGCGGCACGCTGCTGGAGCTCGCGCTGGCCGCGGACCGCGTGTACGTGCTCGACGAGCCCGACAACCCTCCGGAGCTCGCGATCACCGCCCTGAACGGCGGTGCTTACCCCATGAGCCATGGTCACGGCCGCCTGGGCGTGCGATTCCTGGGGCGTCCCGGGCACGCGGAGGCGCTGCTGGCGGAGCCCCGGCGCTTCCAGGCCCAGGATGCGCTGGACGCGGGCCTGGTCACCGTGGTCGCGGATGACGTGGACTACGAAGTCGAGGTGCGGCAAGCGATGGAGCAGCGGGTGGCTCAGTCCCCGGACGCCCTCACCGGCATGGAGGCGAGCCTGCGCTTCCCGGGGACCGAGAACGGGGACAGCAAGATCTTCGGGCGGCTGACGGCCTGGCAGAACTGGATCTTCCAGCGGCCGAACGCGGTGGGGGAGCGGGGCGCGCTCACCCTCTACGGCAAGCCGGAGCGCCCGAGCTTCGATTGGCGGAGGACGTAAGGCCGTGCAGCTCTACGAGAAGATCCCGAACAACGTGAACCTGTCCCACAACCGGCGCCTGCTCAAGGCGCTGGAGAACTGGCTTCCCGACTACCTCAAGTGGTGGCAGGAGGCCGGCCCCGAGGGCTTCCAGGCCGATGACATCTACCTGCGGACGGCGATCTCCGTGGACAGCAAGGGCTGGGCGCACTTCGACTACGTGAAGATGCCCGACTACCGGTGGGGGATCTTCCTGGCCCCGCCCGAGCAGGATCGCAAGATCGGGTTCGGAGACTTCTACGGGAACCCGGCCTGGCAGGAGGTCCCGGGAGAGTTTCGGAACCACCTGAGGCGCATCATCGTCACCCAGGGCGACACCGAGCCCGCGTCCGTGGAGCAGCAGCGCCTGCTCGGCAACTGCGCGCCCTCCATGTACGACGCCCGCAACCTCTTCCAGGTGAACGTGGAGGAAGGCCGCCACCTCTGGGCCATGGCCTACCTGCTCCACAGCCACTTCGGGCGGGACGGCCGCGAGGAGGCGGAGGAGCTGCTGGAGCGACGCTCGGGAGACCTGGACAAGCCCCGCATCCTCACCACCTTCAACGAGCCCATCGAGGACTGGCTGTCCTTCTACATGTTCACCATGTTCACGGACCGGGACGGCAAGTACCAGCTCCTCGCTCTCGCCGAGTCCGGCTTCGACCCCCTGTCCCGCACCACCCGCTTCATGCTCACCGAGGAGGCCCACCACATGTTCGTGGGGGAGACCGGGGTGGGGCGGGTGATCCAGCGCGCCTGCGACCTCATGAAGCGGGACGCCAACGAGGACGCCCGCGCGCAGGGGGGGATCGACCTCGACACCATCCAGCGTTACATCAACTTCTGGTTCTCCAGCAGCGTGGACCTGTTCGGCGGGGAGATCTCCTCCAACGCGGCCGACTACTTCGCCTCCGGGCTCAAGGGGCGGGAGCGGGAGGAGCGGCAAGAGGACCACGTGGCGCTCACCGGGATCTACCGCATGCCCGTGCTGGAGGAGGGCCGGCTGCTGGAGCGGGACATCCCCATGCGCAACGCCATGAACGAGGTGCTGCGCGACGCCTGGGTCAAGGACAACCAGCGCGGGTGCGATCGCTGGAACAAGATCATCCTCGACGCGGGGATCAAGCGCACCCTGACGCTCCCCGACAAGCGCTTCAACCGGAAGATGGGGATCTACGCCGGCCACCACTTCCACCCCCAGGGCCACCCCATCACCGGGGAGGAGTTCGAGCGGCACCGGGCGGAGTGGCTTCCCACCGAGTCCGACAGGGCATGGGTGCGGCACCTCATGCAGCCCGTGCTGGAGCGGGGAAAGATGGCACACTGGATCGCGGCGCCCCTGCGCGGCATCAACGACAAGCCGCTGGACTTCGAGTACATCCGACGCGTCTGATGCAGCGCCGGGGTGGCGTGGACGGGGTTGACAGCCGGCCACGGCGGCCGGAAGATCGTTTCAAACCGCGGTCCCACCCACCTCCGATCCAGGCTGCGCACGACCGGTGCCGGGCGGGGCCGTCCTCACCGAAAGAGGTAATGCCATGTTCGGAGTTCTCGGTTGGATCATCTTCGGGCTCATCGTGGGCGTCGTCGCCAAGCTCATCATGCCCGGCCGGGATCCCGGCGGCTTCATCGTCACGATCCTGCTCGGCATCGCCGGTGCGTTGCTGGGGGGCTGGGTCGGTCGCGCCCTGGGGCTGTACGGCCCCGAAGACGCGGCCGGATTCCTGATGGCGCTGGCCGGGTCCATCCTCCTGCTCGTCCTGTACCGGATGTTCCTGGGACGGCGGACGACCGTCGTTCGTTGAAGGAAGGAGGCCGGGCACGCCGTGCCCGGCCCCCTTCTCAGCTCCGATGCACCATCCAGGCGATGAGCGCGATGTAGGCGATCGCCAGGGCCCCCACCAGCCAGGTGATCCAGCCGGGAGGGCCGGCGGGACCGGTCTCGTCGAGATCGCTTCCCCGCGCCCTGCCCCTCACAGCCACCGCTTGGCCTTGAAGTAGGCGTAGAGCAGGGCTCCCACCGCCAGCATCGCCGTCAGCGCCCCCACGTAGCCGTAGCGCCACTGCAGCTCGGGCATGTGGAGGAAGTTCATGCCGAAGATGGAGGCGATGAGGGTCACCGACATGAGGATGGTGGCGGTGGCGGTCAGCCGCTTCATGACGAGGTTGGTCCGCTGGTTGGAGACGGACAGATACGCGTCCATGGCCGACGAGAGCATGTCGCGCAGGTTGTCGATGCTGTCGGCGATGCGGATCAGGTGGTCGTAGACGTCCTGGAAGTAGACGGTGGTTTCGCGGGAGAACACCGGCTGCTCCCGGCGGAGCAGGGTGTTGAACACGTCGCGCAGAGGGGCCACCACGCGGCGGAGCTGCAGGAGGTCCTTCTTCATGCGGAAGATTCCCTGCACCGCCCCTTGGTCGGTGCCCTCGAAGATGCGCTCCTCGATCTCGTTCATCCCCTCGGACACGTCGTCCAGCAGCGGGAAATAGGCGTCCACGATGGTGTCCATGAGGAGGTAGGCGAGCAGGCCGGAGCCGCGCTCGGCCAGATCCGTGGACGCCTGCCAGAGGCGCTCGGCGGTGGCGAAGGCGGCGATGGGCCCGTCGTGCACGGTGACCACGTAGTTCTTGCCCAGGAAGATGTCGAGCTCGGTCAACGCAATGTGACCGTCCCGCATGGCGCATTCGTAGAGGACGATGAAGTAGTAGCCGGAGTACTCGTCCACCTTGGGACGCTGGTGCCGGTTGCGGCAGTCCTCCAGCGCCAGGGGATGGAAGCCGAACTCCTCCCGCAGCCGTGCCAGATCGGTTTCGCTGGGGCCGGCGACGTCCACCCATAGGACGAGGTCCGGCTGGTCGCATGCCCGCCGCAGCTCGTGTGGGGCGATCTCTCGGAAGCTCAGGTCCGACCGGTCCAGGACCAGGGCCCGAACCATCAGCCCTCGACCTCTCCCGGGGTCCGGCTGGGCGTCACCGTGCGGCGGCCGAACTCAGGCGGGTCGAAGTTCAGCTGCGGGATGCGCGAGGGGACCAGCATTGTCTTGAGCCAGGTCCGCGCCACCTGGGAGATGAGGTGGACCATTCCCATCGCCGCCTCCCAGGGTCCCCACTTCTGGAACTTCTGCCGGTGGTCGCAGCCGGCCATGAAGACGACCTTGACCGGGATGCCGTAGCGGCTGCAGAAGCGGTTCATCAGTGTGTGGATGCCGTAGCCCGCGGCGTCGGGCGTGCCCAGCACGGCGTCCGCGATCTCCCGGAGCAGCGCGCGCTCCCCGCCGATCAGGAACCCCACGCGGGGCAGGACGTCCCGGGTCAGCACCTCCACGGCCTTCCCCAGTCCCTTGTCCTTGAGCCCCACCGCCATGCCGACCTCCCCCTCGAGCACGGGGCGGATGATGGCCTCCACGTGGGCGGGCTTCAGGCCGATGAGGTCGGCGTCGCAGAAGAAGATGATCGCGTCCTGCTCCTCCACGTGCTTGAGGTGGGAGAGGAGGGCATCGCCCACCGGCACCCGCTGGGGGAGCGAGATCACCCGCACCTCGGGCCGGGAGCGGGCCACGGCGGCGGTTTCGTCCTCGGAGGCGTCGTCGATCACCTGGACCCGGGTCACCAGGGGACAGGCGAGCACCGCGTCCAGCACGGGGCCGATGGTGGGAGCCTCGTTGTACGCGGTCACCAGCGCGATCACAGGGCGTGCCATCGCTCTCCTTTTCCCTCGAAGGCGGCATTGTACTCGCAGCCATGCCAGGGGGGCGCCGCCGGGCGGGGGCGCGGGACGGAGGGTGTAGAATGCTCCGTCTATTTTGCCAGGAGGCGACGGGGTTCGATGTCCGACATGATCCACTCGTTCGATGCGCTGGTGCGGTTCACGAAGTGGGAGGATCCGGAGGTCCGCTACTGGGCGATCGACCGGCTCATCCGTCACTTCCCCGAGGAGTGCTGCGACGCCATCTCGGGCTTCGTGCTCGACGACCACGACGCCACGCCGGTCATGGTGGCCCGTCACCTGGGAGAGCACGGCGGGCCCAAGCACCACGCCATCCTGCTCCGCGGCTTCAAGGTCCTGCGGGGCCTCACCCCGGGGTTCTGCCTGCAGGCCCTGGCTCGCCTGGGCTACCCCGGCATCGGAGATCTGGCCTCGGCCGCCCTCCACCGGGGCGACCTCACGGAGCCCGCCCTGGCCATGATCGTGGAGACGCTGGCGGACATGGGACAGGCCACCGGCGCCGGCGTGGTCCGGGAGTTCGTGAGCAAGAAGGTCGAGCTGCTGGCCGAGCCGCCCGCCCTGCGAGGGGCCCTCAGGGTGGCGGAGGCGCGCGAGATCCCCGAGATCCTGCAGCGCTTCCTCACCGCCCTGCAGTGGCGCGGCGCGCAGCGCGCAGGAGAGGGATTCCGCACCCTGATGGACGCCCTGCAGATCGACGATGCCGGGTGGTGCTTCCGCACCGGTCCCTCCGGCCGCATCGAGCTGCGCAAGACGATCAAGGCCGTGGAGTCCGGCTACGACTGCGACATCCTCACCGCCATGGGAGAGGGGACGATCAAGACCATCGCCCAGAAGTTCCGGGCCGGTGACCTCGCGGACACGGTGCGCTCCATCGCGGATTGGACCATCGCCGCCACGGCCAAGCTCCCCCACGACGCCGAGGACGACCTGCCGGCGCGCATCTCCGCCTCCGTGGGGGCCTTCACGCACGCCAACGTCCTGTCCGACGTGGAGCGGCTGGGGCACCAGTTCCAGCAGTGGGTGCTGGGCTTCCAGCTCTCGGCCGCCTTCGCCGTGGCCCGCTACCACAACACCTCCCTGGCGCTGAAGCGCGCGCGGGGGGACCTGGACAAGCTCCTGCGCCTGGCCGAGGTGGAGACCGCGTTCGTGCTCCCGGATCTTCCCGCGGCGGTGGCCGTGATCTGCAAGGAGAACGAGGAGCGGGCGCGCAAGGCGCAGGACTGGTGTCTGCGCATGCTGGAGGCGCAGGGCCCGTTCTTCCCCAAGGTGGTGGCCCTGGAGACCCTGGGCGAGCTGCGGGCGGTGCACTTCATCCCCGAGGTCATGGAGTACCTCTCGGACGAGAACTCCTACGTGTACGGCGCCGCCGAGCGCGCGCTCTCCAAGATGGGCGAGGCAGTGGTCACGCCGGCGGTGGCCAAGATGGAGGCGGGTGCAGTCGATCCCGACGCCGCCCACAGCCTCCTCATCCTGCTCTGCGACCTGGGCACCCGTGGCGCCTACCAGGCGGTGGTCTCCCACCTGGACTGGTTCATGGAGGAGGTGGGCCCGGGCACCACCGCCGAGTGGGTCAGCCTCTTCGGCACGGAGGAGCTGATCGAGCCGCTGCGCGATTGGCTGGACGAGGACACCGCCATGGTGGGACAGGGCCTGCTGCTGCTGGCCGCCATCCACAACGTGCGTATCCCCGAGGAGGACGAGATCCTCAAGGCCATCGAGGACGAGCGGGCGCGCCAGGCGGACGAGCCCGAGGATGACGGGGCCGCCGGCGGACCGGAGAACGAGGGCGGCAACTACCTGATGTGAGGCAAGGGTGCCTTCCCCCGCTCGCCAGCGCATACGGAACGTCGGCATCGTCGCCCACATCGACGCGGGGAAGACCACGCTCAGCGAGCGCTTCCTCTTCTACGCCGGCAAGAGCCACAAGATCGGGGAGGTGCACGACGGGGCCGCCGTCATGGACTTCCGCCCCGACGAGCGCGAGCGTGGGATCACCATCTCGGCGGCCGCCACCACCCTGGAGTGGAAGGACCACCAGATCAACCTGATCGACACGCCCGGCCACGTCGACTTCACGGCGGAGGTGGAGCGGGCCCTGCGCGTGCTGGACGGGGCGGTGGTGATCTTTGACGGCGTGGAGGGGGTGGAGCCGCAGTCGGAGACGGTGTGGCACCAGGCGGACCGGTACGGGGTGCCCCGGATCGCCTTCGTGAACAAGATGGACCGGGTGGGCGCCGACTTCGACGGCTCCGTCCGCTCCATGCGGGAGCGGCTCGGCGCACCGGCGCTCCCCGTGCAGTTCCCGGACGGCGCGGCCGAGGGGTTCGCCGGCATCGTGGACCTGGTGGCCGAGCGCCATCTCAGCTTCGATCCCTCCTCCCTGGGGAAGGAGGTGGCCGAGGCACCCATCCCCGAGCGCCTGCGCCAGGAGGCGGCGGCGCGCCGCGCCGCCATGATCGAGTCCCTGGCGGAGGCCGACGACACCCTCGCCGAGCGATGGCTGCGGGAGGAGCCGATCGGTCCCCAGGATCTGCAGGCCGCGCTCCGGCGCGCCACCCTGGCCCGCAAGGCCGTCCCCGTTCTGTGCGGCGCGGCCCTGCGCAACGCGGGAGTGCAGCCGGTGCTCGACGCCGTGTGCGCTTGGCTCCCCGGTCCCGCCGACCTGCCGCCGGTGGAGGCGCATGCCCCCGACGGCTCTCCGGTGCTGCTGAGCGCCGAGCCCGACGGCCCCCTGGCCGCCCTGGTCTTCAAGGTGCTGGCCTCGCCGGCCGCCGACCTTTTCTTCGTGCGGGTGTATTCCGGGGCCCTCGCCTCCGGTGACAGGCCCTGGAACCCGCGCACGCGCGAGCGGGAGCGCGTGCGTCGCATGCTGCGGATCCACGCCGACCGGGGAGAGAACGTGGAGCGGGTGGAGGCGGGGGACATCGTGGCCGTGGCCAACCTCCACAAGACCGGGACCGGCGACACGCTCTGCGACGAGACGCAGCCCGTCCTGCTGGAGCCCATCCGCTTCCCCGACACGGTCGTCTCGGTGGCCGTGGAACCGAAGACCGCCAGCGATCGCGACCGCATGGGCGAGGTGCTGGCCCGCGTGCAGCGGGAGGACCCCACGATCCGCGTCGCCACCGACCCCGAGACGGGCCAGACGCTCCTCTCCGGCATGGGGGAGCTGCACCTGGACGTGACGGTGGGGCGCATGCAGCGCGACTTCAACGTGGCCGTCCACTACGGGAAGCCGCGCGTGTCCTACCGGGAGACCGTGCGCCAGGCGGGGAACGGCCGCGCCGAGTACCGGCGACAGGTCGCGGGGGAGAACCTCTTCGCGCGGGTGGGCGTGCGGGTGGAGCCGGTCCCCGACGCCTCCCGCATGGGCGCGCCGGCGGAAGTGCTGGACAGGCTGGCGCCGGGGACGCTTCCCGCCGCGTTCTCGGCGGCGGTGAAGGAGTCCGTGCGGAATTCCGCGGAGGGCGGGGGCCTTTACGGGTATCCGGTCACGGGGATCCGCGTCACGCTGGTCGAGGCCGTCTACGACGAGGTGGGGCAGCCCGAGATCGCCTTGAACTCCGCGGCCAGCCTGGCCTTTCGCGAGGCGCTGCGGGAAGCGGGCGCGACGGTGCTCGAGCCCTACGGCCGGCTGGAACTTCGCCTCCCCGAGGAGTATCTGGGCCCCGTCGTCAAGACGCTCAACCAGCGGCGGGCCAACATCGAGGAGACCGGATTCGGGCGCAACGCCATGGTGGTCAAGGGCGTCGTCCCCATCGGCGAGATGTTCGGCTACCTCACCGTGCTCCGCTCGAACACCCAGGGGCGCGGGTCCTTCTCCCTGGAGCCCCTGGACTACCGGCCCTTGCCCGACCAGCTCGTCGCCCTGCACCACGAGCGCCAGTACCACTGAGCCTGCCCATACCTTGACACCCCCTCCCGCCCGTCTTAACCCACCGGCGTCCAAGCAAGCCAGAGGTGACGAGGAGGTTTCGGACATGAACGTGGTGCGTTGGGATCCCTTCCGGGACTTGATGACCATCCAGGACCGCGTGCAGCGCCTCTTGACCGACCAGGCAGTGCGCTACAACGGAGAAGAGGGCTACGGAGCCTGGGTGCCCCCGGTGGACATCTTCCAGGACCAGGACAACCTCGTGCTGCGCGCCGAGGTGCCCGGTGTGGACAAGGACAACATCGATGTTCGGGTGGAGAACGGTGTGCTGACCCTCCAGGGCGAGCGCAGGACGGACACCGACCTGGACGACAAGAACGCCTTCCGTCGGGAGAGGATCTTCGGCCGGTTCGCCCGCAGCTTCACGCTGCCTACGATGGTGGATGCCACGCGCATCACCGCGAAGTACCGCGACGGCGTGCTGGAGATCGTGCTCCCCAAGGCGGAGGCGGCCAAGCCCAAGCGGGTGGAGATCCAGGTGGCCTGACGCCCGCCTCGCCCGGAACGACGCCCCGGCGGCCCCTCGGGCACCGGGGCGTTCGTCTATCTCCGCCCCGCGTCGTAGACTGGCCCTTCCCAGGCTTTCCCCGCGAAAGGACGTGAGTAGCCGATGGAAAACACCCAGGTACCCGCCGAGATCGGAGTCCTCCCTCTGAGGAACAGCGTGCTCTTCCCGCACGCCATCATGCCGATCTCCGTGGGCCGCCGGAAGACACTGAACCTGCTGGACGACGTCGTCCGCGACAACAAGCTCATCGGCGTGGTCTCGCAGCGGAACCCCTCCGAGGACGACCCAGATCCCGCAGGCATGTACCGGGTGGGGACGGCGGCCCGCATCCTCAAGGTGGTCAAGCTCAACGGCAACAACGTCAACCTCATCATCCAGGGGCTTTCCCGGCTGCGGGTGGACCGCTTCACCGCCAGCGAGCCCTTCATCAAGGCCGCCGTGACCACCCTCGACGAGTCGAGCGAGCTGGGGGTGGAGCTGGAAGCGCTGGTCAAGACCCTCATCAACCAGTTCCAGCGCCTGGTGCGCGTCTCACCCACGATCTCGAACGACCTGGGCGACATGGTGCTCTCCGCCGGCTCCGGCGATCCCAGCCGTCTCTCCGACCTGGCCGCGTCCGTGCTCAATGTCGCGGTGGAGGAGAAGATCGGCCTCCTGGAGCGCAACAACGTCAAGGACCGCATCCAGAAGCTGGTGGAGATCATCACCCGCGAGGTGGAGCTGCAGGAGATCAGCAGCCGCATCCAGTCGCAGGTGGCGGACGAGGTGGGAAAGACCCAGCGCCAGTTCTACCTGCGGGAGCAGATGAAGGCCATCCAGAAGGAGCTGGGAGAAGAGGACGACCGGGGGGAGCTGGACGAGCTGCGCAAGAAGATCGAGAGCTCGGGCATGCCCGAGGACGTGCGCAAGGTCGCGGAGAAGGAGCTGGACCGTCTGGGGAAGATGCCCCCCCAGGCCGCCGAGTACACGGTCTCCCGCACCTACCTGGACTGGCTGGTCAACCTCCCCTGGGCCGAGGAGACCGAGGACAAGCTGGACGTGGTCCTGGCCAAGCAGATCCTGGACGAGGACCACTACGACCTGGAGAAGGTCAAGGACCGCATCATCGAGTACCTGGCGGTGCGCGCGCTCAAGAAGGATCTGAAGGGCCCCATCCTCTGCTTCGTGGGCCCTCCCGGTGTGGGCAAGACCTCGCTGGGCAAGTCCATCGCCCGTGCCATGGGCCGCAAGTTCGTGCGCATGTCCCTGGGCGGCATCCGCGACGAGGCGGAGATCCGCGGTCATCGCCGTACCTACATCGGCTCCCTTCCCGGGCGCATCATCCAGGGCGTGAAGCGTGCGGGGACCAAGAACCCCGTCTTCATCCTGGACGAGATCGACAAGGTGGGCACGGATTTCCGGGGCGATCCCTCCTCCGCTCTGCTCGAGGTACTCGATCCCGAGCAGAACAACGCCTTCTCCGACCACTACCTCGAGGTCCCTTTCGACCTGAGCAAGATCTTCTTCATCACCACCGCCAACGTGCTGGACACCATCCCTCCGCCCCTGCGGGACCGGATGGAGGTGCTGCGCCTGCCCGGCTACACGGAAGAGGAGAAGCTCGAGATCTCGAAGACGCACCTGGTGCCCAGGCAGCTGGGCGAGCACGGCCTGACCCTGGACAACCTGGAGTTCACGGATGACGCGCTGCGGCGCATCATCAACGAGTACACCCGGGAATCGGGCGTGCGGAACCTGGAGCGGGAGATCGCCAACGTCTGCCGCAAGATCGCCCGCAAGGTGGTGGAGGGCTCCCCCGACAAGGTCCAGGTCACCCCGGACAAGGTGGCGGAGCTCCTGGGCCCCATCCGCTTCTTCCGGGAAATCGCGGAGCGCACCGACCGCAGCGGCGTGGCCATCGGCCTGGCCTGGACGCAGACCGGCGGTGACATCCTGTTCGTGGAATCCACCCGCATGCGCGGGAAGGGGAAGACCACCATCACCGGCCGCCTGGGGGACGTGATGCGGGAGTCGGCGCTGGCCGCCCTCTCCTACCTGCGCAGCAGCGCCGGAGTGCTGGGGATCGACGAGTCGGTCTTCGACAAGAGCGACTTCCACATCCACGTGCCGGCGGGCGCCATTCCCAAGGACGGGCCGTCCGCCGGGGTCACCCTCACCGTGTCCCTGCTCTCCCTGCTCTCCGGTCTGCCCGTGCCCTCCGATCTGGCCATGACCGGCGAGATCACCCTGCGCGGCAAGGTGCTCCCGGTGGGCGGGATCAAGGAAAAGGTCATCGCCGCCAAGTCGGCAGGGGTGACGCGGGTGATCCTCCCGGACAAGAATGAGAAGGATCTCGAGGACGTGAGCCCGGCGGTCAAGGAGTCGCTCACCTTCCACTTCGTGAACGAGATCGACCAG
Organism: Candidatus Polarisedimenticolaceae bacterium; assembly: GCA_036274395.1. Taxonomy (GTDB): domain Bacteria; phylum Acidobacteriota; class Polarisedimenticolia; order Polarisedimenticolales; family DASUFT01; genus DASUFT01. The sequence goes on along the minus strand of DASUFT010000022.1, from coordinate 7,329 downwards.
GTGATCGATCTCGTCTTCGGGCCGCACCTGCGCGAGCGCGCCCGCCACAAGGCGGCGGAGGCGGCAGCTGGCAAGGAGGAGACGCCCTCTCCCGCCGTGGTGACGACGGACGAGGTCACCGAGGTGCTGGAGGACGGCACCGCCACCATCCAGGCTTCGGCGTAAGGGTCCCTTGCATGCCGGTCCCCGCCGGGGTATACGACGCGGATCGGCAGGCAGGTGGGGCGGGGGGCCCTTGCGGGACGGTCGTCCTCAGATCTCGCTCTCGGGTCTGGGCCCGGGGGCGGTGCGCTGCGCGCTCCTGGTGCTGACCGGCGCCAGCCGGGCGGAGCTTGCGCGCGCTTCGGCTCTGGCCGCGCTGGTCGGAGACTCCTGCCTCCTGGTGGCCGTGGACGGGGGGCTGCGCACCTGCCAGGCCGCCCGGCGCAAGCCGGACCTCTACGCAGGCGACAAGGACTCCATCCGCAGCGTCCCCGCCGGGATCCCCACCCTGGTGTTCCCCCGCGGCAAGGACTTCAGCGACTTCAGCGGGGCGCTCGCCGAGGTACGGCGGCTGCGCGTGCAGGTCGTCCTTCTGGCCGGTCTGGTGGGGGGGCGGCTCGACCACGAGTGGGCCAACGTGCTCGAGGCCAGCGCCGCCACGCACCACTTCGCGGCCCTGCTGGCGCCCACCGACCGCGGCCTGGTGGTGCTCACCCGCCGCGGATGCCGTGCGCTCACGGTTCCCGACCGGACCGTGTCCCTGTTCTCCCCCTGCGGCCGCTCCACCGTCACCCTGCGGGGCACGCAGTGGACGCTGCGACGCCGCAGGGTGGGCCCGGGTTCGCTCGGCCTGAGCAACGTGACGGGCAAGGGGCTCCACCTGACCGTCCACGACGGCTCGGTCATCCTGGTGTTTCCACCCCACCCGGTGCCGGCGCCCGCGTCAGGCGCCGCACGGCGGACAGCCCCACCGCGAGCGCCAGGACCACGAGGGCGGCAGACAGGGCTCCGTTGACTCCCTCCAGGTCCAGTCCGCGCGTGCGGGCCAGGTTGGTCCACGTCAGCGAACCAAGCGCCCACAGCGTGGTGGCCAGCACGAACGCCATGGGAAGCAGGACGAAGGCGGTCCTGCGCCCGCGGGCGTGCAGCCAGGTCGCCACCGACAGCAGGGTGAGCGCGGCCAGCAGCTGATTCGAGGCGCCGAAGATCGTCCAGAACCGGAGCCAGCCGCCTTCCTCCATCCGGGCAATGAAGAAGAGGGGGAGGGTGGCGGTCGCGCCCGTGGCCACCAGGGCGCCCGCGCCCCCCCGCAGCCCCAGAAGCTCCTGGACCATGTACCGCCCCAGGCGCATGCAGACGTCCAGGGTGTCGAACACGAAAGTGGAGAAGGCCATGGCGCCGAAGGTGGTGGCGAACGCCAGGTTCTGCTCTCCCAGCACCAGGGTGAGAAAGCGTCCGATTCCCTGACCGTAGATGGTCCCCGCCGGCAGCGGCTTGGCGGCATCGGGGGCGAGGATCATCACCGTCACCAGGGCGATGAAGGCCACGAACCCCTCGGCCAGCATGGCCCCGTAGCCGACGGGCAGGGTGTGCGACTCCCGGGCGACCTGCTTGGACGTCGTCCCCGAGCACACCAGGCCGTGGAAGCCCGAGCAGGCGCCACAGGCGATGGTCACGAAGAGGAAGGGGAACAGCGTCCCCGTGGCGCCGCCCGCGTCCCAGGTGCGGAAGGCCGGCTGCACGACCGGATAGCCGCCGAGGAGCACGCCCAAGGTCCCCGCCGCCAGGGCCGCGTAGAGGATGAAGCCTCCCAGGTACCCGCGCGGCTGCAGGAGGAGCCACACCGGAACGACCGAGGCCAGGCAGCAGTAGGCGAGGATCAGGAGCGCCCAGGTGGCGTGAGGCAGCACCAGCGCATGCGACCAGCGCGTGCCCATCCAGGCGGCACCGAAGGCGGCGGGCACGAACACCACCGTGGCGAGCCACAGGGGCGGTCGCAGGAAGCGCTGCACCAGCCCCAGCAGAAGAGAGAGGCCGAGGTAGAGCACGGCCGCCATGGCCACGGCACCTCCGGGATCGAAGCCGGTGCCGCCGGCGGCACGCAGCTCCTCCGTCCCGGCCACGAACGTGCCCGCGGTGATGTCGGCGAAGGCGACGATCACGTACAGAAGGGCGATCCAGATGAACAGCATCATCGCCCGGCCCGCCGGGCTCCCCAGCTGCTCCCGCGCGATCTCCGCCACCGAGCGCGCTCCATGCCGCACCGAGGCCACCAGGCTCGAGAAGTCGTGCACCGCCCCGATGAGGACGGACCCGAGCCCGATCCAGATCAGGCAGGGGAGCCAGCCGAAGGACTGGCAGGCCAGGATGGGACCGGCGATCGGACCCGCCGCCGCGATGGCGGAGAAGTGCTGGCCGAAGAGGTAGAAGGGCCGGGTGGGCACGAAGTCCACCCCGTCCTGGCGGGTCTGGGCGGGGGTGGGGCGGGCGTCGTCCAGCGCGAACTGCCGGCCCACCCAGCGGGCGTAGAGCACGTACCCGCCCCCCAGGAATACCAGGAACGTAAGCGCGAGCAGGGGGAGCGACATGGGACGCCGATCTTACCGACCTCCCTGGCCGGCCAGAAGAGGGCAGCGTACATTCGCGTTCCGGGGCGGAGGACGCGCGTGCTGTCGAGCGCGATCGGCCTGGTCGAGCGGACCCTCGTGTGGAAGAACCGCTTCCTCGGGGTCGGCTACCATCCCGAGCCGCACCTCTACTTCGATTCCGGTGGCGTGGAGGAGGCGGAGCGTCGCTGCCTCGCCACCGGGCCGAACCTCCTCTCGTTCCTCCGGCCGCCGCGCGACCTGCCCATCCCCCAGGTGGACCGGCGCGTGGTCATCGAGCACCGCCAGACCGTGCTGCGCCTGCGGTTCGATTCCCCGCTCCCTCACGGGGACCCGGCCAACCACCAGGTGCGCATGCGCGTGTACCTGCCGCCGGGGACGCGGCCGGGAGACCCCGTCGCCGTGTTCCATCACCCCCTCTACCAGCGGCGCTGGACGCTGTGGGAATGGTTCCTCGAGGACCTCCGGCAACGGATGCCGGTGGCGATCCTCGCCGGCCCCAACCACTTCGAGCGCGTGGCGCCCGGCTGGTTCGCCGGCCAGGGGACGTGCAACGCGAACCCCTGGCGCTTCTTCGAGGCCATCCGCCAGTGGACCTGGGACCAGCAGGTAGCCATGGACCTCCTGCGCGGCGAGGGGCTGCGTCCGGGGGCGGTGATCGGCTTCTCGCTGGGGGCGTTCCAGAGCCTGCTGCTGGCCTCGGCGGGCGGGCTCCCGGAGCTGCCGATCGTCACCGTCGCCTGCCCCAACCGGTACGCCTACGGCCTGGAGCACGGGGCGCTCGGCCACAGCATCGTCGCCAGCATGCGCCAGGTGGGGATCGACGTGCCGCGCCTGAAGCGGATGGCGGCAGCACTCGCCCTCGAGCGGTACGTGCAGGTTCTCCGGGGCCGCCCCATCCTCCACATCTGGGGAATGCTCGACCCCGTGGACCCCCAGCCTTCCGGGAAGCGCCTGCTCGCCGCCCTGCGTCCGAGCCGCTCGGTGCCCATCCCCGCCGGCCACGGGAGCCTGCTCCTCTTCCGCAGGAAGATCGCCCACGAGGTGCGGGCGTTCCTCTCGGCGGGACCGATCGGGGAGCGCCTTCCCGCGGTGCGCGCCTAGGAGGCCGCTTCCTCCGCGCCCGGGGGCACCTGCGCGCCGCTCTCGTATCGCTGGAAGAGCTTCCCCCAGGCGGTGTCCCGCTTCCACGTCTCGAACACCCGCCGGTCGCGCACCGGCCAGCGGTAGTAATCGTGGTAGGCCTCCGACCCGAAGATGAACAGGTGCACGAGCGGGGTGCGGAAGAACAGCTTCTGGAAGCGCTGCAGGGGGGAGAACCACAGGAGGTCGCCCACCCGGCTGGCGCCGTTGTCCCCCACCCGGAATCCCCAGGACTCGTTCGCGGCGTCGACGTCGCCGACGACCTCGATGTCCCGCGGATCGCCGACTCCAAGGCCGTCCTCGTGGGCGACGCGGATGTACTCGATGCTCATGGGGTCGAAGCCCATGAGCTTGGCGGCCACGGCGTCGATCGCCACCTGGTCGGCCGAGGCCAGCATCACGTTCTTCACCACCGGGTACATCGTGCGCGGCCCCGGCCCGTTGCCCGCCGTCGTGCCGTCCATGACCGCGAAGATCCCCGGGTGGAGCTCGCGCTGGATGGCCAGCAGGTCGACCAGGGTGCGGTGGATCCAGGAATGCGTGTAGTGCCTGTGGTCGTGAAGGAGGCCACCGAAGGCGTTCTTCATCGCCCCCGTGGTGGTCGTGTAGATGTGGCACTTCACAGTGGGCAGGTGGACGATGTTCTTCCCCGCGAAGTAGTCGGGGACGCGGATCCCCTCCGGAAACACCTGGTGGAGGACGTGCATGCGCGCCCTGGGCGTGAAGCGGACCCAGGACATGTCCTCGCGCCGGAAGTTGAAGCGCACGGGGATGCGGTAGGCCTGGAAGATCTTCGTGTACTGGTTCAGGTCCTCGCCCTTGAAGGCATCCGTGACCACCGTCTGGTTCTGCACGCAGACCAGATCGCGGAGCCCGGCGGCGCGCAGGGCGCGCACCGTCCCCTCCAGCTGCCAGGGGGTGGTGTTCGCCGCCGGGAAGGGGAAGTGCCAGGAGATGTTGTCCTTGAGGATCGTGGTGGTGCCCGGGGCCAGCGCCTGCTCCAGGCCCCCCAGCCCGCACAGGCGGCCGACGTCGTCCAGGATCGTCTCGGGCCGGACCCGGAGGAGCGCGACCTTTCCCTTGCTCATGCCCATCAGGGTAGCAGGCCTAGTGGACCGCCAGGACGGCACGGAGCGCATCCGCGGCCGCCAGCAGGGCCTGGTGCTGCTCCGGTCCGGAGGCGGGCGCGGCGTCGGGCGCGCGCTCGGCCAGGGCGCTCTCGATCTGGCGCTCGCCGGACACGAGGCAGGCCACCATGCGTGCGGGCCAGGTCGCTCCCGCCATGGAGGGCGGCAGGCCGCGGGAGGCACGCTCGGTGAGCACGTCCAGGTCGGCGTGCAGCGGGCGCAGCCGCTGCTCGCGCAGCGAGGCCCAGGCCCGCTGCCTCAGCCCCGGTTCGGGCGTCGGCCCGGCGAGGATGGGATCGCGCGTGGTGCGCAGGCCCTCCACCGTGCGCACCCCTTCCGCGATGGCTTCGAGCAGGGACGCGGTGCCCGCATCGGGAGGTGCCGTGTCGCGCCACTGGGCGAGCGCCCGCAGCAGGTCGTCCTGCCAGCCGCACGCGTCCGGCCGCCGCGCTCCGTCCGGCGCGATCACCTGCGCGCGGTAGGCCTCCGCCGCGGTGAACAGCGCCTCCAGCTCGGGCGTGGCCCCGCCGGGAACGGGGCGCTGCAGCGTCCACGGGTCCGGGGGCGGTGGCGGCGGAGGCTTGGGCCTGGCCGCCTCCTCCCGCGCGCGAACCACCTCGGGAGCGTCGGGGAGCGTGAGAGTGATCTTGCCCGTCCCCGCCTCCCGGGCGTCCCGGGAGCGCAGGAGCAGGACCCGCTGCACGGGGCCCTCGGCCACCGTGGCCGGGAGGACCTCCACCCGCAGGCGCTGCGGAGAGGGGCCGGATAGACGGACGACGGGCGCCGTGCCCGCCGGATCCTCGAGGCGGAAGGAGATGACCCGTGTACCCGTCCAGGAGGCGTCCACCACCAGCGTGCCCGGGTGCTGCACGTCGAAAGGGATGCGGTAGGCGACCTCCCCGGAGGGGAGGCTGAGGGGCACGTCCAGCACCTCGGCGCGGACGGCCGTGCAGGCCAGGGGGAGAAAAGCGAAGGCAAGCCGGGCCGGGAGGCGCATCGGCGACGAAATATAATGCCCGGAACCGGGGGGGCCAGAAGCCAGGTCATGGCCGAGTCCGTGCGTCCAGCGGACAGCTTGCGCTCTCTCGTGCGCCGGCCGCGCATCCTGCGCGCGCTGCGCCGCCTCGACCGCCTGATCGCCATCGGCGAGCAGCGGGTGGTGGAGGGGAACGCGGTCACGGTGCTGGCCGGGGGCAAGGCCGCCTTCGACGCCGTCGAGGAGGCCATCCTGGGGGCCCGTGCCTCCATTGCCGTCGAGATGTACACGTGGTCGGACGACGAGGTCGGCCGCCGCATGGCGTCGGCCGTCCGGGAGCGCGTGCGCGCCGGTGTGCCGGCCCGCCTGCTCGTGGATGCCTTCGGGAGCTTCGGCCAGGCGGCGGTCCTGGAGGATCTTCGCCGCGCGGGAGCCGAGGTCCGCTGGTACAACCCCCTGGCGCCCCGGGCCACGCGCTGGGTCCTCAATCGCAGGAACCACCGCAAGGTGATCACCGTGGACGGGACCACCACCTTCCTGGGAGGGATCAACTTCGCGCGCTGCTACGCCGAGGACCTGATGGGGGAGGACGCCTGGGCCGACCTCATGGTGCGCCTCCGGGGCCCGGTGGTGCGGGAGGTGGCCGGTCTGTTCGTGGGGACCTGGGCGCGCGCCGGCGGATCGCTCGAGGTGGTGCAGGAGGTGGTGCGCCAGCCGGCCAGGGTGGGGAAATCCGCCGTGCAGGTGCTGGGGCGGGTGGGGCTGCGGGGGAGCCGCGCCCTCCGGCGCACCTTCCTCGCCAACCTGGCGCTGGCGGAGGAGTCGGTCCTCCTCGCCTACGGGTACTTCGTCCCCGACGTCTCGCTGCGCCGCGGCATCGCACGTGCGGTGCGGCGCGGCGCCGGGGTGGACCTGCTGCTTCCCGGACCCACCGATGTCCGCATGGTGCGCTGGGCCGGCCGGGCGTACTACGACCGGCTCCTGAAGGCGGGCGCCCGCATCCGTGAGCTCCGCCACACCATCCTCCACACCAAGGCCGCGGTCTTCGACGACGAGGTGGCGGTGGTGGGGTCGGCCAACCTCGACCCGCGTTCCTTCCACATCAACGTGGAGATCGCCGCCAACCTGTTCGATCGCGCTGTGGCGCGCGAGGTGGCCGCCGTGCTGCGCACCCACTGGGATCGCGCCGAGGAGATCGACCTCGCCACCTGGGAGAGCCGCCCATGGTCGGAGCGGGTGCTGGAGGGGACGGGGGTGCTGCTGCGCTCCTGGCTCTAGAATCCCCCGGCGCCCATGGTCCATCTCGACCGCATCGCCAAGCAGTTCGGGCCCCAGGTCGTCTTCCGCGACCTGAGCTGGCGCATCCCCCGGGGGGCGCGCTTCGGCCTGGTGGGCCCGAATGGAGCGGGGAAGACGACGCTCCTGCGCATCCTCTCCGGCGAGGACGCCCCGGACGGGGGAGAGGTCCACCGTAGCGGCGGTCTCACGGTCGGCT
>DASUFT010000021.1:0-25156 GCA_036274395.1 Candidatus Polarisedimenticolaceae bacterium | reverse complement strand
TTTCCTATTTCCTTTTCGGCTGCCGAAAAGGAAATAGGAAATACCTGACCCCCTCCTATTCCAACCAGTCCATCAGCGCAGCCGTCATCGCTCGCCGGTCTCCCAGGTGCCCTCCCCGCGTGGGGTGCAGCCAGCGCAGGGAGGGAGAGGCGGCGGCGCGGTGGGGCGTGAAAACGCTCGGCGGCACGAAGGGGTCGTTGGCCGTGCTGAGCACGAGGCCGGGAACGCGCACGCCGGGCAGGTGCGCGCCGGCGGAGCCCCAGGCGTAGTAGGCCTCCGCGCTGGGCAGGCCGGCATCGGGAGCCGTGAAGAACCCGTCGAAGCGCCGCACGGTGCGGATCAGCGCGGGCACCGCCGCGGGGCCGGGCACCCGCCGCAGCCGCCGCACGCGCCGCAGGTGCCGGCAGAGCATGGACACGAAGAACGCCTGGTAGGCCCAGTTCGAGGGGCGCTCCAGCGCCGCACTGCATCGCGCCAGGTCCACGGGCGCGTTCATCCCCGCCACCCGGTCCGCGATCGCGCCTTCCCCCCTCATGCCCGCCCAGCGCAGCACCACGTTCCCGCCCAGCGAGTAGCCGACGGCCACGAGCGGTCGCGGGAAGCCGGCGCCGTCCAGGGCCCGCAGCACCTGGCCGACGTCCTCGCTCTGGCCGCCGTTGGCCAGGGTGCGGCAGTGCGCCTCGGTGCCTCCGCAATTGCGGTGGTTCATGCGCACGGCGGCGAAGCCCCGGGACAGCGCAGCCGCCGCGGTGTGCCTCAGGTAGCAGGACTCGGCCGACCCGCCCATGCCGTGCAGGAGGAGCACCGTCCCCCGCCGCGCCGCCGCCGGCCGCGACACCAGGAGCCCCACCTCGGTGCCCGGCTCCACCGGGACCCACCAGGGCTCCGACGCGATCGGCGGCACACCGTCGGGGAGGACGAAGCGCAGAACGGTGTCGAGATGGCCCCTCAGCCGGCGAGCCTCCGCGCGGCCAGCAGCGTGACGTCGTCCGCCGGCGGCGCCCCCGCCGACCAGGCGCCCAGCGCCAGGAGGACGCGGTCCACCACGTCGCGGGGATCGGCATCGCCCCCCGCGAGCACCTCGCGCACCAGGCGCTCCTCCCCGAACTCCTCGCCGGCCGGGTCCACCGCCTCGGTGACCCCGTCGCTGAAGAGGAGGAGGAGGTCTCCCGGCTCCATCCGCACCGCGCGCTGCGTGAACCCCACGTCGGGCAGGATCCCCAGCACCGGGCCCGAGCCCTGCAGCCGCTCCACGCCCCCCGCGCGCCGCATGAGCATGGGGGGGTTGTGTCCGGCATTGCAGTACTCGAGGGCTCCCGTGGCCGGGTCGAGCACGCAAAAGAACAGGCTCACGAAGCGGTTGCTGGGGCAGTGGCCGGCCAGGATCCGGTTCAGGCGCGCCATCATGTGGGCGAGATCGGAGGGCTCCTCCGCCAGAAGGTGCACGCGCGCCTGCAGGCTCGCCATCAGGATCGCGGCCGGGATCCCCTTGCCGGAGACGTCCCCCAGCACCAGCCCCACCCGCCCGTCCGGATAGGGAAGGAAGTCGTAGTAGTCGCCGCCCACGGTACGGCAGGAGGCGTTGTGCCCGGCGAGCGAGACGAACGCCAGGCGGGGAGGCGCTTCCGGCAGCAGACCCCGCTGGATGATCGCCGCCTGCTCGAGGTCCCGCTCCATGAGACGCTCGGCCTGCTCCACCTCGGCCAGGCGCTCGTGCTCGATGCGGATGGCGGCGACGTTCCCCAGGACGGTGAGCAGGTTCAGGTCGTTGCCGTCGAAGGAGCGCACGAAGGAGCGGCTGTCCACGTAGACGAGGCCGATCACGCGCTCCTCCGCCTGCAGGGGCACCGCCATCATCGAGCGCACCTGCTGGAGCGCGATGCTCTGCTGGTTGCGGAAGGCCTCGTGGGTGTCCACGTCCCCCACCAGCACGGAGGTCTTCTCCTTGAGCACCTTGTCGCGCACCGTGGTGCTCATCTCCAGGCCCTCGCCCTTGACGGCGCGGACCACCAGCCGATCCTGCTCCAGGATCATCACCGCCCCACGCTCCGCCCCCACCGCCTCCAGGGAGAGGTTGAGGATCAGCGGGAACAGCTCCGCCAGCGGCCGCCGTCCCGACAGCTCGCGCCCCGCCTGCACCAGCGCCTTCACGGCGGTGGAGGCCAGGGGGATCTCTCCCTCCGGCTTGCGCGCGCCGCTCGCCGTGGCCTTGCGGGAGAGGGACTCCACGTCGCCCAGCACGCCCTCCAGGCGTGCCACCACCGTGCGCTGCGGGGCCACCGGCGCATCGGCGAAGAACACGATATCCCCGGGATCGGAGTTGGGCGGATCGAAGGTGAGCACGAGCCTGCCCGCCTCGATGCGGTCCCCGGCCTGCAGGCGCTTCCTCCCCGCCAGACGCTGGCCGTTCAGCCAGGTTCCGTTCTTGCTGCCCAGGTCCTCCACCGCCCACCCGCCGCCGTCGGGCTCGAGCTGGAGGTGGCGGCGGCTCAGGCTGAAGTCCTCGGGGAAGCTGACCTGGGCCTCGGTGGAGCGCCCGAAGACCACGCGGTCCCCATCCAGGGGGACGTCTTGCGTGGCTCCGCTGGGGGATCGCACGACGACGTGGGGCATCGCGCAGGAGTATATGCTGCCCCGCCCATGTGCACCGTCGCGTTCGTGCCGCTGAGCACCGGAGGCTACCTGCTGGGCCACAACCGGGACGAGCGGCCCACGCGGCGCGCCGGGGAGGCGCCGCGTCTCCTGGAGGGCGCGCGCTGCCGCGCGATCGCGCCGCGCGATCCCGACGCAGGCGGCACGTGGATCGCGCTCAACGAGGCCGGGGTGACGGTCTGCGTGCTGAACGCGGCCGAGGCCAGTCCCGCGCGCCTCCCCTCGAAGCCGCGCAGCCGCGGCCTGCTCGTGCGGGACCTGGCGTGCGTGCGCGGGATCGACGACGCCCGGGTGTGGCTCGAGGAGGCACGCGAGGTCCTGGACTGGACCCGCGCCTTCCACCTGGTGGCGGTGGAGCCGGGTTCGCGCACCGGCAGGGCACGGGTGGCGCGCTTCCGCTGGGACGGGCTGGAGGCGGACTGGGAGAACGGGGATGGCCCCACGCTGTTCGTCTCCTCCCTGCTGCAGCCCACGGAGGTGGAGCGGGAGAGGAGTGCGCGCTGGCGTACGCGCGCCGAGGCCGGCCCCATCGACGCCGGCGGCCTGGCCGCGTTCCTGGCCGGCCACGAGCCGGTGCGCGGTCCGCTCTCCGTCTGCATGCACCGGGACCAGGCCGGAACCGTCAGCCGCACCCTGGTGGAGGTCACCCGGAGCACCGCGGTGATGCGCTACCTGCCGGGCCCGCCCTGCCAGGCGGGGACGGAGGTCGAGGCCCGCCTGCCCCTCAGTCCAGCGTCTTCTCGTAGTACCGGCTGAGCGGATCCTCGCGGTAGGGCCCGAAGGGCGGGATGCGGTGGAACCCGTAGCCCTCGTAGAGGCGGATCGCCTCCACCTGGTGGATCCCGGTCTCGAGGCGCAGCCGGCCCAGGCCATGGGCGCGCACGTGGGCTGCGAGATGCTCGAGCATTCTGCGGCCCAGCCCCTGCCCGCGGTAGGCGGGACGGACGTACATCCGCTTGATCTCCCCGTACTCCCACCCGACGAGCTGCACGCCGCCGCACCCGGCGACAGCTTCTCCGGCGCGCAGGACGAAGAACGCCACTCCCTCGTGCACCAGCTTCTCCACGCTGTAGCCGTGCCGGCTCTCCGCCGGGTACATGGGCACCAGATAGGCCTCGAGCTCGGCGATGAGCTCCGTCGCCGCCAAGGAGTCCGGCCGCTCGGCGGCGATGGTCACGGTCATCCGAGAGCCGGTGTGTCCTCGCGCCGGCCGATCGCGGAGAGGAGCCGCCGCAGCCCGTCGAGGTCCGCCGGCTTCACCAGGTGGTGGGTGAACCCCGCCTCCAGCGCGCGGCGGCGGGCCTCCTCCTGTCCCCAGCCGGTGAGGGCCACCAGCGTCGTGCGGCCGCCGGGGTCCCGCTCCCGGAGGGCGCGGGCCACCTCGTAGCCGTCCATCCCGGGCATGCCGATGTCCAGGAGGACCACCGCCGGCTCGAAGGTGCCGAAGGTCTCGAGCGCGCCGCTGCCGTCGTGCGCGACCTCCACCTGCGCCCCCAGCTTGCCCAGCACCATGCCCAGGCTGGCGGCGGCGTCGCGGTTGTCGTCCACCACGAGGATGCGCAGGGGAGGGAGGGGGGGCGTGCTGGGAGCCATCGCCTCCCCCACCGGGGCGGGAGGCGAGGCGAGCGGCAGGCGCAGGACGAACGTGCTCCCTTTCCCCGACCCCTCGCTGCGTGCCTCGAGGGTGCCGCCGTGCATCTCCGCCAGACGGCGTGAGAGCGCGAGACCGATGCCCAGGCCCCCCTGCGCGTGCTCCCTCTCCCCCGTGCCGCGGCTGAACATCTCGAAGATCCGCGATTGCCACTCCGGGGGGATGCCGCGGCCCGTGTCGTGCACCTCGACCCTCACCTCCCCGTCCTGGGCCCGGCCCTCCACGGTGATGGCGCCGCCGGCGGGGGTGTACTTGGCGGCGTTGTTCAACAGGTTGGCCAGGATCTGGGCCAGGCGGACGCGATCGCCCTGAAGCCACAGGGGCTCCTCGGGCAAGGAGAGCTGCAGGCGGTGACCGGCGGCGGTGATCAGGGGCTCGCTCGTCTCCAGCGCATTCCCGAGGACGGCGGCCAGCTCCACCCGCTCCACGCGCAGCTCGAGCGTCCCCCGGTTGATGCGCGCCATCTCCAGGAGGTCGTCCACCAGGCGCACCAGGTGGTTCACCTGCCGCTCCATGATCTCCCGCGCGCGCTCCACCCCGGGCTCCCCCGGCGCGGACAGGCGCATCATGTGCAGCGCGTTGCGCAGCGGGGCCAAAGGGTTCCGCAGCTCGTGGGACAGGGTGGCCAGGAACTCGTCCTTGCGCCTGTCTGCTTCGCGCCGGACCTCGTACGAGCGGAGCACCGACTCGGCGCGGACCAGCAGCTCCCTGGCGGTGAACGGCTTCACCAGGTAGTCGTCGGCGCCCCGGCTCATCCCCTCCAGGCGGGCTTCCTCCCCGGCCCGCGCCGACAGGAGGATGACGGGCACGGCGCTCAGAGCGGGATCGGCGCGCAGCTCGCGGATGAGGCCGAAGCCGTCCAGCCGGGGCATCATCACATCCGTGAGGATGAGGTCGGGCCGGTGCGTGCGCGCGTGCGCCAGCGCCTCCTGGCCGTCCGCCACCGCCTCCACCGCATAGTGCTCCGCGAGCAGCCGGCTGGCGTAGGCGCGCAGGTCGGCGTTGTCGTCCACCACCAGCACGCGCGCCGCTCCCGGCGGGCGTTCGGGCGCGGCCTCCGGCTCGCCAGGCAGCCAGCCCAGCACCTCCGAGAGATAGGCCCCGGCGCTTCCCTTCCCGGATCTCGCCGGGCGCGTCTTCGCGATCCGCTCCTCCGGGAGGTGGCGTCTCCCCTCGGGGATCTCCACGGTGAAGGTGGTGCCCCGGCCCACGGCGCTGCTGGCCCCGATCGTCCCGCCGTGCAGGCGCACCAGCTCCTGGACGAGCGCGAGGCCGATCCCGCTCCCCTCGTGGCTGCGGCCGCGGGCGCCCTCCACCCGGTGGAACCTCTCGAAGACGCGCGGGAGCGACGCCTGGGGGATGCCGATCCCGGTGTCCGTCACGGTGAGCTGGATCCCGGTGCCGGCGGTGCGCAGTCGCACCTCGATCGATCCCTGCAGCGTGAACTTGAACGCATTCGAGAGGAGGTTGAGGACGATCTTCTCCCAGAGGTCGCGATCGACCCAGGCCTTCGTGCCGGGAGGGCAGTCCACCACCAGGGCGAGCCCGGCGCGCTCGCAGGCTGCCCGGAAATTGCTGGCCAGGTCGGAGGTGAACGTCCCCAGGTCGGTGCACGCGTAGCTGGCCTGGGCGCGCCCGGCCTCGATGCGGGAGAAGTCGAGGAGCGTGTTCACGAGCTTGAGCAGGCGCTGCCCGTTCCGGTGCACCACCGCGAGCAGCTCCCGGCTCTGCCCCCTCTCGCTGGCCAGCACCTCCTCCAGCGGGCCCAGCATCAGGGTGAGCGGAGTGCGGAACTCGTGGCTAACGTTGCTGAAGAACATGGTCTTGGCACGGTCCAGCTCGGCCAGCGCCTCTGCGCGCTTGCGCTCCTCCTCGTAGGCGCGGGCGTTCACCAGCGCGGTCCCGAGCTGGTCCGCCACCAGCTCCAGGAAAGCGCGGTAGGACGCGTCCAGCGGTCGCCGGGGGTTGACCCCCAGCACGAGCCGGCCGGAGGCGGAGATGGGCAGCTCCTGCACCAGCTCCCGGCCGGCCCGGTCCAGCGCCACCTGGGCCCCCGGCGTGCAGCTCTGCAGGGTGCCGTCCAGATAGGCGAGGGCGAAGGGGACGTCGTGGGGCCGGGCTGCCAGCGTACCCATGGCGAGCACGCAGGCCTCGTGGGGCGTGCGCGCGGCGGCGTTGCGCGCGGCCAGATCCTTGAGCAGCGCCATGCGCCGCTCTCCCACCACCCGCTCCGTGGTCTCGGTGACGATACAGAAGACGCCCCCCACACCTCCCGACTCCTCCCGCACCGGGTCGTAGGAGACGTCGAAGTAGGTCTCCTCCGCGAACCCGTGCCGCTCGAGCGTGAAGAGCAGGTCCTTGGCCCAGAAGGCCTCCCCCGTGCGGACGACGCTGGCGAGCAGACCGTGCAGCTGGGTGTCCCAGATCTCGCTCCAGGCCTCGGAGCCGGGGAGGCCGAGCGCGTGGGGATGCTTGGCGCCGAAGACCGGCCGGTAGGCATCGTTGTAGAAGACAGTGAACTGGGGGCCCCAGAACAGGATGATCTGCGCCCTGGACGGCAGCAGCATGCTGAGCGGGCTGCGCAGGCTCTGGGGCCAGGTCTCCGGCGGCCCCAGCGGCGTCCTCGACCAGTCCAGGGCGCGCATGCGCGCACCCATCTCCCCCCCGCCGGCGAGGAACGGATGGGCTGCCGCAGGCGCGCGGTCGTCCCGGGACTCCACCATCGAGCGCAATCGCCCCCTGTGGGTGCGGCGAGAGTGTGCGACGACGTTAAACCGATTCTCGCCGCCGGTCCAGCCGCTGTCGTATCGTAGGTGCGCGGATGTGCGGCATCGCAGGAATCGCGGGCAGGCCCGGGCTCGACCCTCAGCGCGGAGAGGCCGTGCGCCGCATGGCGGCCACCCTCGTGCACCGGGGCCCCGACGGCGAAAGCCTTTGCCGCCGCGACGGCTGCGACCTCGGATTCCGCCGCCTGGCCATCGTGGACGTGGCCTCGCCCGCCCAGATCATGGCCGACGAGGACCGCGCGGTGTGGTCCGTCTGCAACGGCGAGATCTACAACAGCGCCGCCCTGCGCGAGCGCCTCGCCTCCCGCGGGCACCGCTTCCGCACCGCCATCGACACCGAGGTCCTTCCTCATCTGTATGAAGAGATGGGGGAGAGTCTCTTGGACGAGCTGGACGGCATGTTCGCCTTCGCCCTCTGGGACGAGCGGCGGCGCATCCTCCTCCTGGGCCGCGACCGCGCCGGGGAGAAGCCCCTGTTCTGGTGCGAGCGCGCCGACGGCTCGCTGGCGTTCTCCTCCGAGCTCCGGGCCCTGGTGGCGGCGCTGGGCGCACCGCCGCGCCTGGATCCCGTGGGCCTGCGCCGCTACCTCCTGCACGACTTCTTCCCCGCCCCACGCACGCCCTACGCGGGGATCCACAAGCTCCCCGCCGGGCACCTGCTGGTCCGCCGCGACGGCGTCACCCGCGTCCGCCGGTACTGGGATCTCGCCCCCTACTACGAGGCACAGGGAACGGCGCGGCCGCTCTCCGTGCTCGCCGGAGAGCTGGACGCCCGGCTCGCCACCGCCGTGGCTCGGCGGCGGCAGTCCGACGGCCCGGTCGGTGTCTTCCTTTCCGGCGGACTGGACTCCTCCATCGTGCTCGCGCATCTGGCCGCGCAGGTGGGGCCGGGCGTGCCGGTGTTCTCGCTGGGACACCGCGACCCCGCCTTCGACGAGAGCCGCTTCGCGCGCGTGACCGCGGCCCGGTTCGGATCCGACTACGAGGAGGTCGTGCTCGACGAGGCCGACCTCGAGGACGGGCTGCGGCGGGTCGCCGCCGGCTTCGACGAGCCGCTGGGGGACGCCTCCACGATCCCCACCCACCTGCTGGCCCTGGCGGCCCGGAGCAAGGTCAAGGTCGTGCTCTCCGGCGAGGGGGGCGACGAGCTGTTCGCCGGCTATCCCACCTATCTCGGCGACCGGCTGGCCACCGCCTGGGGCAAGGTGCCGCCCGCCCTGCGCGGAGCGCTGCGCACCGCACTCCTCCGCCTCGCCCCGGAAGGCCGGGGAGACGTCGGCGTCCCCTACCTCCTGCGGCGCTTCCTCGACGGGGCCGAGCGGGGGCGGATCGAGCGCCACCACGGCTGGTTCGGGAGCTTCGGCCCGCTGCGGCAGGAGGCTCTGCTGTCCGCCCCCCTGCGGGAGGCGCTCACCGGGGACGACCCGTTCGCCGCCGCGCGCGCGGCCGTGGAAGGACACCGCTTCCCCGACGCGCTGGCCTCGCTCCTCTACAGCGACTTCGTCCTGTACCTGCAGGACGACCTCCTCACCAAGGTGGACCGGGCGACCATGCTGGCCTCGCTGGAAGCGCGCGCACCTTTCCTGGACCACGAGCTGGCGCAGTTCGCCGCCGGGCTCCCCTCCTCCGCCAAGCTCTCCGGCCTGACCACGAAGAAGGTGCTGCGCCTGGCCGCGGCCGCCCGCCTTCCCCGCGAGGTGCTCACCCGCCGCAAGCGCGGGTTCAACATCCCGTTCGCCCGCTGGATGCGGGGGTCGCTGGGGCCCCGGGTGGCCGCGCGCTTCTCGCCCGAGCGCGTGACCGCGCGTGGCCTCTTCCGTCCCGAGGCCGTCACCGCCCTCCTCGACGAGCACCTGACCCGCCGCGCCGACCACCGCAAGCCGCTCTTCACGCTGCTGGCGCTCGACCTGTGGTGCGACCGCACCTGGGGGGAGGGCGCGGCGGTGCCGCTGGCCGATTCCTCGCCCCTCTCGCAGGCGGTGGCCGGGTGACCTGGGGGCGCGCGGCCGTCCTGGCCGCGGCCGTGCTCTTCTTCCTGCAGCTCGGTCAGCGGGACCTGTGGGCGCCCGACGAGCCCTACTTCGCGGAGGGCGCGCGGGAGATGGTGGTGGACGGACACTGGGCCGTCCCCCACGTCAACGGAGTCGTCACCACCGACAAGCCGCCGCTGTTCTTCTGGTCCATCGCCGCGGTGTCGCTGCCGGGCGGGAAGGTGACGCCCTGGACCGCGCGCGTCCCCTCCGCGCTGGCGGGCCTCGCCACCGTGCTGCTCGTGCTCCGCCTGGGGGGGGGACCGGCCGCCCTCGTGCTGGCCACCACCTACCTCTTCTGGGACAAGGCCCGCTCGGCGCAGATCGATGCCCTGCTCACGCTGCTGATCGCGGTGGCGCTCTCCGCGTTCTGGGGCTGGAGGAGCGGAAGCACCGGTGGCCGGCGGGCGGGCCTGCTGTTCTGGGGCGCGTGCGGCCTGGCCGTGCTCGCCAAGGGACCGGTGGGCGTGATGCTGCCCCTGGGCGTCGCGCTCGCCTTCCTGGCATGGGAGGGGGACCTGCGGTCCTGGCGCCGCTTCGCCCCCGTCGCCGGCCCGCTGCTCCTGCTCGCCCTCTGCGGGACATGGGCCGCCTGGGCCTCCTCCCGCCCCGAGTACTCCGTGATCGGCGCCCTCCGCGAGCACTTCGTGAACCGGGCGATGCACGGGATGCACCACAAGCAGCCGCCCTGGTACTACCTGGGGGCGCTGCCGCCCGGCCTATTCCCCTGGACCGGGCTCCTGCCCGGTGCCCTGGTCCTCGCCTGGAGGCGCCGCGGCGATCCCTTCGCGCGGTTCCTCTTCGTGTGGTTCGTCTTCATCGTGCTGTTCTTCTCCATCTCCACGGAGAAGCGGAACCTGTACGTGCTTCCCGCCTACCCGGCGTGCGCGATCCTGGTGGCGCGCCTGCTGGACGCGGCCGAGCGCGGCCTCCTCTCCCGGCGGTGGGTGACCTTGCCGCTCGCGCTCACCGGCGCGCTCACGGTGCTGGTTGGCGCCGCCCTCCCTTTCTTGGGAGAGCGGGCGCCGGTGCCGCTCCCCCTCGTGCCGCTCGCCGTGGGGACGGTGCTCGGGGGCGCGGCCGTGGCGATCGCCGCCTTTCGCTCCGTGCGCACGGCCGCCCTCACCGCCGCCGTCGCCTTCGGGGGGATCTTCCTGGCCGGGGTGCTGCTGGTGGAGCCGGGTCTGGAGCCGATCAAGTCGGCGCGCCCGTTCTCGAAGGAGCTGGCCGCGCTCACCGCCCCGGCGCGCGCCCAGGGGACGCCGGTCCTCGCCTTCCGGCTCGCGAACCTCCCCGAGGCCTTCTCCTACTACACGGACGGCGTGTACACGGTGGAGACCTGGGACGAGGCGGCGCTGCGCGCGCACCTGGCGCGCCCGGGGACGCCCTGGGCCGCCGTGAACATGGACGCCCTTCCCTCGGACCTGCGCGATGCCGTGGTGGTGCAGGCGCGGGCGGAGCTGTCCCGCCTGCGCGTCGGTCTCATCCGTCCCCGGCGCTGAGCGGCGCCTGGCCCCAGCCGCGGTCCACGTCGTGGTTCATGCATAGTCTTGCACGGCGGGCGCTGCGGGAACCGCATCCTCGCGCACGCGCCGCACGGAGACCTCCCTGGCCACGCTTCTCTCCGGCAAGATCACCAGGGTTCCGGTCATGGCGTCGCCGCTCACCCGAAACGTCCAGACCCCATGCGTGCTTCCCCGCGTGAACTCGCACCGGAGCGTCCCCCTGGCCGTATCCTGATCGAAGTCCAGGCGGCCCATGGGGACGCGCTTTCCCTCCAGGACCTTGTCCGCCAGGAGGGTGACTGTCCCGGCGCGGCCCTCCACGGGAAGGAAGCGGTACACGACCTCCTCGTCCTTGCAGGCGGGACGATCGCCCACGCAGAGCGAACGGCCTGCCCAGGTGCCCAGCACGCCCGTGGACGGCGCCGCCGTACCGGCCGTGCCGGCTCCACTCAGGCACAGGAGGACGACGAGAAACCTCGCGCGCAGCCCGCGCACCCTTTCAGCCCTCGTTCTGGCCATACGGCCTCGTCGTGCGCGGTGCGTCCGGTGCTTGCGCGTCCAGGGACTGGCGATAACGGATGCAGCCGCTCAAGAACTGCGGCCATTCCGGGACGATGGGGAGGGGGTCGGTCTTCTCGGGCAGCAGGCGCCAGAGCTCCGGATGATGCCAGCAGAGCTCGTGTGCCGAGCCGTCCCGGTGCTTGCGGATCCCCGCCCGGAGCTTCCGCACCTCCGCGACCAGCTGCTCCCGGGACATTCCGTCGAGATCGGTGTCCATGCCCTTCAGCTCCGCGGCTTGGCCAGCGAGGCCTGCAGCGCCGCCGCCAGCGCCGCCTGACCGCTGACCAGGTCGGTCCACGCCAGCTCCTGGCCGTTCCGCTTCCCCTTGGGCACGAGCTTCAGCCCTTCCGGGGACAGGGTGAGGATGTAGGGCTCGCCATTCACATCGAGCTCCCGCTTCAGGACCTTGTCGAGCTTCGTCGCCATGAAATCTCCTGTGATTCGAGGAGAGCGAGCACCTTGCTGAAGGTGGCCATGTTCCGCACGGTTCCCGAGCGGGCGAGCGCGCGATCGACCGCACCCCACACCGGGCTCCGCGCCACACCGCGCGCGCACCAGAGGTAGGCCACGCGCGAGCCCAGCGCCAGTTTCTCCGGTGCCCAGCGCTCCCGCAAAAGGGGCTCCAGGCGTTTCAGGTCTGCGCGCTCGCGCGGCACCAGGACCAGCAGGTGGGAGAGGTTGCTGGCGACCTTCGCCAGCGGATTGTTGCGCACCGCGGATGCAACCTCTCTCGAGGAGAGCAGGAGGAGGCTCGCGTCGAGCCCGAGCTTCGACGCCAGCGCCTCCTGGATGCACGCGCCGATGTCCCGGGACCGCCCTCCCTTGGAAGTGAACACCACGTTGCCGCTGTTCAGCACCGTTTGCACGCGCGTGAAGCCGAGGCTCTGGAACAGCGTCCGGAGATCGGCCATGGCCACGCGCTTCGACGCTCCGATGTTGTTCACGCCCCGGAGCAGCGCCAGGTGGCGGCGCTCGGCGGCCCTCACCTCTCCGCCGTTCCCTCGAAAAAGGCGTCGACCGCGCGACGCACCTCTCCCGGGCGCTCCAGGTACGCGAAGTGGCCGCAATCCCGGATTTTCACGAGCCTGGCGGCCGGCATGGCGCGGGCCAGGCGCTCCGCGAGCTCGACGGGGATGAGGTCGTGGTCTCCCACGAGGACCAGGGTGGGCACGTGCAGCTCGCGCAGCTCGGGAAGCAAGTCATAACCGGGCATGTCCCAGGTGTCGCGCAAGAGGCGATCCTCGATCGCCCTCGCCTTCAGAATCCCGTCCTCGCCTTGCCGCACGAATCCCGCGTGCATCCTCTTGATCAGCCTCTCGTAATCTCCCCGGCGCCTCAGGGCCCGTTGGAAGTGGATCCGGTAGCGCGCGGTCACGGCGTCAGGATCCCCTTCCCGGTAGGCGGGGCTCTCGACGATCTGCTGCTGCCGGTCCATGTCGGGGCCGAGCTGCTCGCGGTACGCCTTCCGCATGACCGCAAGCTCCCCGACCGATACCGGCGCGGGGTTCATCAGGATGAGGCGGGACACGTGCGTGGGATGGCGGAGGGCATACTCCAGCGCCAGCAGGGCGCCCCAGGAGTGGCCGAGGAGGGCCGGTGCGGCATGGCCAAGGTGGCGCCTGACCTTCTCGAGGTCCTCCACGTCGGAGGCCAGCGTGACGTCCTCGGGCCGGACGTTCTCGGCGGATCTTCCTCGCCCTAACTGGTCGTAGTAGACGAGGCGGAACGCGTCCCGCCACCGGTCCAGCTCCGGGAGCAGATACGCATGGTCGAAGTCCGGTCCGCCGTGGAGGACGATCACCGGCCGTCCCTTCCCGATCGTGCGCACGTAGAGCGCGGCTCCGCCCACCGGGATTTCGGTCTCGACCGGTGCCGCCACGGGCTGTGCCACCATCACGAGAGCGAGCGCCGCCGGCCGCCGTAGCCTCACAGGTCGCCGCCTCCTGAGTCTACCCACCGTGCGTTGCACCGTACCACGCCCGATGGGAGAGCCCGGCGTGTAGAGTAGGCCCATGACCGTGCTCGCCGCACTGGACGGACTGCAGATCGACATCGTGGTCGACAACGTCAGCGACAGCCTCTCCTCGGTTCCGGCCTTCGTGGAGACCGAGTTCGCCGGCTTGACCCGGCGCAGGCAGGGGACGTGGGTCCTGGGCGGCAGCTGCCTGTGCTGTGCCGCCCACGGCCTGTCCTGCTTGATCGGCATGCGGAAGGGAAATGCAACCCGGACGCTGCTGTTCGACACCGGCCCCGAGGACCGCACCTTCGAGCAGAACGTATCCCGCCTGGGACTCGACCTCGGCGCCGTGGAGGCCATCGTGCTCTCGCACGGCCACTGGGACCACGCCGGCGCCATGCTGCGCGCGCTGCAGCTCATCCGCGACCGCAACGGCGGGCGCGAGCTCCCCTGCTACGCCCATCCCGACATGTTTCGCACCCGCGCGGTCTCGCTGGGGAAGGACGCCCTGCGCCTCATGGAGGACGTGCCCGGCATCGACGCGCTGAGCGCCCGTGGTGCGCGCGTGGTCAACACCAGGGAGGCCCAGGTCGTGCTCGACGGCACGGCCTACGTCAGCGGGGAGATTCCCCGCGTGACCTCCTTCGAGCAGGGCTTCAAGGGGCAGCAGCGGCGGACCCTCGACGGCGAGGGGTGGGAGCCGGACGAGCTCCTCCTGGACGAGCGCTTCGTGGCCGTGAACGTCGCCGGCAAGGGGATCGTCGTGTTCACGGCCTGCTCGCACGCCGGCGTGATCAACGTGCTCGAGCACGCGCGCACCACCTTCGGCGGCACTCCTCTCTACGGGGTCGTGGGCGGTCTCCATCTGGCGGGCGCGAACGAGAAGATCATCCCGGAGACGGCGGCCGCGCTGCGGGGCTTCGGCCTCACCATGATCGCCGCCGGTCACTGCACGGGATGGCGCGCCATCAATGCCATCGCCCGGGAGTGCGGGGAGGGCGCGCTGGTTCCACTGGCGGTGGGGAAGCGCCTGACGCTCTGAGGGCGCCGGTCAGGCGGCGTCCCGGATGAGGCCCAAGCCGAGGGCGCACAGGTACAACCCCAGGCCGAACACGGCGTGGGTCGCCAGGCTCTTCAGCCGGGCCCGGGCCGGCCTCGGTGCCCGGGAAGACGCGATCCCCAGCCCGAGCGCCGGCTGCAGCACGAAGAGCGGGAACACCACGGTGACGACGCCGTAGCCGAGCGCGGGCAGCACCGTCGGCTGGGAGAGCCAGCTACTTCCCACCAGGGCGACGAAGGCCGCCGCCAGCCCGATCCCGATCGCGTAGTGGGTGAGCCAGCCCACCGCGCGCTCGTGCGCCTTCCCGGGAGCGGCGGCGATGCTGGCGTGCCGGAGCCTTCCCTCCGGCATGTGGCGGACCCAGCGCCCGAGCAGGCGGTAATCGAGCGACGGCATGCCGAACGCCTTCCTGAGAAAGAGGTTCCAGAGGTCCATCCCAAGAGTGGCGCCGGCACCGATGGCCAGGGCCGCGAGGACATCGGCCATGATCAGCCGCGCACCGCCAGAGTGACGTCGGCCGGACAACGGTCGTCCATCAGTCCTGCGCCTACGGCGCCGTCAAAGGCGGGAACATCGCGAGCGGGCGGTCGAGGTCGACCCGCTGCACCTCGGACCACGGCACGTACTCGGGCCGTCCAGCGCCTTCGCCGAAGACCAGCATGCCCGCATTCGCCTCCCCCAGGTCGCCGCTCCGCTCGAGCCGCAGGCGCTCGCCATTGTGCAGCGTCACCTCCGCGGGCTGGGCATCGTTCCCGAGGACGATGGAGGCGACCAGGCCGAATGGGATGGTGTAGTCCACTCCCTCGGAGGGGGCGTCGAACGTCTCCGTGGTCTCGCTCTCGTCCAGGTCGTAGACCAGCCGGCCGGCCAGGCGGCGTCCGTCGATGGTGACGACGCTGCCCGTGAGCGGAAGCCCCTTGGGGAAGTCGGCGTAGGCGGGGCCGCTCCCCGGGGGGCCGAAGTCCACGCGCTCGAAGGCGTCCCAGGAGACGAGCACTCGGCCGAACCGCGGATCATCCACGTACACGCCGAGGTTGCCGTTGCCCAGGTCGCCGGTGCCGCCGAACTCGAGGACACGCCCGTCCACCAGCGTCACCAGGGCGCCCTCCGGCGAACGGCGCGCGATGGACCGGAGAGAGTCGAAGCGCAGGCTGTGCTTCTCCCCCGCGCTCCGGCCGGCCAGCTCGTCGGAGCCGAGGCTCGCGTTCCGGTTCCACTGCAGGAAGCCGGTGAACGCGCCCTGCCGGGTGCGCACCGTGCCGTGCAGCCGGTCCGGGGCGGGGCCGGCCTGGGAGCCGGAAAGGAACTCGATGGTGTCGATGCGCAGACTGTCGAGATCCACCACGCCGCGCCGGGCGTCCCACACGCGCACGCCGTCGTCGAAGTCGCTGGCGTCCATGCGGCGAAGATCGAAGGTGGTCCCGCTCTTCAGCGTGACCCGCACCTCGGCGCCGCGCCCTTCGATGCGCGCGATGTCCCCGAACCGCGCCATGAAGCGGCGGCCCAGGTCGCGCAGGCGGTGCTGCCTCCCGAACTCGATGCCGAGGAACCTGAACGTATGGCTCTCCTGGGGCAGGCGCTCCAGGGGCGCCAGGGCCACCCAGGGGTTCTCGCCCTTGACGCCGTTGAAGTAGTCGCCCCAGAACGCCTCCTCACTCGCTCCCCAGCGAAGTCGGCCCTCGTAGGTGGCTCCATCCTTCGTGAGCACGCGGCCATGGAGGAAGCTCGGATGACCCGGCGGCGGCGCCGTCGCAGCGGGACCGGCGGGCGACTGGGTCGGGGAGGGAGTCGCCTGCGGCGCCGGAGCGCGCCGGCCGGGGACGAAGACGAGAAGGAGGATGAGCACGAGGAACGTGATGCCGACGAAGGGGACACTCTTCCTCATGCGACGCCCTTCCACCGGCAGGCGCCCTACTCCTTGACCGGTTCCCAGATCTCCGGTCCCGCCAGGTCCCAGGGTAGCCGGCCCTCGTCGGTCAGCTCGGGCTCGGGTCGGAAGTGGAGGTCCGTCAGGTACACGATGCGGGCGGTCGAGGTGCCCAGGTTCCTGCAGCCGTGGGCGACGCCGGGAGGGACGAGGGCGAGCAGGGGGTTCATGTCCCCCAGGAGGACGCGCATGCGCAGCCCCGCCGTGGGCGAACCCTCGCGCACGTCCACCATCACCAGGAGCACGCGGTCCTCCGGGGGCACGAACCAGAGATCGGTCTGCCGGCGATGGACGTGAAACGCCTTGATGGCGCCGGGGACGAGCGTGGCGTAGTTGATCTGCGCGGGAGCGAAGCCGGGGAGTGCCTCCACCACCGTGCCCGAGGCGCCATCGGCGGAGACGAAGCGGGCCAGCTCCGTCATGGAGCCGGCATCGTCGTGGAAGCGGCGCAGGGGCAGCAGCTGCACCCCCTCGATGAGGCGGCGCGGACCGTAGTCCTGCCGGCCGTAGCGTCCCTCTGCGTCGGGCACGAGCTTCACCGCCACTTCCTTCCTTCCGCTGTCCACCTTGGTCGCCACGCCCGCCTCCCCCTGACCGCCGAACATTAGCCCCCGCCGCTGCCGTCGTCCATCTTTCCGGGAACGCCGCGAGCATACCCCCGCCGGGCCGCGGTAGTACCATGCCCCCACTCCTCGAGGAAACCCATGCGCATCCTGGTGCTGGGCGGGTTCGCCGGCGTCCTCGCCATGACCCACCTGGAGCGCTTGACGCGCTCTCGGCCGGACGTGGACCTCACGCTCGTGAGCCGCGAGAACTTCTTCGTCCTCACTCCGCTGCTCTTCGAGGCCTGCTCGGGCAGGCTGGAGCTGCGGCACTGCGCGCAGCCCATCCGCGCCGCCTTGCGGCGGTCGCGCTTCCTGGAGGCCACGGTGGAGGCGGTGGACGTCGGGCACCGGACGGTGCGCGCCGTGGACGGCGAGGGCGGGATCCACGACCTCGCCTACGACCAGCTGGTGGTGGCCCTGGGCGCCTCCACCAACGAGAGGCTCATCCCGGGCTCTGGCCACGCCTTCACCTTCAAGACCATGGCCGACGCGCTGGTGCTGCGGAACCACCTCATCGAGCAGCTCGAGCGCGCGGACGCCGAATCGGACTCCGCACGGCGGCGGGCGCGGCTGACCGTGGTCGTGGTGGGGGGGGGCCTGGTGGGCGTGGAGCTGCTGGGGGAGCTCACCGCCTTCGCGGACGACGTGCTCCGCTACTACCCCCGCATCGGCCGGGAGGAGATACGCTTCCTGCTCTTCGAGGCCGGTCCCCGCATCCTCCCCGAGATGGACCCCTCGCTCGCCTCCGTGGCCCTCCGTGTCCTGGAGCGCCGCCACGCCGTGGTGCGCACCGGCACCCCCGTGCGCTCCATCGAGGAGGGCCGGATCCGCCTGGCGGAGGAGACGATCGACGCCTCCACGGTCGTCCTCGCCCCGGGCATCGTGCCCAGCGCAGTGGCGAGCGCGATGGCCGTCGAGCACGACGGGCGCGGGCGGATCGCCGTGCACGGCACGATGCGCAGCCAGAGCCACCCCGAGGTCTGGGCGCTGGGGGACTGCGCCGCCATTCCCGGCCCCGATGGCCGCCCCTACCCGGCACTGGCACAGCACGCCGTCCGGGAGGCGAAGCGGCTCGCACGCAACCTGGCCGCGGTGCTGGACGGGCGCGCCCCGGCGCCCTTCGTCTTCCGGCCGCTGGGCACCATGGCCTCGCTGGGGCACACCCGTGCCGTGGCCCGCGTGTTCGGCGTCCGCCTCACCGGCTTCCCCGCCTGGTGGGTGCGCCGGACCTACTACCTGTTCCAGATGCCCCGCTGGGACCGTCGGCTGCGCATCGTCCTCGACTGGACGGTGGGACTGTTCTTCCGGCCGGACATCACCCGGGTGGGGCTGCAGGTGGAGCGGGAGCAGGTGCGCGGGCCGCGGGAGGTGGTGGAGACGCCGCAGGGAAGGTAGGACGAACGCGCTCGGGCCGGCTCCGCGCGGTGGAGCAGCCAGTTGTACGCCGTGAACACTCCAGTCTGACGCTTCACCGACGATCACGCTCTGCGGCGGGATCGCGTGGCGCGGGTCGTGGCCTTCTTCGCACGGGTCGTGACGCGCGAGACCGGTCGCTGCAGCGTCCGGTTCGGCCGCGCAGCGCTGACAAATGGGTATTCCTCCGGATGATCGATCGACTCCGTCGCAAGGTCAGCATCGAGATCTGGCCAGTAAAGGTGGTGAGGCGATGGCCACTCGACGTTCAGGATCTGCGCAACGGTGGCACTCTTGAACCAGGGAAACAACTTGAATGGCAGGAAGATTTCCTGGGTACCCAGCAAGAGCCAGAAGCCCTGGGCCGAAATGTTGGTCACCTCAACATCAGAAGTGTGCTTCCCACGCGCTGCGGATCTCATCTTCTCTGTCGACTCTTTCCCCGTTGCTGACGGCGGAACCATCACAGTGACCCGCGGACGCCGTAGGCAGCCCCCGGGTCCAGTGTGCGGTTAGCCAACTTGCCCCCTCACCCCGGCCTTCAGGGCGGTGTTATCTGGCCAGCGCAGCACTTGGTCGCCGACGTCGGCCAAAAGGGTGTGCATGCGGCGCACCGCCTCGGCTTCAGCCGTTGGAATCGACCCCTTTGCACCCTTCACGGCTGCACTGAGTCGCCCCGCATGAGGTGGTCATCGACTTCTCGGTCAGCAAATACACGCCGACGATGGTCGCCGAACCGTTCGGAGTCCAGGCGCTTGGTTGGAACGCCGTTCATCTTCCATGGCTTGCACAACAGGCAGCCAGCGCGGCGCTTCTTTGCTCTCTTGCGCTTGAAGTGGGGCACGGTCTTCCTCAGTCCAGATAGACACCATGACTTCCGGTGAACGTAACGGCCAGTCGTATCGCGCCAGGACTACGCGCCACCATACCAATCCACGAAAGAGTTCGCTCACACCGAGGACGAGCAGACCGGAGGTCAGGTAAACGGAACACCAGGCACCCCGAATGAAGAACTGGCTTCTTGCCATCACCGTTCCCTCCGGTGCCGAACGCTCCGCCTGACGCGCGCGCCCGGTGGCGCGGCGCTTGCCCGGCAAGCGGCGTGACACGCGAATGCGTCCGCTGCAGCGTGCGGTTAGGCACCGCGCCCTCATCGGTACGCGTCCGACCGATGCCGCACCGCGATGACGTCCACGATGCGACGGGAATCGTCCACCGAGTAGATGACACGGTACTCTCCAACGCGAATCCGCCAGACGATCCGCACCCTCGAGCTTCCGGCACCCTGCGGGTCTCGGCGTGCCGGCCAGGGACTCAATGCGGCGTAAGATCCGCAGCTGAAGAGCCTGGCTCAGTCGCTCCAACTCCTTGCGCGCGCTTCGGGCGAAGGTAATGTCGTAGGCAGGCATCACCGGCGCTTGCGCGTGAGACCCAGTCGCCTCTTCACGCTCTGCAATGACTCCCGAGGCTCCTTCTCTCGGGACTTGGCGACCGCGACGTCGTAGAAGTCCTCCCAGAGCTGAGCATTCTTCTTGAGATCGATGAGTACAGCCGTTTTCTCGCCTTCGTCATCGACCAGGAACTGAACACCACGCATACCGACTCCTTGAGCCCGCCTAGGATAGCGCTTTCTGGCCTGTGTGCTGTTCGCGGTGCCTAACGCTCCGCCTGACGCGCGCGCCCGGTGGCGCGGCGCTTGCGGCTTTGTGCAAGCACCGTGACGCCGGAGTGCGGCGCGTCCAGGCGGTGGTTATGCGCCGTAGCTGCGCTACGCGGAGCGAGGAATCGTTCGCACCGCGACCAAATCAGTATCTGCGATCGCGCGCACATCGGAGTCCTTCAGGGACACGAGCGCTGTAGTGCGCCCAGAGGCAGTGACGAACTCAACCTCCAAGCGGTCTGGAGGCTGTGCATCGACTACCGCTCCGAGGTCACCCGCCCGAAGTCCCTCCGCCGGGACGTCGTGAACGAGGACCACTGTTTCGAGCACCCTATGCTTCATGGCCTACCTAGGATATACGGTCACTAGCCGGGGCGTGTCACCCTCGGCCGGGACGCGGCCATACGCGTCCGCCGCGTCGAGCGTGGCCTCGCCCGTAGCGGCCAGGTCCGCCAGTGCCCGAGAGAACAACTGCCAGTTGCCTGGGACAAAGCCGATGGAGGCAAATACTCGCGCCTTGAATCGCCCAATCGGGTGCCCCTGCGAGAGCAGGTAATCCCGGATTTTGCGCTCATCGACCGTAGCCTTTTGTCCATTCGGAAGCTTCATCCGTGATCTGACTCAGAGCGCATAACGATCACGCTCTGCGGCGGGATCGCGTGGCGCGGCCGGTCGCCTTCTTTGCACGGGCCGTGACACGCGAGACCGTCCGCTGCAGCGTGCGGTTAGGCACCGGGCCACCCGCTCTTCCGACGTCCTCGAGCTTGACGCCTCGATTCCCACGAAGACTTTCGCGCGCTGCTTCCACGCGCTGCAGGAAGCGTGGGTCCTTCTCGAGACGATAGTCAAACCAATCATCCTCCGACTCGAATCCAATCAACACACCTGCTGCTTTCCCGTGCCTCGTGATCACGACCTCCTCCTTCTCGGCCAGCCGTAGAAGCCGAGAGAGGTCGTCCTTCACTTCCGATAGAGCCACCTTCTTCATGTCCTGTCACCTGCCTTTGCGAGCCATGCCTCGACATCCGACTTTCCGACAATTGCCAGAACTTGAACCTTCCGCCCGATTACATCGTAGAACACGCGTATCGTGTCCACCCTGAGGCGATATTGAGGCCTCGACAGACCGCGCAGGCGCTTGATCCGACTCTTGCTCGTCTTCGTCGGCTCGTGGCGAAGATGGGTCTCCATGGCATCCCTCACCTGCGCCCGCGCTCGCGCCGTCAGCCGCCTGAGATCTTCAATCGCCTCTGGCGCCAACTCGATCTCGTAGCGCATTCTGGCCATATTCTGGCCATATTCTGGCCAGAATTCAGAATTACGTCAAGCTGGCGCTTTTTCCCGGTGCCTAACGCTCGCGCTGACCCGAGGACCGGATTGGCGCGGGTCGTGCCTCTTGTCTTGCACGACCCGCGACAGGACGGGCCGGCGGTCCAGCGGGTTGTTCGGCGGCGGCGCTGAACGTACTATTCCCGGCATGACGAAGACAGCCAAAGCCGTTCTCGCCGACGCGCTCCGTCTTGGCGAACATGAACGAGCAGAACTTGCCGCCGAGGTTCTGGCCAGCTTGGACGGCCCCGGGGATCCGGACGCCGAAGCCGCCTGGGAAGCCGAGATCCATCGACGAATCAAAGCAATCGACGCGGGCGCGATGGAACTGGAACCCTGGGATGCTGTCAGGCGGCGAATCGAGAAAGAGATCCTGGGTAGGTGAGCCTCCGACTGAGCACTGCTAAGCCAGCCTCTGAAGAGCTGGCGGCAGCGGTTCGCTGGTATGAGGAAAGGCGGCCCGGCCTCGGTGCCGCGTTCTACGACGCGGTCGTGCAAACCATCGATCGCGTCTCTCAGATGCCCCACGCCGGCGTCGCCCTCGGCAACTTGAAGGCCAGGAGAATGCTGGTTACCGGTTTCCCCTACCAGGTTGTGTACCGCGTCGACTCTGATGAGATCCGCGTTCTCGCCTTTGCTCATCTCAAGCGTCGGCCTGGGTTCTGGCGTCGTCGTCGCTGACATTAAGTCCGCCGAACGCACGCCTAACCCGCGCGACAGACCGGCGCGGCGCTTGCGGCTTTGTGCAAGCGCTGTGACGGCCCGAGCGCCGGGTTCAGGCGGTTGTTCGGCGGCTTGGGAGCTAGCCTCGGTTTGACGTTTTGGCGTCATAACGCTACATTCTCGCCATGGGAACCGCACGACGAGCCACTGTGTACCTCGACTCCGAGCTTCACCGCGCACTCCGGGTGAAGGCAGCGGAGACCGACAAGAGCATCTCAGATCTCGTGAACGAGGCCGTGCGCCACGACTTGGCCGAGGACGCTGAGGACCTAGCCGCCTACCGCGCGCGGGCCAAAGAACCAGCCCTCGACCTCGAGACAGTGCTGAAAGACATGAAGCGCCGTGGAAAGCTATAGGCTGCTGATCAGGCCCACAGCAGCCAAAGAGCTCGAAGCGGTACCTCTCAAGGATCGTCGTAGGATCGCCGCCCGAATGCGCGAACTCGCGGATGCCCCCCGAGCGGCAGGTGCCGAGAAGCTGCGCGGCCACGATCTGTTCCGCATACGGCAAGGTGACTACCGGGTTGTCTACGAGATTGACGACCATGATCGTACCGTCACCGTATTCAAGGTCGGTCATCGTCGAGAGGTTTACCGCTAGTTTGTCCGCCGAACGATCACGCTGACGTGAGGATCGGACTGGCGCGGGTCGTGTCCTCTGTCTTGCACGACCCGTGACAGGACGAGCCGACACGTCCAGCGTGCGGTTCGGCGACGCGCCGCTAAGACGCAGCCTTGAGCAGCACACGCTCGAGCGGCTTCGGCACGTCGATGGAGTAGAAGCGGCTGGCTGCATAGCCGTAGTCCTCTCCGCTCTCGTCCACGATGCGCAGATATCCACGATCCTCGGCTGTGGCGTCGGGAACAACCCGATACAGCTTCCCCAACTCAAGGGATGCCTCGTATCCCTTGTTCTTGATGCACACCGCGAATCGAACTGGAGCCTTCTTGGTCTTTCTCATGTGCTAGTCCAAGAGCGGGAACTTGATCTTGATCTCCCGCCGGCCGATGCCGTGAGCTTCATACCAGTGAACCTCAGCCTTGTGAATCGTTCCGTCAAGCAATTTGACGTTAGCGATCCCTTTACGCTTCCGCCAGCGCCCGGGCCCATAACGCCGCCGCAGACGCCGGAGCTCACGAATTTCGCCTGATGTGGCTATCGTCTGCTGACTCCGGATCGGGCCGAGAAGCTCGAAATCCACCACGAGAAGTTATCACGATCTGGCTCGGCGCTTTTCGCGTTCGCCGAACGCTCACAGTGACCCGCGGACGCCGAAGGCGGCCGACGGGTCCAGTGTGCGGTTAGACAACTGGCCCCCCTCACCCCGCCGCCCGGATCGGTTGCACTTCCGCTTCCAGGCGCGACCCGAGGCGATCTTTCTCCAGCTCCAAGTCATAGCGCGTCTGGAGGTTCATCCAGAACTGCTCTGTCATACCGAAATACCGGGACAGCCGAAGGGCCGTATCTGCCGTGATGGAGCGCTTCCCGTGCACAATCTCGTTAATGCGGCGCGCGGGAACGTTCACATCCTTGGCAAGGCGGTACTGGGTGATGCCCATTGGCTGGAGAAACTCCTCCAAGAGGATTTCGCCAGGGTGAATCGGGAGTGGCCTCTTTGGCATGACGTCACCTAGTGATAATCGACAATTTCAACGTCGTAGGCGTGCCCTTCGCGCCAGCGGAAGCACACCCTCCACTGGTCGTTGATGCGGATGCTGTGCTGACCGCTCCGATCTCCACTCAACTTCTCCAACCGGTTGGCCAGCGGAACTCGGAGGTCGTCCAGCGAACCAGCAGCATCCAGCATCAGCAGCTTCCGCAGCGCGGCCCGCTGGATGCCCGAGAACCGTTTGGAGTACCGCCGCTGGAAGACCGCTTCGGTCTCCTTGCACCGGAACCCCTTGATCATCGCCTAACAGTAACGCCACGCGTTAAGGCTGTCAAGCGTTATCAAGTTGTCTAACGCTCGCAGTCAGCCGCGAGCCGCCCCGGTTCTCCGAGGCTTTTTGGCAGTGGACCTCGTGCGGCTCGCCGGCTGCAGTGCGCGGTTTGGCAGCCCGCCTTTCCCACGAACTGCTCGTGTGGTGTTGAGCACGCCACGTAGCGCCTCATTGACGGCGGCGTCGGACGGGAACGCGGATGCGACTTCAGGTTCTAGAAGCACGAGGTTGCTTCCTTTTCGGAGGCGAGCCACGTACTTCCCGCGAACTCCGCCCTCCATGGTGGCGAAGTCGTACTCGGGCTTGAGATCCTCTTGCGCCGGTCGTCTACCCTTGCTCATAAAAGTCTCGCTCGTGCCTTGTCGCCTTTCGGGCGCTAATGACGCGGACCGCGTCCGCGCGTTCCGCATGTGCAACCACTAGCAACCGGCCTCGCCGGCTGGCGTCGATCGTGACGAAGCGCGCCTCGTTGTCCGAGTGCGCTTTGTCAGGATAGGTCGTAGAAAGCGGATCTTCGAGCACTGTGGCAGCCTCGTGGAAGGTGACGCCATGCCGCCTGACATTTGCCTGAGCCTTCGCACGGTCCCACTCGAACTGCACCCGCGGAGTATACGCCCGGCTTGAACAGTGCCTGCCGAACGCACGGCTAAGCCGCGGCCCGAGTGGCGCGGGCCTTGCCCCGCAAGGGCCGTGACACGAAAGGCCGGCGGCTTGAGCCCGTAGTTAGGTTGCACGGCGCTCCAGTATGCACCTGTCGGAGGGGCCTTCTCCCTCGAAATACGCGAGCGTACCGGGAGCGCAGGACAAGAGCGTACCCATCCCATAGCCGACGACTTCCTTGAGTGCATTCCCGAGAGGTAGCGTCTTGCCGTCGAGCGCTGACGACTCGGAAACGGCATAGCACGTGTCGCCCGCCCCGCGACCGCGCAGCAGGCGTTCGATGTCGGCCGCGTGCTGCTGATGTGTAGGTATCGGGACGACCCATCGAGGATCGAGGTCCCTAAAGTGCGCGAGAGACGATGTGACCTTCTTCCGTCGCTTGGGATTCGCGAGGAGATCCACAAGGCGCTGACGCTTCTCCTTCACAATGAAGCTTCGGATCAGTGCCTCTTCTTCGGTCATCGCCGGAGCTCTTCGTGCAACCTAACGCGCCGCCTGACCCGCGCGCACGGTGGCGCGGCGCTTGCGGCCTTGTGCAAGCGCCGTGACGCCGGAGTGCGCCGGGTCCAGGCGGTGGTTAGGTTGCTGGTCGGTATGGTCCGGGTACATCGGTAACAGAACAGTCTGGGTACATGGGTGACAGTTCGTTAACACTCGGGCCCCTTGGAGGGGTGCCCGATGCCGTGGAGCCGAACGA